>DATLGJ010000053.1:0-16950 GCA_035540555.1 Candidatus Limnocylindrales bacterium | reverse complement strand
CCACCACCACCGCCCACCGCCGGCCCGACCCCACCGCCCACACCCACTCCGGTCACCGTTGGCAACTATTTCTGCCTCAGCGTCGCCCAGGCGCGCGAGCAGATCACGAACTCGAACCTGACAGTCGGCGTCATCTGGCCCAACGACGAGATCGAGCGCTATGAGGAAGACTGGTTCGTCCACATCCAGGATCCGGTGGCCGGCTCCCAGGTGCCGCCGGGGACCGCGGTGCACCTTTTCGTCAGATCACCTGATTCGCCCGGCTGCTGAGGCGTACACTCTCGCCTCATGGCGACGTGGCGCTGCCCGCACTGCGCGACTCTGCAGGCGGAGTCGTCACGCTGCTTCGTGTGTGGCCGCTCTTCGACCACCTGCGCCAGCTGCGTGAGCTTCCGTCGCTCGCTGGTCGGCGGGGTCGGCTATTGCGCCCTCGACCGAAGGCGTGAGCCTCTGACCGGCGAGGAGCAGCGCGGCTGCTGGTCGGCATTGCCCGCCGTCGCGGGCGATGGGCTCTTCGTGTCGGCGCCCGCCGCGCGCGGACGCGCCGACGAGCGCGGCCTGATCGACCTCACTGGATCGTAAAGAACTCGCTTCCCTGGAGCGTCGTCCCATCGGGCATGACGACCAGGACGGTTACCAAACCCTGGCCGCGCTGGGCGCCATCACGAGCGATGCGCACACCGGCCCAGGTCACGTTCCCCTCCCTGCTGATCTCGACGTGGGTCTGCGTCGGCAGGCCGGGCGGCGAGATGGTGAGGGTCACCTCTGCATCGTCGACCGGCTGGCCGGTGGGGTCGAGGACTCGTGCACGGATCGTCATCGTCGCGGGCAGCGCCGTCAGGGCGATCGATCGGCGGGTGAGGCTGAGGCTGACGCCCGCCCGGCCGTCCATGCGCTCGACCGTAACGGTCGCCCGCTGGGCATTGCCGGCGCGGTCGCGCGCCTCGACGACGATGTCATTGCTGCCGATGACCAGCGGCAGCCTTGCCTCGAACTGCCCGTCGTCTTCGATCGCGAGCGTGGCTGCTGCACGGTTGGCGCGATTGGAGGCGCTCACCGTCGCGCCCGCCTCGCTCGTGCCGCGGACGATGACGTCCTCGGCGTAGACCACTCCGGGCGCGGGCTCGGCTAACTGGAGCGCGGGCGGCTGCGTGTCGAGCTCCACCTCGATGGCTGGGGAATGGAGGCTCTCGCCGGCTGGTCCTGCGATTGCCGCCGTGATCGCGTTCGGACCTTCGCGCAGCGGCACCTCCGGGAAAGTGAATGCCCTGCGGCGCGGCAGCCGTCGGTCCCGAACGAGCTCGCCGTTTACGTACAACCTCAGTCGGTAGCCGGCGTCACGCGGCAGGTCCTCGACCAGCCGCCCGCTGACCTCCAGGTTATCGACCGTCACCAGCCCGACTGGCGGCTCATCGAGCCTTGGCGCGGCGGGCAGGCTGCCCCCGACCGGCGAGTGACCCGCCGTCACGGTGCTGGGCCGGCTGCTGGCGGCCGTGCCCGGCACTCCGTCCGATGTCGCCGGCTGGAAAGCCTGCCCGGCCAAGACGACCGACACGCCCGCCAGCAGGAGCGCACCGGCGATGCCAAGCCGCCGCGCCCAGCTGACCCGCGCGCCTCGCTGCTCCCTCCTGCGCCCGGCCTGCGCGGGGCCCGGGCGGCGGCGACCTGACGACCGCGATCCCCGGACATCCCCCCTTGCACCGCCCGAGGTGCGTGCCTGGCGCGGGCGGCTGGTCGTTCTCCCCATCCCGGCCATTGTCCGTCTTCCGTGTCCCGCAATGTCGGCTGCGTGTACGCTAGCGACGGTCTGCAGCGCTGCTGTGGCGATCAGGGAGGGATGGTGGACACAACAGCCCGCCGGTCACTGGTGCGCACCGGCGTACTCGTCGGCGGTCGGCCGGCGCCGCCGCCGCCGCCGGCCGGCCCGATCAGCCGCGTCCAGAGCGGCTTGGTGATGCGCCAGCCCGCCGCGCCGCCAGCCGGGTTGGGCCCGCGTGTGCCCTTTGGGCTGCCCAGCCTTCGGCGCAATGTCTGCTCGCACTTCTACATGACCGGTCCGCGCGGCCGCGTGCCGCTTGCTGCGCCGCACCTGCTCAAGGCGCTGATGCGCCAGGAGTCCAACGTTGCTCGCTGCCAGCTGCGCGGCGGCGTTCACCTCGAGCAGAGCTACGTGTCCGACATCTGTCTCTCGCCGCGCTTCAACCAGTGCGTCTTCTACGAGGACGAGCTGACCGGCCCCTGACCGGGACGCTCTCGCTTGTCCAGCCGGGCCGCTGAGGAGCGCTACCACCGCGCCGTCGCGCTGCTTCAGGAGCGCGGCCGTTTCGGCATCCGCCTCGGCCTTGGGCGCACGCGGGCGCTGCTGCGCGCGCTGGGCGAGCCTCAGCAGCAGCTGCGGGGTGTGCTCGTCGGCGGCACCAACGGCAAGGGCAGCGTGCAGGCGATGGTTGCGGCCGCGCTGCGCGAGCAGGGAATGCTTGTCGGCCAGATGCCAAAACCTCACCTGGTCGAGTACCGCGAGCGCATCCAGGTAGGCGGCAAGCCGCTATCGCACGAAGTCTTCGCTGAACTGGTCGAGCGGGCGTTGGCTGCCGCCTCCTCGATCGAGCGGCGACATGGACCACCGACCGAGTTCGAGGTCCTTACCGCCGCCGCCTTCACCGCGTTTGCCGAGGCGCGCGTGGAGGTGCTCGTGGCGGAGGTCGGCATGGGCGGACGGCTCGACGCGACCAATGCGTGGCAGGGCGGCATCAGCGCCATAACCAACGTTGGCCTCGATCATATGGAGCACCTCGGCCCGACGGTCGTCGACATCGCGCGGGAGAAGGCGGCCATCATCAAGCGGGGTGATTCAGCCGCAGTGACCGGAGCGGCAGACCCTGCCGTGGCGGTCATTCAGCGGCGGGCCCGGCGAGTGGATGTGGCGCTGAGGGTGGTCGAGCCGCTCCCGGTTCGATCCGTCGATCGCGACGGGCTGACCGTCACGGCGCCCGATGGCACGGCGCTGCGCATCGGCCTGCTGGGCCGCCACCAGGCGCACAATGCGAGCGTCGCGCTGGCGGTGCTCGAGGAGCTTGCCGCAGCCGGCATGGCCGGTTCGGATGGTGCGGCCGTACGCCGTGGGCTGGCCAGCGTGCGCTGGCCCGGCCGCCTCGAGCTGCTGCCGTCCGGCTCGGGACGACCCGAGGTGCTGCTGGATGGCGCGCACAACGCCAACGGCGCGGCCGCTCTTGCGGCCGCCTTCGAAGACCTGCGTGCGAGCCTGGTCCCCGGCAGGCCCGTGCTTCTCCTGGGCGTGATGCGCGACAAGCAGCTGGTTGAGATGCTTTCCGCCATGCGCCGGTCATCATCCCTCGCCGGCTCGCGGGTGGTCACCACTACCGTGCCTGACGCGCCGAGAGCACTCACCGCCGCGGAGCTGGCGCTTGCCTGGGGCCCGGGCGCGGAGGCCGTTGAAGACGCAGGTGAGGCCCTGGCACGGGCCATGCACCTGGCGGTCGATGCCGCCGGCCCGCTGGTGGTCGCTGGCTCGCTGTACCTTGTTGGCCACGTGCGAAACCTGCTGCAGCCGGAAGCCTGATGGACGCCACACCCTCCGTGCGCCTGCCGGCGGCGGCCGGCAGTGGACTGCCCGACGACCCGCCGGCGCCGCTGGCCATCGGCCGGCGACTGTTCGAGTGGGGCTCGCGCACCTTCGTGATGGGGATCATCAACGTCACCCCCGACTCGTTCAGCGGTGACGGGCTGCTGGCGCGGTCCGAGGACCCGGCGGGGGCCGCCGTCGAGCTCGCCCGGCAGATGGCGCAGGAAGGCGCCGATCTGCTCGATATCGGCGCGGTATCCACCCGCCCGGGCCACGCGGAGGTCGACCCCGCAACGGAGGCAGACCGCGTTTTGCCCGTCATCAGGGCGGTCCGCGAGGCACTGCCGGACATGCCGCTGAGCGTCGACACGACCGCCGGCCCGGTCGCCGCGGAGGCGCTCGACGCCGGCGCAGACATGATCAACGACGTCTGGGGCGTGGGCGACGACGACCGGCTGGCGCGGCTGGCCGCGGAGCGCGGCACGCCGCTGGTAGTGATGCACAACCGCGTCGAGGCCCGCTACCGCAGCGTCGTGGCCGAGGTGCTGGCCGACCTGTCGCGGGCGCTCGACCGGGCGCTCCGCCTGGGCCTGAGCGAGGAGTCGCTCATAGTCGACCCCGGCATAGGCTTTGGCAAGACGGCCGAGCAGAACCTGGTCCTGCTCGGCGAGCTGGAGGTCCTCACCCGCCTGGGCCGGCCGATCCTGCTGGGCACCAGCCGCAAGTCGACCATCGGCAAGGTGCTCGACCTGCCCGCTGATCAGCGGCTGGAGGGCACGCTCGCGACCACTGCCCTCGGCATTGCCGCCGGGGCGGACATCGTCCGTGTCCATGACGTGGCCGCCAATGTCCGCGCGGCGCGGATCAGCGACGCCATCGTGCGCGGCGGCTGGCGCGAAGAGAGAGCAGAGGGGCGATGACCGATCGCATCTTCCTGCACGGCATGGCATTCGTCGGGCGGCACGGCGTCACGGAGGACGAGCGCGTAGAGCCGCAGCAGATTGAGGTCGACCTCGAGGCACGGCTCGACCTGCGCGCGGCCGGGGCGGGCGACGACCTGGGCCGGACGGTTGACTACGGCGCCCTGTTCGAGATCGCACGCCTGGTGGTCGAGGAGCACAGCTTCCGGCTGCTGGAGGCCATCGCAGAGAGCATCGCCGCCGCTGCCCTCGAAGCCCACCCGCGTATCGAGGCGGTCAGCGTGACCGTGCGCAAGCCGGGCGTGCCGATCGAGGGCGTGCTCGAGCAGGCCGGTGTCAGCGTGGAGCGCCGGCGCTGAGGAGCGCCAGTCGACGGATCAGGTTGGCGGTCGGACTCCGAGCGTGAGCGTTACCTCAAGTGCCTCGCCGTCGCGCAGGACCATCAGCACCAGCGTATCCCCGGGCTGGAAGGCGGCGAGCACCTCGTCGAGCGTGTTGTTGGCGTCGACGCGGCGGCCGTTTATGGCCGTGACGATGTCACCCTCGCGCAGGCCCGCTTCCTCGGCAGGGCTGCCCGGCACGATGCCCCGAGTGGGCCGGCCGGGCGATATCCAGGCGCCGTAGTCGATCGGCAGGCCTTCCCGGTCGGCGATGTTGCGATCGATGGCCACGTAGCTGATGCCGATCCATGGGCGCTCGATCGGCTCGCCCGCCAGGGCCTGGCGCATGATCGGCTTGGCGATGTTGATCGGGATGGCAAAGCCGATGCCCTGGGCGCCTGTGGCGACGGCCGTGTTGATGCCGACCACCTCGCCCTGCTCGTTGACCAGTGGCCCGCCAGAGTTGCCCGGGTTGATCGCCGCGTCGGTCTGGATGAGGTTGTTCAGCCGCCGTGTCTCGCCGGTGACCGGGTCGGTAACCGGCACGTTGTTGCGCCCGAGCGCAGAGATGACGCCGCTGGTGACGCTGTTGGTGAAGGTCCCGAGGGGGCTGCCGATGGCAATCGCGAGCTGACCGGGCCGCAGCTGGGCGGAGTCGCCCCACTCGGCGGCAGGCAGGTCGATCCCGTCGATCTTGACGATGGCCAGGTCGGTCAACGTATCCACGCCGTACACGCGGCCAGCGAACTCGCGCCGGTCGTTCAGCTGGACGCGCACGTTCTGGACGTCGGCGACGACGTGCCGATTGGTCAGGATCCAGCCCTCGGGGTCAAAGATGACGCCAGAGCCGACGCCCGTCTCGGGCAGCGTGAAGGGATCCTCCGCCTCGCCGGCGAGGCCGGTGATGGTCACGACTGCCGGGCTGACGACGTCGGCTACGCGGCTCACGGCCCCGGCATCGGCCGGCGGGAAGGTGACCTGGGCGGGCGTCACGGCGACCATCGGCGTCGGCGTGGGAGCGTTCGCCACCGGGCTGGCGGTGGCTTGTGGCTCACGGCCTTCCAGCGCGAGGTAGGTGCCGCCGGCGCCTATCCCGCCGGCGATCAGCGCGACGAACGCCATCGCCAGCAGCATGCCTAGGCCGGGGCCACGGCCGCCCCGCCCGGGTGCCTGCCGATCGGGCAGTGGCTCGAGCCAGTGATCAGGCGTGCGGGGCGCCCAGTAGGACGACTGGCTGTAGGGCGGGCTGTAGCTCGCAGTCTCACGTTGGTCCATGTCGGCTGCTGGACCGACGCCGGTTTCATCTGGCCCGCTGTGGCTACGGTCTGTCATCAGGTGCTCGTCTGGGGACGCGTCAAGGCACGACCGATGATGGCCGGCCCCGATTCATGCCACGTCATCGGGCGATGAAGAAACCGTTACGTCGCGCGGCAGCTGGACGATCACGGTTGTGCCTTTGCCCGGCGCGCTGGTCATCGACACCCGCCCATTGTGCATCTCCACGATTGAACGCACGATCGAGAGGCCGAGCCCGGAACCGGCGGCGCGCTCCTCGCTCGCCTGGGCGCCGCGGTAGAAACGTTCGAAGACGTGCGGCAGCTCGGCCGGATCGATGCCCACGCCGCTGTCGGCGACCACCACCTGGGCGCCTTCTTCGCCTGTCCTGAGAGCCACCTCCACCCCGCCGCCCGAAGGGGTGAACTTGAGCGCGTTGCCGATCAGGTTGCTCATCACCTGGCCGAGGCGCTGCGGGTCGTGACGCTGGCGCACCGGCTCGGGCGGCAGCTCGACGCGCAGGTCGACCCCCTTTCGGTCGGCTGCCGGCTGGGCCTGCTGGATGGCGTTTTCGATCGTCGCCCGCAGGTCGTCGGGTCGCAGGTCGAGCATGACCAGACCTGAGTCGAGCTTGGACAGCTCGAGCAGGTTGGCCGCCAGCCAGTCGAGCCTCTCGATCTGGCGCCGACTCTGGTCGAGGAACTCGTGGCGCGTGGGCTCGTCGATGGCCGCGTCGTCCGTGAGCAGTTCATTGAACGTGCGCAGCGCCGCGATCGGAGTGCGCAGCTCGTGCGATACGTCGGCCAGGAACTCGCGCCCGCGGTCCCGGTCGTGGCGAATGAACTCGATCGAGGCCTGCAGGCGGTCGGCCATCGTGTTGAACGCGGCCGTCAGCTCGCTCACCTCCGGCGCGGCGCTGGGTGGCGCCACACGCGAGTCGAGTCGGCCCTCGGCCAGGTCGCGGGCAGCACCGGTCAGGCGGCGGATCGGCTGGGTAAGGCGGTCGGCGAGCACTATCGAGGTGAACACGGCCACGATCAGGGCCAGCACGGCGGCAACGGTCATGACCCCTACGATCGTCTCGAGCGTTTGGGCGCGGTAGGTGAACGGCTCGGAGAGTCGGACCGTGACCAGGAGATCGGGTGCGGTCACTCCGGCCTGCGCCCAGAAAAGGTCCGGGATCGTCACTGGCGAGGCGAACGAGAAGGGCTCGCGCTGCTGGCCCGGTGCGCCGGTGTCATCCGGCAGGCGCACGAATAACTCGTAGGCGATGTCGCTCGGAGTCGCCGCGTCGGTCGCGATGGTGATCGTGACGTCGGCCTGGGCCACCTCCTGGGCCAGCCTGCGAACGAAGCCCGAGTCGGCCGTGCCCAGCGCCTCGTGGACGCCTGTCGAAGCCGTTGGCGGATCCGTTCGCTGGAGGATCGGTCGAGGCGCATCCACGCCGGCCAGCTGGTATTGCAGCAGGCGAATGGCCACCAGCTGGGTCATCACTCCGGTCCGTACGCGCAGATCCTCCTGCGTCTGCTGTACGAAGTAGCCGTCGAGCAGCCGTGGCAGCGTCGCCAGCACGAGCATCAGCGCGATCGACACAACGACCACGAAGGCGATGACCAGCCTGACCCGCAGGCTGGTCATCAGGCGCGGGATCAGACCAGGCACGACCCGACCAGCGCCCTAACGCTCAGCGCTCGGCGAACGCGTACCCGGCGCCGCGGACGGTCAGGATGAACGCAGGCTCCGAGGGGTCGTCCTCCAGCTTCTCGCGCAGGTGCGAGACATGGACGTTGATCGTCTTCTCATCCTGGTCGAGCGCCTCGTAGTCGCGTACCAGCTCGAGCAGCTCGCGACGGGAGAAGACCCGGCCAGGCTTCGACGCGAGGTGGCGCAGGATCTCGAACTCGGTCGCGGTCAGGCTGACCCGCTTCTGCCCGCGCTGCACGCGCCGGCGCTCGAGGTCGATCAGCAGGTCGTCATGTCGGATCACCCGGCCCCCGGCAGCATCGGCGAGGTCGCCGTAGGCGCGCCGGAGGAGCGCCTTCACGCGGCTCATCAGCTCGCGCAGGCCGAAAGGCTTGGTCAGGTAGTCGTCGGCTCCGAGCTCGAGGCCGATGACCTTGTCCATCTCTTCGTCGCGAGCGGTCAGCATGAGCACCGGCGCCTTGCTGCCCGTGCCGCGCAGGCGGCGCAGCATCTCGAAGCCATCCATGCCCGGCAGCCGCACGTCAAGCACGACCAGGTCCGGCGCGTGGCGGGTGGCAAAGTCGAGCCCTTCCTCGCCGTTGCGAGCAACGGTGACCTGGTATCCCTCCTGCTGGAGCGCGTACTGGACGCCGCGAGCTACGGCGTACTCGTCCTCGACGATCAGGATCGTGGCGGCCATGACGCGCTCGATGGTACCCCGTGCTACGATCACGCCTCCCATGACCAGACCCAAGCTCTCTGCCCAGCCACGCTCTGTCCAGGGCAAGTCCGTCAAGCACCTGCGCGGCGACGGCGTCCTGCCCGCGGTCGTCTACGGTCGCGGCGTCGAGTCCACGATGATCCAGGTCGACAGCCGCGAGCTGGACCTGATTCGCCGTCGCAGCGGGCGTAACGCCCTCGTCGATCTGTCCGTGGATGGCGGCAAGCCGACGCCCGTGCTGCTCCATCACATCCAGGAGCATCCGGTCACCCGTCGGCCGCTCCACGTCGACTTCCTGGCCGTCGCCATGACCGAGGAGATGACCGTCGACGTGCCGGTCTCCGCGGTCGGAACCGCCGAGGCCGTCGATCGGATGGGCGGCATCCTGTTGCTCGCTCGCGAGACGGTCCAGGTCCGCACCCTGCCCGACAACCTCCCTTCATTCCTCGAGCTCGACATCACCCCGCTCGACTCGTTCGAGGCCGTTCTGCGTGTCGGCGACCTGCGCGTGCCCGACGGGGTAACCGTGCTCACCGAGGCAGGCGAGACCCTCGCCCGAGTTCAGGCGCCGCGCGTCGAAGAGGCAGCCACTCCGACTTCGGCCGCGGAGGGCGAGGCCGAGGAAGGTCCGGACACCGAGGCGGCCGAGGCTGCCGCGGATGCAGGTGGCGCCGAGCCGGCCGGCGAAGAGGAGTCAGGCTCCTAGTTTTCGGCCGGCGCAGCCCTGGCGCACCCTTCGCTAAGGCGCGGAGGGCTTGCCCGCCTTCCAGACGTCGGCTGAGATGCCGATCAGCTTGCTGCCGTCCTTGACCCTGCCCTGCATGACGTCCATCAGCCACGTCTTCCAGCTGCCGTTGCTGTCCTTGTAGCCGTACTGGGCGCCAGCGTGCAGGTCGATCTTGGTCCGGTTGTAGCGCTCATGGAAAAAGATGACCTGGTGCATCCACTCGTGGACGAAGACCTCTTCGGGGGCGGATGAGCCTGTCAGCCACCACATCTGGTGCGGAGTGACGATGGACGTGAAGCCGGTGTTGTTCGACCATGACCCGTCGGGCATCGTCAGGCCCCACGCGGGCACGGGGATGGAAACCCCCTTCGTGTCCGTCGGCTGCCAGATCACGATGACGCTGTCGTACTTGCCCGAGGGTGCGTACGTGTTGAGATCCTGCTTGACGGCAGTAGGGCTGACCCAATAGCCCCCGCCGAAAGCGTCGACCCTGGTCAACGGATGAGGCATGTCGAGGATGGTCATGTCCACCGCCGCCAGGCCGCCGGACCACGTGTTGGCGGACGTGGCGAACTGCCGCACGGTTTTGCGCATCAGGTCGTACATCTCGTTGGTCATGCGGACCTGCAGCCGGTAGCTGCTGCCGTTGTCGCGGGTGAACGTGACGTCCGTCTCGCGGTAGAGCATGACCAGCGTCTTCCAGGTGGCCATCGGGGCGGCCTTGGGCGTGGCGGTCGGTGCCGTGTTCGGGGTCGCCGCGGGCGCCTGCCCGTCCGTCGAAGTGCCGGTGATCACGCGGCCAGCCGCCAGCCAGCGGCCGGCGAGGGCGCCGTTGTCGATCAGGTAGTGAACGGTGCCGTTGAAGGTTGCCCGGCGTGATGACTGGTATGCCTGCGGCGTGGCAAGGTATACGACCCGGCGCGCAACGGTGTTGTTGAAGAACCGCTTCGCCACCGACTTGCCGGCCCGGACCGTGACAGTGATCGGGTTGCTGAAGCTGCTGACCGAAGCGCCCTGGACGGTGCGGGCGAGGACCCACCAGCCGCTGTAGGTGCCGCTGGTGATCTTGGCGTAGCGTTCGCCGTTGATCGTCCGCTGCTCGACGGGAGTGGACCAGACACGCGGACGGGCGAGCTGGATGGTCCGTTGGCGTGTCAGCTGACTGCTGCTGTTGAACCAGTACAGCTGGTGCCGAGTTGCCTGGAGCTTGATCGTCGAGTCGCCCCAGGTCACCGGCGCCGTGGTCGCGGCCGGGGTCGGGTATGCCTCCGGCTGGGGCATCGCGGCGACGGACGGAACCCCGCCAAAGCACAGCGAGCACAGGCACGGCTTGGGCGTGCCGTCGCTGGCGTCGACCTGCAGCACGCCGCTCAGGACGAAGACCAATGTGACGAATGAGAACGCCGCTACGCGACGTGGTGCTGTACGGCTCACGGCCTGCTCCCTCCGCGCCAGCCCGGTGCGGGACTGGCTCTGCGCACGAATTGATCGATTGCAGTGGGAGGGTCTCCGCGGGCTGTTGGCGGGTGTATCCCACCTAAGGACTGCCCGGAATCGAGAAGGGTCCTAGCGACGGGCAAATACGTTCGGAGAGGTGCGGTTGGGCAGGGTCGCGCGTCTCACCGAAATTCAGCGCATGTCAGCGAACCGCCGGCTAAGCTCGTCGACCGCCCGCCTCGCCTCTGCACTACCCGATCCGTGTACGGAGCCGAGGGGCAGTGTCCGTCTCAGGGTTTATCCGGATGTGCGATGGAACCGGCGGCCATTACCGTGCGTCCAAGCGCCTGACGAGAGATCCCTCCCTCCCGTCAACGCTCCAGGAGAAACTCTCTCTCTCTCCTGACTACGAGGCCGGGCCTGCTGCGCTGGGGCGCGCGCCCGGCCTCTCTCTATGCGCTGGGGCGCGCGCCCGGCCTCTCCTCATGCGCCGGGGAGTCCGAGATGGGCCATGACTGCTGCCGCGAAGCGCTGAGCGGCGCCGGGCGCATGGGTGACGAACAACGACGGCTCGGTCAACTCGAGCTCGATCAGGATGGGCCGTCCCTCGTGGTCGCGCAGCATGTCCACGCGCGCGTAGAGCAGCGTGCTTGCCGGCCACGGCAGCACGTCGAGGACCGCGCCGGCGAGCTCGAGCTCCGCCGACGAGGCCTGGCGTCGCTCGATCGTTTCGGACTTGTACAGGCCTGCCACGGCTTCTCGCGGCCCACCCAGCATCGCGCCCTTGGTGATGGCATGGCTGTACTCGCCACGCAGCATGACCAGGCCTGCTTCTCCGTAGCTGTCGACGGTCTGGATGTACGGCTGCACCATGACCACCTGGCCCGCGGCCTGAAGGCCAGCAGCGTGATCGCGTGCGTGCCGCGCCTGAGGTTCATCGTCGAGGTCGAAGCGCTCAGCCCCGAACGAGCCGGCGCCCACCGACGGCTTGACGACGACCGTCCCGCCGGCCGGCAGCGAGATCGGATCGGCCGGCGCCAGCCAGGTGGTCGGAACCGTCGGGATCCCGGCCGCGGCGAGCTCAGCCAGGTAACGCTTGTCCGTGTTCCAAGCGATCACCGCCGCAGGGTTGGCCAGTCGCGGCACCCGCCGGGCCCACTCCACGAACTCGGCCCGTCGGCCGGTGTAGTCCCACGCCGATCGGACGATCGCCAGGTCGAACCGGGCCCAGTCGATCATCGGGTCGTCCCAGACTGCAGGCGTGACGCGCGCGCCGTGCGCCTCGAGCGGCGCAATCAGCAGACGCTCGTCGTCGTCCAGCTCGGGCAGCGCGGCGCAGGTAACGAGGGCGATGTGGGGAGTTTCCACGCCGGGCAGGATGCCAGACAAGTGGAGCCGACACTCGGATTCGAACCGAGGACCTGCTGTTTACGAAACAGCTGCTCTACCGCTGAGCTATGTCGGCCGGTGCGAAGGAAGTATAGGCGAGCCCGATATGAGAAGGCCCGGGAGCGGAGGAGGTCGCTCCCGGGCCGGTGAGGTCAACCGGGTCAGTGGCGCCGGATCATGGGCATGTCGCCGCGACGTGGCTCAGCTCGACGTCGTCGATCCACCACTCGTCGCCGGGGAAGGCCCCGACGGCCAGCGAGTCGCCCGCCCAACGCCAGCGGATCATCACCGTCGCATTGTCGCGGCCCGCCGGCACGAAGCCACCGAGCGAAACCACCACCTGGCTCATGGCGTCGACCCGAGCAGTGACGTCGCCGCCTGTCCAGGCGTTGCGCCCGGCGATCGGGCTGCCGAAGCCTTCGCTGATGGCGCCGTCGTAGCCGCCAGTCACGAAGGACCCGGCAGTCGTCACGTCGACCCAGCTGCGGCCGTTGTCGGTGCTGACCTCGAGTACGCCACCGTCGTAGCCGTCCTCGAAGAAGTACCGGTGCCAGAACGAGAGCTGCGTCGTCCGCGTGATCCGCTGAGTCGGCGCGATCAGGCGAGTGTCCTTCAGCCCAAGCGTGCGTGCGTCGTTGGCCCACGAGTGCGTGGGGCTCTTGGCGAAGGGGTCGAGCGAGTGGGCCCAGGTGGGGCTGAGCACTGACAGGTCGTTTTCGGCTGTGCCCGTGGTCCAGTCCGGGTGCGGTGCCGGCTCGAGCGTGTCGCGGAAGGTCACGCAGCGGGCCGGCGCGGGGGTTGGCTGAGCGGTCGGCGTGGCCGTCGGGGTCGGCTCGGGCGTCGCTGTCGGTGCCACAGTAGGCGTCGGCTCAGGGCTGGGCGTCGGCGTCGGGCCTGGAGTCGGCGCCAGGACGTCCAGGCAGTCGACGCCCTCGCACTGGGTAAAGCGGAAGATGTCCAGGCCGCGGCCCATGTCGCCGGCGTAGACGTAACCCTTGTACTCCTTGGCCGACCACGTTTCGGCGCCCGGCATCACGTTCCAGCCCAGCGTCCGACCCCACGTGGTGCGCGGGTCGTCCAGCGGGCCGGGCGCGGCCATAACGTCGATGTGCCACACGCCGGCTCCGTAGTGGGCCGACACGACCTGGTTGACCGGCAGCCGCGACACGCCATCGCGGCCGTCGCTGCCCTGGCCGACTACAGCCGGGGACTGTCCGCCATTGCCGCCCGCCCGGTAGACGTGGATGGTGCACGCCCGCTCTGTCCGGCCGAGGCCGGCCAGCACGTCGGTGAGCGGATCCACGGCCAGCCCGGGATTGGGGTAGACCCAGGTGCCGATCTTGCGCGGCGAGCCGACGCTCGCGCCGTTGCTCTTCGACACCTCGCTCAGCTCCTGCAGCGCCCAGAAGTGGGCGCCACCGATGGTCGTCGCGTTGGTGCTGGTGTGGCAGCTGGTCTGCGACAGGCCGCCGCCCTTCTCGTCGGTGACGATCATCACGCGCCCATCGGCGGTGGTGTCGGACTGGTGCGAGATGGCGACGACGTGCCCGTCGGCCCCCTGCGCGGCCGACGGGCTGTTGGGCACGTTGGCGATCAGTGTGGGAGCTCGATTGAACACGTCGCTGACGTCGACGATGCGTGTCGAGCCGATGCCGGCCACGTACATCGTGTTGCCGTCACGCGAGAAGAAGACGTCGTGCGCGGAGGCCGCGATGGCGGCAGGGATCTTGCGTACGAAGGTGAAGGCATCGTTGCGCAGGTCAACGACCTCGATGCCCGTCGTCGACGTGTTGACCGCCAGCCACTCGCCACTCGGGTGAATGGTGATCGTGTGAGCGCCGCCGCCCTCCGCGGTCAGATAGCAGCCTTTGCGCTTGGTCTGGAAAGTGAGCGGCGCTTTCAACGCGGCCAGTGCGGGATCGAAGTCCAGGTGGATGAAGTCCACGCCGCCCCGCGTCTGGCCGGTCGTGCCGCTGCCCTGCTGGCGCAGGCAGTCGGAGCCGTGAATGGCGACGCTGACCGGGTCGAAGCCCAGGATGGCCAGGTTGCCGAAGACCTGCACGTCGTTCTGCCAGCCCGGATCGAGGTAGCCGCCGACGTAGCGCGGCAGGTGTGGGTCGGTGACATCGAAGATGCGCAGCCCGGCGCCCATCGTGCCCAGGAAGACGTAGTCGTGGACATCGCCGTTGGCGTCGATGCGCGACTGGAACTCCAGGTCGGTGCCGACGAAGCCGCAGAGGTTGGCCACGTGAGCGAGGTTCCGGGCTGAGCGAGGCAGCGAGCCGAGCGTGTGGATCGCCTCGCAGGGGATGGGAGCGTTGTGCGCCGGATCGAGCAGCTCGCCCTCCACTGCGGGCTCGCCCGGATCCGAGGGCGGGTCGGTCATGGCCGCCAGCCGGACGGCCGCGAGGGCGTCGATGCGGCCCCAGCCGAAGACGTTGTTGGGCACGTCAGTCGACGAGTCGCCGCCGCAGCCCTTGGTCGTGGTGAGCGGTTTGGCCGTCTGGCTGATGATGTCCTCGATCGTCGACACGTGGCCGCGCAGGGCGGGGTTGGCCGAGATGATCAGCGCGACCAACCCGGCAACGTGGGGCCCGGCCATGCTGGTACCGCTCAACGCGGCGTAGGAGGTGTCGCTGGCCGCGGTCGCCGAGCGGATCCCGACCCCGGGCGCGACGATGTCGGGCTTGCGGTAGGCAACGCCCTCGATCGGGTTGGTGACGACCGGTCCGAGGCTGCTGAAGCTGGCGATGTTGTCGTTGGTCGCGTTGGTCGCACCGACGCTGTAGGCAGAGCGGTACACGGCCAGCGGCCACACGACCGTGCTGCACGCCGTGGTCAGCCCCAACAGGAACTGGTTGTCGTTGCCGGCGGAGACGACGTAGACGATGCCCGCTGCACGCGAGGCATCGGTCATGTCCTTGAGCAGCGGCGGCGCGCAGGCCTCGATGCAGCCCCAGGAGTTGTTGACCACGTCCGGTGCCTTGCTCGGATCGGGGTTGTTGCCGTTGATGTCCGTCGGCGCGATGAACCACTGCATGCAATCCATGTAGGTCGGCACCACGCCGACCCCGTTGTTCATGTTCTTGCACGCGATCCACTCGGCGTCGGGGGCGACGCCGATCTGGTTGCCTGCGCCGTCGTCGCCGACGATCGTGCCGATGGTGTGCGTGCCGTGATCGTCGTCGTCGCACGGCTGTGCGTCGCCGTTGGCGCATGTCGGTGGGCCGGCGGCGTTGCGCCAGCTGTAGTCGTGGCTGACCGAGCCGGTTGTGGGATTGAAGCCGCGGTACTGGTTCTTGATCGCGCGGTGCGTCCAGCGCACGCCGGTGTCGGCGCCGGCGACCACCACGCCCTGGCCGCGGTAGCCAAGCGCCCAGGCCTTGTCGGCCTGGACATGACCGATGCTCGGTCCCACGACGCTTGTCGCCGAGGACGCGTCAGGGGCGAGAGCCGTGGACGATCCGCGCTCGACGGGTTCGTCCAACCTGCCCTTGCCCACCGCGAAGAGGTTCCGGACGTCGGCGCGCTGGGCCAGGGCCTGGAGCAGATCAAGCTTAATGCCACGAACGTGGATGGCGTTGGCGATCCAGAAGGAACGGTGTTGTGCCGCCCGAGCCCGGAGCAACTCGAGGACGGGCGCCTGGCTGCTCGCTGCGGTTCTGGTCAGCACCCGGTATGCCTCGATGCCCTTGGACTTCTTGGTGGGCAGGCGCTCGGCCGTGCTCAGGTCGGCCTTCTCACGCATGTAGACGATGACGTCGACTGACCGGCCGAGCGTTGCCGCGCGGAGCACGGCGTCGTCGACCTTGGCCTGCCAGCCGGTGGCCGCGCTGGCCACCACCACCGTCGTGGCGGTCAGCGTCAGCGACAGGGCGAATGCCATCAGGCGGTTCATGCGACTGCCTCCTACTCGGCGAACAGGCCGACGTTGTCGAAGGTGACCGTGCCGCGCGTCTTCGTGTCCGTGGCCGAGAAACCGGTCAGCACGATGCGCACGGCGGTTGCGTCGAGCGGCACCGTGGCGAGCTGCTCGATGGTGGTGAAACCGTCGGTCTGCAGTGGCACCGTCAGCACGCTGACGGTCTGCAGGACCTTGCCGGTTGTGCCGAGGTAGGCCAGGCCGATCGTGGGCGCCGAGCTCATGCCCTGCGTTCGCACGTCGACCGAAACGGTCAGCATCTGGCCGGGACTCACGCTGATTGCATCGCTCGTCCAGACGGGCAGCCCATGCAGCAGCACACTGCGACCGGTACCCCTGATCGAGACGCTACGGTTGGTGGCGGGCTCAGCTGGCTCGTCGGGCTCGCCTGGTTCGTCCCCGGAAGGCTGCGCCGGCTCCTCGTTCCAGCTGGCCGTGCCGGCGCCGGTCGAGGTCGCCGTCCAGCCGGCCGGGCCGTCTTCGGTCTCGTTCGGCTGCTCGAAGTCTCCGTTGTGGACCTGGTTGCCGCGAACCTCGACGGTCAGCCGGCCGGTGTTGTTGGACTCGTTCGTCTCGCGTACCGCGTCGTCGATGTCGGCCGTGGCAGTGATCAGGTGCTCCCCGTTGGCCTGACCCGTGCGCCACTCGATCGAGATCTCGACTGCTTGGCCGGGGGGGATGGCGGCGGTCTGGACGACGCCCAGGAGCTCATCGTCCACGCGGATCTCGGTCTGCGAGTTGTCTGCGTGGCCGGGCCCGGCATTGGTGATGGTGGTCCTGATGAGAACCCTGTCACCCTGCTTGGGCTTGGCCTTCCTGCCGTCCGCCCGGTTGGGCACCTCGGCCGCCATGGCCGTCACCTGCAGGTCAGCTGGGGTCGGAGTGGGCGTCGGAGTGGGCGTGGCCGTCGGAG
>DATLGJ010000052.1:0-10918 GCA_035540555.1 Candidatus Limnocylindrales bacterium | reverse complement strand
CGCGTCTGGGGCTCCATCCTGGTGCCCATCTACCTCCAGTTGCTGGAGGCGCTCCGACGCGTCAGCGAGGGCAAGCCGGGGGCGACGTGGTGTCGCGAGTGCGGGCAGGTCTTCCTGACGCTCGACGCCCGCCGCTCGGCCTTCTGTACGGATCGCGAGCGCATGCGCTTTGCGCAGCGGGTTCGCGCTCGGACACTGGCCAGCGCGCGATGACCCGCCGCGGGCCGGGCGAGGGCTCCATCTACCCTCGCAAGGACGGCCGTTGGGCGGGCAGCGTGCATATCGGCTACGAGGATGGCAAGCGCGTCCGCAAGCACGTCATGGGCCGCACGCGCAACGAGGTCAAGGACAAGCTGGCCGTGGTCATGCGCGCCCACGAGGAGAAGCGCCCGATCCCTGATCAACGCGCGAAGCTCGGTCCGTTCCTGCGCCGCTGGCTCGACGAGGTGGCCAAGCCCACGCTCCGGCCGTCAACGTACCGCAGCTACGACTCCATCCTCAAGATCCACCTTGTCCCTTGCCTCGGCCACATCGCCCTCGCCAGGCTCACCCCGGCCGATGTCCAGGCGTTCCTCAACGGTCGCTCGACCAAGGGCCTCTCACCGCGCCGAGTCCAGTACATCCACGCCGTCCTGCGGCGGGCTCTAGGCACCGCCGAGCGCTGGGGGATGGTCAGCCGCAACGTCGCCAAGCTCGTCGAGGTGCCGCGGGTGCTGCATCGCGAGATGACCCCGCTCACCCCCGAGCAGGCGCGCGCCCTGATCGAGGCCTCGGTTGCTGACCGGCACAGGGCCCTGTGGATCACCGCCCTCGGCACCGGACTCCGCCAGGGGGAGCTGCTCGCCCTGCGCTGGGAGGACGTCGGTCTCGACGCGGGCGTCTTGCGCGTCCGCCACAGCCTCGCCAATGTCGGCGGAGTCCTCACCCTCCAGGAGCCCAAGACCGACCGCAGCCGGCGGACAGTCGTGCTGCCCGACTCGGTCGTAGCCGCCCTGCGTGCGCACCGCACGCGCCAGCTGATGGACCGTCTGGCGGCCGGGGCCAGGTGGGTCGATACCGGTCACGTGTTCACGACGATGATCGGGCGACCGCATCACGCGGCGACGATCACCCGGGCATTCGCTGACGCGCTCAATCGCGCCGGGCTGCCGCGCGTTCGCTTCCACGACCTGCGCCACTCAGCCGCGACGTTCCTGCTTGCTCAGGGCATGACCCTTGAGGACGTTAAGCAGCTTCTGGGCCACAGCTCGATCACGCTGACGTCGAACACGTATGGGCACTTGCTCGAGCAACGGCAGCGCCAAGTGGCGCAGGCAATGGACGCGGTGTTGGGCGGGTGAACTGAGCCTCCTCCAGGGGCCTCGTGGGGTGGAATGGCCCCCTGTGGGCAGCTTCCGGCGACCGGTGAGACGAAGTGCGCTCTGCCATCGTCTCTCTTGATGTGACGGCCAACTCCCTAGACGACGACTTCAAGGATCTGTACGAGGCGTACTACCGGAGCGTTCTTCGCTACGCCTTGGTCGCGCGCGGCCCCGACGAGGCCGAGGACATCGTTGCCGAGACGTTCCAGAAGGCTTATCTGGCCTGGGCCGGCCACGGGGAAAGGCCTCGTTCGCCGCTCGCCTGGTTACTGACGATCGCTCGGCGGACGGTGATCGACGCTGCTCGGCGCGACCGCCGGCGCCAGCACGTGGATCTGGTCGCCGACACGGCAGACGACCGGTCGATCCTGCGCGCGCGTGAAACGTGGCTGTGGTTCGACGCGGCAACAAGGGACCTGCCCGAGGCGTCCCGGCAGGCCCTGTACATGCGCTATGCCGGCGGTCTGTCCACGGAGGAGATCGGTGAGGCGTTGTCGATGAGCGCCTCCGGCGTTCGAAGTGCGATCTCTCGCGGGCTCGCTGTAGTCCGCGCGGCCGAAAGGAGCAGGACGGATGACTGATCCACACGATCGATCTCTCGACGACGATGCGTGGCGCAGCCTGACGCAGCGGCTCGAGCCGCTCGAAGCGCTGGTGCCGGGCTCAGTGCCCACTTGGCGCCCGGCGACGATGAGCCTGCTCGCTGTACTCGGGGTCGCGCTCACGGCGCTACCGGCCGCACTGCCCATGATGTTGCTCGGTCGTGCTCTGGAAATCCCTGCCGAGTCGGCTGCCCACGGCTTGCTGATCGGCGTCTGGACCGGCCTGTGGGGGTTCCTCTCGCTCGGCGTCCTGGCGCTCGCTGCTCGCCTGACAATCGGACGAGCGGCCACGATCGCGCGACGCGATCTACTCTTCGGCGCAGTCGTCCTCGTAATCCAGATCGCCTGGATCGCAGGGCTCCATGCATGGAACGTCGGCGCCGCGGGCGGCAGGGTCGAGCTCGACCTCATCGCTCGGGCCACGTACTTCTGGCCGCTGGTCGTGATCGTGCTCGTCGTTCTTCTCGCTGCAGTCCGGCTGTGCAATCGACAGACGGCGCTCATCTTGGCCGCGATCACGGCGCTCGCGATCGGATTCCTGCTTAACGAAACGATAAGCAATGCATTCGGCGCTCTGCGAGATGGCGACGTGGCTCCAGCTGGGCTTCTGGTCGGCGCGCTGTCAGCGGTCCAGCTGTTGCTTCTCGCTGTCTGGTGGCTGGATACCACCTCACCCCGGCTCAGGAAACGGGGCTGAGCGCAGGAGAGGGGTGTCCCCAGGTCGGACTACCTCCACGTCGTGGTACCAGGTCCACCACGTGCTTCCGCCGTGGCTGGCAGCGTGGCTGGCAAACCGGCCGGATGGCGGGGTTCAGTCCCCGAGGGGGGCGAATTCACGCGTGAAACTTGGAGGGCCGGCTGGGATTCGAACCCAGGACACGAGGATTAAAAGTCCCCTGCTCTGCCGCTGAGCTACCGGCCCCCGATGATTCGGCCAGTTCACGCTCGGATTGAGTCGGTAACTGGCCAATCCTGTGGCGGAGGCATTGACTACACCGTTGGTAGAGCCGATAATCGCAGCACGGTTAGTCGCTGAGATTGGAGGCCCACCATGGCAGTTCAAGCCCCCGCCACGTCCCATGTTAGCGCTCCGCTGCTCGATGACCTGGCGTCGTTCAGGCGCCACCTGAGGGCAGAAAACAAGGCGCCACTGACGATCAAGACCTACGGCAAGGCCGTGGAGGGCTTCGCCGACTACCTGGCCCAGCAGGGCATGCCGACCGCGGCAGCGGGTGTCCGCCGCGAGCATGTCGAGTCCTACTTGGTCGCGCTCCAAGAGGGCGGCGCTAGACCGGCTACCGTCGCCCAGCGGTTCCGGTCGCTTCAGCAGTTCTTCAAGTGGTTGCGCGAGGAAGGCGAAGTCCGCGAGTCGCCCATGGTGAACATGCGCCCCCCGGCAATCCCGGAGGAACCGCCCCCGCTGCTGCGTCCTGAGGATGTCCGCAAGCTGCTGAAAGCGTGCGAGGGCCAGTCGTTTGCCGATCGGCGAGACACGGCGATCATCCGACTCTTTCTGGACACCGGCATGCGCCGTGCTGAGCTAGCCGGCCTCCGCGTGCAGGACGTTGACTTTGACCACGACGTTGCGCTCGTGCTGGGCAAGGGCCGGCGCCCCCGCGCCTGTCCGTTCGGTCGCAAGACAGCACAGGCGATGGACCGCTATCTCCGCGTCAGGTCGCGGAACGCCGATGCGGAGTCCGAGTGGCTATGGCTGGGCAAGAAGGGCCGACTCGGCGACACCGGCATTGCCCAGATGCTCCGCCGAAGGGCCGCCGGGGCCGGACTGGAAATGAAGGTCCACCCGCATTTATTCCGCCACGGCTTCGCCCACGACATGCTCAGCGCCGGGATGCAAGAGGGCGATCTGATGCGCCTGGCCGGTTGGAAATCCCGGCAGATGCTCAGCCGCTATGGCGCCAGCGCAGCCGACGAACGAGCCAGAGAGGCATACCGCCGGTTTAGCCCTGGTGACAGACTTTGAGCCTGACCGTCAGCCGGAGTACGTCTTATATGCCGTCATTACGAGAGCTGTCAGAGCGCCGATATTGGTGACCGCAGCCGCCAGCGGCGACGTTCCCAGAAGGAGGGTTAAGGTGACGGCGACGATCATTAGTGCTCCGACCCCGAGGGCGGCCGCGAGCATGAGCCGCTCCCATCGAATGCCCGGCTTCGGCGTGACCGTGCGTCGCGCTCCGCCTCCAGCCGGATCCGTGGCGGTGAATAGAAAGAGCATCGCCCTCGCGTCGTCGTTGGGCATATTCTGGCTCGCGCGGTAGCGCACGCATGCAGCCGTAGCTCGAGCCACCTTGGCCTCAAAAGCGGACGACGGCTGAACGCTGCTCTCATGGTGGGCGATCAGAACACCGCACCAGTCGTAGATGCGTTGCGCATCTTCTGTATCGCCGATGTGGGGTGGATAGGGTCCGATCGGCCTCCACGCGCGGCGGTACTCCTTCAGTGTTTCGCCGAGCGCCAAATAGCGGTTGACTCCGGCCATGTCGGGCCGCCGTTCCTCCTCAGACAGCGCATGGCCGCACGCTGCACAGGAGTGCCAATCCGGTGCTACAGGCGTCTGACAGCGTGGGCACAGCCGGCCTACAAACCCTCGGAGCGCGGTCGAAACCTCGTCTTCGGCTTGGTATCCCACTCAGGTAGACGGCCTTGTGCCCATGGCGGCCCGCGCGTCTGCATAGTCGGCTACATCAGAGAACACGGCCACCGTGTAGACCTGGGGCCAGCCCTCGATGTTCAGCCAATCACGAAGAGCGGCCGAGTTCTCCTCCTCATCGAGATTGAGAACGATCTGCACGCGACGATGCACTGAGAACCCCTCTCTCCCCCCAGCTAGATGGGCCGGTCCTCCCGTGCTGCCGCTCATTCTGAATCCCGGTGTCAAGGCCCGCCCGCTGGTCTACTCGCCTTAGCCCGCTCGATGGCGCCGAGCCCGACACCCGTGCGCGTAATGACAAGCCCGCTGAGCCTGCTGGACCCCCGCCCTTGGCCCGATTGTCCCTAGAGACGAGGAAATAGACCCCGGAAGGCAAAGCCCCCTTTCATGGAGCCTTGTCGTGCCGTGCCGCGGTGCAAATCACGCTCGTTAGAAGCACATCGAGCCCTCAGGACGGCCGTAAATGCCCAAATCGATGCGTTGGGCCTCTCGGGCCCTAGCGAGCCCCTAGGGGGCCCAATCCTGTGCAGGCATAAGTGGCGGTAAGCGACCGGGGGTGGCGTAGGGCGGCTTCCGCCTCTGGACTCGCGATCCGGGCAGGCGTAGTCCTCACAAGCCCCGTTCGGCCAGCCTAATCCGGAGCTTCCGGGGCCGCCTTGCCGGTCGGCGCCTCATCGGCGCGGGTCATGTTTTCGGCTAGCGCCTGCACAATGATCGCCTCTCTTATCTCCGATGACCGCGCTCTTGCCCGCCTGAGGTAGACCAGTGTCACGAAAAGGACCAGCCCTACGATCAACCATGTCAGCAAGGTGCGGAAGGGTGAGGGGGGGCCAGAAGGCGCTAGGCCAAGCAAGAGGAGCACGAACCCCGCAAATAGCAGGAGGACGATATGTTCGAGACGGGCCCTGACGAGCCAGATAGAGTTCAGGAGGATTATCCATCGCTGCTTCACCTGTTCCTCGGGGTCAGCTCGAAGCCGCCGCGCGCGATCGGATAGCTCCCGATCCTTTGCGGCCAAGCTCCGCGCTTTGGCCGCGGACAGGGACGCCCACCACCGCTCAAGGCGCGGCGTTGCGAGATTCACGGCAACGGTCAGCGGAACGCTTGCAAGCAGCCCTACAAGCAGATAAATGGCTGGCTCACTCAAGGGCGGCGCCCTCCGTCATTTGCCGAGCCTAACAGTCTCGATCCGAGCACGAGCCCATAATTCGCTCGTGATGCCTGAGTGTTGCGGACCGCTAGGCGCGCACGTCTGGGCAGGACTATCTCTGGCCGCGCGTCGCGACGATAGGAAGTCTTGCCTACACCGAGTGACGATCTCCGCTTTGACGACGGGACTGAGCCGGGGCCCTGGAAAAAAGCGTGGTTTTGCCCTTGACGCGTGGGCACAGCGTTGCCTAGGCTCAGGGGGTCAACATCGGATGTGCGGGTAGACCGTCGCCGTAGAGGCCGGCATCGCAGATGGGATTCGCCGAGCAGGTTGCTCGGCGCCAGCAACAGAACGAGGCGACGGCCCGACCTGGCGAAGGAAACCCCCGCGGTGGCGCGGGTCGGGGCGCGGCGGGGTCATCTGCGGAGCCCAACTGGGAAACGGCAAGCCGCCGGGGGCCGGGCGGCACTAACCGCGAGGTGCCGTTCCCGTGTCCAGCGATCCGAGCGCCAGCATGCGCGCCCTGAGGGGGCGCCTAGGCGCCTACAGTCTCCATGCGACCCACGATCCCCGAGAGACGACTGCGGCCGCCCGTAGCGCCTTCATGGGCCGCTTCTACCGTGACGTGGACCCTGAGGGCAATCTGCCTGAGGAAGAGCGTTCACGTCGAGCCGAGGCGGCACGCAAGGCCCACTTCACACGGCTGGCCCTGGCATCCGTCAAGGCCCGCTCGCGGGGGGCTCGCTGATGGGCCGGCGAACGGCTGGGCCGGACGTGCTGGAGGACTACCTCAGGGGGATCGTCCTGCCAGAAGAGGCGCATGAGCATGCCGTCGAGCACGGGGACTGGCCAACCGCACTGCTCACGGCCCGACCATCGCAACGGCTCGATGTGCTGGCGCGCGCGTGGCGCGCTGGCCGCATCAGCAGAGACGAAATGCGGAGGCTCTGGCCTGCCGCTTGGGTCATCGGCAAGGGCAGGACCGGGCGGAAGTGGCTCAAGCTCTGGCGATCCATAGCCAAACCGCTCATCGAAGCCGGCGGCACACTGCCGCCGGACGATCCACTCACTGTCTATCGCGTTCAGTCCGCAGGCCTGCCCTACGGCATCTCGTGGACCACTAACCCCGAAGTGGTGGACGGAATGGCCGACTCCGTCCACTTTCAGCGACCGTCTGAGCCCATCGTCTTTCTAACCGGGCGCGTGACGGCGGCCAAGGTCTTGGCGTTCATTCAGCTAGCCGATCAGTCCGAAGTCATCGCGCCGCCTGACGCGATAGCCATCCTGGCGTCCCAGACAGTCCGCCCGACCGCGGGCCACTCGTGGCTTGAATACATGAGCTGGGTGCGTGCCTGGAGTCGCGCCGATCAGGACGACGACTATCAGGAGCCGGACGGAAGCGATCTAGCGGAGAACGCGGCGCTGGCTGCCCTCGTCGCCTACATCAGGGGTGAAGATGACCTGACGGTCCTCGCCACAGAGACGGTGACGATGCGAGGGACTGAGCAGTGGTAGACACGACCGAGGCGGAGGCCGCGCTGATCGCGCGGCTTCTTGTCCAGCCACAGGAATTCGGCAGCGTTGCTGCCGGTGTCAGGTTGGGAGCAGCGGACTTCACCATCACCGATTACGGTCAGGCTTGGTCCGCGATGCAAGCCCTGAGTACGGCTGGCAGGACCCTAGACCTGATTGCTCTACGCGAGGCCGGAGCAAAACTGCCCGACATAGCCAGAATCCTCACTCCCGCACACCACGCCACGGCAGATGTCTACGCCAGAATTATCAAGCAAGCCGCCGCGAGGCGGCAATTGGCCGCCCTCGCAGACGGACCCAACTCCACCGACGACGTACTGACGGCCGCTGACGATCTGCTAGACGAGCTGAGACGAGTGGCATCAGCCCCAAATGGGGCCCCTGTTGACCTGGCCGACGTACCCGAGCCGGGACCACGGCGTTACCTGGTCGGGGATCTACTCGCGGAGGGGCAGACGACGGTCCTCTACGGCGACGGTGAGACGGGCAAGAGCCACCTAGCCGCTGCGCTGGCCCTGTCCGTTGCGACGGGTACCGAGATCATTCCCGGCCACATGCCGGCCGCCCAAGGGGCAGTGGTGATCGTTGACTATGAAGACCACGCCGAGACATGGCGCGGACGGATGAGCGAGATGCTGCGGGGCATTGGTCGCAGCGACTTCCCAAGCGGCAACGTTCACTATCGGCCAACGTACGCGCTGCCCACAGAGGCCACGCGGCTGGCAAGCCTTGTGCGTCAGCATCAGGCCAAGCTCGTGATCGTTGACTCGGCACAACTGGCGAGCCCTGCGGCACGCAACGGAGCGGATGCGGCCGAGTCGGTCACGCAGCTCCATGCCGCCATCCGACGACTGAACACGACCGCGCTCCTGGTCGCCCATGTGCCCAAGAGCAACCGCGGCGAGCTGTACGGCTCGACCTTCGGTCGGAATATCCCGCGTGAAGTGTTTGAACTCCAAAGCTCGAGCGGCCTCAGGACGTTGCGCCACGACAAGGCGAATGACCGCGCGAGGCTGCCAGAGATCGGGTTGCGGGTCGAGTTTGCGCACGGCCGGGCTCGTTACCACGCAGCCGTGGCCAGACGATCTGACTCCCCGGCAAACCGACAGGAAACGTTGGTGGGACTCCTGCACGAGGCCGGCCCGATGGAGCGCGAGGAGGCACGGCAGGCGCTCTCCAAGAAGGTCGGCAGGGAGATGTCAGACAGCAACCTAAGCAAGATCATCAACCGGGCGAATAGACCCCGACAACGGGTCGAGCAGGACGGGGCGATCCTCCGGGCGATTCCGCGACAGACAGTCCCCCTATAAGGGTTTGTCTTGTCTTGTCTCTCCTATTACTAGGCAACTGTAGACACCGGCAACTGTAGACACCGGCAACCGGGGCTTCGCTTGCGCTACGCCCCGTCCTCTCCTGCCCTCCGTGTGCTGTTTCATTGATAGAGAGCCGGGCAGGAGCCGTAAAGCACTCATGGCCCGTGCTTTTGAAGTGGTCCGCGGTGTCTAGGTGTCAAACGCCGTTTGACTGGGGTCTTGACACCAATGGGCTCGGTTTTTAGAGGGTGTCACCCGTCTGAACGCAATCCCCGACGAGCCCGCTAGGCCCCAAGGGGGGCCTCATGCTTCCACTCGACGCGGCCTAGAGTAGTCAGATTGAGCGCGATAACACCCAGTTATCGCCTGTGTGCTGCCCAAGGTGGTGACGTGCCACGCTCGGGACGGTGCGCGAGAGGCACCCTGAGACTATTGTGGGCCCGCTGTTATCGACTCTTCCGCCAGCCGCGCCGACTGTCAATGCGTGGCGGTGCCGCCTTTGGGTGGCATCCGTAGATACCCGTGCCTGCACTGCCTGGTGCCGACCGCTACTCGTCGTCAAGCCCCAGGATCTTCTGCTCGATCGCCGCGATTGCGTGGAAGAGCTGCCCCATCTCGTCGTAGTCGGCCAAGGCATCCGGATCGAGCGAGCCCTCTCCCGCAGTCGCCAGATAGTTGTTGAGCGCGCGCTGGAAGAGGGGACGTAGCACCTTGCCGTTGAAGCGCTCGATTCGTCGGCGACGGCGCTGCTGCGGCGTCACCGTCTCCCCCTGGCCCGTGGGCGGAGTGTGGATGGCTGTGGATGAGATACCGGAGAAAGTCCGCCGTTCGTGGACGCGCCGCTAGCGCGGCCGGGAGGCCGGTGTATACGATCCATCACGCAAGGGGGTCCTCCGACTACGAAGTGGATGAAAGGCACGTCCATGGTCGGAGGGCCACCCAGCGCACCGCAACCGAGTTATTGACGAAATCTGCCCACGAGATTCAGCGCGGCTGTGGATTCTGTTGAACCTGCGTACGTGGGCACGCTCAGCTCGCGTACGCGGACGGGTGGATAACTGCGAACGGGCGTTCTAGATCAAGGCTCGCTCGGCCGGCTTCTACCCCGGTTGGCAGCGACAGGGCCAGCCCGCATTACGCTGCCGCTGAAGAGGCCGATGACCGACGATCTGATCCCAAAGGCAGCGGACACCCTAGTCCGCGTGCCAGCGCTCGTTGACCGCTATGCCTCACTGATCGAGGCTGGCCGCGCAACGCCATCGCCGGCGACTGACGATGTGGCCTATCCTGCCGGGCGCTCGGTATGGGACATGGCGACCGCTGCGTGGCAGTCGGGCGGAGATAACCTGCTCGCCTGGCACCACTTGCTCGTCACGGCCACGGTCCAGCCGCACGCGGCCCAGTACACCTTGGTCCGCGGGGCGCTGGAGGGAGCCGTAACTTGTCGCTGGCTCACAGACCCGTACGTCGCACCGGAGCGACGGCGCCTGAGAGGCGCCGCTGCGCAACTTGAGGACTTTGCCGAGCGACGAAAGTTCGAAGAGTCGATCGGCGCCGGTCCGTTTGTCCTGCCGGCGAAGTCGGGCGCAGACCGTGAAGCAGACTTCAAGGATCTGCTGATTGAGCAGGACATGGTGCCTGAAGAGCGCATGGACGATTTTCGGACCATGGGCATAACGGATCGCTGCAAGCACTACGCCTTAGTGTCTGGCCGGGACGGAAGCTGGCTGTACCGCGTCCTCAGCGCCTACGCCCATGGGATGCAGTGGCCGTTGCTCGCATTCGGCCAGATCGTCGAGCAGATCGAGGCACCATCCGGTGACGGCAAGCTCGTCAAGCTGACCGCCCGCGATGGCCCCGTCAATGCCGCTACGATCGTCGCGTTCATGGCGCTCGACCGCGCGCTCGCGGAGTTGACGTGGTATGCCGGCCGCGGGCCCAAGCTTCGAAGGATCAAGCGCCGGGTTACCTGACGTTGGCCCTCGCCGGGTCGCTCGATAGACGCGTCGGCCGTCGCCGTCTCAGACGATAACTGTGCCAGTGCCGTTCCCTCGCTCATTCATGGACGCACAGCGTATTGTCAGGAATGCTTAAAAGTCCCCTGCTCTGCCGCTGAGCTACCGGCCCTGGCTCAAGTGTAGGCGTAGGCAGGTCCGGCGCCGAGCCTGCTGCTTCGCTAGAGTGCGCGCGCATGGACGATCGGGAGGCTGCGCAGAGCTCCGGGCCGCCCAGGTTCCGCTTCCCGGACGGCGAGCTGCGCTCCGCCGCGATGCTCGGCGACGTGACGGACC
>DATLGJ010000051.1:0-19359 GCA_035540555.1 Candidatus Limnocylindrales bacterium | reverse complement strand
GCTCGGTGCCCAGAGCCATCGACAACGTTGCCCGAGGCTGCTCGGTCCGGTCCGGCGTCGGCGGCTCGGTCGGCTCCGGCGATGGGCTCTCGGTCGGCGACGGGCTGGGCGAAGGCGAAGGGCTTGGCGACGGGGCGGCGTCGCAGCTCAGCTCGGGCGGGAAAGGCGCGCCCCACGACTTGCCGTATGGGTTGATGCGATTGTTGAAGAAGTACGACGTTCGCGTCGGGACGGCTGGGTCGGGCCCCCCAGCCGTGCCCGGCCCCTCCTTCGCCCGGGCGACCCAGTCGTCGATCGCCGAGCGCCAGTGCGGCACGTCCTTCTCGACGTCGTCCAGGACCAGGTACCCCTTCGTTTCCGGGGTGCCGGCACACCCTTCCCGCCACAGGTAGTCGTTGCCCTGGGCGTCCGTGACGACCTGCAGGCCTCGCTTGGTGTTGTCCTCGCCGGGGACGGTGCCATCGATGAAGATCTCGTTGACCGTCTCGGATGCGTACGGACCTGGCCGCATGCCGCTCCACGCGTCGACCCGCGCCTCGACGATGCCCGCCGGCCGCTCGAAGTCGCGGATCGCCCAGTTACGGGTCGCCTCGGTCAGGAAGCCCTGCCACAGCGGTGCGGCGACGGAGGTTGCGAAGACCGGGTTGTCGGGCCGCGTTACCTGGGTGCCGTCGCTGTTGCCCGCCCACGTGCCGACCACCAGCGCGTAGGCGCCCGAGGACCGATCGCGCTCGGTCGGCGGGGCGATGTAGCCGACCGCCATCAGGTCCTTGGCGTCGTTGGTCGTGCCGGTCTTCAGCGCCGCCGGGCGGCGATTGTCCTGTGCGTCGCGGATGTTATAGCGACCCCAAAGGGCGTTCTGGCGTGGACGGGTGTTGCTGTCCAGGATGTCGGTCATGACGTGGGCGGCCTGGGGCGTGATCGCCGCTTCGCCGTTGGTCGGCTGGTGCGCCGGAATGACGTCCTGGCCCCCGCCGTTGGTGACGCGCAGGATGCGGGTGTGGGGGACGTAGCGACCGCCGTTGGCGATCGTGCCAAAGCCGGTGGTCAGGTCGATCGGATGGACCAGCTCGGTGCCCAGAGCCATCGACAACGTTGCCCGAGGCTGCTCGGTCTGGTAGCGCAGCCCGAAAGCCTGGGAGCGTTCGAACACGCGCTGGATGCCGATCATCTCGACCGCCTTGACGGCGGGCACGTTGAGCGAGTACTGGAGCGCGCTGCGCAGGCGCAGAGGTCCGCGCTCGAGCAGGTCGGCGTTCTTGGGGATGTAGCCATCGCTGCCGCCGGGGAAGCGCGTCGTGACATCCATGAACATGGTTCCGGCCGTCATCCGCCGGTCGTCGATGCCCGTGGCGTAGGTGAAGACCTTGTACGTCGAGCCGGGCTGGCGCCAGCCGTTGCCGATGACGTCGAACTGGGGCTGGAACTTCAGCGAGGCGAGGTCGTTGCGGTAATAGTCGGCGCTGCCCACGTAGGCGATCACCTCGCCGGTCTGGTAGTCGACGGCGACAAGCGCGCCGTTGCCGACGTCCATCTCGGTGAGGTCCTGCATCCACTCGAGGTACGGCACGCCGAGCTGCCGAGCGGCCGCTTCCGGATCTGCCTCCCTGGGGACCAGGATGGCCGCCTTGACCCACTTCTCCGCCACCTGCTGGATATCCCAATCGAGAGTGGTGATCACGCGCAGGCCACCGCGCTCGAGGGCCGGACAGGTCGGCTCCCCTGAGCACAGCTTCTCGGCGAGCTCGGCGCGGACCGCCCAGACGAAATGCGGCGCCCGAAACTCCGCGCGCGCCTGCGGCACGAGCGCGATGCGCTCCTCCTTCGCCGCCTGCAGCTGCTCGGTCGAGTAGCGGTCGCCGGTCAGAACGCGCCGGGTGGGATCGCCGGCGAGCAGGTCAAGAACATAATTGCGCCGGGCGACGATCGGGATGTCCGGATCGAGGGGCACGTACAGCCCGCCACGGCCGTCGTCGACGGCGTTGCGCACCAGGTCGTACGACGACGGTGATTGCGGCAGGGCGGCCAGCAGCGCGACCTGCCCGAGGGTCAGCTCATCGAGGTCCTCGACCCCGAAGTAGCTCTTGGCAGCCGCTTTGATGCCGTACGAGCCGTTGCCGTAGTAGTTCTGGTTGAGGTAGGCCGCCATGATCCGCTTCTTGCCGTCCTCGCCTGGGTAGGCCTCGGTCACGCGGATCGACTGGATGATCTCTTTGATCTTTCGCTCGACGACACGGTCGCGATCGCGCACCAGGCTCTCGTCCAGCAGGCGCTGCCGCACCAGCTGCTGGGTGATGGTCGACGCGCCACGCTCGCGGCCGCGCAGGGTATCCACCGCTGCCGATGCGATGCCGACCGGGTCGAAGCCCGTGTTGGTCCAGAAGGAACGGTCCTCGATGGCGGTGGTCGCGTCGATCAGGATCGGCGGGATGTCCTCGAAGCGAACTTCTTCGCGCCGCTCACCGCTGCTGAACCGGGCGAGCTCGACAGAACCGGTCCGATCGTAGATCGCCGACTCCTGGATGAAGACCAGCTCCTCGAGCCCACGCGGATCGGGCAGGTCTCGGCTGTACGCGGCGAAGACGCCGACCACGCCGATGAACCCGATCAGCGCCGCGAGTGCCATCGAGCCGAAAACGAAAAGGGGGATGCCGATCGCCAGCTTTCGTCCAGGAGCGCCGGACCGCCTCCGGCGACTGGCGTTCATGCGACGGCCCTGGCGACGGGCGGGGCTGGTCTGCATGTGCCGCGAGACTCTAACATCAACCACGTGAACACGCGTTCGAGATCAGGCAGCTCATTCATCGCCGAGCTCGAGTGGCGGGGCCTGCTGCAGGACGAGTCCGTGGGCGCGCGGGACCGGCTGGCGCGGGGCCCGACGAGCGCCTATGTCGGCTTTGACCCGAGCGCGCCATCGCTCCATGTCGGCCACCTCCTTCCGATCCAGATGCTGGCCCACCTGCAGCGCACCGGCGCGGGCGTGCCCGTCGGCCTGGTCGGCGGCGGCACGGGCATGATCGGCGATCCGTCGGGGAGGAGCGCCGAGCGCAACCTGCTGGACGAGCAGACGCTTGACGCCAACCGGGCCGCGATTCGCGACCAGCTCGAGCGGTTCCTCGACTTTTCGGGGTCGTTCGCCGCCAGGCTGCTCGACAACCGGGATTGGCTCGGCCGCTACGGGCTGCTCGAATACCTGCGCGACATCGGCAAGCACTTCACGCTCAGCTACATGCTGGGCAAGGAGTCCGTGAAAACGCGCATGGAGGCGGGCATATCGTTCACCGAGTTCAGCTACATGACCCTTCAGGCCACCGACTTCCTCCATCTCCACCGCGACCACGGCGTCGAGATGCAGATGGGAGGCGCCGATCAGTGGGGCAACATCACCGCCGGCCTGGAGCTGATCCGCCGGGTCATGGGCCGAGCGGAGGAAGAAGAGTCGCTCGCGCATGGGCTATCGTGCCCGCTGCTGCTGACCTCGACCGGGGCGAAGTTCGGCAAGACCGCCGCCGGCGCCGTCTGGCTATCGGCCGAACTGACCGCCCCGTACGACTTCTACCAGTACTGGATCGGCCAGGACGACCGGGACGTCGGCGTGATGCTGCGCCGGCTGACCCTGCTCAGCGCCGACGAGATCCACGCGCTGGAGGAAGAGCAGCAGCGCGTCCCGGAGGAGCGGCCGGCGCAGCGGCGGCTTGGCTGGGAGATGACGGCTCGGGTCCACGGGCGCGAGGAAGCGGATCTGCAGGTGCGAGTGGCCGAGGCGGCGTTCGGCGCCGGGCGGCTGCGTGACGCCGACGTGCTCGACGTCCTGTGGCGGGCGCTGGGCGGATTCGAATTCGGCGAGGAGCAGTTGACCGGCGATGTGCTGGGGGTCGCCGTGGCCAGCGGCGTGGTCACTTCCAGAAGCGAGGGTCGGCGGCTGATCGAGCAGGGCGGCCTCTCGATCAACGACGAGCGCGTGGCCGCTGTCGACGCCCCGTTGCCACCACCTGTCGGGGATCGCTACATCGTCCTACGGGCCGGCAAGAAGCGGCTGGCGATCGGTCGCCGGCGCTAGCCGGCCCTAGAGACCGCGCAGGACCTCGATCAGGCGCTCGTTCTCCGGCCGGCTGCGGACGGTCAGCCGGAGGTGGTCACGTAGCGGGTTAGCCGGCCCGAACGTCCGTGGCACGATCCCACCCCGGAGCAGGCTCTCGGCGGCCGCATCGGCCGCTGCGTGATCCCCGAAACGCAGGAGGAAAAAGTTCGTCACGCTGGGTACCGCCGGCAGGCCCATGTCCGCCAGGCGAGCGCTGAGCCAGGCCCGCTCGCCGGCCAGGCGAGTGACATTCTCCCGTGCGTAACCCGGCTGGGCGAGTGCGCGGCTGGCGAGATGGGCCGAGACGGTCGAGATGCTGCCCGGCGGACGCACCCGCTCGAGGCGCTCGATCACCTCGCGCGACGCCACACCGAAGCCGACGCGAACGCCGGCCATTCCAAACGCCTTCGACATCGTGCGCACCACCAGCAACCTGCGGTGGCGCTCGATGAGCGTTGTCAGCGTCTCGCCGACGAACTCGTGGTACGCCTCGTCCACGACGACCAGCGGCGGGTCGGACTGCTCATCGGCGGCGGACAGCACCTCCTCCAGCAGCTCGCGCCTCTCGAGGTGACCCGTGGGGTTGTTAGGTGAGCACAGCCACAGCACACTCACCTCATCGAGCCGATCCCGGATTGCCGCCACGTCGAGCGCGAACCCTTCGCTGGCCGGTCGGCGTGGGACGGTCACCATGCGCGCGTCACGCTGCGCGGTGAGGACGCCGTACATGGCGTAGGTCGGGACGGGCACCAGCGCCGCTCCGTGAGGCTGCAGAAAGGCCTTGGCGACCAGGTCTAGCACCTCGTCGGCACCCGCACCCACCACCAGCTGATCAGGGCGCACATCGATGTACCGCGAGGCGGCAGCGGCCAGCTCGGCGTACGAGGAGTCCGGGTACTCGTTGATTGACGGGTCGAGCGGCTCGGCCAGCCAGCCGGGCAAACCGTCCGGGGGTGCGGGCGAGGTGTTGGTGTCGAAGCGAAGGATGTCGGCCGGATCAAGTCCGTAGCGCGCGGCGATGGCGGCGTTCGAAGGCTCCCAGGTATAGACCTGCGATGCCGGCGCGGCCGTTTCCGTCACGGGCTGGTCGCTCACCGCTGGGCTGTAACGGCCGGTCCGATCATGGCCCCAACGATAGCCGCTGGCTGGGGCCGCGTCCGCGGAGCAGCTCCGTGGCGCGCTACTCGCGGTCGGATCCCTCGATGGTGCGCATCCGGTTGCCCTTCGCCTCGTGCGTAACCTCGGCCAGGCCGAGCGCTTCCATCAGCGGCGGCATGTACACCCCGGAAGCGGCCGCGATAGCCCTTGCGCTGGCCGTACCAGCCGCCGACCGGATTGTCAGACGAGCGCGCCCACGCCTCGACAGTTCCGGGTTTGGCTTCCTTCTGCTCGTCGGCGCCGCCCAGGTCCATCCAGTCACCGTGTGCAGACAGCATGGCATGCAGGTCTTCGATGGCGCGAGCCAGGTAGGTCAGCCTCGTCGAGCCCACCTGGCAGACGATCAGCGGTGGGTCGACGTCGTCGTCGCGATACATCGTGTACTCGCTGGTGCGCGGCGGCGTCTGCAGCTGCCACGGATCGTCCCTGGTGCCTGAGCCCTTGACCATTGGCTGCCTCCTCGGCTCCGCGCGTTGAGCGTCCAGCGGATGCCCTCAGTGCGCCTCTGCGTTCTCCCTGGCGTGGGTGTCGATGATCTTCTGGGCCACGTGCGCCGGAACCTCCTCGTAGTGGGCGAGGCTGGCCGTGAACTGGCCCCGACCGCCGGTGAAGGAGCGAAGCTCGGTGGCATATGTGAACAGCTCCGACTGCGGCACGTGAGCGCGCACGACCTGCATCTGCCCGTCCGCCTCCATACCCAGCACCCGGCCGCGCCGAGTGTTGAGGTCGCGGTTGACGTCGCCCATGTACTCCTCGGGCACGCGCACCTCGACGTCCATGATCGGCTCGAGCAGCACCGGCTGTGCCTCGACCAGGCCCTTACGAGTGGCCATCGCGCCGGCAAGCCGGAACGAGAGCTCGTCGGAGTCGACGTTGTGGAACGAGCCGTCGTAGAGGGTCGCCTTGAAGTCGATTACCGGATAGCCGGCCAGCGGGCCCTTGTCGGCCACCTCGCGGACGCCCTTTTCGACGCCCGGCCAGAACTGGCGCGGCACCGAGCCGCCGACGATGCGGGTTGCGAAGGCAACCCCACCCTCAGGGTTAGGCTCGATCTCGAGGAAGACTTCGCCGAACTGGCCCCGCCCACCGGTCTGCTTCTTGTGGCGACCCTGCACCTGGGTCTTGCCACGGATCGTCTCGCGATAGGGCACGCGAGGCGAGCGGGTCACCACCGACGTGCCGAACTTCCTCTTGAGGCGTTCAACCGCCACCGCGATCTGGTTCTCCCCCTGCGCCCAGAGCAGCTGCTCGCCGGTCTCGGCCTGGCGCTCGACCTTCATGCTCGGGTCCTCCTCGAGCAGACGGACGAGCGCCGGCCCGAGCTTGTCTAGGTCGGTCTTGGTCTCCGGTTCGACGGCCAGGGGAAGCGTCGGCTCGGGAAAGGCGAACCGGGGCATCGTCAACGGCCGCTCGCGGCTGGAAAGGGTGTCTCCGGTCACCGTGTGAACTAGCTTCGCGACCGCGCCGATCTCGCCGGCCCCGATGCTGCCCGCAGGCTCGGTGTCCTTGCCCTTGACGCGCAGGACCTGGCCGATGCGCTCCTCCTCGCCCCGCTCCGCATTCCAGACGTGGTCGTGGGAGCTGATCGCGCCGGAGAAGACGCGGAAGTAGGACAGCCGGCCCACGAACGGGTCGGCGGTGGTCTTGAAGACCTGAGCAACGAGCGGCCCGTCGGCAGCGGGCGCTGCTTCGACCTCGTTGCCTTTGTCGTCCTTTGCCTTGACCGGCGGCTCTTCCTCTGGTGAGGGCAGGTATCGAATGATCGCGTCAAGCAGGCCCTCGATGCCAACGTCCCTGGAGGCAGCAGTGACCAGCACCGGCGCCAGGATGCTGTCCCGCACGCCGCGGTGGAGACAGGCCTCGAGCTCGGCGTCGCTGACCTCCTCGCCCTCGAGGTACTTGGCCAGGACGTCGTCGTCTGCCTCGGCCGCGGCCTCGAGCAGCTGGTCGCGACGACGTGCCACCTCGTCCGCCAGCTCGTCGGGGACCGGCACCTCGCTGCGCGTCCCCCCGCTCCACTCCCAGGCTCGGCGATGGACCAGGTCAACGTAGCCCTTGAAGCCGTCGGCGCGCCCGATCGCCAGCTGGAGCGGCGCGATCTTGCTGCCGAAGGCAGCGCGCAACGCATCGAGCGCCGCGGTCGGGTCGGCATTCTCACGGTCGCAGCGGGTGATGACGAAGAGGGCCGCCTTGCCCGTCGACCGACCGAGGGCGATGGCGCGATCGACCCCCGCCTCCACGCCGGCGGAAGCATCCATGGTGATCAGCGCACCATCCACGGCGGCGAAACCGGAGATCATCTCGCCCGCAAAGTCGGCATAGCCGGGAGTGTCGACCAGCGTGACGCGGTGGCCGTCATGTTCCAACGTCGCCATGGCCAGCGAGAGCGACAGCTTTCGCTTGTGCTCCTCGGGCTCGAAGTCGAAGGTCGAGGTGTTGTCATCGACCTTGCCCAGGCGGGTGTTGGCGCCCGACTTGAGCAACAGGTGCTCGGCGAGGGTCGTCTTGCCCGAGTCGGCATGACCAGCGAGGACGACGTTGCGCAGGTTGCTCATGGCCACCGTGCTCATGCGTGTGGCTACCCTCCGAAACTCGTTGATCCGGCGTGGTCGGGCGGCGCGAGCATCAATCCCGGGACGTCGGGGGCCCGAGCCGCCACCCTTGGGAGCGCCCGGCCATCATATAGAATCGCTCGTCATGGCCGGTCACTCCAAATGGGCGCAGATCAAGCGCCAGAAGGGCGCCAATGACACCAAGCGCGGCGCGGTGTTCACCAAGGTCGGGCGGGAGATCACGATCGCTGCGCGCGAGGGAGGCGGGGATCCGGACGGCAACTTCCGCCTGCGCCTGGCGATCGAGAAGGCCCGCTCGGTCAACATGCCGGCGGACAACATCAAGCGGGCCATCGAGCGCGCGACCGGCGGTAGCGCCGCGGACCAGTACGAAGAGGTCGTGTACGAGGGCTACGGTCCGGGCGGCGTGGCCATCCTCGTCGAGGCGGCAACGGACAACCGCAACCGCACGGTGGCCGAGGTGCGCGCCCTGTTCACCCGCGCCGGTGGCCAGCTGGCGGGGGCCGGCTCGGTGGCCTGGCAGTTCGAACCTCGCGGGGTGGTCGCCATCCCGCGCGACGGGCTGGACGCCGATGAGGTCGCGCTGACGGCGATCGACGCCGGGGCCGACGATGTGGACACGGACGGGGACGACTTCATCGAGGTGCTCACCGATCCGACCAACCTGGATCCGCTCCGGCGGGCACTGGAGGAGGCCGGCGTGCGAATCGAATCCGCCGAGGTGGCGATGCAGCCGAAACAGCGCATCGAGGTCGGGGACAGCGTGGTCCGCCAGAACCTGCGCCTGCTCGAGCAGCTGGACGACCTAGACGACGTCCAGCGGGTGACGGCCAACTTCGACCTGCCCGCCGAGGTGCTCGCCGAAGTCGCCGGCGCCTGAGCCACCAGCGACGGTCGACGAGGGGACGGCGGGCCGCAAGATGATCGTCCTGGGCGTGGACCCCGGCACGGCGGCGACCGGTTATGGCATCGTCGAGCGCTCCGGTAACCGGCTGCGGATGATCGACTTCGGCTGCCTTGAGACGACGCCGGCCCAGCAGCTGGCGGAGCGGCTGATGGAGATCCATCGCGCGATGACCGAGCTGATTGACGAGCATCGTCCTCAGCTGCTCGGTGTTGAGCGGCTCTTCTTCAACCGGAACGTGCAGACGGCATTCGCCGTCGGGCAGGCCAGGGGAGTGGTCCTGCTGGCTGCGGCCCAGGCCGGCCTGCCCGTCTTCGAGTACGGCCCGCACGAGGTCAAGATGGCGGTGACCGGCTACGGCCGAGCCGACAAGGGCCAGGTCCAGCGGATGGTCCAGGCAGTGCTCGGCATGGACGCCCTGCCGCGGCCGGACGACGCCGCCGATGCACTGGCCGTGGCTATCTGCACGGCCCACTCGCAGCGGGTACCGGCCTGACCGGATCGGTCGGCGCCGAAGCCTCGCGCTGGCCCACAATCAGCCCGTGATCGCGTTCGTCGAGGGTGAGGTTGCGGCGATAGGCGGCGATTCGGCCGTGATCGACGCCGGGGGCGTTGGTTACCGGCTCTTCTGCGGCCCGGGCACTCTGAGCGGCCTGCGCGAGGGATCGCGCGTGCGCCTGCATACCCATCACCTGGTCCGAGAGGACCAGCAGGCGCTCTACGGGTTCGGTTCGACCGAGGAATTGGGCTTCTTCGAGCTGCTGATCACGGTCACCGGCGTCGGCCCGAAGGTGGCCCTCGCGATCGTCGCTTCACGTCCAGTCGCCGACCTCCAGCTGGCCATCCTTCAGGGCGACGAGCAGGTGCTGACGGCGGTCGCCGGCGTGGGCAAGAAGCTCGCCGCACGCGTGGTGCTCGAGCTGCGCGAAAAGGTGGCGGCCGCTGGCGGCTCAGCGCTGGTGGCTGGCGCCGGCGGGGGCGTCGGAGCAGCGGAGGGCGAGGTCGTCGCGGCGCTGCAGGCTCTGGGCTACAGCGCGGCGGAGGCACGTGAGGCTGCGCGTGGCGCAGTCGCCTCGATGGCGGTCGGCACGTCGCTGGAGGAGCGGGTCAAGGCCGCGCTGAGGGTGCTCCGGCGTGACTGACCCCGACGGCGCCGACACGTTTTGGACGCGCGACATGGTTGAGGTCCACGATGAACACTGACCGGACGAGGCAGGTCCTGATCGTTGGCAGCTTCGTAATCAGCGTCGCGGTCAACGCGGCGGCGAGCCTGCTGCCGCTCAATGGTGTGAACACCGCCCAGATCGCCGATCAGTGGCGGGTCTTCGTCCAGCCGGCGGGCTACGTCTTCGCAATCTGGAGCGTGATCTATCTCGGCCAGCTGGGCTTCGTGCTGCATAGCCTTCGGCCCAGCCGTCGTGACGACCCATTGCTGCGCCGGATCGGGCTATGGCCGGCGGCGATCGGCCTGCTGAACGGCGCGTGGCTCTTCTTCTGGCACTGGGAGGTATATCCCCTGACGCTGCTGACCATGGTGGCGCTGCTCCTTTCGCTGATCGTCCTGTACCGACGGGCGGGCTTTGAGCGGACCGCCCGCCCCTGTGGCCGGCCACTGCGCAGCGCCGAGCGTTGGCTGGTCCAGGTCCCGTTCTCGATCTACCTCGGCTGGATCACGGTCGCGACGATTGCCAACGTTGCCATCGTCGGCCAGTGGGCCGGCGTGCCCACCTTCGGCATCCCACCCGAGCTCATTGCTGCCGCCGTGCTGGCTGGCGGGCTGGGCATCGCTGCGACAGTGATGCTGCGCAACGCCGACGTCGCATACGGGGCGGTCATCGTCTGGGCCTACATCGGCATCGTCGTGAAGGAGATGGAGATCGTGCCCGTCGCGGCGGTGGCGGGGATTTCCGCGCTGGCCGTGGCTGGGCTCATCGGCGCCAGCCTGGTCGGTCGGCTGCCCCTGCGCAACCGGCTGCCGGTCGGCGACGGGCTCCGGCTCGGCTGAGCCAGCGCCGACGCTCCGAGGCGCCCGCTACGCTCCAGAGAGCAGTCGTCCGCGCGTTAGAACACCCGTTCGCATTGCCCGATCCTCTGCTAGACTCGCGGCCAATGGATGAGAGGGAGCGGCTGGTCGCGTCGAGCAGCCTGACGGTCGAAGAGACGGCCGTCGAGACCAGTCTCCGCCCCCGCACGCTGGGCGAGTACATCGGCCAGCCGCAGGTCAAGCAGAACCTCGAAATCCTGCTCGCCGCTGCCCGTCAGCGCGGCGAAGCGGCCGACCACGTGCTGCTGTACGGGCCGCCGGGCCTGGGCAAGACGACGCTGGCCAACATCGTCGCGCGCGAGCTGGGCGTCAACCTGCACACCACCAGCGGCCCGGCGATCGAGCGGCCCGGCGACCTCGCCGCCATCCTGACCAACATCGAAGAGCGCGACGTCCTGTTCCTCGACGAGATCCATCGGCTCAATCACTCGGTGGAGGAGATCCTCTACCCGGCGATGGAGGACTCCGCGATCGACGTCATGATCGGTCGCGGACCCAGTGCGCGCAGCCTGCGCCTCAACCTCAAGCCCTTCACGGTAGTCGGCGCCACTACCCGCGCCGGGCGAGTGGGCGGGCCGCTGCGCGACCGCTTTGGCGCCGTGTACCGGCTCGACTACTACTCCGAGCCGGAGCTGGCAACGATCATCGAGCGCAGCGCCGGCATTCTGGAGGTCGACATCGACGGCGAGGCGATCGCCATCCTGGCGCGGCGGGGGAGGGGAACGCCGCGTGTCGTCAACCGGTTGCTGCGTCGGGTCCGGGACTACGCCCAGGTCCGCTCGGATGGACGGATTGGCGCGGCCGAGGCCGAGGCAGCCATGCAGGCGATGGATATCGACGAAGTCGGCCTGGACACCACCGATCGGCGGCTGCTGGCCGCCATCGTCCAGAAGTTCGCCTCCGGACCGGTCGGCGGCGCTGCCGTGGCTGCCGTCATCGGCGAGGAGGTCGAGACAATCGAGGACGTGTACGAACCGTACCTGCTGCAGGTCGGCTTCCTCGATCGAACCCCACAGGGACGGGTGGCCACCGAGAGGGCGCGCGAGCATCTCGCCCGACTCGGCTATGAGGTGCCGCCGCCGCGACGGGGGGAGCGCACCGATGCCGGGCTGTGGGACGGGCTGACCAGTGAGGGCAGGACCGCCGAGGAGGGCAGTGCCGCCGAATCAGAGCTGCGCGCGTGACCGACCCGCGGGCCGAGGGTCACGCCAGCCAACCGACGAGCCAGGCGACCGACGAGCCCTCGCCCCGGCCGCCGATGGAGCGACCGGCAGTCGGGCTGGCACCGCCCCTGCCGCCGCAGCCGGGCGCGATGGTTCAGGCCCAGCCACCAACCCCGGACCTGGCTGTCGCGACCCGCGGCGTGGTCAAGCGGTACGGACGGCAGCCGGCCCTGCTGGGACTGGACATGTCGGTGCCGCGGGGCAAGGTTTACGGCTTCCTCGGCCCCAATGGCTCGGGCAAAACGACGACGATGCGACTGCTGGTCGGCCTGATCAAGCCCGAGGAGGGCAGCCTGTGGCTGTTCGGCGAGCCGTTCAGCTGGCGCGATCGCCGCCGGCTCTTCCGGGTCGGCTCGCTGATAGAGACACCCGCCTTCTACCCCTACCTGTCGGGCCGCGACAACCTGCGCGTGATCGCTGCCGCCGGCGCACCCACACCGGCCCACCGCGTTGACGAGGTGCTCGGCTATGTCGGGCTCACGCCGCGCGCGAACAGCTCGGTCAAGACCTACTCGCTTGGCATGAAGCAGCGGCTGGGCGTCGCAGCGGCATTGCTGTCGGACCCCGACCTGCTCATCCTTGACGAGCCAGCCAACGGGCTGGACCCGGGCGGGATGGTGGCCTTGCGTGAGACGCTGCGCTGGCTGACCGGGCTGGGCAAGACCGTGCTCGTCTCGAGCCACCTGCTGTCGGAGGTCGAGCAGCTGGCCGACGTGGTCGGCATCATCGACCGCGGCCGGCTCCTGCGCGAGGGCCCGCTCGATGAGCTCATGCGCGCCACCGGCGAGGTGCGCGTGCGCGTGCGACCGGACGAGATGGTTCGGGCTGCAGAGGTGCTGCGTCGGCTGGCGCCGGACCGTCCGCTCTACGGGGTCGACACCGGCCCGCGCGCGGGCTGGTTCCACGTCGGCTTCGATCCCGCCCGGGCGGCGGAAATCAGTCGCGCGCTGGCCGAAGCGGGCGTTTACGTCAGCGGCCTGGAGGCGGGCAGCGACCTCGAGTCGTTCTTCCTGCAGGTGACCACGCAGATCGGCCAGCCAACCGCTGGTCGTCAGGGCCCATGAGGCTGCTGTCTGCCGAGCTGCTCAAGCTGCGTCGGCGCACGGCCACGTACGTCGTGCTGCTGGTCCTGTTCGTGCTGATGGTCCTGCTGATGGGGCTGCTCGCAACCGAGCAGCAGCTGATGCGCAGCCTGCTCCAGTTTCCCAGCGCATGGGCAACTGTCGGCGACTTTGTCTTTGGCGGCCTCGGCTCGATGATCGCCGTGGCCTACGCGGCGGCCATCGCCGGAGCCGATTGGAACTGGGGGGTCCTGCGCAACGTGATCGCGCGCGGTGAGAGCCGCATCGGCTATGTCCTGGCCAAAGGGGCGGCGGTGACGATCGTGCTGGCGATCGGCGTGGCTGCCATCCTGCTCGCCGGTGCCGCGCTGGCCTTCGCCATCACCAGCCTGGCCGGTGTCCCACCGGGCAACCCGGTGGCAGCGTCCAGCCTTGAGGTGCTCGGCCGCCAGGTGCTGTTCGGCTTCCCGGTGCTCCTCGAACGCGCCGCGATCGGGTTCGCCGTGGCGATCATCCTGCGCAGCCAGGTTGCCGGGGTGGTCGTGGCGATCGTGCTGTACGTCGGCGAGGCGTTCCTTACCGGGCTGTTGTTTGCGGCAACGGTCATGCCCAGGCTGATGGAGGGCGGCCTGGACCGGCTCTCACCACAGTGGTACCAGTACCTTCCCTTCGCAGTGGGCGAGCAGGTCCGGATGGCAGGCATGAGGGGCGCGCCCGGGGCCGACCTGCCGATCGGCGGCGACTTCGCCGCGCTCTTGATGGGCCAGGTCCCGCTGGCCGAGGGCCTGGCGATGGTGGCCGTCTACTTTGGTCTGGCCCTCGGGCTGGCCATCCTGCGCGTCTGGCGCGAGGAGGTCGTCGCGTGACGACCGGTGCATCGACGGCCAGCAGTGTCCGCGTGCAGGGCAGCAGGCCGATCAGCTTCCAGGTGCGCGTGCCGCCACCGGCGGACGGCTCGACGCGAGCCAGGCTGGGGCGCCTTCTGACACACCATGGGCCGGTCGACACGCCCGTGTTCATGCCGGTGGGCACCAACGCCACCGTCAAGGCGCTCGACCCGGACGACCTGCGCGAGGTCGGTGCGTCGATGATCCTCTCCAACACCTACCACCTTTACCTGCGGCCGGGACACGAACGGATCGAGCGCCTGGGCGGCCTGCACCGGTTCATGGCCTGGGATCGCCCGATCCTGACCGACTCGGGGGGCTACCAGGTGGTCAGCCTGGGCGAGATGCGATCGGTCGACGAGACGGGGGTGACCTTCCGATCGCACCTGGACGGCTCCCTGCACGGCTTCACGCCGGAGCACTCGATCGCCGTGCAGGAGGCCCTGGGCGCCGACGTGGCCGTCTGTTTCGACCAGCCCGTACCGCCGCATGCCTCCAGTCGAGTGGCGGTGGCGGAGGCCACCGCGCGCACGCATCGCTGGGCCGCACGCTGCCTGGCGGTGCATCGGCGGCCGGACCAGGCGCTCTTCGGCATCATCCAGGGCGGGCTCGAGCCAGACCTGCGGGCGGAGTCGACACGGATCCTCGCCGGCATGCCCTTCGATGGCCTGTGCATCGGTGGCCTGGCCGGCGACGAGACCGCCGCCCAGCGGCGCGCTGCAATTGACGTCGTCGTGCCGCTGCTCGAGCGGGATCCCCGGCCACGCTACCTGATGGGATTGGGATCCCCGCCCGATCTGCTGGATGCGGTCGACGCCGGGGTGGACATGTTCGACTCGGTGCTGCCGGCGCGGATCGCACGCAACGGCACCCTGTGGGTCCCCGAGGGCCGGCTCAACCTGCGCAATGCTCGTTTTCTGGACGACCCGGCGCCGGTGCAGGAGGGCTGTCGCTGCCGCGCCTGCCGGTCGTTTTCGCGCGCCTACCTGGCCCACCTGATAAGGGCTGACGAGCTGCTTTTCTACCGGCTCGCAACTTGCCACAACCTGACCTTCCTCCTAGACTTCATGGCGCGTATCCGGTCGGCGATCGCCGACGGATCATTCCCCGAGTTGGTGCGCCGGCAAGCCGATCGGCGTGCCTCGAAGATTGCCCCCGAAGGGGCGCCAGAGTGACAGGCAAGCTGGCGCACATCGGTGGTGAAGTGGCAATGCAGCGGCGCCGGCTAGCCTGCCGGTTGCCGGGTGGAGGCGTAGCTGATGGCACGCAAGGATCGCCCGCACCGCGAGGAAAAGAAGAAGCCCAAGACGAAGGCCGAGCGGCCTCGTCTCGAGCCTTTGCTCGAGGCACCGCCGCCGTCGGTCGAGGTCATCAAGCCCAAGCGCAAGCCGCGCCACGACGAAGAGCGGGAGCCGTCCGAGGAGTGACCACGGCGGTCCCCGGTCTCAGCCAGGAGGAGTACCAGGCATGACCATGACGGGGACCAGCCGGCAGTCCGCAGCAGGGGGAAACGGCGTGTCGAGCAGCGATAGGCCCGCGACCGAGCGCACGCGCGCAGTCGACGCGGCCATCCTCGCCATTGAGAAGCAGTTCGGACGCGGCTCCATCATGAAGCTCGGCTCCGCTGAGAAACAGGCCGTCGACGCCATTCCGACGGGATCCATTGCGCTCGACCTGGCAATGGGCGTGGGCGGCGTCCCGCGCGGTCGGATCACCGAGATCTATGGTCCCGAGTCATCGGGCAAGACGACGCTCTGCCAGCATGTACTGGCAGAGGCGCAGCAGCGCGGTGGGGTGGTCGCCTTCATCGACGTCGAGCACGCGCTCGACCCCAGCTACGCTCGCGCCTGCGGGGTCAACGTCGACGAGCTGCTGGTGAGCCAGCCGGACACCGGCGAGCAGGCGCTCGAGATCACCGAGACGCTGATCCGCTCCGGTGGCGTCGATTGCGTGGTGGTCGACTCTGTCGCCGCGCTCGTCCCGCGCGCCGAGATCGAGGGCGAGATGGGAGACTCGTTCGTGGGCATCCAGGCCCGGCTGATGAGCCAGGCCCTGCGCAAGCTGACGGGTGCGGTCAGCCGCTCCAACACGGCGCTCGTCTTCACCAACCAGCTGCGCGAGAAGATCGGGGTGATGTTCGGCAACCCCGAGACGACACCGGGCGGCCGCGCGCTGAAGTTCTACGCCAGCGTCCGCCTGGATATTCGCCGTATCGAGACGATCAAGAGCGGGACGGACGCGGTCGGCAGCCGGGTACGGGTGAAGGTGGTCAAGAACAAGGTCGCGCCGCCCTTCCGCGTGGCCGAGTTCGACGTGATGTACGGCGAGGGCATCAGCCGCGAGGGTGGTTTGCTCGATGTGGGCGTCGCCACGGACGTGGTCAGCAAGACCGGCGCCTGGTTCAACTATGGCGACCTGCGCCTGGGACAGGGTCGCGAGCAGGCCAAGGACTTCCTGCGGCAGAACCCGGACGTGGCGCAGCGCCTGGAGCATGAGATCCGGGCCCAGGTAGCCACGATCGAGGTGCCCGTCGAAGGCATCTCCGAGGCAGAGTGACGGAGGTCTGACAACGCTTCGCGGCTGCTCCAGCCGCTCCGCCCGGGCCGCGTGAACCGCCGGAGCCGATCAGCCAGGACCCGTGCCGAGCGGCAGCAGGAGCGGGCCGCCACCGAAGACGCTGAGGTGGTGATGGCGGCCGCTGCGGCATTCCTCGCCGTACGGCCCAGGTCGGTCGAGGAGACGCGGCGCCGGCTGCGCTTCCTGGGTTACCGGCACGGGCTCGTTGACGAGGTCATCGGGCGCCTGCTGCGGATGCGCTATCTGGACGACGACGCGTTCGCCCAGGGATGGGTGGAGAGCAGGGACCGAGCCCGGCCGCGCGGCGAAAGCGCCCTCAGGCGTGAGCTGATGACCAAGGGCATTGCCCGCGATCGGATCGATGACGTGCTTCTGGACCGAGCGGCCGCTGCAACCGAGGTGAGCGCAGACACCCGCGCAGCGGAGCGCCTGCTCGAGCGTCGGCGCTCAGCCCTGGAACGGGAGGCTGACCCGCGCAGGCGTCGGCAGAAGGCATATGCCCTGCTGGCACGGAATGGTTTCGATCCAGAGGTATGTCGGGACGTTGCCGCCTCCGTCCAGGGGTGGTCCGCTGATCAGTCGGCCGGGGAGGAGGACCTCAGCCCCTCCTGACGGCGGTCATCGCGCGCCCGAGGCGCACCCCGGCGGCGATACCGGCAAAGAGGCCGAAGATCCCGACGATGAGCGCCAGAAGGATTGCCTCCATGCCGAGCACAAACACCATCGCAAGCGCGCCGGCGGCGGCTCCCAGCAGCCCGAAGATGAGCGCGGCGGCAATCGTCACGCTGCTCGCGCGGGTCAGGCCCCATTCCTGCCACAGGCTGCCCGTCGCCTTTTTGACGTCAGGCGGACGGTGGCGTTCCAGCCAGCCACTGCCGATGAGCGTCAATGCGAGCCCCATGGCAGCGACCCAGCGGATGCTCGTCAGCTCACCCCCGCCTCCTCGTCGCGCCCAGTCGACCAGCAGGACTCGCGCGTAGTTGTCGATGCCCAGCCACATCGCGGCCCCGATCAGTGCGAACGCAATCGGCAGCACCTGCAGCGTTCGGCTCGTCGTTTCCCACATCACGCGGCCCCGGGACAGCAGTAGCAGCATTACAGCGCCCGCCAGCAAGATCACTCCCTCGCCGAGGCCCTGCGTGGCGCGGAACGAAACCGCGCCGCCCATCGGCTCGTGCCCTTCCGCCCACGGTAGCAAGCTGCCGAGCACCAGGCAGATCGCGGCCAGGATGAACGCCACTCGCGGCACGTCGCGCCAGACGGGCACCTGGGGCACCACCGTGGCCGGCGCAGGCCGCCAGCTCAGCTTCTGGATGGGATCGGTCAAGACAGTTCTCGCGTGACGGCTACCAGCTCGCATCGTAGCCGAACGATTGACAGCGCCGCACCGGCCGGCGAGCATGCCGGCAGGCCCATGAAGGGCTGATTCTGGGAGGGGTACGTCCGAGTGTCGAGAATCTGGCGGCGGGCTGCCGCGCTGCTTGGCGCAGCGCTGCTCGTGGCGCTGCTTCCCGCACTCCTGGGCGGAAACGAATCTGCGCAGCCGCCGCCCGTGCGCGGCGAGCGCCTCGAGCTCAACTTCCATTCATCGCCCCTGGTCGTCGAGCTGCCGATGGTGGCGACCCACGTGTCCTTCAGCTGGCCGGAGGGCGCCGGTCATGATGAGAACGCCGATGGGCACGAGGACGAGGAGCGCCAACCCGCGCTGAGCGTGTCCTTCAGCGCAGATGGCGTCAGCTACGGCCCAGAGACTGAGGTTTGGCCTGATCACGCCGTCGTTCAGGACGACCTGGTTCACAGCAGCGTGATCTGGACCGGGGGTGCCGGCTACCTCCGCCTGACCGCGGGCGAGCCGCCGGGTCGGCTGATCGTCGGGGCCATCGATGCCGGCACGCAGGACCAGGGGCCGCGCGCACATTCGGCCGCGGCTGCGGTCGACCAGCCACAGGTCATTTCAAGATCGGGCTGGGGAGCCGACGAGAGCCTGCGCTTCTGGCAGCCCGGCGAGACGATCACCGATCCCGAGCAGCAGGTGGGCGACGAGAAGTGGCCGCCGATGTTCTTCTCGGTCCAGAAGCTGATCGTCCACCACACCGCCGGTGCCAACAATGATCCAAACCCCGGCTCCACGATCCGCGCGATCTACTACAACCAGGCAATCAACCGTGGGTGGGGCGACATCGGCTACAACTTCCTCATCGACGAGCAGGGCCGGATCTACGAGGGACGACACTCGCGCCGGTACTCCTCGTCTGAGATGCCCAATGGCGAGGATGGCACGGGCAAGAGCGTCCAAGGGGCGCATGTGGCCAACCACAACTCAGGCACCGTGGGAATCGCCCTGCTCGGCCACCTCGTCAACCAGGACGCCACGCCTGCGGCCAGGGCATCCCTCGAAAGACTTCTTGCCTGGTTGGCCGAGCGCCACGACATCGACCCACTGGGTGAGGGCATGTACGTCAACCCTCATCCCGAGGGCACAACACAGAAGCACAGCGCGAACATCAGCGGCCACCGCGACTGGGCCTCCACTGCGTGCCCCGGCGGCACCTTCTACGCCAATCTTCCACAGCTCCGCCAGGCCGTTGCCAGCCGGATTGCCGGCGGATCCCCTTCGCCCAGCCCCGGCCCCACTCCCACCCCGACGACGCCGCCGACGGGCGCGCCGACGGTGCCGCAGGGCCTCGTCGCCAGCGCCCACGACAACTTCGTCATCAAGCTGTCGTGGCAGCCGAGCAGCTCGAGCGTGGCCGGCACCATCCGCTACCGCGTCTTCCGCAACGGCAGCGCCATCGGCACCCAGCAGACGGCGCTGACCTATACCGACCAGCGGCTCAAGGTCAACACGTTC
>DATLGJ010000050.1:0-103092 GCA_035540555.1 Candidatus Limnocylindrales bacterium | reverse complement strand
GGCTGGCACCGCCCGCGCAGGGTGGGTCGTGGTGGCCGACCCCGGCACCGCTTCATCCCCGCCTGTGCCACCCCCGAGGAGCTGGCCCGGTGGGAGCGGACGAACTGGCACCCCTACCTCGTCGGCCAGCGAGCCACCCGGATTTGCGACGACTGCCCGATCGGCTGGGCTGCCGAGCAACGCCTGCGTGGTCGCTGCAATGGGAGTCCGGGTCAAGCCCGCTAGGCGAAGCACGCCGCGTCGAGCTGCGCGCCGTCCTTGCTGCCGTTCGATCGGTTGCCGCGCAGCGGTGGATGGGCTGGGCTGGGGAGCCGCTGCCAGCGGCGCATCCGCGCCGACCTGCCAGTCCAGCCGAGGGGGTGGGGTACCCACGTATTGCCGGGAGGTCGTCGCAGGGCACGCCCGGTACCCCCTTGTGCCGACCCGGTCGCGGTTCGACCGAGACCCGGCTCTAGTCCGCGATGATTGCGGTCCAGATGGTCGCTGAACCGACTCCGATCCATCGCCGTTCGGGTCCCCAGCCGGGGGTCCCTACGCCACCACGCCACCTGTCGGCCGAGTCGCGCCGGTTGTGGCGCGCGACCCTCGCCCGGTTCGAGTTCGAGCCGCATCACCTGACCATCCTGACCGTGGCGCTCGAAGCTCTGGACCGGCTGCGACAGGCGCAGGCCGAGGTCGAGCGCGATGGGCTGACCGTGCCCGGTCGCTGGGGACCTCGGGCGCACCCGGCAATCGCCATCGAGCGCGACGCGCGCATCGCCTACGTGCGCGCGATCCGGGAGCTGGGTCTGGACCTCGAACCGCCTCCGGAGCGCAAGTCGTGGCGGTAAGGCGACGTGGCCGACATCGGCGCGATCTCCCGCGCGACCTCGACTACGAGATGGACTTCGCTATCGGTCCTGCGCGACCGCACGACGCCGAGTACATGGCGAAGCTCGAACAGGTCTGGCGGGACTACGGGCGCGACCTTCGGGCAGCGGCAGCCGAGACCGAGTACGGCTGGGCGATCGCCCGCTGGGGGAGGCGCTAGGAACCGTCGCCTCGCTGGCAGCTCGCCGCTGTAACCTCGGAGGCATGCTGGCAGCCGCCTTGCTCGTTCTCGGCCTCGGGCTTCAGCTCATCGGCGCTGTGCTGGCCGTTCTCGGCCTACGCAAGACGTGGCGGCAGTTCGCGCCGTCCGATGCGAGCCTCGGCGAGGCGATCTGGCGGGAGGTGTCGGTGATGGCGCGTGAGGCGTGGACCCGCACGAGACAGCGACTCGACCGCTTCCTAGACCGACTGCTGCGTCGCCGACGCAACGTCGTTGTCAACGTCGAGGGAGCGCTCATGGCCGTCGGGACGTTGAACGCGACCGTGATCCGTGGCTATGGTCCGCTACCGAGGGCAGCGAAGGCAGCGCTGCCCGTCGTCCACGAGCGGCTCAACGAACTGCGGGGTGAACTTGACACGCTGGCCGGTCGTCTCGGCGGAGCGACCGGTGAGATGGAGCGGATCGAGAAGCGGCTGGACGAGGCGAAGCAGGCGCTTGAGGAGCGCGACGAGAAGATCGCCATCGGCGGCATCCCACTGGCCGTCGCGGGTCTGTCGCTCGTTGCCATCGGAGTGGTGGCGCAGCTCGTCGCCGAGGCTGTCCGGATGACTGGCTGGTAAGTGACCGCTGGTAACGTGCGACCGGCTGCCGCTCCGCGTCCGGACTCGCGATCCCGGCAGGCGTAGCCGTCGCAAGCCCTGTTCGGCCAGCCTAGGCCGGAGCGTCGGCAGCCACCCTCGACGGCGACCCTTGCCCGACGCTAGGCTGCGCAAGTGGAACTCTCCACCAGCTTCGAGCGCGTCATTCCGGCTCCTGTCCGCGAGCGGTACGAGCTGCGCGAGGTTCGCAACGCCTCCGCCATCCTCGCCACCACGAACCCCGACCCCTTCGCCGACGTGATCCGAGTGCTCGACTCGTTCAGGCTCTCGACCGCAGACATCATCGAGCCGGGTGGCCAGAAGTCCACTGTCGCTGCCCGGCTCGACCGGACATTCCGAGAGCTGGGCTGGCGCGAGGGAAGGCACGACACGAAGATCACCTCGTTGCTGACGGTCATGCCGTACGCCGCCGCTGGCGAGAAGGCCGCCCGCGTCGTCCAGACCGAGGTCCTGAACGAAGGCTACAAGGTGGACAACGTCAAGGACCGGGTCGCGCTCGACGTGGAGTGGCACGCGAAGGATGGCAACCTCGATCGGGACGTAGCCGCCTACCGTGCGCTGTACGACGCCGGGATCATCGACGCCGGGATCATCGTCACCCGGAGCTTCCAGCCCATCCGCGACCTGTCGATCAGGCTGGGCAGGCCTGACGGGTTCGGTACTACGACCACGACGACGCTGGAGAAGCTGGAGCCGCGTCTGACGCGCGGCGACGGAGGCGGGTGCCCGATCCTAGCGGTGGCGATTACCGACCGCTGCTACGAGCCGTAACCCTTGTGCGCCTTGCCCCGAGGAGTGACTTCGGCGTCGGCCTCGTTACCCCAGACCGACCAGCCGTCGCGCGGGTAGCGGGCGAACAGCTCTAGGCGAGGAGCCGGGCTGCACCCCTCGATGATCGGGTACAGCTCGTCCGGCTTGCGGGAGTGCTCGCGCTTGCGGGTCGCCAGCAGGTTGACCTGACGGCGACCCGGCTGCAGGGTGCGCAGGCTGCCTCTGACGCCGAACAGGACGGTCTCGGTGACGTTGCGGAAGTAGAAGCCGACTCCCCGCCCGTCGCTGCCACCGTCCTTGCGGACCTTGTGCCAGACGAGCATCGACTTGTAGGTGAAGCCCCACGCTTCGAGCACGCGCAAGGCGTCGGCCACGAGCGCGTTCGGGGTCCAGAGGTACAGATGCGACTGCGCGGCGGCCAGCTCGGCCACGGGCAGGCTCCTGATCTCCTCGAAGGTCAAGGTGTCGTAGCGGCTCAACCGCTTGTGCTCGGGCGCGACCTTGCCGGTGCGGTTGACGAACCGCCACGGTGGGTCGGCAAGGATGGTGCCGAACTCCTGCCCGACGAAGGCTTGCCGGAGGCTGTCGGCTGGGGTCAGCGGCTCGGCTGGCGCGGCCTCCGGTGACGGTTCAGCGGTCGGCTGCCACGGCTGCTCGACGGTGGGCTGCCACACACCCGAAGGCTCGGGGATCTGCACGGCTTCGATCCTCTCCACGGTGCGAAGGATACCCGACTGGCCCACTGCTTGTGGTCCGACAGCGACAGGCCCACAACATCTAGTCAGTGAAGGGATGGCGACGCGGCGAGCGGCTTCTCCAGCACGTCCAGCCATGCCCACGGAGGGACGCCATCACAGCATCCGCCGCTTCGAGGTCCCTGAACCGCTGGTAGGCGTCCGCCTTCGCTGCTTCGAGTGTCGCGTGGGTCAGGTCGTAGCCGACCACGTCGCCTGCCTCATCGAGCATGACCAGCTCGTAGAGACCCTTGCGCGTTAGCCTCACTCCCCCGGCGTAGCGGCCATCGCCATGCGTCAGAACCCAGCACGGCTGGTCGCATCCCTCAACTTCGCGGCATTCCATACGCTTGCCTCCTCGGTCGGCGTCAGGGTGGAAGCCGCCAGCAGGCAGCTTCCCCCCACTAGGCCTTCGGTCACGCGGCGAAGGCCTCAACGTCTGCCTGCAGCCTGTCGGTTGCGTCTGCCGTTGCGTCGATCAGTGCGTCGTGACGAGCGAAGCCGACAAGGATGAAGTCCTCGTCATACATCTCCAGCTCGTAGTCACCGCCGCCGCTCACCCTGACCTCGGCGTAGCCATTACGACCTACCCCTGACCAGATCAGCCGGTTCGCCATGGGTTGCCTCCTGTCTGCTAGCCCGCCCGACGTGGGCGAGGTCAGGGGCACCGTAACGAGCGAGCCGAGGCCCAGCGCGGCACGAACTGGGGCATATATTCGGGCGCGGTCAGGCGCGATCAACGACGCCCCTTCGCGGGCCAGCGTGCTCGGCTACAGCGCAAAAGCGAGCCGCATTCTGGTCGGCTGCCACCTAGGGAAGCACTATGTGTGGGCAGTGACGCTTGGAAGGCTAGCGCTCTACCAACTGAGCTACTCCCGCCCGCTGCGGCGATTATCGCACCCCAGGCCGTCAGCGCCTCAGCAGCCTATCAATCTCGCGACCGTTCGATTTTGTAGCACCCCCCGCCCGATCAGTTCAGACGGCTGAAACAGGCTGCGCGCCAAGATGCCCGAGGCTACCGGGCACCGTGCCCGGAACCTCGAGAGTGAGGAGTAATCGATGACGCACGAGCATCACGACCGCGACGTCGTCGTAGAGCGCGACAGCGGACCGGGTGTAGGCACGATCATCGGCATCATCCTGGCCGTCGTGATCGTCCTTGCCCTGATCTGGTTCCTCGGCTTTGGTGGCTTTGAGGGAATGGGTGGCGCCGGCGGCGAAGGCGGCGGCACGGACATCAACATTCAGCAGCCAGCTGAGCCGGCGCCGGGCGGTGGCGGCGAAGGTGGCGGCGAGGGCGGCGGCGAGGCCGCCCCGTAAGCGCGTAAGCCGACGAGTCCAAGGGCCGGCGCCGTAGCGCCGGCCCTTTTGATTCATGCCGGGTCCTCCATGCCGGGTCCCTGTGCCCGGCCGTCTCAGCTTGGCCGGCCTAGGGGTACCGGCCGCCCTCGAGCTCGGCCAGCTTGGAGAGACGGGCGACGTGGCGGCCACCCTCGAACTGTCCAGCGATGAACGCCTCCACGCAGTCGAGCGCGACCTGCAGGCCGACGATCCGCGCGCCCATCGACAGCACGTTGGCATCGTTGTGCTCGCGGCCGAGCCGGGCCGTGACGGGATCGCTGGCATGCACGCAGCGGATGCCACGGACCTTGTTGGCCACGATCGCCTCACCCGTGCCACTGCCGCCGAGCACGACTCCGCGCTCGCATTGACCTTCCGCGACTGCGCGCGCCGCGGGCGCGATGTAGTCGGGATAGTCAACCGGCGTCTCGTCATCGACGCCGAAGTCGATCACCTCGTGGCCGGCCGAGCGCAGCCAATCGGCGATAGGGCGCTTGAGTGAAAGGCCGGCGTGATCGGAGGCGATCGCGATTCGCATGTCGGATACCTAGTATGGCCTCACCGTGCTGCAGAACTCCTTCCGTCTTTTCACGATCCGGGGCATCGAGGTCGGCATCCACTACAGCTGGCTGATCATCTTCGGCCTGCTGACCTGGTCACTGGGGGGTTTTGCCTTCAGGCAGGTGCCCGGCGTCACGCTGACTGACCTCGAGTACTGGATCCTCGGTGTCATCGCCTCGCTGCTGCTGTTCGTATCGGTGCTGATCCACGAGCTGGCCCACTCGTTCATGGCTCAGGCCCGCGGGCTGGCGGCCAAGTCCATCACGCTGTTCATCTTTGGCGGCGTCTCGAACCTCGGTGGCGAGGCCAAGAAACCGTCAACGGAATTCCTGGTGGCGATCGTCGGGCCGCTGACCAGCTTTGCGCTCGCCGTGCCGGCCGGGTTGGTGTGGGCGGCCACCTGGGGCGTCGAGGATCGGATCGCGCTGGTTGCCGGCTACCTGGCCGTCATCAACGTCATTCTCGGCCTGTTCAACCTGGTTCCCGGCTTCCCTCTCGACGGAGGTCGCGTGCTGCGCGCGATCCTATGGACGGCGACCGGCAACGTGCGGCGGGCGACCGAAGGCGCGGCCGCCGTGGGCAAGGTCATCGCCTGGGGACTGTTCGCCGTCGGGTTGGTGCGCATCCTCGGCGCGGGCGACCTGTTCGGCGGCATCTGGATGGCGGCAATAGCGTGGTTCCTGCATAACGCAGCCTCGAGCAGCGTCCAGCAGGTCGTCTTCGAGACCCGCCTGAGACGAGTTCGGGCGCGCGACATCACCCGTCCTGACGAGACGGGCGTGTGGCCAGGGCTGAGCATCGCCGAGCTGATCGATGACTACCTTCTGCCGCGCAACCGGCGGGCAATGCCGGTGGTCGACAACGACCGGTTGGTGGGTGTGGTGACGGTCAGCGACCTGCGTCAGGTGCCGGTCGCCGAGCGCAGCCGAGCCACCGTCGCCCAGGTCATGGGTGGCCGGGACGGCTTGGTCACGGTCGACGCCGACACCCCTGTCCAGCGCGCCGTCGAGCTCTTGACAGAGCACGACTTCGAGCAGCTGCCCGTGCTCGAGGAGGGCCGCCTGTTCGGCATGCTCACCCGCGCCGACGTCATGCGCCAGCTTCAACTTCGCGAGGCGCTGGACGTCTGAAGGATTCGCTCCCGGGTGCGTCCTCGGCCCTACTCGGGCTTGGGGGTCCGCTGGGCGGCCTTCTCCTGCTTATCCTCGACCGCCTCGGGGTTCGGGTCCCGCTCGACTCGCTGGCGAGCCGCCTCGGCCGCGGCGAACGAGTCCAGCAACCAACCGACGACCTCGTCGGTGTCATCCGTGCAGCGGATCAGCTCGAAGTCGGTCGGGCTGATCATGCCGCCGCTGGCGACCTGCGCGTGCAGCCAATCGATCAGACCCTCCCAGTACTCGCGGCCGAAGAGGATGATCGGAAAGTGGTCGATCTTGCCCGTCTGGGCAAGGGTCAACGACTCGAACAGCTCGTCGAAAGTGCCGAACCCGCCGGGGAAGATGACGAACCCCTGGGCGTACTTGACGAACATCGTCTTGCGCGCGAAGAAATAGCGGAAGTTGAGCGCCAGCGTGCAATAGGGATTGATGTCCTGCTCGTGTGGCAGCTCGATGCCCAGGCCGACCGATACACCACCCGCCTCCGACGCGCCCTTGTTGGCCGCCGCCATCACGCCGGGGCCGCCGCCGGTGATGACGGTGATGCCCCTGCGCGCCAGCTCGCCCGCCAGCGACTCGGCCGCCTGGGACCACGGATTGTCGAGTGGCAGACGGGCCGATCCGAAGATGCTCACCGCCGGCCCCAGTCGGGCCAGCGCATCGAAGCCGTCGACGAACTCGCCCATGATCCGCAGCGCACGCCAGGCGTCACTGTCGAGGAAGGTGGTGTCTGCGTAGGGGGCCGGTCGAAGGAGCTTGCGATCCTCGGTCGGTCGGTCGGTAGGGCGCTGCTCGGTCATTCGGGGAAGAATATCGGTCCAGAGTTGCAGCGGAGAATTCAGATGGCCATGGCTACCGATCCGGTGTGCGGCATGCAGGTCGACACCGCCAACGCCCAGCACACGGCCGAGCACGGCGGCGAGACGTACTACTTCTGCTCGCGCGGCTGCATGCTCGACTTCAGCGACGAGCCCGCGAAGTACCTCAGTGAGGACTGGCAACCGCAGGGCATGGAGCACCACGGCTGAGGCTCAGGCTTCAGGCTGGACTCACGTTCTCCGGCTCGCTACAGTCGCGCCGACTCAGGGACGCCCTGGCCGAGCGCGAATGCCCGACGGGGGGCGGGTGGTGAGACGGCAACGACCCTGATCAGACAACAGGTTTGGGAGGGTCGTTCACCGGTGTTCACGGATCGGGCCATCAACTGCGCCGACTGCGGCCAGGAGTTCACCTTCACCGCGGGTGAACAGGAGTTCTACGAGCAGCGTGGCTTCACCGAGCCGCCGAAGCGATGCGGCAGCTGCCGGGCGGCGCGCAAGTCCCAGCGCCAGTCCTCGAGCCATGGCGACGGCAATGGCGGCTCCTACGGCGGGTACGCCGGAGGCGGCTACTCCTCGGATGCGGGCGGGTCATACGGGGAGCGGCCGCAGCGCGAGATGTTCGACGCCACCTGCGCAGAGTGCGGCCGGACGGCCCGCGTCCCGTTCCGCCCAACCGGCGCACGGCCCGTCTACTGTTCCGACTGCTTCCAGTCACGCCGCTGAGCCCGAGCCGGGCACCAACCGCTCGCCCGGCGGTTTTCCACTGCTCGCAAATTGGCCGCTAAGCGATAGGTGATGGACCGCGCATTCTCAACGCCTAGAGTGCGCTGACGGCTGGCGCCTGCCCGCCTCAGACACTCGAGGGAGAGAAGCAATGGTCCGCAAGCACCATGCCGCCAGCACCGCGTCCGTCAGATCCGGTGCCCCCGCCCGTGGTCTGGCCCTGATCGGCGTCCTGACCGCGGCCGTGCTCATCGCGGCGCTGGTGGCCACCGCCCTTCTGGGCGCGGTGGCCTCGGTCGGTGCGCCGGGCGGCACCGAGCTGGCGCCTTTCCGCTGGGACTCGCGCAGCGGCCCGTCCGCCGGGTAGCCGCGGCAGGCGGACGTGGCGACGCGGCGACCCCCGCGTCATTAGCGGCCGGGGCTGGACGACGGCCGGCGTCGATGCAGCCTAAAGTCGAAGGGTGGGCAGCCCGTCTCAAAGCAGTCGCCGCGCCGGCGCGCCGGAAGATTTCGATGCCGAACGCGCCTCGTCCGATGGGGCGCGACGAATATCCCGAGCGCCCATCTTCGTCCTGCTCGGCGGGTTGGCGCTGGCCTTCGCCCTGGTCTACGCCGGTGCCCAGCTGGCCGCGCGCACGGCACCGCCGCCGGACCTGTCGAGTCCCGGCACCGCGGACCACCCGCGGCCCGTAAACGTGCTGATGCACGACTACTCGTTCAATCCGCGAACGGTTTACCTCGTGGCCGGTGAGACCGTCCGCTTCCAGATCATCAATGCTGGCCTGGTCGATCACGAGTTCGTGATCGGCGACGATGACGTCCAGCGCGCCTGGGCCGAAGCGAACGCGGCCGCCACCCCGCCGGCTGCCTTCGCCACCTCCCCGCCGGCATCCGTTCGTCCGGGAACCGGTGGGGCACGTGTGCTGCTGCAACCGGGTCAGGCGCACAGCGTCGTGTACGCGGTTCCGCACGGGGGGCGACTGCAGCTGATGTGCCACCTGCCGGGGCATCTCGAGCGCGGCATGGTCGGGCGGGTTGCCATCGAAGTGCGATGACCCCTGCCGTTGGTGCGCTGACCGCCAGCCGGCGTTGAAGCGCTAACATGCTTGACAAGCGCTCGCAGGGTCAACCAACCCGAGCCGATCTAGGAGACAAGCCCGAATGACCTACGTCATCGCCGAGCCTTGCATCGACGTCCTTGACGAGTCGTGCGTCTCGGTCTGCCCGGTCGACTGCATCCACTTCGAGCGCGGCGTCGACAGGAAGCTCTATATAGATCCCGACGAGTGCATCGACTGCGGCGCGTGCGAGCCCGAGTGCCCGGTCAACGCCATCTTCCCCGAAGATTCCGTGCCCAGCGAGTGGGCCAGCTTCACACCGATTGACGCGCTCTGGTTCAAGGATCGCGACGCCGCCCGCCAGCAGGTGGACGAGCTCAAGCCGCCGGCCTGATCCCTTCGGGCTGGCGAGTCTCGGCCCGGGCCATGGATGGTTGCAGGCGCCCTCAACCTCGGGCGGTGATGGCGCCCAAAATGCCGCGCAGGCTCGGTCGCGCGCCGTAGAGCAGCAGCGTTGCCCGGAAGATGCGAGAGGCGGCGAGGGCGGCCAACGCGGCGAATGCGCCGAGTGACAGCAGCGATGCCGCGACGAGCAGCCACGGCGGCTCGGCCGAGAGCGCCAGCAGCTGGAGCATCGCCGCCGGCGCGGTGAGCGGTACCACGGCCAGGACGGTCACCAGGGCCGAGCCCGGGTCGGCGAAGAACGCACCGGCGAACAGGAGCGGCACGACCGCGAAGAAGCCGAAGAAGCCCGAGTACTGCTGCGCCTCGCGCGTGCCGGGCGCGATCGCTCCGACGGCCGCGAAGATGGCACCGTACGCGAGGTAGCCGAGAACGAAGAAGACCAGCGCCAGGCCGACCACCAGCGGGCTGATCTCGAGACCGTCAATCATCGGCAGCCGCTCGACCGCCAGCGGCAGGGCGATCAGTGCGGTGGCAACCCAGACTGCCACCTGAGTCAGCCCGGCTGCGCCGAGTCCCACGATCTTGCCGAACATCAGCGGCTGGGGAGGCACCGAGCTCAGCACGATCTCGACCACCCGGTTCTCCTTCTCCTCCGTCACCGACTGGAGGAGATAGCCGCTGGTGATGAAGATGCTCATGACGAACAGAAAGGTGAACGCGTAGGGCACGATGAACCCGAAGCCGCCGACAACCGGGTCGCTCGGGGCACCGTCAACGCTGACGTCGCGCACCGAGATCGGGCGAGCCACGCGCTCGGCCACGTCCGGGCGAACACCGGCGTCAGCCAGCAGCGACAGGCGCAGGGTCGCCGCCAGCACCGGTTCCTGACCGGACCAGCGCTGAAAGTCCTCGATGGCCGGGGATCGGCCCGACGCGGCCACTCGCTGGATCTCGGGAGCTGCCGGATAGCCGGCCGGCACGATGTAGAACTCCCCCAGCGCACCTCGCGCAAGCTCCGAGTCAGCCGTCGCCCGGTCGACTTCCCGAAGCTGGGCGCCCGTCGCTGGTTGCAGCGGGATTGCCGATTCGTTGACCACGGTCAAAGCAGCCGCCGGCGCCGGCACGGCCGGCGGCGAGCCAAACAGGGACGAGAGCAGCAGCAGCCCGCCCATCGCTGCCGGCAGCAGGGCCGTACCGAACACGAAGCCTCGTCGCCGCACCGTACGCAGGTAGTCGCGCCGCGCGACAACGGCCATCAGCCGCAGGAACGAGCGACGCTGCTGGCCCACGGCGACCCGCCGCGTCACGCGGTATCACCTCGTGGTTCGCCCGCGACGGCCCGGATGAAGATCTCATTGAGTGTGGGCGCCGCCTCCTCGAAGCGGGTCACCTGCGCACCGCTGGCCGCCAGCTCTCGAAAGAGGTCACTCGGGCTGGCGCCATCGCGCAGCACGAAACGGATGCGCCCGTTCGATGCGATCGCATCGTCCGCAGAGCGCAGTGCGCCCGGGCTGGAGGGGATGCCCTCGCCCTCGACCTCGACCGCGCCGCTGGCGAAGCCGCGACGGATGTCCGTCACGCTGCCGTAAAGCACCCGCCGACCATGGTCGATCAGCAGCAGCCGGTCGCACAGCGTCTGCGCCTCGTTCATGTCGTGCGTGCTCATCACGACCGCCGCGCCCCGGTCGCGCTGCCCGAGGACGAGGTCGCGCAGCATCTGGGCGTTGACCGGGTCCAGGCCCTGAAAGGGCTCGTCCAGGATCAGCAGCTGGGGCCGGTGGAGCACGGTGGCAATTACCTGCACCTTCTGGTGCATGCCGCGGCTCAGCTCGCCGGCCCTTTTGGCCATCGAGTCACCCAGGCCCAGCTCCCGGAGCAGCGCCTCGGCCTGCCGCCGCGCATCGCCGCCGCTCATGCCCTTGAGCGACCCGAAATAGGTCAACGTGTCGACCGCGCTGACATCGCGGTACAGCCCGCGCTCCTCCGGCAGGTATCCGACCCGATGCTGCTGGGCCAGCCCCGGCGCGCCGCCGAACACGGCGATGCGACCGCTGTCGGGCCGGATGATGTCCAGGATCATCCGCATCGTCGTCGTCTTGCCCGCGCCGTTGGGTCCCAGGAAGCCGAGCACCTCGCCCGCCTGCACCTCGAACGAAAGGTCGCACACGACGTCCACGCGCCCAAAGCGCTTGGACACTCCCTCGACGACCACCGGATGCGGGCCGGCCTCTTGCGCTGTCATCAGCTGCAGTCTCCCACCAACCGGCGGCGCCGGCCCGATCGGTGGCAAGCGGGCCCGGACCGATGGCAGGCCGGGCCGGACCTGCGGCACACGGGTCCGGCGGCCGCGACAGTCACCCACGGCTATGCTGGTTTGCCCATGCGCATCGTCTCGCTCCTGCCGTCCGCCACCGAGATCGTCTTCGCGCTTGGCCTGGGCGATGAGCTGGTCGGCAGGACGCACGAATGTGACTATCCGCCCGAGGCTGCCTCGGTGCCCGTCGTTACCGCCGACGCGGGCCTCACCACCGGCGCCAGCCGGGAGATCCATGAACGGGTGGTGAGCAGCCTGCACGGCGGAAGCTCCATCTACAGACTCGACCGCGTGGCCCTGCGCGACGCGCGCCCGGACCTGATCCTGACGCAGGAGCTGTGCGAGGTCTGTGCGGTCAGCTACCAGGAGGTCGGCCGCGCGGTGCGGGCGCTGCGCTCGGAGGCGACGGTGATCAGCCTCGAGCCACACTCGATCGAAGGCATCCTCAACACCATCTCGACCGTCGGCGCGATGGCCGAAGCGGAGGATGAGGCAGTGGGTCTCATCGAGATGCTGCGCGAGCGGCTGGCCGAGATCGAGAACCGCGTCCTGGAGCGGCGCCTGGCCGGCGCCGAGCCGCGGCGTGTGGTCTGCCTGGAGTGGCTCGACCCACCCTTCGCCGCGGGCCATTGGGTGCCCGAGCAGGTCAGGCGCGCGGGAGGCTGGGAGCTGCTCGGCCGCGCCGAGGAGCGCTCGACCCAGACGACCTGGGAGCAGGTCCGCGAGGTCGACCCGGAGCAGCTGCTGCTGATGCCCTGCGGCTTCGAGGCCGACCGAGCTGCCGAGGAGTGGGCCGCCGCCGACAAGCCGTCATGGCTGCGCGAGCTGCGGGCGGTCGAGTCCGGCGAGGTGTACGCGCTCGACGGCTCAGCCTATTTCAGCCGTCCCGGCCCACGCGTGGTCGAGGGCGTCGCCCTGCTGGCCGAGGTGATGGACCCCGCTGGCGTGGAGCTGGGTGCCCCAACCGATGCCTGGCTCCCCCTCGGCGTGGGGGCGTGAGCCAACCGACCGACGCCCCGCGGCCGGCCTCGTTCAACTGCCTGTGGTGCGGAAGACCGCACCAGCCGCGGACGGCGTCGGACCTGGAGCTGTTCGCGCAGCTGTGTCCGGACTGCGTGGGACGTGCGCAGGACAATGAGTTCTTGCGCTACCGCTTGCGCGAAGGCCTGCAGGCGCGGGCCGCCGCCGAGCGGTCCGACATCGTGGACGACACAGCTGCCATGAAGGCCTACTACTCGGCCCGGGCCCCGGAGTACGACGCCTACTACGCCGGCGCGTCCCTGGAGCCGCTCCAGCGGGCAGTCTTCCAGGCGGACCTCGATGCCGCCACCCTGTGGCTGGACTCGCTGCCCTGGCGTGGCGAGATCGTCGAGCTGGCGGCGGGCACCGGCTGGTGGTCGCCGCTGATAGCCCAGAAGGGCGAGCTGTCGATCTACGACATTTCTGAGCACGTGCTCGAGCGGGCCCGCGACAGGCTGCTGGCGCACGGGCTTCGCGCACACATCCACGTCCGCGATGCCTGGACCGAGCCGGACCGTGCGGTGGACGGGCTGTTCATCGGGCTCTGGCTGAGCCACGTCCGGCCGGAGCGATTGGCCGAATTCCTCGGGCTGGTTCGGCGCTGGCTCAAACCGGGAGGGTTGTTCGCCTTCATCGACGAGGCCCCCGGGCTCGACTACACCCCGACCGAGGACGGTCTCCAGCCACGCCAGCTGGCCGACGGCCGCCGGTTTGCCGTACCAAAGGCCTACCACGCCCCTGAAGATTTGGCCGAGGGCCTGCGCCGGGTCGGCTGCGTCGAGGTCGACGTGAGCGCCACGAGCCGACACTTCGTGCTCGGTCGAGCGGTCGCCGGCTGAGGCCGGCTCCACCGACCCTATACTCGCCGGCATGTCACTGAGGGAGGCGACCATCGCCACCATCGGCTCCGGCGTGATGGCCGAGTCGATGATCGCCGGCCTGTTGCGCGTTGAGCAGGTCGGCCCGAGCCAGATCTACGCCAGCCATCCGCGTGCGGACCGGCGCGACGAGCTGGTCAGCAGCTACGGCATCAACGCCGTCGAGGACAACGCCGCAGCTGTCGAGCGGGCCGACGTGGTCGTGCTGGCGATCAAGCCCCAGATGCTCGTTCGGGTAGGGCGCGAGATCGCGCCGGCGCTGCGCGACGGCAAGCTAGTAATAAGCATCATCGCCGGCGCGAGCACGCGTGCTTTGGGCAACGTGCTGCGCCATCGGCAGATAGCCCGCAGCATGCCCAACACGCCGGCCCAGCTGGGTCGCGGGATGACCGTCTGGTACGCCACTCCGCAGGTGACCGAGGAGCAGCGGCAACAGGCCCACGTCCTGCTGGGCTCGCTCGGCTCGGAGATGGAGGTCGACGACGAGAAGCTGGTTGCCATGGCCACCGCGGTCTCGGGGACGGGCCCGACCTACGTCTTCCTGGTGATGGAAGCGCTCATCGACGCGGCGGTCCACCTTGGCTTCCCGCGCCACGTCGCGCACGACCTGGTGGTCGAGACGTTGGAGGGCAGCACCCTGTTCGCCAAGTCGAGCGGGCTGCACCCGGCTCAGCTGCGCAACATGGTCACTTCGCCGGGCGGCACGAGCGCGGCGGCGTTGCACGAGCTCGAGTCGGGCCGGCTGCGGACCGTCCTTTCGGAGGCGGTCTGGGCGGCGTACCGGCGAACTGAGGAGCTGGCTCGAGGCCTGGAGGCGGAGACCTCCGAGGAGCCCGCGTGAGCCTGCGCGGTCCAGCCGCGCCGCTGATCACCCTCGTCATGGTGCTGGTCGCCTGCACAGGCACCGTCGCCCCGGCGGCCACGCCCGATCCGACGCCGAGCGCAACCGCAGATGTCGCCACCACGCGCGGCCCGACCCCGAGCACGACCCTCGGGTCAACCCCCACACCCAGCGGCACGGCCGCACAGGGCGGCCAGCCGAGCGACGATTGCATTGCTGGGTGGACGAGCCCGTCCCCAGGCTCGCCCGAGTACGAGGACGGCATGCAGATCCTGGCCGGGTTCATGGGCCAGGAAGGCTCATGGCAGGTCGAGGAGATGCGCCACTTCACCGGACCTGATGCGCCGTGGATCATCGAGCCGCGCTACGAGGTGGTCCATCGCTGGTACATCAGGGCGGGCCTGGCCGACGACCCCGAGTACCGCGGCCGGTGGCTGGTCGAGCTGCGCACCGACCGGATCAACGGGGTCGCTGCCGTTGCGCCATACGAGAGCGAGGGATACCGGGCCCCCGACTGGCGCGGGTTCGTTGGAGACGGACCGCCGACCACGTACCCCGGCCTTCCCGGCCGCTGGTCGGGGATCGAGTACGACTTCGTCACCGGCGACGGCGATCACGGCATGCCCGGGCTGCCCGACGAGGTCGTTGGCTGCCTGGACGGGACCTGAGCAGGGCCGACGGCAACATGCGCGTAGAGCTGCTGGTCACGCCTTCGTGCCCCCACGCCGACGAGTCGGAGGCGAATGTTCGCCAGGCGCTCACCGTCGACGGCCGTGAACCGAGCGTCCAGCGGATCTACGTGGGTGATCTTGACCATGCGGCCGGCCTTGGCTTCCACGGGTCGCCAACGCTCCGCATCGACGGTCGCGACGTGGTGCCACCCGCGCCGGACTCCCCGATCGGGCTTGCCTGTCGTCTCTACCCTCAGCCCCAGGGCACGCTCGGCGGGGCGATCCCGATCGAGACGATCCGCGAAGACCTTGCCCGTCGCGAGCAGGATGCGATCCGGGCTCGCGCCGCCCGCCTCAAGCCCCGCGAGCTGCCCGCTCGCGCGTCGCGAGCGTTCTTTGTCGGCATCTCTCGTCAACCGTGGCTGGGCCGGCTGGCCACGGGCTTTCCGCTCACGCGGCTGATGGTCCGCCGCTTCGTCGCCGGGGAGGACCTATACGACGCGCTGGCCGCCCTGGAGCGACTGCAGCGGCGCGGCCTGCGCTGGACCGTCGACGTGCTGGGCGAGTCGGTCAGCTCTCGCGAGACGGCGACCGCTGCGGCGGACCGCTACCTGACGACCCTTGACGCTCTGGCCGAGCGTGGGCTGGAGGCGAATGTGTCGCTCAAGCTGACCCAGATGGGGCTGGACCTGGATGTCGCCTTCTGCCGCGACAACGTCGCGCGGATCGTTGACCGAGCCGCTCAGCTGGGCGCCTTTGTGCGGGTCGACATGGAGGACCACACCAAGACCGAGGTCACCCTCGATATCGTCCGCTCACTTCACGAGCGCTACCACGACGTCGGCGCGGTCATCCAGTCATATCTCCATCGCTCGGCCGAGGATGTCGAACGCCTGATTGCCGAACAGGTCCGGGTACGCCTGTGCAAGGGTGCCTACGACGAGCCTCCCGAGGTGGCCTTCGTCCAGCGGGCGGAGGTCGATGAAAGCTTTGCCCGACTGGCCGAGCGGCTGCTGCTGGACGGCCGCTACCCGGCCATGGCGACCCACGACGAACGCCTGATCGAGCACGTCATCGACTTCGCTGCGAGCAACGGAATCGGGCCGGATCGCTTCGAGTTCCAGATGCTCCACGGTGTGCGCCGCGACCTGCAGGAGTCGCTGGTCGAGCGCGGTTTCACGGTCCGTGTCTATGTGCCCTACGGTGCGGAGTGGTACCCGTACTTCATGCGCCGGTTGGGGGAGCGGCCGGCGAATGTGCTGTTCATGCTGCGCAGCGTGCTCAACGAGGTGAGGCGCCGCTGAGTCGAGTGGAGCAGACATCGCTCAGCGTGCGGAAGCGGCCAGCGCCTCCAGCTGGTCGAGGTGCTCCTCAAGGTGGGCCACGATGAAGCGCTCGACGATCCCCTCGACGTCCATCTCGCCGCGGGTCTCGTGCACGCCGATGGCGTTCCACTCGGCCGTTCCGAACGCGCCCATGTCACGCCGGAATCCGGCCAGCGCGTCCCGCGTGCGCCGGATGAGGTCCTGGACCGGCTCCTGGCGGCCGAGGTCGATCGCCGCGATCCGGCCGGGGTCGGTCTTGATCCGGCCGAAGGGCACCGGATCGCCAGCGAACTCTCCGATGACGGATCCCAGCTGCTGGTGCCAGTAGCCGATGAACTCGGCCATGTGAGCCCACACCTGGGCAGCTTCCCAGCGCTCTGCTGAGCCGGGATCGGGATCGGTCAGGCCAGCGGGCAGGGCGTCCGACTCCAGCGTCGCAATACGTCGCTCGATGTCATCAAGGCGGCCGTCGAAGTCGATGCCGTCACGGGCGGTCGGGTCAAATTGCTCGGCCATTTCCACACCTTATCGGCCCGAGGGCTCGAGCGTCAGTGGCCAACTCGAAGACCTTTGGCACGCCCGGCAACCACCAGCGGACGCGCGGACAGTGACCGAGCTGCTTTGCTGGCCGGGTGGACAGGTTTTCGGGCCGCGGCGCCGACTGGCGCGTGCATGCGCCCACGCTGGTGATCGGAGTTGGCCTGGGCGGGTTCTTCGATGGCATCGTGCTTCACCAGATCCTCAGATGGCACCACCTGGTCAGCAATCGCGTGGCACCCGATACGCTCGAGGGCCTGCAGCTCAATACCTTCGCCGATGGGCTCTTTCATCAGGCCATGTGGCTGGTCACCATTGCCGGTGTGGTGCTGCTCTACCGTCGGCTGGCATATCCGCCGACCGGGCCGCGCCCGACCCTGCTCGGCGGCGTGCTGGTCGGGTTTGGCCTGTTCAATCTCGCGGACTCGGTGATGTTCCATTGGCTGCTGGGCCTGCACAACATCCGGCCGGGACCCGATTGGCTGATCTATGACCTGGGCTACTTCTTCTGGGGGCTGGCGATGGTCGCGCTGGGGGGTTGGCACCTGCATCGCAGCTCGGCCGCGCGGGCGCGCATGGTGCCTAACGCATAAGTGGCTGATAAGTGGGCCCCCTCACCATCGCGGGATGTGGCGGCGAAGGCTGCGGCGGCACGGGCGCACCGTGGCGGATCACTGGGCACTCGCGTCGGCAGCGGAAAGCATGCCCCGCCCCGTCCCGTGGGACTGGGCCAGATCCCGCCTGGTGCCGCTGCTGGCGCGGCCGGGCTTCGACCGGCCGGACGAACCCATCGTGCGCGCCACGGCGGGTCCGGGCTGCGCGGTTGAGTTCGGCCTTGACCTTGGCGGTGTCTTCGCGATAGTCGATCGCCAGGTTGCTGAGCGGTGGGAGTGCACTCCCGCGCAGCTGCTCGACACATCGATGGAGACCCTCGCCGAGCGCCTTGGCCGTCTGCGACCACAGGACGCGACGGTCGGCGCCGTACGCGGGCGCTTGGTCCGGATGCTCGATGCACCGCCCGGCCTGGCCGCCTCCACCATCCTGCTGCGGGATGAGCTGGTGCGGCTCTTTGGGCAGGAGGACCAGGTCTTCATCGCGCCGGGTCGATCGAGGTTGATCAGCTTTCCGCTCACCACGCCGGCGCAGGTGGTCGTCGAGTCCGTGCTCGCGCTCGAGCTGGACGAGGCGGTTCCACTGCTGCTCGACCCGTTCGTGTTGCTGGACGGCGAGCTGCACTGGCAGTCCGGGCCGGCAGAGGAGCACTTCGGCGACCACCCGGGCTGGCGAGAGCCCGGCCAACCGGGCGAGCTCTAGTCCGGGAAAGCCTCCGGGCCGCGTTCGGCCAGTTCCCTGGCATGTTCTCCGGCATCCTCGGGCGGCAGCCAGGAGTAGGGGTAGGACTCGTCCTCGAGGCGAGCGCCCTCAGCGGTCAGGTTGAGCGGATGAAAGGTGTCGACCATCACCGCCAGCTCCTCGGTGCCTTCCTTGCCGATCGAGGCCTCGACGGTGCCGGGATGCGGACCGTGCGGGATGCCGCCCGGGTGGAGCGTGAACGACGATGTCTCCACCCCGCGCCGGCTCATGAAATTGCCGGCTACGTAGTAGATGACCTCGTCCGAGTTGATGTTGGAGTGGTTGTACGGGGCCGGAATCGCCAGCGGGTGATAGTCGAATTTGCGCGGCACGAACGAGCAGACCACGTAGTTGCGGCCGGAGAACGTCTGGTGGACCGGCGGCGGCTGGTGGATGCGGCCGGTGATCGGCTCGAAGTCGCCGATGTTGAAGATGTACGGCCACAGGTAGCCGTCCCAGCCGACGAGGTCGAAGGGATGGTGGCGATAGTGGTACGCGGTGATCCGGCCACGGACCCGCACGTGGATCACGAATTCTCCTTCGTCGTCGCGAGCCGGCACCTCGTCGGGCACGCGGATGTCCCGCTGGCTGAAGGGTGAGTGCTCCAGCAGCTGGCCCCACTCGTTGCGGTAGCGCTTCGGTGGCACGATCTCGGAGGGCGACTCGAGATACAGGATGCGATGCGCGACGCCCTCGTCCTGGTTCAGCCGCCATGTCGTGCCGATGGGGATCACGATGTAGTCACCGGGGCCGTAGCGCAGCGACCCGAAGATGCTTTCGAACGTGCCCGTGCCCTCGTGGATGAAGAGCATCTCGTCGGCCTCACCGTTGCGGTAGAAGGCCTCGTCGGGCAGGGTCTCCGTGGGGCGTACGACGCCCATCACGACGTCGCTGTTGAAGAACAGCGGCACGCGGCCATCGACGACGTTGCCACGAGCCTCCACGGCCCCTGTCTTGACCAGGCGGTGGCGATGCAGCCCGTCATCGACTCGGTCCAGGCGAACTTCCCTGACCCGCTCGATGCGATGGGTCTGGGTAGGCGGCAGACGGTGATAGAGCAGCGAGCTCCGGCCGCTGAAGCCTTCCACGCCGAACAGCTCCTCGGCGTACAGCGAGCCGTCGGGTGCGCGGTGCTGCGTGTGGCGCTTGTGCGGGACGTTGCCTCGGCTGACGTAGAACATCGGCGGGCGTTCCTCCTGCGGCCAGTCTAGGCGAAGGGCCTACGGCGGCGTATGAGCAGGAAGTAGGCAACCCAGGCCAGCGGCACGACGAGCACCAACAGTCCCTTGATCAGGCCGCTCAGGCTGATGCCGGTGTCAGACCACAGGTCGTTCATGAAGACGTCGAGCATGGCCACGATCGGCCCGACACCAAACATCAGGACGCCCAGGAGGAGCAGAAGCAGACCCTCCACCACCGCTCAGCGAGTGGTCATCCCAGTGCCGGCGGGTGCACGACCGGCGAGGTCAGCTGGCCCAGTCGCTCGACCTTGAGCGTCACCTCGTCGCCGGCCCGCAGGTAGCGGCCGAAACCGCTCTCGTCGCGGATCTCGAGCAGGCAGCCGGTGCCGACGGTGCCCGAGCCGATCACGTCGCCGGGTACCAGCTGGACGTCGGTTGAGGCGCGTTCGATCATCTCGCCGAACGAGAAGTAGATGTCCGACCAGCGACCACGCGACAGCTCCTGGCCGTTGACCTCGGCCGTGGCCAGCAGGTCGTAGCCGTTGTCACGCCGGACATCGACCAGTTCGTCGGGCGTCACCAGCCAGGGTCCGAGCGTGGAGGCGAAGTCCTTGCCCTTCGCCGGCCCCAGGCGCACCGTCGTCTCGTCGCGCTGCAGGTCACGCGCCGACCAGTCGTTGAAGATCATGTAGCCGCCGATCGCCTCCTCGCCGCGAGCGGCGGCAAGGTCGCGCACGGGGGTGTCGATCAGGGCGGCGATCTCGAGCTCGTAATCGAGCTCGCTCGACCCGCGTGGCGCCCAGACCGGATCGCCCGGCCCGCGGATCTCGGACACGTTGGAGAAGTAGAAGATCGCCAACCGGTACCACGCTTCGGGCACCTGCTGGTCGCGGCGCCGCCACATCGTCGCGACGTGTCGCTCGAAGGCGTAGAAGTCGCGCAGGCTGGTCGGCCTGAGGATGGGCGGCCCGAACATCAGGTCGGCACCGTCCAGGACGGCCTCGTCATCTTCCTCGTGGCGCTGGAAACCATCAGCAACCTCCGCCAGCGCGTCGACGCGCAGGCCGCGGGCCAGGTGGTCGTCAAGAGTCGTTATCGGCTGGCGGAACAGGACGCCGTTGTGGCGTAATCGCTCATCTCGCCGTGCCGCTCGCCGACGTGCCCTCTCCAGGTCGAGCCAGACCCGTCCGTCCGGGTCGAGGGCGAGGGCCAGCCTGAACGGCGAGCCGATGGGTGCGTGGCGCTCGCGGACGTGGGCAATTCTCATGGCCTGACAGACTATCCTGCCGGCAAATGCCGACCGGGCTTGACCACTTCATCGTCGTGGCACCGGATCCCGACGTGGCCGCGCAGCGGCTCGAGGACGAGTTGGGCCTCCGCGCCGACCCGGGCGGGCGGCACGAAGCCTACGGCACCTTCAACCGGCTCATCTGGCTCGGCGACAGCTACGTCGAGATCCTCGGTATCGCCGACCGTTCCCTGGCCGCCGCTGCGTGGTTCGGTCCGCGTGCGATGCAGCTGCTCGATCAATCTGGCGGGGGCTATGTCGGGCTGGCGCTGGCTTCCGACGACCTGACGGCCGACCTGCTGTTCCTCCACGGTCAGGGCTCGCGGCTGGGCGATGTGCTGGACGGTCAGCGCCACCGTCCTGACGGCGGCACCGTCCGGTGGAAGGTCGCCAGTGGAGAGGCGGACCCTGAGCTGGGCTGCCTGTTCCTGATCGAGCACGACGAGACCGGCGCGGAGTGGGCTCCGGCTGACCGCGCCGAGCGGGCTCGGCAGGCGCACCCGCTGGGTGGTCCTGCGCGCCTCGAGCGAGTGGAGCTGCCGGTCGGCGACGTGCGCGCGACGAGCATGCGCCTCCATCGCGAAATCGGGCTCGCCTTTCGGCCCTCGCTGGCCGGCGAAGGGGCCCGAGAGAGCAGCGTGGCCCGGCAGGCGCTGCGGCTCGTCCGCGCCGGGGCGGGCCGGGCGCCGACGGTGGTCGTCCGCGGGGGAGCGTCTCGTCGGCAGGCCGACCTGTTCGGCTGTCGCTGGCTGATCGAACCTTCAGCTGCCGCCTAGAACGGCCGGAACATCATCAGCCAGAGGATCACCAGGAAGCCGCCGCCCCCGAGCAGGAGGAGCATCTCGGGTCGGTGGGAGCTGAGCAACCGATCCAGCTCCTCCGGCGAGACCGGCACGGGATCCGGATCCGTCTCCTTGAGGCCCCGGCGCTGGCCGATGGCCTGACGGACGCGCGTGTAGTACGTGCTCCCCAGCGGCGTCATCAGGCCGCCCACGACGACCAGCAGCACAACCGACAGCCAGAACCAGCCGGTAGCGAACGACGCGCGCAACCAGCCAGCGGCGACGCCGCTGATGAGCAGACCGAGCAGGCCGACGGCGACCACGTTGAGCGACCAGTGCGAGGCATCCAGCAGAGCGGCAATGCGGGCCGGCTCGCGCTCTCGGCGCAGCCTGAAGGCGATCACTATCGAAACGCCGTGGCCGGCGGCGAACACGAACGCGGCAAAGACGTGGATGAATACGAACCAGGCGCCCAAGTCGCTCAGCAAATGGTGTCCCTCCTCCTTCAATCCTCCCAAACCGGCGCAAGTGGCCGGGCTGGTGCGGTCGTATAAGTTGAGACGTCAAGCGTCCGTGGAGGTGGCAGATGGCGACTGTGCTGTGCGTTCTGTACGACGACCCGGTGGACGGATACCCACCCCGCTACGCCCGCGACGAGATCCCGCGCATTGAGCGGTACCCCGATGGGCAGACCACGCCAACTCCCAGGGCGATTGACTTCACTCCGGGCGAGCTGCTTGGCAGCGTGTCGGGGGAGCTGGGCCTGCGGCGCTTCCTCGAGGAAGCCGGCCACACGCTGATCGTGACCTCCGACAAGGACGGGCCCGACTCAGAATTCGAGCGGCGCCTGCCGGAGGCGGACGTCGTCATCAGTCAGCCCTTCTGGCCGGCGTACATGACCGCCGAGCGCTTTGCCAGGGCGTCCAAACTGAAGCTGGTCGTTACCGCCGGTATCGGCTCGGACCACACCAACCTGCAGGCGGCGATAGAGCACGGCGTGACCGTCGCTGAGGTCACCTACTGCAACAGCATCAGCGTCGCCGAGCACGTCGTGATGATGATCCTGGGCCTGGTGCGCAACTACATCCCCTCGTACAGGATCGTGGTCGACGGCGGCTGGCACATTGCCGACGCCGCATCGCGCGAGTACGACCTCGAAGGGATGCACGTCGGAACGGTGGGCGCCGGTCGCATCGGATCGGCGGTCCTGCGGCGGCTGAAGCCGTTCGACGTCAAGCTGCATTACACCGACCGCCAGCGGCTGCCCGACCTGGAGTCGGAGGTTGGCGCGAGGTGGCACCCTGACGCGGCCTCGATGGTGCCCCACTGCGACGTGGTAACGATCAACACCCCGCTGCACCCGGAGACCGAGCATCTCTTCGACGACGCGATGTTCGGCCGGATGAAGCGAGGCACCTACCTGGTCAATACGGCGCGGGGCAAGATCTGTGACCGCGACGCGGTCGTGCGCGCGCTCGAGAGCGGTCGGCTGGCCGGCTATGCCGGTGACGTCTGGTTTCCCCAGCCCGCGCCGAGCGACCATCCGTGGCGCACGATGCCGTGGCATGGCATGACGCCGCACACCTCCGGCACATCGCTGTCAGCCCAGGCGCGCTACGCGGCCGGCGTACGCGAGATCCTCGAGTGCTGGTTCGAGCAACGACCGATCCGCGAGGAGTACCTGATCGTTCAGGGTGGTGGCCTGGCGGGCACGGGCGCCAAGAGCTACTCGGCAGGTGACGCCACGGGCGGATCGGAGGAAGCCGCGCGCTACCGGCGTTAGAGGTTGCCGCGCTTGGCCTGCTCGCGTTCGATGGCCTCGAAGAGCGCCTTGAAGTTGCCCACGCCAAATCCGCGCGAGCCGTGGCGCTCGATGATCTCGAAGAAGAAGGTCGGTCGGTCCTGCACCGGCCGGGTGAAGATCTGGAGCAGGTAGCCCTCCTCGTCACGGTCGGCCTCGATGCCCAGCTCCTCCAGCGTCTCGATCGGCACGCCCACGTCGCCGACGCGGTCGGGCAGCTCCGCGTAGTACTCATGCGGCAGCCCCAGGAACTCGATCCCATTGGCGCGCAGCTGCCGCACCGTCGCCACGATGTCCTCCGTGCGCAGGGCGATGTGCTGCACGCCCGGTGACAGGTACCAGTCGAGGTATTCCTGGATCTGGCTCTTCTTCTTGCCCGTCGCCGGCTCGTTGATCGGGAACTTGATCCGGCCGTTGCCGTTGGTCATCACCTTCGACATCAACGCCGAGTAATCGGTGTGGATGACCTTGTCGTCGTAGTGGATCAGCTGGCTGAAGCCGAAGATGTCGCGGTAGTAGCTGACGAAGGTATCCATGTCGCCCAGCTCGACGTTCCCCACGCAATGGTCGATCTCGAGCAGCGACAGGCCCTGCGCGGCGGCGGCCGGCTTCTTGATCCTGCGGTAGCCGGGCGCGAACACTCCGTGGTAGTCGGAGCGATCGACGAAGGAGTGGATGGTCTCGCCGTAGGTGCGCACGGCGGCCTTGCGCAGCACGCCGTCCTCACCACCGTCGATCTCTGTCGGCTCGAGCACGCTCTCGGCACCGCGCGATGTCGTCTCGCGCCACGCCGATTCGACGTCGTCGACCGCGAAGGCGATGTCCCTAACGCCGTCGCCGTGGCGGTGGACGTGCTCGGCGATCTCCCCGCTGGGCGTCAGCGGCGCGGTCAGCACGAAGCGGATGTCGTTCTGCTGCATGACGTAGGAGGCCCGGTCGCGAACCTTCGTTTCGAGGCCCGAGAACGCGACAGGGGTGAAGCCCCACAGGGCGCGATAGTAGGCCGACGCCTGCCGGGCGTTACCGACCCAGAACTCTACGTAGTCGATGCCCTTGATCGGCAGGAAGTCCTGCGCCTCCGCGTAGGCGTCGGGGTTGATGCGGGCGCCGCTCTGGTTCTGCGCGCCCCGGGTCAAGGTCTCGGTCATTGCTCATCTCCCTGTGCGCTCGCCCCATCCTACGCCTGCGGCTCCTCCAGGGGGCTGGCAGTTGCTGACGGCAAAGGGGTGATTCCACGCGCATCGGCGTTGTATTCTCGGCATCCCAGCTACGTCACATGCCCCGGGCGGCTGCATACCATGAGGAGGGCGTCACCGAATGGCTCGGCTCAGCTACTGCCACATCCCGGCCTATGACCTGCAGGAGTCGATCAACATCCTCAAGACGGCCGACGAATGCGGGTTCTACGCCGCCTACTCGGTCGACGAGACCTGGTGGAAGGACATGTGGCTGCTCTTCGCCGCTGCGGCAGACAAGACCAGCCAGATCAGGATGGGGCCCAACGTCACCCACGTCATCCTGCGCGATCCGGCCCACGTGGCCCAGATGGCGGCCACGTTGGACCAGCTGACCAACGGCCGAGCCGAGGTAGTGGTCAGCTTCGGCAACATCTCGATGCTCCCCCAGCACGGCTTCGATTACAAGGGCACCAAGCCGCTGACGCGCGTGATCGAGGGACGCGAGGTCATGCGTACTCTGCTCGACAGCGGCGCCGTGACCTACGAAGGCGAGTACTTCAAGTACGCCGGGTTATGGACGCTTGCCCGGCCGGTGCAGGAGAAGATGCCGATCAAGATCGGCGCGATGGGCGGCCCGCGCTCGTTCGAGGTCGGCGGCGAGCTGTTCGATGGCGTTCACCAGGCGATCGGTACCTCGCGCGAGACCTACCAGTACATGGTCGATTGCGCACGCCGGGGGGCGGAGAAGGCGGGTCGCAACGTCGATGACCTTGACCTTGGCGCCTGGCTGGTGATGGCCTGCATGGAGGACTCGTCGGCGGCCAAGGAGACGGCCCGCATCATGGTCGCCTTCTATCTGTCGGCGATGCCCGAGCAGCAGCTCAACCGCCATGGCATCAGCGGCTCTGACCTGAAGCCGATCTTTGACGCCTTCGGTGCGGGTGATGTGGCCAAGGCTCTCGAGCTGACCACGCCCGAGCTGGGCGAGAAGTTCTCCGTCGCCGGCACGCCGGAAGAGGTGGTCGAGCGGCTCCAGCGCGACATCCTCTCGACCGGCGTCAACCATGTCATCTCGGCCCTGGTCGATCCCTACCTGGTCAAGGCCTTCACCGGAATCGACATCGACAACGGCATGGATACCCACCAGCAGCTGCGGCTGATGCGCGACCGGGTCATGCCGGCCATCGCCTAGCGCCGATCACCGCCGGACCGGCGGGCGGTGCTCGCCGGTCCATCCGAACGCGAGCGAGGAGGACTTGTCCCGGATGAGCGCCCCGCCCTACGACCCGCAGCGCGACGGCGAGCTCCAGCAGGAGTTCACCGACAAGTGGATCAACAACGCCTACGGCTGCTTCAGTTCCGGGCATAAGTTCTGCCGCGAGGTCTGCCCGGTGATGCAGGTCACGCGCAACGAGAACCACACGCCGACCGCGTTCCACGCCAACGTCATCGCCATGGAGCAGGGCAACCTGACCATCGCCGACGTGGCCGACGACTACGTCCACTGCACCCAGTGCGGTGCCTGCGAGCTGCGCTGCCCGAACACCCTGTTCACGGGCGACTTCTACCGCCACCGGACGCAGACGGTAAAGCTGGTCAAGGCCATGCGCGCGCTGGCCGTCGACTCGGGCATCGAGCAGCCGAACTGGAAGCGCTGGGTTGAGCTGACCGTCGAGAAGGGCAACGAGCCGGTGGTGGAGGTGCCCATCGAGCAGGAGCGTGTGCGCGACTGGGCGCATGGCCTGGACCTGCCCACCGGCGGCGAGACGATCATGTTCGTCGATTGCGAGGCGGCCTTCTACCGCACCTCGGTCGCCCGCTCCACCGCGCAGGTGCTCATGCAGGCCGGCGTCGAGTTCGGCCTGATGAAGGAGCAGTGGTGCTGCGGCGGGCCGTCGGCCGAGATGGGCTACCGCGACCACGCGCGCGCCTTCGCCGAGCACAACGTCGCCGACTGGCGTGCCGTCGGCGCGCGGAAGATCATCGCCATCGACCCGCACGACTACATCGCGTTCACCGAGGACTACCCGGAGTACTTCGGCGATGAGTACGACTTCGAGATCCTCTACATCACCGAGCTGGTGGCCGAGCTGATCCGCGAGGGCCGGCTGACCTTCAGCCAGCCGATCGAGCGGGTCGTCACGTATCACGACCCATGTCGGCTGAACAAGCGCAAGGGCATCCATGCCTCCCCGCGTGAGATCCTGCGCGCGATACCCGGCATTACGTTCAAGGACGTCGATCACGTCACCCAGTGGTCGTACTGCTCCGGCGCGGGCGCAGGGCTGGGCATCGAGAAGCCGGAGATCACGGCCGAGATCAGCCGCCGCCGGGTGGCGCGGGCCACCGAGCTCGAGGTCGACACGCTGGTCAGCGCCTGCGTCTGGTCCGAGCGGCCGCTGTCCAAGGCCGGTGCCGAGCAGGGCATCGACGTGATGGATCTGATGGAGCTGGTCGCCCAAGCGGCGGGCCTCGATGGCCACGGCGTGGGTGACCGGGGCATACCTGCGCGGGCGGCAATCGCTGATGCCGGGCCGGTCGAGCACGGGATCGCCCACGCAGCGGCGCTGCACGAGGACGCCGCCCATCCGAACGACGGGGAGGTGTCGCGATGACGACCGCAGCCGCCCTCTCCGACCCGATCCTTGACGAGCTGCGCGGCATCCTCGGCGATGAGGGGGTCCTGCCCAACCTCTCCGCGCGCTACAACCGGACCCGCGTGCCATCGCCCTTCCCGGTTCATCGCTGGTCCGACTACGTGCCCGACGTGGTCGTCCTGCCTAGGACGGCCGAGCAGGTCTCGGCCGTGGTCAAGCTGGCGAATCGTTACGGCATCCCGGTCGTGCCGCGCGCCGGCGGGACCGGCCTGGCCGACGGAGCGGTGCCGCTGCGCCGCGGGATCATCGTGGACGTCAAGCTGATGAACCAGATCCACGAGATCGACCTCGTCGACCGTACGGTCACCGTTGGGCCGGGCATCAACATGCTCAAGCTCAACGAGGAGCTGCGCAAGCATGGCGTGATCTACCCGGACGACCCGGCGTCGTACCCGTGCTCCCTGGTTGGCGGTCGAATCGGCACCAGCGGCTGGTCGCTGATCGGCGGCCGTTACGGGCACACGCGCGACCTGGTCATCTCAATGGAGTGGGTGCTGCCCAACGGCGAGATCGTCCAGATCGGCGATGGCGGCGGACGCAAGATCCGCAAGTCGTCGACCGGCTTTCAGCTGAAGCACCTGTTCATGGGCTCGCAGGGCTCGCTCGGCATCTGCACGCAGGCGACGCTCGAGCTGGTGCCCCGGCCCGAGGTCGAGTTCTCGGCCTTCTTCGCCTACCCCGATTTTCAGACCGCGTACGAGTCGACCGGCGCCCTGACCAAGTCGGGCCTGGCCACTCTCGCCGGGGTGGTCCTCTTCGACGAGTGGAAGCTGCGCTACCTGCGCCGCGACGACGAGGCATACATCCCGCAGCCGGGCAACGTCCAAGCGGTCGTCGCCACGGCCATGTACGGCACCCGCGATGAGGTCGGCCCGGCGGCCCGGCGGCTGATGAAGATCGGCCGTCAGTCAGGCGGCAACTACCTCGGCGACGAGATCAGCCAGGGCGACTGGGCGTCGCGCCACGACCGTTACGCGACGCCGCTCCACGGCCGTCTGCGCAACGGCCAGGTCGTGCCGATGAGCTGGCATTGCGAGGACGCATCGCTCAACTACAGCGTCCTGCCGCAGGTCCGCGAGGAGTGGCACGCAATCGCCGACCGCTACATCACCGAGTACGGCATCTTCGACGACTGGGGCATGTTCTTCTACACCAACGGCGCCTACAAGCCGTGGGGTGACTACCTCGTCGAGATCGACGTCGGCATCTGGGAGCAGAAGCTGAACGACGACAACTGGGCCGCCTGGGTCCAGTGCAAGCGCGAGATCACCGAGGTGACGCTCAAGTACGGCGGCTCGATCACCGCCTGCCACGGGTCGACCCGCGAGGGCGACGCCGAATACGTGCCGCAGGAGATGGGCGGTGGCTTCGAGGTGATGAAGCAGATCAAGCGGGCGCTCGACCCGAACAACATCATGAACCCGGGCAAGAACGAGCTCGACCTTGCCTACGGGCAGGACGGCATGGGCGGCCGCCCGGCGGCGCGCCTCGCAGGGGAGGGCTGAGGCAATGGTTGGTTTCCGGCTCAGCGCGCAGAAGCCGCCCGAGGCCAGGCGCATCAACGATGACGTGGTGATGCGCTTCGACCACGTCTACGAGGTCAACCCGGACAAGATGCAGACCTTTCATCAGCAGGAGATCCCTGCCTGGGACACATTGCGCATCGTCGCCAGCCGCTGGGACCACCTCGACTGGATGCACGCGCACTGGGCGGACACGGTTCTGGGCGTCGAGGAGCTCGAGGGCAGCCACGACGAGGGCAACGGACACCATTCCGGTGCGCATGGCAACGCCAGCGACGAGGCGGGGTACGGGGTCTAGCTCCGGCCGCTGATTCGCTCCTACGCCGCCTCGGGCTGAGCTGCCCGAGGACGGCTATCGTTCGGGCGTGCCCGCTCGCCCCCGCACCGACCCTTCCGCTCGCCGTCTGGCTGAGCTGGAGTTCCTGGCGGAGGTGGCCAGGCTGGTCGGGTCTGCCCGGACCTGGGACGAGCTGATGAGCACGATCGTCGAGCGGGCCACGGCCGCCGCCGACGCCGATGTGTGTTCGCTCTACCTGATGGACCGTGACAACACCGGCGTCACGCTGGCGGCGACCAACGGGCTGGATCCCGAGTCGGTCAACGTCGCGAGGCTGCCGGTCGGCGTCGGCATCACCGGGGGCGTGGCGCAGTCCCGTCAGCCGACCACCAGCATCAACGTCCACGACGATCCGCGCTGGCACTTCATCCGCGGCGTCGACCAGCTGCGCTACACGTCGATCTGCTCCGTGCCGTTGATCTGGAACGACCAGGTCGTGGGCGTGCTCAACGTCCAGACGGTCAGGCGCCGGCGCTTCACGCGCCAGGACGTCAGCTTCCTCGAGACGCTCGCCGCGCTTTTGGCCGGCACGGTCGAGCGCAACCGGATGCAGCGGGAAGCGGAGGCCCAGATCGAGAGCATGCGAGCCATCGACGAGGCCCGCGCTCACCTCGTCGCGGTCGTGACCCATGCCCTGCGCACGCCGCTGGCGGTGGTGCGTGCCTACGTCGAGCTCCTCGGCGGCGCCGCACGCGAGAGTGGCTCGGCCGATGCCGCGGAGTGGGAGCGCCTGGCGCTCGAGCAGGTGGAGCGCCTTGACCAGACGGTCGACTCCATCCTCGGCAGCCTCAGGGTCCTGCGTCCGGACGCCTCATCGCCGGCGCGGCTCGACCTGTGCGCCGTCGTCGACCAGACGGCCGTCGAGCTGGCGCCGCTGTTTCGGCGTCATCGGCTGGCGACGACCTACCTGGAGCAGCCGCTGTGGGCGATGGCCGCCGAGGAGCAGCTGCACCGCCTGCTCGGCTACCTGCTGGAGAACGCGTCGAAGTACGCCCCCCAGGACGGCACGATTGACATCTATGGCTGGCGCAAGGATGGCCGCGTCTTCCTGGCCATCACCGACGACGGGCCGGGCATTCCGCAGGCGTGGCGGGAGCGCATCTTCGAGCCCTTCGTCCGCCTCGACGATTCGCCCCGCGGGGCCGGCATCGGACTTTTTGCTGCCCGTCACCTCGCTCGTTCGATGAACGGCGAGCTGCGCGCCGAGGCACGCGAGCCGAGTGGCAGTCAGTTCGTGCTGGAGCTGCCGGCCGCGCGTTCGGTCAGCACGTCGCCCTGAGCGCGCGCTCCGGCAGCGCCGTGGGGAGCCGGGCGCATGGAGCGCCGACCCTGGATCAGGCTGCGGCGGCCTCGCCTGTCGAGTCGGCCGCCAGGGTCGTTGGGATCAGGACTCGCCCGTCGCCGTCGTGCAGCACGTCGACGCACTCCGGGCGGCAGCCGCGCGCATCCTGACCGGGATGGAGCGACGGGAAGTGGCGGTACGCACCGTCCTCGCTGCCGGTGGCGGCCATCAGCCGGCAGCCGCACACCGCGCAGGTGATCGGTCCGCCAGCCTCTCGGGGTGGCAGGAAGCGGGTGATGGAGGAATCGCGCATGTTGGCAGCGTATGTGCAGGCGACAGGAAGGTCAGCGCCACGCGGGTGCAGTCTGGGTTGCGATCAGGTTGCGTGCCTGGGGCCCCACTAAACGGCGAGGCTCACCAAACGGCGAGGCTCACTCCTCCAGCCGGTAGCCGACCCCGCGCACGGCGACGGGTGACCGCGCACCTGCCTGGCTCAGCTTGTCGCGCAGGCGGGCAAGGTGCGGCTTGAGCCAGAGCGGGTCGGGGTCGGCCATCCCCGGCCAGCCCGCTTCCAGCAGCTCGGAGTGCCGGACAAGCTCGCCGCTGCGCTCGACCAGCGCCCGAAGCAGACGGAACTCGATCTGGGTGACCGGCACGGCGGCGCCCTGCCAACGGATTTCGTGGCGACGCATGTCGATCTCCCATCCGCTGCGCGGGCCGATGCCCTCTCCGGATCGGCCCCGGCGCAACGCTGCCCGTATGCGTGCCAGCAGCTCCTCACCGCGAAACGGCTTGCGGACGTAGTCGTCGGCGCCAAGGTCGAGCAGCTCCACCGGCGCCCGGCGATCGCGCTCGCCCGAGACCACGATGATCGGCACGTCCGACGTTTCGCGCAGCCGGCGGCAGACCTCGGCACCGTCGATGCCGGGCATGGCAAGGTCGAGCAGGACCACGTCGATCGGCCCCTCTGCGAAGCGCCTCAAGGCCTCCTCGCCATCGTAGGCGGCGACGATCCGATAGCCGGCCTGGCCGAGGAGCGCACCCAGCGCGCCGACCATCGCCGGTTCGTCATCGACGACCAGCACGGTGGCACCGGGCCTGGGGCCGGTCGTGCTCAAAGGTCCATCTCGTCGTGGGCGGCCGCGCGCAGCCGGGTGCCGAACGAATCGTCCTCCAGGGCGCGGCCGAGCGCTCCGGGGACGCGCCCATCGGCGATGACGACCTGCGTCGCACCCGAGCGCAGTGCAGCCAGCGCGCCTTCCACCTTGGGCACCATCCCGCCGGCGATCACTCCTTCGGCCATCAGCTGTTGAGCCTCGAGCTCGCCCAGCCGACCAAGCGTCCGGCCTGCGCCATCGAGCACGCCGTCGGTGTCGGTCAGCAGGACGAGCCTCGCCCCGAGGGCGCCAGCCAGGGCGGCGGCGACCTCGTCAGCGTTCACGTTGCAAATCTCGCCTCGCTCGTCGAGGGCGAGCGGCGCCACGACGGGCAGCGCGCCGCCTGCCAGCAGCGCGTAGACGAGCGAGGGGCTGGCCGCTTCCACGCGCCCGACCCGACCGAGCTGTGGGCTGCGCCGGGCGACCAGCAGCCGGCCATCGATCCCGGTCAGGCCCACGCCAGCCACGCCCGCCGCGTTCAGCTGGGCGACGAGCTCGGTGTTGACAAGGCCCGCGAAGACGGCAACCGCCGCCTCGAGCGCCTGGTCGTCGGTCACCCGCCTCCCATCGATGAAGCGGCTTTCAATGCCGAGCCGCTCGAGCCACTCGGTCAGCCTGTTGCCGCCGCCGTGGACCAGGACGAGGCTGCGGCCGCGCTGTGCTGCAACGATGTCACCCAGTGCGCCCGGGGAGCCGTCGTCGGCAGCCAGGGTCGTGCCACCGATCTTGACGACGACCAGCTCCTCCCAGGCGCGGAAATCGACGTCCGCCAGATCCGCGGGCATCTCGCTCACGTGCTGTAGGCCGAGTTCTCGACCACGTACCGCTCGCTCAGGTCACAGCCGAAGGCCTCGCCGATGCCGTCGCCACCGGCTGCCAGATCGGCTCGAATGAGCAGCTCGGCAGCATCCATCGCCCGCGCCACCGCTGCCCGGTCGAAGTCGAGCGGCTGGCCGGCGAAGACCGGCGTCCCGGCGATGGCTATCTCCAGCTGCTCGTGGCGCAATGAGACCGGCCGGCCCTCCACCTCGGCGTTGCCGAGCGCCGCCGCCATGCGGCCCCAGTTGGGGTCCCGACCGTGGACCGCGGCCTTGACCAGGCTGCTGGCGACGACCGCCCGCGCCGCCGCCCGCGCCTCGGTGTCGTCGCGGGCGCCGCTGACCTGGCAGGTGATGAGCGTCGTAGCCCCCTCGCCGTCGGCTGCCTGCTGACGTGCGAGCGAGCGTGCGACGGCTTGCACAGAAGACTTCAGCCGATCGTGCTCTGGGCTGCCGGCATGCAGTGGCGCAGCTCCGGAGGCCCCCGAGGCGATCAGGAGCACAGTGTCGTTGGTGCTCGTGTCGCCATCGACGGTCAGCTGGTTCCAGGTTCGCATCACAGCGGGCAGCAGCATCTCGTAGAGCAGCCAGGGCTCGAGCGCGGCGTCGGTGAGGACGATCGACAGCATCGTGGCCATCCGCGGATGGATCATGCCGACGCCCTTGGCTATGCCGCTGACGCCGACCGCTCGAGGCCCGCCGTCGGCCCCGGGCAGCTCCAGCGAGACGCTCGCCGACTTGGCGCGCGTGTCCGTCGTGCACATCTGTTCGGCCAATGCGAGCAGCGCATCGTCGGTATCGGCCAGGCCGTGGTCGACGAGCTCACGCAGCGGTTGACGCAGGCGGTCGACGGGCAGCCGCGTCCCGATCAGCCCGGTCGAGATGGCGAGTACCTCTACAGGCGGCACTCCGAGCAGGGAGGCCAGGCCTTCCATCAGCCCGGCCTGGTCGTGGTCGCCATCAACGCCGGTGGCGGCGTTGGCGCAGCCGCTGGTGGAGAGCACCGCCGCGGCCCGCCCCCAGTGACCACTTCCGCTCGGCTCCGAGGCTGCCAGATTGGCCGCGCTCAACTCGACCGGCGCGGCACGCATGCGATTGGTGGTGAAGACGCCGGCGACAGGCAGCGGCTGCCGGTCCACCGCCGCCAGGACGCCCAGGTCCAACCGGCCGGACGCCTTGATGCCCGCGGCCACGGCGCCGGCCACGAAGCCGGCGGGCATGCGGGCTACCTGCTCGACCGCAGGCAGATCGAGCGGCAGTGGTCGGCGTACGTCCCTCGTCACGGGGCCAGCGGCAGCTGCTCGAGGCCGGCCTGCTCGGGCAGCTCGAAGAGCACGTTGAATGCCTGCACTGCCTGCCCGGCGGCGCCCTTGACGAGGTTGTCCAGCACGGCAATGACCAGCACCCGGCCGGTCCTCTCGTCCCACCTGGCATGGACGTGGCACATGTTGCTGCCGACCACATGCTTGGTTGCCGGCGGCTCGGCCACGACCGACACGAAACGCTCGGCCCCGTAGGCCGCGCCGTAGAGCTCGTCGAGCTCGGCCTGGCTGCTCGGGCGGAGTGGCCGGACATGGCAGCTGGCCAGAATGCCGCGGGTCATCGGTACGAGATGGGGCAGGAAGTCGACCGGCTGTATCGGTGATCCGCACAGCATTCCGAGCTCCTGCTCGATCTCCGCTATATGGCGGTGGCCGCCGACGCCGTAGGCCCGGACGCTCTCGTTGATCTCGCTGTACATCATCTCGGCCTTCGGCTCGCGACCGGCGCCTGAGACCCCGCTCTTGGCGTCGATGACCACGTCGCCCAGCAGCCCGGCGCGGGCCAGCGGCGCCAGCGCCAGGATCGATGTGGTCGCATAGCAGCCGGGCGACGCGATGACGCGCCGCTCCGACCCGCGCAGGCGGGCCAGCTCGGCCCGGTGCAGCTCGGGCAGCCCATAGACCGCCTCGCCGAGGAGGTCGGGCCGTGGGTGCTCGTAGCGATACCAGCGCGGGTATCCAGCCGGCTCGCGAAGGCGGAAGTCCGGTCCGAGGTCGACCACAGCCAGGTTTCGCTCGAGCAGCCCGGGAACTGCCTCCGCCGCCGCACCATGGGGCATGCCCAGGAAGACTGCGTCCAGGCTGTCGATCAGGTCAGCTGAGATCGTGCGGCCGGTCGAGGCCAGGTGCGGATGGCTGCGCTCGATCGGCTCGGCCTCCCGGCCCCGCGCAGCCAATGCCGCGATCTCGACGTGCGGATGGCGCTCGAGCAGGCGCACGAGCTCGCCGCCACCGTAGCCGGTGGCACCGATGATCCCAACCCTCACTCGCGCGTCAGCCATGGCTGCCGAATATAGTGCGCCGATGAGCGGTCAACCGCCTGCGCCGGGGGAGCTGCCCGATCTCGCCCTGCCCGACCAGGGTTCACTGCTGGGCGCCGTCAGCATCCGCGTGAGCCCGGACGTGGACCTGGTCGAGTTGATCAGCGCTCTGCGCGACGGCGGGGCAGAGATCGTGGCCATCAACACGTTTGCGGCCACGCGTGGCGAGCCGCAGGTGGAGCGCGTTTTCGACATCGAGACGCGCAACGTCGACAGCGCCGGTGCCGCCGAGCTGGTACGTGGGGTCGGTGGCGTCGTGCGAGCTGAGCCGCGCGCCACCCTCGGCCAGATCTTCGGCAAGCGGGTCATCGTGGTCGGGGGAGGCGCACAGGTGGCCCAGGTTGCGCTCGGCGCCGTCTCGGAGGCGGACCGTCACAACCTGCGTGGCGAGCGGATCAGCGTCGACACCATCGCGCTGGTCGGCGAGCAGCAGATCGCCGATGCCGTCCGCGCGGTGGCGGACCTGCCGCGAGCCCATATCCTCGTCCTGGCCGGCTCGATCATGGGCGGTGAGATCACCGCCGCCGTTCGTGAGCTGCAGGCGGTCGGCATACCGGTCATCGCGCTGAACATGGTCGGCAGCGTGGTCGGCGCCGCCGATCTCGTCGTGAGCGACCCGGTACAGGCCGGCACGATGGCGGTGATGGCGATCGCCGATACCGCCCGCTTCAACCTGGCCCTGCAGCGCGGGCGCCGATATTGAGCCGGGCATACTGACAGCCATGTTCGAGCTTTCCACCTCCGCCCCGGCGGCGACCAAATCTCCGCCAGAGGGTGGGACAACCGACATCGTTGACCTCTCCCGCCGCCACCTGTCACCCGCCCTGGCGCGCTACTACGAGCGAGCCTGGAGCCATGGCGAGGGGCACCGTCTATATGACGTCGACGGACGGGCCTATCTCGACTTCGCCACCGGCATCGCGACGACCATCCTTGGCCACCGCCATCCACGCGTGACGCAGGCCATCACCGACCAGGCCGAGCGCCTCCTGCACGTGTGCAATGGCCTTGGCCACCTGGAGCCGGTCAGTCGGCTGGCCGAGATGATCGCGGCGACGATGCCCGCTCCGCTGGACACGGTCTTCTTCGGCAACTCCGGCGCCGAGGTGATCGAGGGCGCGTTGAAGCTGGCCCGGCGGGCGACCGGGCGCAGCGCGATCATCTGCTTCGAGGGTGCCTTTCACGGCCGTACCTTCGGCGCTCTGTCGGTGACGACCTCCAACCCGAACTACCAGGCTGGCCACGGCCCGCTGCTGCCGGACGTGCACGTCCTGCCGTATCCCGATGCCCAGCGCCACGCGGGCAATGAGGGCGCCGCCATGAAGGCCTCGCTCGATGCAATCGAGCAGCTGCTCGCCGCCCACGTGCCTGCCGAGAGGGTGGCGGCAGTGATCATCGAGCCGATCCTGGGCGAGGGTGGTTACGTCCCGGCACCGGATGCCTTTCTGCGCCGCCTGCGCGAGCTGTGTGACCAGCATGGGATCGTGCTGGTCTTCGATGAAGTGCAGTCGGGATATGGCCGCACCGGCCGGATGTGGGCCTTCGAACACGCCGGCGTGGTGCCCGACATCGTATGCATGGCGAAGGGCATAGCCAACGGCATGCCACTCGGAGCGTTCGTGGCCAGCCGGGCGCTGCACGAGCGCTGGGGGCTTGGCGCGCACGGCACGACCTTTGGCGGCAACCCGGTCTCGTGCGCCGCCGGCATCGCGGTGCTGGAGACCATCCAGCAGGAAGGGCTGGTCGCCAATGCCGCCGCCCGCGGCAGCGAGCTTCTCGACGGGCTGCGCCGCATCGCGGAGACCGAGCCCCGAGTCGGCGCCGTCCGCGGCCGGGGCTTGATGCTCGGTGTACCTCTCGTCCATGCCGATAGCGGGCAGCCCGACGGAGCACTCGCCAATGCGGCCATCGCTCGCTGCGCCGACGACGGCCTGCTGGTGCTCACCTGCGGACCCGCGCACGACGTCATCCGCTGGCTGCCGCCGCTTGACGTGACGGCGGCCGAGATCCACGAAGGCCTGCAGATCTTCGGGCGCGCGCTCGGCGCCGTTTGAGATTTCCGATACGCCTGGACCGGCGATTCACACCCTGGCTGCTCGTGTTCGGCGTGCTGCGGCGCAATGCCTACGTGGAGCTGGCTGACGACACGCTCTTTGCGCGCTTCGGGTTCTTCAGCCTTCGCGCGCGCTTGTCAGCCGTCGACCGGTGGGAGGTTCAGGGCCCTTATCGCTGGTGGTCGGCGCTCGGTGTCCGCGGCACGCCGGGCGAGCCCGAGATCACCTTCGGCGGCAGCGCACACGGCGGCGTCGCGCTCTTCCTGCGCGATCCGATCCCGCGCTGGCTGTGGATCCGGAACCTGCGCCAGCTGTACTTCACCGTCGACGACCCGGCGGGGCTGGCCGCCGAGCTGGTGCGGCGGGGCATCCCCGGCGAGGACGTCAGCCGGCGCTGACTCGGCAGCGGTTGGCCAGTCGGCCGATCCCCTCGATCTCGACGACCATCTCGTCGCCGTCGCCGAGCACCAGCCTTGGCTCGCGGAACCAGCCAACGCCCGCCGGAGTGCCGGTCGCGATCACGTCGCCCGGCTCGAGGGTGAAGGCACGCGAACAGAACTCGATCAGCTCGGCCACGCCGAAGATCATGTCGGAGGTGGGCGCATGCTGGCGCAGCTCGCCGTTGACGTAACCGCGCAGATCGAGCGCCTGCGGGTCGGGTACTTCGTCGGCCGTGACCAGCAGCGGGCCCATCGGGCCGAATGTGTCCAGCGACTTGGCCCGGGTGAACTGCTTGTCGGCGTACTGGAGGTCCCGCGCGCTGACGTCATTGACGCAGGTATAGCCGAGCACAAAGTCGAGCGCCTCCCGGCGGCTTGCCCGTCGGCAGGTTCGGCCGATGACGACGCCCAGCTCCGCCTCCGCGTCAACCGCGCCCGTCAGCTCCGGATCCCATTCGACGGTCGCACCGTGTCCAACCAGCGCGGTCGTGAGCTTGGCGAAGATCACCGGCGACGTCGGTGGCGGACGGTCCTGCTCGTCGGCGTGGCTGCGGTAGTTCACGCCGATGCAGACCAACTTGCCGGGGCGGGGCACGGGTGGGAGCAGGTCGACCTCGTCCAGGCCGAGCCCGGAGTCGGGTCCGAACAGGGAAGCGGCCAGTCCGTAGTTGATTCGCTCGAGGCCGGCCGTCGTGTCGGCCAGCAGATCCGACATCGTCGCGATGGCGCCGTCGGTCAGCTCCGCTGTGGCAACCAGCCGCTCGCCGACGAGGACGCCCAGGCGCTGCTCTCGCCCGGGCTCCCCGGCGAATGCGCCCGGGGCTCGATACGAGGCCAGCCTCATGGCTGCCTCCTGCGCAGCTCGCCGCTCTGCGCGATCAGGACGCCGACAATCACCAACACACCTCCGATGATCTGCACGGGACCGAGTGTCTCACCGAACAGCAGCGTGGCGAGGAGGATTGTGTAGACCGGCTCGACAGTGCTGGCCAGCGCGGCCTGTGCCGCGCCGATCCGGCGCGCACCTGCGTAGAACGCCTGCACCGCCACGGCCGTGGCGACGATGCCGACGCCGAGCAGCGGCGGCCACGCTTCGGCCGGGATCTGATCCGGCCAGACCGGTCGGCCGGTGGCGATGGCGCCGACCCACCAGGCGACCGCCGTCGCGCTGAGGATTATCGCGGCGGCCGGCGCGGAGTCGGTCTGCTCGGGCTCCGCGACCGTCTCCGAGTCGTACGGCGCAGCGCCCGTTCGGGCGCCCACGGCCTGGGCGCGCTCGCCCGACAGCCGCGCGGCAAGAATGATCCAGACGGCGTACATGACCGGCGAGGACAGCACCAGCAGCAGGCCGAGCGTTGGCGGTGCGGTGTCGGGGTCGATGCCGCCGACGGCCAGGCCGACGCCAGCGGTGGCCAGTGCGAGAGCGAACCAGGCGCGGCGCCCTTCCAGCCGGCGTCCGAAGCGCAGCGCCATCACCGCCACCAGCGCCGGATACAGGTAGACGATGAGCGCAGCGAGTGAGGCCGACACAGTCTCCAGCGCGGCGAAGTACGTACCGCTGTTGCCGACGTAGAGCACCCCCAGCACGATCAGCACAGCAGCTCTCCGGCGCGAGATGCCGCGCAGCGCCCGCCGGCTCTGGCGGAACAGCAGCAGCCAGCCCCATGACAGGGCGGCCGCGAACAGGAAGCGCCAGGCGAGGAGGGTCAGCCAGTCGACGCCGGCCGCATAGATCGGCTTGGCGAAGAGCGCGCCCGATCCGAAGCCGCAGGCCGACAGGATGACCAGCAGCAGGCCCAGCGCCCGCTGGCCGTCGCCGACCCCTCCCAGCCGGCCGCGGACGCTGTCCACGGCTGACATGTGCGGATCGTACGGGAGCCCGGCCGCCGCCCGTCAAATCGCTAGACTGGCCTCACGTGCAGCGCGTCCTCGTCGTCGCCGACGACCTGATCTGGATGTCGCGCCTGGCCGCAGCCGTCGAGCGCGCCGGCGCGTCGGTTGTGCGTGCCGCCGCCCCGCCGCAGCTGGAGCGCGCCCTGGCGGTCGAGGCTGAGCGGCCGGCAGCGGCGGTCATCGACTTGAACGGTCGGGCGTATGAAGGCGTGGCAGTCGTCGAGATGGCCGTCCGGGCCGGCCTGCCGACCGTTGCCGTCGGCCAGCACGAGGACCTTGGCCTCAGGCGACGAGCCCTGGCCGCGGGCGCGCGGCGGGTCTACTCATACAACAAGGTCCACCGCGACGGTCCGCGGCTGGTCTCGGCGCTGCTCGGCGGCGAGTCGTGAGTCGGCCGGCAATACCGTGGACGCGCTACCAGCAGCGCCTGGCCCGCGCGCAGGCCCTGTTGCCCGATCACGACGCTGCCGCGCTGCTTGTGGGCGTGGGCGCGGACCTCTTCTGGCTGACCGGCTACGCGGCCCTGCCGCTCGAGCGGCTGACCATGCTCGTCGTCGCGCAGCAGGGCAAGCCCAGCCTGGTCGTGCCGCGCCTTGAGCAGTCCGTAGCCCAGGAGGCGCCGGCTGCTCGGGCAGGACTCGTCGAGCTGGCCGCGTGGCAAGAGACAGACGATCCCTTCGCGCTGGTCGCCGAGCTGCTCAGGGCCAGCGGCAGCCGGCCTGAGATCCAGCTGGGCCCCCTCGGCGGTGCCTGGGGCAGGCTCGGAGCGCTGCTCGTCTCCGACACCCTCCGAGCGTCCTTCCTGCTCAATCTCCAGGCAGCGATCCCCGACGCAGCCTTCGGCGTTGCTTCGCCCGTGCTGGGGCCTTTGCGGGCGCTCAAGGACGACGAGGAGATTGCACTGCTACGCCTGGCGGCGGAAGGTGCCGACCGGGTGGTCAGCCAGGTGGCGGCGGGCCGCCTGGTCGGCCGGCGAGAGGCCGAGGTCGCGCGCGAGGTGCGCGACCGGCTCGTGGCGGAGGGCCACGACGAGGCCGTCTTCGCCATCGTCGCCAGCGGGCCCAACTCGGCTTCGCCGCACCATGAGGCGGGCGAGCGCGAGATCAGGGCAGGCGAGCCGATCGTGCTCGACATCGGCGGCCGGCTGGGTGGCTACCACTCGGACATCACCCGGACCCTCTGGGTCACCGGGGACGGCGATGCTCGTCCCGATGACCAGTTCCGGCAGCTCTTCGACGTGCTGCTGCGGGCCCAGCTGCGTGGCCGCGAAGCGGTTGCCGCCGGCGTGCCGGCTGAGCAGGTGGACGAGGCGGCACGTTCGATCATCTCGGCCGCCGGCCTGGGTGAGCACTTCATCCATCGCACCGGCCACGGCATCGGCATCGAGGGCCACGAGGAGCCGTACATCGTCGCCGGCAACCAGACCCGGCTGGCGGTCGGCCATGCGTTCAGCGTAGAGCCGGGCATCTACCTCGAGGGCCGCTACGGGGCGCGCATCGAGGACATCGTCATCTGCGCTCCCGGCGGCGGCGAGTCGCTCAACCGCCTGCCGCGCGAGCTGATGGTGGTGCGCGGGACGTAGGTCCTGATACGGCTGGGTCACGGCGGGGGTCGGCCGGCCGGCGAAGGATGCCATGGTCGCGCGGAGGGGGCAGCCCGGCCATGGCCCGGCGAGAGGGGAGACGTTGCGTCGGCGAACAAGTGCATCAGCCCGGCCGTGCGCATCAGCCGCGACGGCGGACGTACCTGGGCCGACTCGCTGCGTCAGCCGTGGGCGGGATCCGGCTGGCAGCCAAGCTGGCATGCGGCCATCGCCCGGGGACCGGTCACGGCGGGGGTCGGCCGGCCGACGAAGGATGCCGACACGACGGGCGCGACGCTGCCGCCTCGCCCTCGTCCAACTGGGGCGGGGGACAGGTGTACGCCGCCGTGATCGGGCTGTCCGGGCCTTGACGGCTATCATCGCGCCATGACCTCGGTCGACCAGCAGCAGTCGGGCCCCGCCTCGCCCGCCCCGGCCGAGGCGGCGGACGGCGGTGATCGTGATGGCCATGGCGGGGAGCAGCCTTCGGGCTTGGGCGGACAGGCGGAGAGCCGGTCACCCACGCAGGCCCAGCTGCGCCGCTTCATCAAGTCGCGACCCTATGTGCCGCTGCACGAGCTGCGCCGTCGGTTCGAGCTGAATGGCGATCTGGATGAGGTATGCGGCATCGAGGTGCCCGGCGGCCTGACCGTCTACGTCGGGCTGCCCGAACGCGAGTCCCAGCTGCTGGCGGGCCTGGCGCGGGATGGCGACATCGGCCTGGAGCTCTCGCGCGACCCCAGCGTGCCGATTGTCGTCGGGGTCTTCGCAACGCGTCCCGTCGCTCGCCAGTAACGCCCACGGTTGGCCCGCTCCACAAGGGCCCGTGACGGGCTCCTGATATACTCCCTGGGAGTATGAGCGAGCGAATAGAGATGCAGCTGCCGATCGAGGGCATGACCTGCGCCTCGTGCGTCAACCGGGTCACGCGCTTCCTGCGCGGTACGGACGGCGTCGTCGAGGCCCACGTGAACCTGGCGACGGAGCAGGCGACCGTGCGTTATGACCCGGCCCTCGTGGGCAGGGCCGAGATCGTGGCTGCAGTCGAGAAGTCGGGCTATGCCGTGCGTGAGCTGTCGCTGGAGCCGACCAGGCCGGACGCGCTCGACGCCGAAGCCGACCAGCTCTCACAGCAGCGGGCGCGGGAGACGCGCAGGCTCGGCATCGAGGCAGTCGCCTCGCTGGCCGTCGGCCTTGCCATCCTGGCGCTGATGCTGCTGCCCTTCCGGCCGCTGCCGATGGAGCAGCTCAACCTGCTGTTCGTCGTCCCCGCAACGCTTGTCCAGTTCGTCGCCGGATGGCGCTTCTATGTCGCCGCCTGGCGTGCCGCGCGCCACCTGGCGGCCAACATGAGCACGCTGGTCGTGCTCGGCACGACGGCTGCGTGGCTCTACTCGACGGTAGTTGCCTTCCAGCCTCACCTGGTGATGGGGATCGGCGTCGAGGCGATGACCTACTACGACACGTCGGCCGTGATCATCGGGCTGGTATTGCTCGGACGGTGGCTCGAATCCCGCGCACGCGCTCAGACGGCGGGAGCCGTCCGCCGGCTGGCCGGCCTGCAGGCGCGGACTGCGCGCATCGTGCGCGATGGACGCGAGGTCGACGTGGCCCTGGCCGATGTCCAGCCGGGAGATCTGCTGCGAGTCCGGCCGGGCGAGAAGGTGCCCGTCGACGGGCGAGTCGTGGAGGGCTCATCGGCAATCGACGAGTCGATGCTGACCGGCGAGGCGATGCCGGTGCTGAAGGGGCCCGGCGACGACGTGATCGGTGCGACCGTGAACACGACCGGCTCGTTCCTGTACCGGGCGACACGGGTCGGTCGGGACACCGTCCTGGCCCAGATCGTGCGGCTGGTGCAGGAGGCGCAGGGTTCGCGGGCGCCCATCCAGCGCGTGGCCGACGCCGTCACCGGCTGGTTCGTGCCGGTCGTGTTGGTCATCGCCCTCGCCACGCTCGCCATCTGGCTGGCATTCGGGCCGGACCCGCGCGTGACCTATGCCCTGGTCACGTTCATCACCGTCCTCATCATCGCCTGCCCGTGCGCGATGGGGCTCGCCACGCCGACGGCGATCATGGTCGGGACCGGACGAGGGGCAGAGGCGGGGGTGCTGATCCGCGGGGGCGAGGCACTCGAGCAGGCCCACCGCGTCAACACGATCATCTTCGACAAGACCGGCACGCTCACGCGCGGCCGCCCGGAGGTGGCCGAGCTGGTGCCCGTCGGCGACGTCGACGAGCAGCGGCTGCTTGCCGTCGCGGCCGCCGCCGAGCAGGGCAGCGAGCATCCGCTCGGAGCGGCCATCGTCCAGCGCGCGACCGACCAGTCGCTGAGCCTGCCGCTCGTCTCAGCGTTCGAGGCGCTGGCGGGGCACGGCGTTCAGGCGGTCGTTGACGGCGAGCCGGCGATGGTCGGACGGCGCGAGCTGCTGGGCGATCACGGGGTCGACGTCTCGTCCCTCTCCGCCCGGGCCGAGCAGGCGGCGAATGCTGCCCGCACGGTCGTGTACGTGGCGCACGCCGGCCGGCTGCTGGGCATGATCGCGGTAGCCGATCCGGTCCGCTCCGAATCGGCTGAAGCGGTCGCCGGGTTGCGTCGGCGCGGCATCGAGGTGTGGCTGGTGACCGGTGATGAGCAGCGCGTCGCGCGAGCCGTCGCCGAGCAGGTCGGCATCGAGCCGGAGCAGATCATTGCCGGAGTGCTCCCCGTCGACAAGGTCGAGCATGTCCGCCGGCTCCAGGCCGAAGGACGCGTGGTGGCCATGGTCGGTGATGGCATCAACGACGCTCCCGCGCTGGCGCAGGCGAACCTGGGCGTGGCCATCGGCACGGGCACGGACGTCGCGCTGGAGGCATCGGACGTGACGCTCGTGGGTGGCGACCCGCGACTCGTCTCGTCGGCGATATCGCTGTCGGCCCGAACGATGCGGATCATCCGCCAGAACCTGTTCTGGGCTTTTGCCTACAACGTGCTGCTGATCCCGGTGGCGATGGGAGCGCTGTACCCGTTCTTCGGCCTGCTGCTCGACCCGATCCTTGCCGCGGCGGCCATGGCGACCTCGTCGGTGTCGGTCATCCTGAACTCGCTGCGCCTGCGAAACGTTGACGTGAGGCCGGGCGGTGGTCGGGGCAGGCCGGAGGCTGGTCGGTACGTCCCCGCTCCGCACACCGGCTGAGCAGAGCGCTCCTCCTCTCACACAGAGGTACTGGTCCGGCCTTACCAAGGTGGCGTGGTCGGGCTCCCCCTTCATTCCTTACGTTCCGTTCTGCCCGATGGGGGGTGCCGTGCCAGCCCAGGTGGCGCAGGGCGCCCGGGCGGATGACCTGGAGGGGATGGAACGTTGCTCTTTGGATCAGCCCGTCGGCTGCTCGTCGTCGCGCTACTGTTCACGCTGGCTATCGCGGTGCCGGTCGCACAGCCCGTGACGGCGACAAGCGCACCCACCGTGCCGCAGGGTTTGAGCGCGACCGCACACGACAACTTCGTGATCCAGCTGTCGTGGAAGCCGAGCACGGCGAGCGTACGGGGCACCGTCTACTACCGGGTCTTCCGCGATGGCGTGGCCATCGGGACGAAGCAGACGGCGACGAGCTTCACCGACCAGCGTTCCAGGGCCAACACGTTCAAGTACCAGGTGCGGGCCATAGATGCGGCCGGCAACAAGAGCGCGCTGTCCCCCGCCGTGACGGTCTCATCGGTCAAGACCAGCAGCCCGTTGACGCCGAGCGCCCCCGTCGGCCCGAGCGTGCCCCAGGGGCTCGTCGCGAGCGCCCATGACAACTTCGTCATCCGGCTCTCCTGGAACTCGAGCGTCTCGACGGCCTCAGGCGCGATGTACTACCGGGTCTTCCGCGATGGCGTGGCCATCGGGACGAAGCAGACGGCTACCAGCTTCACCGACCAGCGTTCCAGAACAAACACGTTCAAGTACCAGGTGCGAGCCATCGACTCCGCTGGCAACAAGAGCGCGCTATCGCCGGAGGTGACCGTCTCGTCGGTCAAGGTCGCTGCCTCGCCGTCGCCGACCCCCAAGCCGAGCCCTTCTGCCTCGCCCAGCCCTTCGCCGACCCCCAAGCCCAGCCCATCGGCCTCGCCCAGTCCTTCGCCGACGCCCAGCCCGTCGCCGACCGCCGCTCCCGCCACGCCGACCGTCCCGCAGGGATTGACGGCAACGCCGCAGGATGGTCGCTACGTGCAGCTCAGCTGGCAGGCGAGCAGCTCGGGCGTGACCGGCACCATGAAATACCGCGTCTTCCGCAACGGTAGCGCCATCGGCACGCAGCAGACGGCGCTGACCTACACCGACCGACCGGCCAGCACCGGCACGTACCAGTACCAGGTCCGGGCCATCGACCCTGCCGGCAACCGCAGCGACCTGTCGGCGGCCATCTCGGTCGAGGTGGTCGAAATGCTGACGCCATCACCTCCGCCATCGCCCTCGCCCTCTCCTTCGCCGTCGGTCAGCCCGACGGTGAGTGCGAGCCCGATCGCGTCCTCCAGCCCGACCCCGTCGGAGGAGCCGAGCGCATCGCCATCGCCCTCTCCGTCGCCGTCACCCAGCCCGACCCCCACGCCAGTGCCGCAGTTCCACCTGTACGGACAGGGCACGGACCATGGAGCCGGTATGTCGCAGTTCGGCGCGCGCGGTCGAGCCAACGCCGGCCAGACCTTCGACCAGATCCTCGCCCACTACTACGACGGGACAACGCTCGGCGCGATCGACGGCCAGGCACCGATCCGCGTCCAGCTGGCCGCCAACTACACACCGTCCCTGGCCAGCCCGGCGCGCCTGACCGCCCTCGGCGGCGGCTGGACCACGAGCCTCTTCCCGGGCCAGACCTTTGGCGCCGGCACCTATGTCGAGATGTGGCAGCCCGCGCTCGCGCCGTTGCCGCCAGCTCCGGAGCCGAGCCCCACGATTGCGCCCGAGTCGAGCACGTCGCCTGCGCCCTCCGTCAGCCCCGGCGCGTCCCCGACGCTTTCGCCCTCGCCGAGCCCCACGCCCAGCCCGACCATGCCACCCGTCCCGGCCGGCCATTGGGTGGTCGTCGTCTATGCCGCCAACGGCAGCCAACTGGGCTGGACCACGGCGCCGGAGCTGTTGGTACAGCCCGCCTCGCCGGATACGATCATCAACATCCCCTTCAAGGACAGCCATCCGAACATGACCCAGTTCCGCGGCTCGATGCGATTGCGGGTGACTGGATCCGGCGGCCTGCAGGCGGTCAACGTCGTGCCCCTGGACACGTACCTGCGCGGTGTTGTCGCGGCGGAGATGCCGGCCAGCTGGCACCTCGAGGCGGTCAAGACCCAGGCGGTCGCCGCACGCACATACGCCTGGCCCAGGCTCGGCGGGAGCGGCACGTTCGACATCCTGCCCACCGCTGGCCACCAGGTCTACCGCGGCGTGCTGTCCGAGCACCCGCGCAGCGATGCCGCGATCGCCCAGACGGCGGGCCTGGTCCTGCTGCACAACGGCCGCGTCATCACCGCCTACTTCCACGCGTCATCCGGCGGCCACACCGAACACAGCGAGTTTGTCTGGCCCACCAACAGTGGCAATCCGGGCACCAAGCTGGCCTACATCCGGGGCAAGCCCGACGTGGATGCGAACGGGGTCGCCTACGACAGCAGCTACGGCAAGTTCGCATACCAGAGCGCCTCGTTCACGATGGCCCAGCTCAGCACGATCATGAGCAAGAACTCGGCCACCGATGTTGGCCAGATCACGTCGCTGACGTTTGATCGTGGGGTCTCCGGACGCGTCTACCGGGTCACTCTGGTCGGAACAAAGGGCACCAAGACGGTCAAGGGCGGCACCTTCAAGAACACGTACAACAGCAACCGACTCTCTGGCGGCGAGGTGAACAGCACCATGTTCTGGCTGCGAGAAACGACCTCCCCGTAGCCGTGACCGCGGCCGGGCTGGCAAGATCGGAGCGATGAGCACGCGCCGTCAGCCACCCGCCGGAGACTTCCGCTTCGAGCACCCCATCGAGGTGCGCTTCGCTGACACCGACGCCTTCGGGCACGTCAACAATGCCGTCTACCTGACCTACTTCGAGGCGGCCCGCGCCGGCTACTACGCGACCGTCGCCGGCACACCATTTGGCACCGGGGATCATGCCTCGGAGCACACCTTCGTGGTCGCCGACGCCAGCCTCGTCTATCGCCGGCCGGCGTTCTTCGGTGAGCGGCTGCTGGTTGGCTGCCGGTTCACCTGGGCGAGCCGCTCCTCGTTCGGCCTGGAGTACCGGGTCCGGGCCGAGGGCTCCAGCGTGGGCGAAGCGCGCCTCGTCGCCGACGGACTTTCGACACAGGTGATGTTCGACCTGCAGCGCAACCGCGTCAGCCGCGTACCGGCCGACCTGCTCGAGAAGTTCGAAGCGTACGAGGGGCGGCCGATCCCGCGCCGCTAGCGCGCGCTACTCCTCGAAGCGACGGAAGACGGCGACCGCGTTCTGGCCGCCGAAGCCGAAGCCGTTGATCATCGCCGTGTCGACGCGCTTCTCACGGGCTACCAGCGGCGTGTAGTCGAGGTCGCATTCGGGGTCCGGGTTCTCCAGGTTTATCGTCGGTGGGATGACGCCTTCGCGGATGGCGCCCACGGCAGCGATCGCACCGACGATGCCGGCGGCGCCGATCATGTGGCCGACCATCGACTTGGGTCCACTGATCGACACCCTGCCGGCGTGGTCGCCCAGCGCCGACTTGATGGCCCGCGTTTCGGTCACGTCGTTGAGCTGCGTGCTGGTGCCGTGAGCTGCGATGTAGTCGACCTCGTCCGGGGCAGCACCGGCGTCCTGGAGCGCTCTGCTCATCGCCATGGCCGCGCCACGGCCGGTGGGCTCGGGCGCCGAGATGTGGAATGCGTCAGCGGTCAGCGAAGCTCCGATGACCTCGGCGTGGATCGTCGCGCCCCGCTCGAGCGCGTGCTCGGCCGACTCGATGACCATCACGCCGGCGCCCTCACCGTAGACGAAGCCATCACGTTCGCGGTCGAAGGGCCGCGAGGCCTTCTCGGGCTCGTCGTTGCGCTTGGAGAGGGCGCCCATGTTGGCCAGTGCGGCGAAGCCCATCGGCAGCAGCGGCGCCTCAGTGCCACCGGCCAGCACGACATCCACCTCGCCTCGCTCGATCATCCGCAGGGCGTCGTGGAAGCAGATGACGGAGGTCGCGCAGGCCGCCGCCTGGGTGATCACCGGTCCGGTCAGGCCGTACTCCATCGACAGCATGCAGGCCCCCATCGAGGCCGACAGGGCCGGAAACGAGAAGGGACTGACGGACCCCGGGCCCTTCGCCTCGAGCACCTGCACGCCCGAGACTACGATCTCCATGCCCCCTCCACCGGTGTTGACGGCGACCGCCACGCGATCCCGCTGCTCGGGGACCATGTCACCGAAGTCGAGACCGGCATCGGCCACGGCCTCCTTGCCGGCGGCCATCGCGAAGTGGATGAACCGGCTCATGCGCCGGGCCATCTTGCGATCCATCGCCACCGTCGGGTCGAAGTCCTTCACCTCGGCGGCGATGCGGACGTCGAAGCCGCTGGCGTCGAAGACGGTGATGGGGCCGGTCCCGGAAACCCCCGCCTTCAGGTTGCGCCAGGTCGTCGGATGGTCGTTGCCGATCGGCGTCACGGCGCCGATGCCGGTCACGACGGCACGCCGTGACAGGTCTTTGGTCTTGGGCAAGTGCAGCTCCTCGGGTGTTCGCCGATTGTAGCGGCCGCTATCGGCTGGCCCCAGCGCGGCGCGCTCTGCGCCACGCCGCGTTGGCCTGTGGCAGGGAACGCAGCCGGGCCGGCACGACTGCCACCCATGCTCGTACCGCCAGCCCCAGCACTCGGGCCGCTCGGTCGTGCGCCGGGCTCCAGCCAATGCCGAACTGATCTCGCAGGCGAGGCGGTAGCAGCGCCATGCCGGGCAGTGCGAGGAGGTCCAGGAGTGCCGCGGGCGCGAGCGGCAGCGGTGGCCTGACGATCAACGGCGCCAGGCGGCGCGCGGCGTCGGTCACCTGGATCGGACCGTCATCGGCCAGCATCTGCTGCCAGTACCGCATCAGGTCGGCCCAGCGCGCCGGGCTGGCCGACAGTGGGATGCCCAGCCGGACACCGACCGTCCTGGCCTCGCGCCAGAACTGCTCCTTGTCAGCCTCGCCGAGCGGGCCTACCCACCGCTCGTACGCCCGGACGCTGGTCACGATCAGCGTCACCTGGACCCACAGCAACAGCTCCGGGTCCAGCGCTCGGTAGCCCTGCCCACGCACGCCGGCGTGGATGCCGTTGAGGCGGCGCACTGCCCGCTCCGCGGCGCGCCCGTCGCCGAAGACCAGCGCCATCGTCGTGTGGATGGTCCCGTGCAGGCGCCCGAACGGATCCGCCTCGAAGTCGCTGTGCTCGGCGACGCCGCGCGCGACCGAGGGGTGCGCGATCTGAAGCAGCAGCGCGGTGGGCCCGGCTCCCAGCAGCACGGCCTCGCGGTTGATCCGCCACATCATCGAAGTCGGGCCATAGAAGCCCAGGACCGGATCGGCGCGCGAAACGACCTCCATCGGGAGCGATGGTGGCATAGCCTGAGCATCGGCCATGGCTCAGCAGCTTGACCTCGCTATCGTCAACGGCACGGTCGTCACCGTCGGCGGCCGTGATCAGGCCGACCTGGCGATCAGTGACGGCCGGATCGTCGCACTCGGTCGGCGACACGCATTCGACCATGCGACCCGGTTGCTGGACGCAGGGGGCCTGGTCCTCCTGCCAGGCGTGGTCGACGGCCACGTGCACTTCCGTCAGCCGGGCCTGGAGCACAAGGAGACCTGGCTGACAGGCTCCCGCGCCGCTGTCCATGGTGGCGTGACGACGGTTCTCGAGATGCCCAATACGCTCCCGCCCACGCGCAGCGTGGGCGATGCGAGAGCCAAGCTCGAGCTGGCGAGCCAAGCGTCTTACTGTGACTTCGGCCTGTTCGGCCTCGTTGACCGCGAAGGATCGTCGGCGGTGGAGGAGCTCGTGCGGTCCGGCATGGTAATCGGCCTGAAGGTGTTCCTGGGGCCGTCCACCGGCGCGCTGGCTGCCCCCGCCGATGAGGAGCTGGTGCGTGTCCTGCGCCTGGCGGCCAGGGCGGGGCTGCGCACCGCCTTCCACGCCGAGGACGCCGCCGTGCTGGAGCGCGAAGCGACCCGAGTCGGCCACCGAGTCGACGCCGTGGCCCACCTCGAGGCTCGGCCCGAGGAGGCGGAGGTGCGGGCGATCGACCATGTCGGGCACCTGCTCGGGCGTTCCGGCGCCGCCGGGCACATCCTCCACCTCAGCTCGAAAGGGGGTGTCGACGCCATCCGGCGCTGGCGCTCGAGCGGCGTGGACCTGACCTGCGAGGTGACGCCCCACCACCTGCTGCTGGGTCGACACGATTACGAGCGCCTTGGCGGCCAGCTCAAGGCGAACCCGCCCGTCCGCGGTGAGCCCCACTCGAGCGCGCTGCTTGCGGCCCTCGCCGAGGGCCTGATCGACTGCGTCGCCAGCGACCATGCGCCGCACGCGCCCGACGAGAAGGCGCCCCCCGACATCCGCCGAGTGGAGGCCGGCGTGGCCGGAGTCGAGACGCTGCTGCCGCTGATGCTGACCCTTGTCGACGACGGCCGCCTCTCGCTCGAGCGGGTTGTCGACGCGACCTCTGCAGGCCCCGCGCGCATCTGGGGGCTCGCGCCGGCCAAGGGCTCGCTCGAGCGGGGCGCTGACGCGGATGTGGTCCTTGTCGACCTCGTCTCCGAGCAGGTCGTCCGCGGCGCCGAAGCGCACGGCATGCACCCCTTGACGCCTTTCGAGGGCCGCAGCGTCCACGGTCGAGTGGTGGCCACGCTCGTTCGCGGCCGCCCGGTCGTGCAAGAGGGAGGGCTCCTCGGAGAGCCGGGCTGGGGGGTGCCGGTCAACCGAGCCTGAACGAAACCGGTCGCTTGCTCGTCTGGAAAGGCGGAAACTCCGCATCTGGGAGCCGTCATGCTGGAGGGAGTCCTGGGCAACGAGGCCGAGGCTCGGGCGAGAGAGGCGTTCACCCGCCTGGCCGAAAGGGAGCTTCACCGCGCCTACCGGCTCGCCGGCTTGATCCTTGGCAACCAGCAGGATGCCGAGGACGCCACCCAGGACGCGCTGCTGCGGGCATGGTCGGCCTCCAGGGACCTGCGCAGCTGGGACGACTTCCAGGCCTGGTTTGACCGCATCCTGGTCAACGTCTGCCGCGATCGCATCCGCCGCCGCCGGATCATCCGCTTCACGCCCATGGCCAGCGAGCACGACCGCCCGGACACCGACCCTTTCGGCGAGGTCCTGGCCGGCGATGAGCTGCTCCAACTGATGAAGGACATGGACATCGACCTGCGCACCGTGCTGGTCCTGCGCTACTGGGCCGATCTGCCGGTGGACGCGATAGCCCGTCGCATCGGTGCCCCCTCGGGAACGGTCAAGTCACGACTGAATCGGGCGCTGGCACAGATGCGCGCCCAGATCACTCCAGTGCAGCAAGAGAGCATCAGATGACCGACGAGCTCGAGCGCCGCCTCCGAACCAGCTTCGTGCGCGCCGACCTGCCGATGGCGCCCGAGCGCCTGCGCCAGGTGATCGTGCAGCTTCCCGCCACGCCGGCAGCAATCCCGAGCGCACCCAGCATTCGCACAGGCGGCAGGCTGCGGCTGGCCGCTGGGTTGGCCGTCCTCGTCCTGGTCGCCGGCAGTCTCGCCTTCGGCCTGTCAAACCTGGTGCCGGCCTTCACGCCCGGAGTTTCACCCTCGCCCTCACCGACCGCCTCACCGACCGCATCACCGAGCCCGGTGCCCAGCCCCACCCCATCTCCGGCTCCGGATCCGACGCCGACCAGCGAGCCGGTCGATCTTCCGGAAGCTGCCGACCTGCTGGCCGGCAGGCCAGACGTCGAGGTGGCCTGGCAGGGCTCCGAGGGCCCGGCCGACCGACCCGTTTCGGATGACGCGACTGAACGGGAACTGCTCGATGAGCCGTTCGAGCTCCAGGGCGACCTGGTCCTGGCAGCCGCCTGCCGCGGATCAGGAGAGCTCGTTATCGAGATGCGCACGCTCAACGTGCCCGGCTGGATCGACGTGGCGCCCGGCCTCATGCGGCCGTGCGACGGCCACCCCACGGTCATTGACTACGCCAACTTTCACGTCCGAATCGAGAGCATCCGAATCCCGGCGGGCGCCTCGTGGCGCGTGGCCATCGGCGTAGTCCCTGGTGCTGCACCACCGCCGACGTCGTTCAGCGAATCGATCGGTACCGACGGATGGTGGCAGCTGTGGGACGTCCAACTGCCCGAGCCGGCCTCGACCGAGCACGGATCCGGTGCCGGGCTGCGGGTCGCCGATGACGTGACGCGCATCGGCATCGTCGTCGAGTGCGCCGGCGAGTCGGGGCTGACCCTTACCGCTGTGCGCGAGGGTGATGGTTCGGTGGCTGATCTGGAAGAACGCGTCAGCTGCCCGACCGACGAGCCGGAGCGGTTCGAGCTGAGCGTTACGGCTGGCGAGATCATCGAGGTCAAAGCGACACCGGACGTGCAGCAGTTCGTGCGCGTCTACATCGAGGCCGATGCCATGCCCGTATCGACCTACGGGCCGGTCCCAGACCTTCCTGCTGAGCTGGCCGATGTGCCCTTCAGCGTGACCAACGGGACATATGTGGCGATGGGGATGCTCGGCGGCAGCAGGCAGACACTGATCCCTGCCCAGGGAGCCAGCCCGCTGAACCGTGCCGCCGGCGACTACGCAGCGGTCATCACGGCCGATCCGATGGAAGGCTCCCGACTCGAGTTGCACAGCGTGTCGGGGCGGAAGCAACCTCGAACCTTGGCCCAGCATCCACCAGGCATTTGGATCCGTTTCGCATCGATCGACCTCGAGCGCGAACAGGTGCTCTACGAAGTCGATGATCGGCGCCAGCAACAGGTGCGCCTGCACCGCGTAGCGATGGATGGCAGCGGTGATCGGGTCGTCGCTCGCATCAGCCCCGAGGAAGGAACGATGTATGGCTCCGCTCGCTCGGGCGACACGTACATGCTCGACGAGTGCCAGCCGGATGGGCACTGCGTTCGCTGGCTGCTCTCGCTGGAAACGTTGGAGGCTACGCGGCACGAGGTGGACTGGGGTGGCGAGGTGTGCGACGCGATCGGGACCGCCGACGGTTGGCTGTTCGTTCGAGTCGGCGCGTTCTGTCAGGCATTTGGGGCTGACGAGATCGCCGCCATGCGGCTCGACGGGACGGGCAGGCGCAGCCTGCCCGACGTCGGCCCAGCATCGGTCGTCGAGACCGGGCGCGGGCCGCAGATCCTGCACGGAGCCGGACAGCCCGGAGGGCTGCAGTTGATGAGCATTGAGACCGGCGAAAGCAGATCCCTCGGCATGGCGGACGAGCGCTACAGCCGCGTCAGTACGATCGATCTGCCGACGGACTGGATCCTCCTGGCTCCCTTCTACGGCATAGGCGACTTCCCGGCCCATCCGATGCTGCTGACCGGCGAGCTGCCGCCGCTGCTGGTTAACGTGATCACCGGCGAACGAATCGAGCTGACCAACCTGCCCCACTGACAGGCACGGGTTGCGACGCCTCGCGGTGAGCCGGTCCGCCGCTTGACGGGCGGCCCAGACTTGGGCCGTGAGTTCCAGCACAGAGCCCATCGCTGACTTCTTCGATCGCGAGTGCTGCGCCGCCCCGGGTGGCGCGCCGGTGGCGGGTGCCGCCCGCGGGACGGCCGAGATGGTTCTCGACGCCCTGACCGAGAAGGACCTTACCGGTCGCTCCGTGCTGGAGATCGGCTCCGGTGACGGCAGCCTTTCGCGCGCGCTGGCCGCCCGCGGCGCGGCGTCGGTCAGCGGGCTGGATCTTTCGCCGGCCAGCGTCGAGGCAGCGCGAAAGGCGCGCGCCGAGGCCGCCCAACCGGCGCTTCTGTCCTACCAGGTGGCCGACGCGGCAGAAGCCCCGCTGGCCGAGTTCGACATCGTGCTGTCGGAAAAGGTCTTCTGTTGCTACCCGCAGCCGGGGCCCCTGCTGGCCAACACGCTGCCCGCAGCGAGGAGGCTGTACGTGCTGGTGCTGCCCGAGTCACGCGGCGTGCGCGGCCTGCTGGCCAAGCTGGCCATCGCCGCCGAGAACGGGCTTCAACGCCTGCGCCGGGATCCCTTCCGTGCCCACGTCCACGACGTGCGAGCCATCCAGGCGACGATCGAGCAGGCCGGCTTCAATCTCCGCGCCAGCGCCCTGCACTGGGCCTGGCTCCTGCTCGTCTTCGAGCGGGCCGACGTGTCTGGTCAGTCCCCGTCGTAGCGCTTGAAGATGACGGCCCCGTTGTGGCCGCCCAGCCCGACGTTGTCCGAGATCGCGTAGCGAATCTCCATCGGTTGCGACGAGCCGTGAACGACGTTCAGGTTGATGTCCGGGTCGGGCTCGCGATAGTGCAGCGTCGCCGGCGCGCACTGGTTGTAGACGCTGAGCACGGTGGCGACGCCCTCGATCGCGCCGGCGGCGCCCATAAGGTGGCCCGTCATCGACTTCGTGCCGCTGATGGCGATGTTGGGCGTGTGCTCCCCGAAAACCGACCAGAAAGCCTGAGCCTCACGCAGGTCGCCCAGCGGCGTCGAGGTGCCGTGCGGGTTGATCAGGTCGATCTCGTTGGCCGGCACGTTGTGCCGCTCGAGAGCCTGAAGAAGCGCACGACGCACGCCGTCGCCCTTCTCGACTGGCTGGATCAGATCCCACGCGTCGGCTGCCGAGCCGTAGCCGACGACCTCGGCGTAGATCCTTGCGCCGCGCGCCCGGGCGTACTCCAGATCCTCGAGCATCATCGCCCCTGCGCCCTCGCCCAGCACGAAGCCGTTGCGCGTCTTGTCGAACGGCCGGGAGACGGTCTCGATCGGCTCTCCGGGCCGGGGCAGGCCCATGCCGCGCATGTTCGAGAAGCCGATGTGGGCGAGCTCGTGGAGCGGGTTCTCGGTGGCGCCGGTGAGGGCGGCGATGTAGTCGCCACGGCGGATGCCCTCGGCGGCCTCGCCGATGTTGTGCGTTCCCGTCGAGCACGCCGTGACGACGCACATGTTCGATCCGCGGATGCCCGTCTCGATGGCGATCTGGCCGGACGCGGTGTCGGGCAGCATGTTCGCGATGAAGAACGGGCTGACGGTGCGGTGGCCCTTGTTCTCCCAGTTGAGGCGCTGTTCCATCAGCATGAGCGGGCCCCCGGCCCCCGAGCCAAAGATCACACCGATGTCGTCGCGGTTGCCCTCGTCCACCTTGAGGCCCGAATCCTCCAGCGCCTGTTTGGCCGCGGCGACCCCGAAGACCACGTTGCGGTCCGTACGGCGAATGGCCTTGAAGTCCATCCACCTGGTGCCGTCGAAGTCGTTGATCTCCCCGGCCACCTGGGCCTCATAGGGCGAGGGGTCCCAGCGGGTGATCCGCTTGAGCCCGCTGACGCCGCGGGAGAGGCTGTCCCACATGGTGTCGATGTCCTGGCCGATCGGGCTGATTACGCCGAGGCCGGTGACGGCAACGCGGCGGGAGAAATCTGGGCGGCGCATGCTCTCTAGGGGCTCCTTGGGATGCTCGCGGTCACGCCGGCGAGCCGGGCTGATCGGATGATGGTAGAGACACGTGGCCGGGGGCGGCCGGGTCGTCGACGGCGTGCGGCATCACGTCGGGCGCGATGCGCCGGACCAGCCCGGTCAGGACCTTGCCCGGGCCGATCTCGACCACGTGCGTGACGCCCTGGCCGGCCATGTGCTCGACCGCGGCGATCCAGTCGACGCCTAGGGTCATATGCTCGACAAGCTCGGCCCGGCATTCGTCGGCCGTGGTCAGCGGTTGGGCGTCTGCATTGGACAGCAGCGGGGCGCGCGGATCCGCAAAGTCCACCTGTGACATGACGCGCTGCAGCTCTTCGGCGGCGCGCGCCATCAGCGGCGAATGGGCTGCCACGCTGACCGGCAGCATCAGCGCGCGCTTGGCGCCGCTGCTCTTCGCTGCCTCGATGGCAGCCTGGACGGCCCGCCGCTCGCCGCTCACCACCACCTGGCCCGGCGAGTTGCGGTTGGCGATGGTGAACACGCCCTGTGACTGGCCGACACGCTCGAGCTCCACGAGGCGGTCGTCGGGCAGACCGATGATCGCCGCCATGGCTCCGTCGCCGGACGACGCCTGCATCAGCCGGCCGCGCTCGCGAACGAGCCGCGCTGCATCCTCCAGCTGCAGCACGCCCGCGGCGACCATCGCGCTGTACTGGCCCATCGAGTGTCCCGCATAGAACGCCGGCCGGAGCTGGGCGCCGGTCTCGTCCAGGGCACGCAGCAGGGCGATTGAACAGGCAAGGATGGCCGGCTGCGCATTGGCCGTCTGGTCCAGCTCATCGGCCGGTCCTTCCCAAGCGCGCTGCGACAGCGGTTCGCCAAGCGCCTCGTCGACGGCGGCGAAGACGGCCTTCGCGCCGGCCGAGGAAGCGGCAAGCTGTCGGCCCATGCCGACGTACTGAGATCCCTGGCCAGGGAAGATGAAGGCAACACTGCTCACGGGCCCAGAAGTTAGCAGCGCCAGCTTCTGAGGGCGCGCGTAATATGCACGCGTGCATATTGATCAGGACGATGGGCTGAGTCCCGCCGTCGTCGCGGCGCGCGACCAGGTGCAGAACCCACGCCTGCTCTCCGAGCGCATCGCGATCGGCCGGGCCCTGTGGCGTGAGCTCGTCATCGGCTTCTCGGCGCAGCTGCATTGCCTGGGTCTGGGCTTCACCCAGCTGGCGGCGATGTACGCCATCGGCGGGACGCACACGCTGACCATCGCCGACCTGGCCGAGCAGGTGGGGCGTTCCCACTCCGCCACCAGCCGGCTCGTGGAGAGCCTGGTCAGGCGAGGCTTCGTGCAGCGCAGCGAGGAGGTGGCGGATCGGCGCCAGCGGACGCTCGAGCTCACCGCCGAGGGGCGAGCGCTGCTGAGCCAGATCGATCGCGCGCGAGCCGACGAGTTTCTCGCGGTCGTGCGGCCGCTGCCGCCGGCCGAGCGGGCGCTGATCGCGATGGGCGTCGCGGCGCTCTCCTCCCGCGCGCTTACCCGGCGCGGCCGCCTGATCAAATCCCCGGGAGGCACTCCCCGGGGTTGACCGCTTGGGTGCGCGAGAGAGCGCCGCGGATGGAGTCGGCAACGGCGACCGGCGACAGCGCGTAGCCGATGGTGGGGTCCTCCCGCGACTCGGAGAAGGTCACGCCGCCGACGGTCCCGTCCTCCAGCATGACCGGTCCGCCGCTGTCGCCCGGCGCCACGTCCGCGCGCAGCTCGACGACCTGCCGTGAGATGACCTGGCGCCCGTAAATGTCCCGTCCGAGCGCCTCCATCGAGCGTGTCACGGCGGCGGGGATGGCCCGTTGGCGGCCGCCGCCGGTGAATCCCAGGGCGGCCATCGTCGTGCCCCGGCGGGGGCTGCCGGTGGCCAGCTCCAGCGGTGCCAGCTCCAGCCCGGGCACGTGCAGCAACGCCGCGTCCAGGTCCGGATCGTAGTGGACCACCGTGGCCGGATGGCGATCGAGTGAGCCGTCGCGCGAGACCCAGACCCGGTCGGCGCCGGCGATGACGTGGGCGTTCGTGACCATGTGCTGCGGCGCGACCGCGAACCCGGTGCCGGTCATGAAGCGGGCACAGGCGACACCCTCGACGCGCACGGTGCTGGCTCGGGCGGCCTGGGCGATCGCATCGGCCGCCTGCTGGTCAGGTCCCTCCACCGGCTCGGCAGGCGGCGGGGGCAGCCCGGCGAAGACGTCGGGCAGCCCCGCTGCCTGGATCGCCCGCCCGAACTCGGCGGCGAGCACCAGTGGCGAGGGAAAGTACGCGTCCAGGGCACGGAGGGCCAGCGACTGGCGCGCCTCGGTTGCCAGGGCCGGTACCGGCGCAACGGCCAGCAGCCCGCCCAGGAGCCAGACCATGAAGATGCCGCGAGCCACACCGAAGACGCCGCCAGCCGCCCGGTCCAATCCGCCGAGCAGGCCATAGCCCATCTGCCTGCGGACGCTGGTGCCGATCTCCGACCCGATGCCCTGCACGACCAGTACGACCGTGGCCATGACGAGCAGGACGACAAGGCCGCGCAGCGGCGGGTCGAGGTCTTCCAGCAGCGGGGCGGCATATGGCGCCGCGACGACCAGCAGCAGCACCCCGGCCGCGAAGCCGAGGATGGCGAAGGCCTGCACTGCGAGGCCCGAGCGTGCGCCCATCCAGATGGTGAGCAGGATGATCAGCAGCGCGATGACGTCGATGGCGTTGAAGGTCATCGCGCTGCCCATCCGCGGACTGCCTCGACCGTAAAGCGCAGCAACGGCTGCGACTCGATCCGGTGGTTGGCATATTGAGGGTAGCGACGGCGCAGCTGGCCGACGGCGCCGCCGTGCTCCTCGCCCGGCTCAAGCAGCGTGGCGCGGCCATCGAGGCGCAGCCAGATGAGCGTCGTCCAGTCCTCGCTCCAGCGGTCGACCAGCAGCGTCACTGACGGCCTGGCCAGGATGTCGCGCACGCGGGCCAGCCGGCGCGGGTCGGAGACAGTCTTGCGCTTCTCGTCGAGGGGCGAATACAGGACGTCGCGGTGCTCGTCCGCGGCGAAGGTGATCGGCACCAGCCGCGGTCGCCCGTCCGGGCGGAGGGTCGCGAGCACGGCCCGACGCGCCTCGGCGAGCAAGGCAGACTCGGCCGGCGCGAGCGAAGCGAGCAGGGACATCGGAGCAAGCCTAGCGCGGCCGGCAGATCTGGGCGGAGCGCCCGGCACGGCACATCAACCGGTTCAGCCGAGCGTGGGTCGGGTGACCGCTCCCTGGCTGGCCGACCCGACGAGGGCGGCGTACTTCGCCAGCACGCCGTTGCGGTAGCGTGGCGGGGCAGGCTGCCATGCCTCGCGTCGCCGCGCCAGCTCCTGGCCATCGACATCCAGGTCAACCCGCCGGGCATCCACGTCGATCGAGATCAGGTCGCCCTCTCGGACCAGTGCGATGGGGCCACCCAGTGCCGCCTCGGGCGCGACGTGGCCGATCATCAGCCCGCGCGTGCCACCGGAAAACCGGCCGTCCGTGATCAGCGCCACCGTCTCGCCCAACCCCTCGCCGACCAGCGCGGCGGTGACCGACAGCATCTCCTGCATCCCCGGCCCGCCGACCGGGCCTTCGTAGCGGATGACGATCACGTCGCCCGGCCTGATCTGCTCGGCCTTTACCGCCTCAAAGCAGGCCGTTTCCGAGTCAAACACGCGAGCCGGGCCCTGGTGCTGGTGTCGCTCGTGGCCGGCGAGCTTGACCACGCATCCGTCGGGGGCGAGGCTTCCGCGCAGGATGGCCAGTCCGCCGGTGGGCTTGATCGGCTGATCGATCGGTCGGACAACGTCCTGGCCGTCCTTCTCCCTCGCCACCTCGGCGATCTGGGCGATGATTCGCCCGTCAACCGTCGGCGCATCCCCATGCAGCAGGCCACCCTTGAGCAGCTCGCGCATGACCAGGCTGACGCCACCGGCGTCGGTCAGGTCGGCGGCCCGATAGCGGCCGCCCGGCCGCATGTCGGCGATCAGCGGGGTGCGTGAGGAGATGGCGTCGAAGTCGTCGATCTCGAGTGGCACGCCGAACTCCTGGGCGATCGCCAGGAGGTGCAGCACGCCGTTGGTCGAGCCGCCCGTCGCCGCGATCGACGCGATCGCGTTGTCGATCGAACGCCGATCGACTATGCGGCTCGGGCGGAGATCGTCACGCAGCAGCTGCATGACCAGCTCGCCGCAGCGGCGGGCGGCGTTCTCCTTGGCCGGATCCTCGGCCGGGATGCCGTTGAGGCCGGCCGGCGAAAGCCCGAGGAACTCGAGCACCATGCTCATCGTGTTGGCCGTGAACTGTCCGCCGCAGGCGCCGGCGCCGGGACAGGCGCGGCTCTCGATCTCGTACAGCTCCTCGGCGCTGATGCGACCGGCGCGGTAGGCACCGACGGCCTCGAAGACGCTGACGATGTCCAGGTCCTGGCCTTTGTACGTGCCCGGGTAGATGGTGCCGTTGTAGAGGATGACGGTGGGGATATCGAGGCGGGCAGCGGCCATGGCCGCTGCCGGGTTGGTCTTGTCGCAGCCGACCAGGCAGACCAGCCCGTCGAAGAGGTGGCCGCGGGCGACGAGCTCAATCGAGTCGGCGATCACTTCCCGGCTGATGAGTGATGCCTTCATGCCCTCGCTGCCCATCGAGACGCCGTCGCTGATGGCGATCGTGTTGAACTCCATCGGCGTGCCACCGGCCGCACGCACCCCTTCCTTGACCAGCTCGGCCAGCCGGCGCTGGTTCAGGTTGCAGGGCATCGTCTCGATCCAGTTGGTGGCCACGCCAACGATCGGCCGGGCAAGGTCCTCGTCACCGAAGCCGACCGCCTTGAGCATCGCCCGAGCGGCGGCCCGGTCGGGCCCGTCGGTCAGTCCGGCCGAGATGCGCTTGAGCGGATCGGTTGGTCGGTCGTAGGGCAGGGTTGGCTGGTCAGGGGGGTTGTTGGCCATGCAGGGCTCCCGAGGCGGTGACGGTGGTCGCTGCGCGCAGCGTGCCACAGGTGCGGGCCAGCCCGTCGACATCCCGCCCGTCGGTCCCGAGCGCATCGACCAGTGCCGACCCGACCACCACTCCGTCCGCGCCGGCGCGCGCCACGGTCCGGACATGGCTGGGACGAGAGACTCCGAAGCCGACCGCGACGGGAAGCGGTGAGACGGACTTCACGCGCGTGACCAGCGTCCGCAACTGCCCCGGCAGCGACTGCCGCGCGCCGGTGACGCCGGTCAGCGAGACGCAGTACACGAAGCCGCCGGCACGCCCGGCGATCTGCGCGGTGCGGTCCTGGCCGCTGGTCGGGGCGACCAGATAGACCAGGGCGAGCTCGTGCCCGCCGAACGCCTCCTCCAGCGGGGCACCCTCGTCCGGCGTCAGGTCGGCGACGATCGCACCTGCCGCGCCGGTACCAGCCAGCCGGCCGGCCATCACCCCCGGCTCGATCGGTCCCATGAACTGGTTGACGTACCCCATCACCAGCACCGGCGTGTGCGGGCGAGCCGCGCAGATACGCGCCAGCAGTCGCAGTGAGCCGTTGAGCGTTGCGCCTGCGGCCAGCGCCGCGCCGCTGGCCCGCTGGAGCGTGGTTCCGTCGGCCAAGGGGTCGGAGTAGGGCAGTCCCAGCTCCAGCACGTCGGCGCCGGCATCGATCGCGGCCAGGGCCGCGCGCTCGGAGGTGTCGTAGTCGGGGTAGCCGGCAACGACGTAGGGCACGAAGGCGATCCGGCCCTCAGCCGCGGCGGCCGCGAAGGCCGTCTGGATCCGCCTCGATCCGGCCGTGCTGCGGGTCATCGCCGGGCACCGGTCAGGTGGGCCAGGTCCTTGTCGCCACGGCCCGATAGCCCGACCAGTACGAGCAGCTCCCGCTCCTCGCTGCCCAGGATCCGCGGCAGCGCGGCGAGCGCATGGGCCGGTTCGAGCGCCGGCAGGATCCCCTCACTGGCGGCGAGCTGGCGCAGAGAGGCGAGCGCCTCGTCGTCGGTGGCGGTCGCCAACTCGAGCCGTCCGGCCATCGTCATCGCCGCCAGCTGCGGACCGACTCCGGGGTAGTCGAGCCCGGCCGAGATCGAGTGCGCCTCGGCCACCTGGCCCTCGGCGTCCTGCAGCAGCAGCGTTCGCGCGCCGTGAATGATGCCCAGGCTGCCGCCGGCCAGAGCAGCCGCATGGTGACCGGTAGCCAACCCGTCACCGGCGGCCTCGACGGCAACCAACCGCACCGACGGCTCGCCGATGAACCGGTCGAACAGCCCGACGGCATTCGAGCCGCCGCCGACACAGGCAACGACCAGGTCCGGCAGCCGTCCTTCGATGGCCTGCAGCTGAGCAGCCGCCTCGTCGCCGATCACGCGCTGCAGGTCACGCACGATGGTCGGGTAGGGGTGCGGGCCCATCGCCGAGCCGAGCACGTAGTGGGTGGTGGCAACGTTGGTCACCCAGTCGCGCATCGCCTCGTTGATCGCGTCCTTGAGCGTCGCCGAGCCGGCGCGGACGGGTCGCACCTCCGCGTCCAGCGCCTCCATCCGCAGCACGTTGGGTCGCTGGCGCTCCACGTCACGCGCGCCCATGTAGACGACGCACGGGATCTCGAGCAGAGCGCAGGCGGTCGCGGTCGCCACGCCGTGCTGGCCGGCGCCCGTTTCGGCGATCACGCGTGTCTTGCCCAGCCGGCGGGTCAGCAGTGCCTGGCCGAGCACGTTGTTGATCTTGTGCGCACCGGTGTGGGCGAGATCCTCGCGCTTGAGGTAGAGACGCAGGCGCGGTGAGATGGTCGCCGCCAGGCGATCGGCGCGGTAGACCGGCGTTGGTCGGCCGGCATAGTGGCCAAGCAGCTCACGCAGCTCGGCCCAGAAGGTTGGCTCGTGGCGGATCGCGGCGTACGTGCGCTCGAGCTCGACCAGCGCCGGCATCAGCGTCTCCGGCACGAACCGGCCGCCCAGCTGCCCCTCAACGCCCCAGCGACCACGGTCGTCAGCCTCGAGCAGACCGGTCGGCGCGAGCCGCGGACGGCTGGCGATGTGCGGACGGTCGTCGCGCGCGGCCAGCGCACGCTTGCCCAGCAGTGCCATCGCCAGGGCGTCCTTGCGCGGTGGGCGTCGAAGCGGCCGCCTTACCTGGGGCTCCACGCCGGACGCGACGTCGATGCCCAGTGCCGGCACGCTGCGCAGGGCTCCGGCCACGTTCTCCGGCCGCAGGCCGCCGGCGAGGACGACCGGCACCTCGCGCGCCACTGCCGCCGCCTGGGAGCGATCGACGGCGAGGCCCGTGCCGCCGAGCATGGTCGGATGGTGCGCGTCAAGGACGATGCGCTGGCACCGGCCGCTGGCCAGCCAGGCGCGTGCCTCGGAGACGGTGGCCGCCGGGTCAGCCGTGATGCGCAGCACCTTCCACGCCGGCCGGCGCAGCTGCTCGAGCAGCGCGACCTGCTCGCGGCCGGAAAGCTGGACGATGTCCGGGTCGACCTCGTCGATCAGTCGGTCCAGCTCTTCGGGCTCGGCGTCGGCGGTCACCAGCACCACCTGCGGAGGGTTGGCCAGGCCGCGCGCGAGACGGGCCAGGCGCGCGAGCCCGTCGCTCGGGAGGGCGCGCGGTGTGCCCGATATGGCGTTCAGCCCGACGTGCGTCACCCCCGCCCGGGCTGCCGCGATCACGTCGTCCGGATGGGTCAGGCCACAGATCTTGACGGCGGCGCGCCGGGCGACCGTCGCAGGGTCGTGGGGGGCTCGGCCGGCAGCAACCATCGCACTGACGGCGGCGGCCGGCTCGGGGGAACGCATCAGCGCCTCGCCGATGAGCGCTGCATCGAAGCCCAGCGCGCGCAGCCGGACGAGCGTCGACGGCCGGCTGATCGCCGACTCGGCTACCGCCAGCCGGTCGTCGGGCAGCAGGTGGCGCAGCCGCTCGGCACGGTCGGGGTCCACCTCGAGGGTGTGCAGGTCGCGGTTGTTGATACCGATCAACCTGGCATCGCTCGACAGCGCTCGCTCAAGCTCGCGCTCGTCATGCGCCTCGACCAGTGGCTCGAGGCCGAGCGAGCGGGCCTCGCGCACGAGGCCGCGCAGCCGGCGCCCGTCATGCAGCACGGCGAGCAGCAGAACCAGGTCAGCACCGGCCCCGCGCAGCACGGCGAGCTGGCGCGCGTCGACCACGAACTCCTTGGCCAGCAACGGGACCCTGACCGCGTCGCGCACCGCGCGCAGGTCCTCGAGTGAGCCGTCAAACCAGTGCGGCTCGCACAGCACCGATATCGCCGCCGCGCCGCCCGCCTCGTAGGCGCGGGCCTGGTCGATCACGGTGCGCGGCGCTGTCAGCGAACCGGCGCTGGGCGAGCGGCGCTTTACCTCGGCGATGACATGCAGACCGGGCAGCGCCAGCCTCTGGAGCAGGTCGCGCGGCGGTCCGGCGAGCCGAGCGGCGCGAGCCATCTGGTGGCGGTCGGTTCCCTCGAGCTGATCGCGCAGGTCCTCTGCCCGGCGACGGGCGATGGCTCGCACGACGCTCTCTCCCCGCGGCCGCGCGACGACCGTCATGCCGCGCTCCGGGGCCGGGCGCTACCGGTTATCTGATCCAGCACGGTCACCGCAGCGCCGCTGTCGATTGCCTCGGCAGCCTGCGCGACCCCGCCGGCGAGGGTGCGGGCCCGGCCGGCAGCCAGCAACGCGGCGCCGGCATTGAGCACGACCACGTCGCGCCGCGGCCCGCGGTCGGAGCCGGCCAGGATGGCCTGGATCAGCCGAGCGTTGTGCTCGGCGTCGCCACCGGCAAGCTCGCTGCGCTGCGCCGCCCGGAGGCCCAACCGGCGGGCATCGATGCGCCGGCGGCGGACGCCCATCGGCGAGACGTCGTACAGCACGCCCGAGTCGTCCAGCGGCAGCTCGTCGACACCGTCGCCGTGGACCACCAGCGCCCGATCCGTGCCAAGCGCGTGCAGGACGCGGGCAACGCGTGCGGCCGCTGTCGGATCGGCGACGCCGACGACCTGTCGGCGCACTCCGGCCGGGTTGGTCAAGGGCCCGAGGAGGTTGAAGCACGTCGGCACGCCGAGCTCTCGGCGGACGGGGCCGGCATGGCGCATGGCCGGGTGATAGGTCGGTGCAAAGAGGAAGGCGAAGCCGTGGCGCGCCAGCGCCGCCGCCGCGTCATCGGGGCCATGGTCGACCGGCACGCCCAGCGCCTCGAGCACGTCGGCCGAGCCCGAGCGCGAGGTCACTGCGCGGTTGCCGTGCTTGGCCACCGGCACTCCGGCGCCGGCCACCACCAGCGCCGCAGCGGTCGAGATGTTGAATGTGGCGGCGCCATCCCCGCCGGTGCCGCAGGTGTCCACCGCCCCCGCCGGCGCTCGGACCGTCAGGACTCGCGCGCGCATCGCCTCGGCGAAGCCGGCCAGCTCCTCGACCGTCTCGCCGCGTACCCGCAGTCCGATCAGCAGCCCGGCCAGCTGGGCCGGAGTCGCCTCACCGTCCATGACCGTGCCCATCGCCGACCGGGCGTCCGCGCGCGACAGCGTATCGCCGGCCACGACCCGCGCCAGCGCCGAACGGACCGACTCGCTCATGCGGCAAGTCCCCGGAAGCAGAAGTCGCGCCGCTCCTCGAGCACATCCGGCCGGCCCTCGGCGCATTCGCGCAGGAACCTGGCCAGGATGCGCGGACCGTCCGGCGTGAGCACCGACTCCGGATGGAACTGGACGCCCTCGATGGGCAGCGTTCGGTGGCGGATGCCCATGACCACGCCATCGTCAGCCAGGGCGCTGACGTACAGCTCGTCGGGCAGGGTGGACGCGTCGACGCAGAGCGAGTGATAGCGCGCACCGGGGAAGGGCAGCGGCATCCCCCGCAGGAAGCCCTTGGCATCGTGCGTCACCTGTGAGGACTCGCCGTGGACGAGCGTCGGCGCGCGCACGACGGACGCGCCGAACGCCGCCGCCAGCGCCTGCATGCCCAGGCAGACCCCCAGCAACGGCATCTCGCGCTCGACGGCAAAACGGATCGCATCCAGCGAGATGCCGGCACCGTCAGGATCCCCCGGCCCGGGCGAGATCAGGATGCCGGTCAGCGGGTCGACCCGGTCGTTGGCCAGCGTTTCCAGGTCGGCCCGATCGAGCTCGTCGTTGCGCACCACGCGCAGGCTGGTCGACGCGGCCTGCAGCGCCTGGACAAGGTTGTAGGTGAACGAGTCGTAGTTGTCGATGACCAGGATCATGATTTCGCTCCTGCTGTGACGGGGCCGGCGTCCTGCCGGGAAGGCACGCTGCCGCCGGCAAGGGCGATCGCGCGCTCCATGGCGTTGGCCTTGTGGTCGGTTTCCTCCAGCTCGCGCTCGGCGACGCTCGCGGCGACGATGCCGGCGCCGCTGTGGAGGTGGATGCGGCCGCCGGAGATGACGGCGCTGCGGATGGTGATGGCCGTGTCGAGCGCGCCGTCGTAGCCGAGGTAGCCGACCGCCCCGCCGTACAGCCCGCGACGCTCCTTCTCGAGCGCGGCGATGAGCTGCATGGCGCGGACCTTGGGGGCCCCGCTGAGGGTTCCGGCAGGGAAGACCGAGCGCAGCGCGTCCAGCGCATCACAGTCGTCGTGCAGCTCGGCCCGAACGTGGCTGACCAGATGCTGGACGTGGCTGAAGCGCTCCACCTGCAGGTAGCTCGTGACCGTCACGCTGCCCGGGCGCGCGGCGCGGCCCAGGTCGTTGCGGGCCAGGTCAACGAGCATCACGTGCTCAGCGCGCTCCTTGCGATCCCCGGCCAGCTCCTCGGCCAACCGACGGTCCTCGTCGTCGGTCGCGCCGCGCGGTCGCGTCCCGGCGATGGGGTGAGTCAACATCTCCCCGCCCTCGACGCGCAGCAGCAGCTCCGGGCTGGCGCCAACGACCTCGAAGTCGGGCATGCGCACGAAGAAGAGGTATGGGCTGGGACTGACCCGACGCAGAGCCCGGTACAGGCCGATCCCGGCCAAAGGCGTGCCATCGCTGCGCGTCGCCGGCAGGCTGCGTCTCCGAGCAAGCACCGTCTGGATGGTCTCGCCGGCCCGGATCGCCTCCTTGACCTCCTCGACTGCTGCGAGGTAAGCCTCCCGGCCGAGGCTCGTCTCGACGGTGTCATCCGTCGGGCCTGCGATGGCTGGATGTGTCTCGGAAACCGCCGGCCGCGCGGACCCACCCTTTGCTGTCCGCTCGAGGACGTCGAGGACGGCACGCTCCGCGATGCGGTAGCGCCGCTCGAAGTCGGGGCCGTCGGCGTGGAGGGCGGCAATGGCCGAGAGGGTGTGGCCCAGGTGATCGAAGACCAGCACCAGGTCGGTCTCGAGGAAGGCAGCCAGCGGCACGCCGACCGGATCCGCGGCCGGCAACGGCACAGACCGCTCGAATTGGGAGACCGCGTCGTAAGCCAGCACTCCGACTGCGCCGCCGCTGAAGCGTGGCAGATCCGGCAGCGGAGCCACTCGCCGCCGTGGCAGGAACTGGCGCAGCGCGAGCAGGGGGTCCGCTTGAGGCAGTGCCTCGTCCGTCAGCTCAAAGGCATCCTCGACGCCGACCGGTCGCGAGCGGATGACCGAGCCGCCGTCGCGCACCTCGAGCAGGCGGCGTGGCCTGACCCCCAGGAAGGAGTAGCGGCCGAGCCGCTCGCCGCCCTCGACCGACTCGAGCAGGTAGGCCGGTGAGCCGTCGTCGATGGCCAGGAACGCGCCGATGGGCGTCTCGAGATCGGCCTCGCGGGTGGCGCGCAGCAGCACGGTGTCGTGCTCACTTGCCCGCCGGGCAGCTTCAGCCAGCGAGAGCGGCCGGTCGATGAGCGATGCCAACGTGTCGGACCTCCGGACAACAAAAAGACCTTTCGTCCTCTGGGACGAAAGGCTCTTGGTCCTTCCGCGGTGCCACCCTGGTTCGGCGTGTGCCGCACTCATCGTTACCGACGGGATCGAGCGGCGCGGCTCCTGCCGTGCTGCATCCGATCGGCGCTGCCCTGTATCGCTGGCGCTCTGCGCCGGAGCCTACTCGCCCGGCGTTCCCGCCGCGGCTTTCGGTCCGGGGGCTCCCGGGTCCATTCACCATCACTGCCGCCCCGGCTCACACCAGCCGCCGGGTCTCTGTGCCGGCAGGTCGAGGGTTACTCGTCCCGTTCGCAGCCCGCTATTCGTGCTGAGTGCCGGAGTCTAGGCACCTGCCCGGTGCCCGTCAAGCGCGCGGTCGCGTGTCGACCCGCGGGGCATGGGCGACCTCCCAGGCCTCGATCGCTTGGCGGCGTGCCAGCAGCCAGCCGATCTCGTCGGTGCCGGCGAGCAGCATCTGGCGAGCGAAGGGATCGACCTCGAAGGCGATCACCTCGTCGGCGGGCAGGTGGACGGCCTGCGCCTGCAGGTCGATCGTCAGCTCCATGTCCGGGTCGGCCGCGACCAGGTCGAACAGCCGCTGGTGGGTGGCCGGGTCGACGATGATCGGCAGCAGGCCGTTCTTGAGCGCGTTGTTGCGGAAGATGTCGGCGCAGCTGGACGAGATGACTGCACGGATGCCCCAGGCGGTCAGCGCCCAGGGTGCGTGCTCGCGAGACGACCCGCAGCCGAAGTTGTCGCCGGCCAGCAGGACCTGGCGACCCTCCATCTCGGGCCGGTTCAGCACGAACGACCGCTTGGGCGTGCCGTCCTCCTCGAAGCGCCAATCACGGAAGAGCGCTTCCGCGAGGCCCGACTTGTCGGTCGTCTTGAGGTAACGCGCCGGGATGATCTGGTCGGTGTCGACGTTCTCGGCCGGCAACGGGATGACCTTGCTGGTGAAGGTGGTGAAGCCCTCTGCCATCGCTCGGCTGGAGCCTCAGGCGTCCAGCATCGTGCGAGGGTCGGTGACCTTTCCCGCCAGAGCGGTGGCGGCAGCGGTCAGGGGCGAGGCCAGGAAGGTCCGTGCGCCCTTGCCCTGGCGGCCCTCGAAGTTGCGGTTGCTGGTGCTGACGATGTACTGGCCGGGCGCCCCCTGGTCGCCGTTCATGGCGATGCACATCGAACAGCCGGCCTCGCGCCACTCGGCTCCTGCCGCCCGGAAGATGTCGGCCAGGCCCTCCTGCTCCGCCGCGCGCTTCACCTGCTGCGAGCCGGGGACCACCATCACGCGCAGGTCACCGGCCACGCGACGGCCCTTCATCAACGCCGCTGCCTGACGCAGGTCGCTGATCCGGCTGTTGGTGCACGAGCCGATGAAGACGATGTCGACGGGGTGACCGAGCAGCGGCTCGCCCGCTGGCAGGCCCATGTACTCGAGGGCCTTCTCGAGCGCTCGCCGACCGGCCTCGTCCGGTGCCCGATCAGGCGTCGGCACGGGCGATGAGATGCCCATGCCCATGCCCGGGTTGGTGCCGTAGGTGATCATCGGCTCAAGCTCGTCAGCGTCGATGGTGACCGAGCGATCGTAGGCAGCGTCCGCATCAGACGGCAGCTGCTGCCAGCGCTCTACGGCCTCGCGCCAGGCCGAGCCGATCGGGGCATGCGGCCGACCCTCGACGTAGGCGAATGTGGTCTCGTCCGGCGCGATCAGGCCGGCCCGCGCCCCACCCTCGATGGACATGTTACAGATCGTCATCCGCTCTTCCATCGACAGCGCTCGGATCGCCTCGCCGCCGTACTCGAAGACATGGCCCGTGCCGCCGCCGACGCCTATCCGTGCGATCAGGGCGAGGATGATGTCCTTGGCTGTCACCCCGGCACTCAGCCGCCCGTCGACGCGGACCTCGAAGCTCTTCGGCTTGCGCTGCAGCAGCGTCTGGGTGGCGAGCACCATCTCGACCTCGCTCGTGCCGATGCCGAAGGCCAGCGCGCCGAAAGCGCCGTGGGTGGCGGTGTGCGAGTCGCCGCAGACGATGGTCATGCCCGGCTGCGTCAGGCCAAGCTCGGGCCCGATCACGTGAACGATGCCCTGACGGTCCGAGCCGAGGCCGTAGAACGGGATGCCGAACTGCTCCGCGTTGCGCGCCAGTTGGCCGACCTGGAAGGCTGCCTGCTGGTCGAGGATCGGCAGGCTGCGGTCATGGGTCGGGGTCGAATGGTCGGCGGTGGCGATCGTTCGCTCCGGGTGGCGGACGGTCAGGCCGCGTCGCCGCAGGCCCTCGAATGCCTGCGGGCTTGTCACCTCGTGAACCAGGTGCAGGTCGATAGCCAGGACCGCTGGCGCGCCCGGCTCTTCGAGCACGACGTGCTCGTCCCAGATCTTGTCGACGATGGTGCGCGGCTGTGACGACATGGGAGGCGCAGGTTAGCAAAGGACCGCGGAGAAGCCATCCGGATTGACAACCTCCCGGCTGCCGCGTACGCTCCGCGGCCACATGTCGCACAACTTCTGGTTTTACGCCTAGCGGGTACGAGGCCGGCGAGCAGAGCTCGCCAGCAAGAAACCTCGTGCCCGCAGACGCAGGCGCCGCAAGGCACCTGCGTTTTTGTTTACCCAGCCAGCGCGACGCAAGCAGAGAGCAAGCCAGCCACGCCAAGAGGGTCGTTCGATGATCGTGGTAATGCGCCCCGGCGCCGCCAAGGACGAGGTCCAGGCAGTCTGTTCGATGATCCGCAGCCAGGGCCTCGAAGCCTTCGTGAGCGAGGGCCAGGAGCGCGTCATCATCGGCGTGGTCGGCGTCGACATCGAGCGGGTCGCTCACATCGGCACGATGCCCGGCGTCGAGCAGGCCATCCGGGTCACCTCGCCGCATAAGCTGGCCAGCCTCGAGCACACCAGCGAGCGGACGCGGATCAAGGTTGGCGACTCGATCATGGGGGCGGGCAGTCCGCTGGTCGTGATGGCCGGCCCGTGCGCCGTCGAGTCACGTGAGCAGCTCTTTGCCACCGCTCGCTGGGTTCGCCGCGAAGGTGCCCACATGCTGCGCGGCGGCGCCTACAAGCCGCGCACATCGCCCTACGCCTTCCAGGGCCTGGGCGAGCCGGCGCTGAAAATGCTCGCCGAGGCGCGCGAGGAGACCGGCATGCCGGTGATCACCGAGCTGACCGACCCAGCCGACGTCGAGCTGTTCGACCGCTACGTCGACGTGATCCAGATCGGCGCGCGCAACATGCACAACTTCGTGCTTCTGCGCGCGGCCGGCCAGACTCGTCGACCGGTCCTGCTCAAGCGCGGCCTCGCCGCGACCATCGACGAGTGGCTGATGGCCGCCGAGTACGTCCTGTCGGCCGGCAACAGCAACGTGATCCTGTGCGAGCGCGGCATCCGCACCTTCGAGCGGGCGACGCGCAACACGATCGACCTGTCAGCCGTGCCCGTCCTGCGTGAGATGACCCATCTGCCGATCGTCATCGACCCCAGCCACGGCACCGGCAAGCGCTCGCTGGTCGGGCCGATGGCGCTGGCGGCCGCAGCAGTGGGTGCCGACGGGCTGCTGATCGAGGTCCACCCCGATCCGCCGCGGGCGCGCTCGGACGGCGACCAGTCGCTCTCCTTCGAGGAGTTCGGTGCGCTGATGGACGAGCTGCGCCGGCTCGAGTACCTGCGCAGCAATGGCAAGCGCACCGCCAGGCCGCCCGAGGTACCGGTCGGCATCGGCGGCATCCGCGAGCGGATCGACGCGATTGACGAGCAGCTGGTCGAGCTGATCGAGGAGCGCGCCCGGCTGGCTCTTGCCGTGCAGAGCGCCAAAGGCATGGATGCCCACGGCCATGACGTCGAGCGCGAGCGCCAGCTGGTCGAGCGGGCGATGGCTCGCTCAAGCGGGGTTATGGACGCCGACGAGATGCAGCAGGTCCTCAACGCCGTCGTCCGTGCCTCGCGCTCGATGCAGCGCCGCCACGCCGCCATGCAGCGCAAGCTCCTGGCGGTCCAGCCGGCTGGCGACGCCGCTGCCGATCAGCCGCGCGACGACGGGACTGCCGGACAACCGCGCTCGGACTCCCCTCGACGGCGGGAGGCAGCAAGCCGCCGGTGATGCGGGCGGCTGCCGCAGCGCCGGCGAGCACTGAGCTGCGGCCGGCGCGCGAGATGTCCGGCGAGCTGGCGGTGCCCGCGGACAAGTCGATCGCCCACCGGGCGCTGATCCTCGGCGCCCTGGCGGAGGGCCGATCGACCATCGTGGTTCGGCATCCCGGCGAGGACGTCTTGTCGACCCTGGCGGCGCTGCGCGCCCTGGGCGTGCGGGCGGAAGCCGCCGGCGACGAACCCACCACCGGCCACGAGCCCACCAGCGGCGAGCCGCTGCCACCCACCTCGGTCCGGATCGATGGGCTCGGCCAGGCCGGCCACGCCGGGCGGTTGGGCGGTGGGCAGGCCGACTGCGGCAACTCCGGGACCACGATGCGGCTGCTCATGGGCGCGCTGGCCGGTGGCGCCGGAGAGGTGGTGCTGACCGGCGACGCCTCGCTCAGTCGCCGGCCGATGGAGCGCGTGGCCGAGCCGCTGCGCCGGATGGGCGCGGAGGTGGCAACCACCGACGGCCGACCGCCGGTGACCATCCTCGGTCGGCGGCCGCTCGCGGGCGTCAACCATGAGCTGAGCGTCGCCAGCGCGCAGGTGCTCGGCGCGCTGGTCCTGGCGGCGCTGGCCGCCGATGGCAGAACCGCGATCACGGTGCCCGGACCCACGCGCGACCACACCGAGCGAATGCTTTCGGCCATGGGGGTGCCGCTCTCGCGCTCTGGCAGGCCGCGCGGCGCGAGCGTGACCACGGTCGATGGCCCATCCGTCCCCCGGCCGATGCGGATGACGGTGCCGGGCGACTTCTCGTCGGCGGCGGCTTGGGTGGTGGCGGCGGCCATCCACCCGGCAGCGAGCGTGCGCCTGGCCAACGTCGGCCTCAACCCCACCCGCGTCGCGTTGCTCGACGCACTGCGCGAGATGGGCGCCGGGATCGAGGCCACCGTCGAGACCGAACAGGCAGGCGAGCCGATCGGCACCATCTCGGTCAGCTCTCGCGGGGGGCCGCTCAGGGCGCTTCGGGTCGGTCCCGAGCTCGTGCCGGCGCTGATCGACGAGCTGCCTTTGCTGGCCGTGGCGATGGCGGCCGCGGAAGGCACGAGCGAGGTGCGCGGCGCGCAGGAGCTGCGGGTCAAGGAATCCGACCGGATCGCCGCGGTGGCCGCGGCGCTGACGGCAGTCGGTGCCAACGTCGAGGAGCTGCCCGACGGCTGGCGCATCCGGCGTGGCCGGCCGCGCGAGGCGACCATCGCAACGCGCGGGGACCATCGACTTGCCATCTCGCTGGCGGTAGCTGCGTGGGCCGGCGTGGCGGCAGGCGTCAGGCTGGACGACCCGGCCTGCGTGGCCGTCTCCTACCCGACGTTCTGGCGCGACGCGCAACGGCTGGGCCTGGGCGGCCCGGCATGAGGCGGCTGCGGTTGCTGACGGCCGGCGAATCGCACGGGCCGGCGCTGTCGGGCGTGCTCGAAGGTCTACCTGCCGGCCTCCGTGTCAGTACGGCGGCGGTCAATCGCGACCTCGCTCGCCGCCAGCACGGCTACGGCAGCGGCCGGCGCATGCAGATCGAGCAGGATCAGGTCACCTGGATGTCCGGGCTGCGCTTTGGCAGGACGCTCGGCTCGCCGCTCGGCTTCCGCATCGACAACCGCGACTGGACCAACTGGCGCGAGAAGATGTCGATCGAGGAACCGGGGCGCGCGGCCCGCCGGCCCAAGCGGATCACGCTGGCCCGGCCCGGCCACGCCGACCTGGCCGGCGCGATCAAGTACGACACCGACGACGTGCGCGACGTGCTGGAACGAGCCTCTGCCCGCTCGACCGCCGCAAGGGTGCTGGCCGGCGCGGTCTGTCGCCAGCTGCTGGCGACAGTCGGGGTGTCTCTGTGGAGCTACGTGGAACAGCTGGGCACGGTGCGCGCCTTTGCCGGCGCCGACGATCCTCTTGCCCAGGTGCCGCACGATTGGCCGGCCCGCGATCTGGCCGAGCCCACTCCGCTGCGCTGTCCCGATCCGGCGGCGGAGCGCCAGATGATGGCCGAGGTGGATGCTGCAGCCGAGGCGGGCGACTCGATCGGTGGCGTGTTCGTGGTTGTCGCCGAGGGCCTGCCCGTCGGGCTTGGCTCGAACGCAGAGTGGGACACGCGTCTGGATGGCGCGCTGGCCGCCGCGATGATGGCCATCCCGGGGGCCAAGGGCGTCGGGATAGGCGCCGGTTTCGAGGTGGCCGCCCGGCGCGGCAGCGCCGTCCACGATCAGGTCGATCCGCAGGCCGAGGGCTGGCAGCGGCGCTCCAACCGGGCGGGCGGCATCGAGGGTGGCATGAGCAACGGTATGCCTGTGGTCCTGCGCGTGGCCGTCAAGCCCGTTTCCACCCTGCGCAAGCCGCTCGACGCCATCGACATCGTCAGCGGCGAGCAGGGCCGCGCGCATATCGAGCGGACCGACATCGCGATCATGCCGCGGGCGGCGATCGTGGGCGAGGGCATGGCTGCGCTGATCCTGGCCGACGCGTTGCTGACCAGCTTCGGCGGCGATACCGTCGGCGACCTGCGGGCGGCGGTCGCCCGTCGCCGCCGCCGCGAGCAAAGGCCGCTGGCCGGCTGAGCGATGGGCGTGGTTCTGTTGGTTGGCCAGGGCATCGGCTACTCGGCCTCGCCGGCGATGCAGTCAGCAGCCTTCGCCGTGCTCGGCGTCGACCATCGCTACGAGCTGGCCGACGTGGACGCTGACAGCCTTCCCCTGACGATCGACCGGCTTCGCCAACCGGATTGCCTGGGGGCGAACGTCACCGTGCCGCACAAGACCGCGGTCCGGCTGCTCGTCGATGAGGTCGACGGCGGTGGACAGGCCGCGGGCGCCGTCAACACCATCGTCAACCGTGGCGGTCGGCTGTCGGCGACCAACACCGACGTGCCGGCAATTGCCGAAGAGCTGCGCCGGCTCAGGCCGCGGCCCCATCACGCGCTCGTGCTCGGAGCCGGCGGCGCGGCACGTGCCGTTGGCCTGGCCATTGACCAGCTGGCAGCTCGACAGGTCACCTTCGTCGCCCGCTCGGCCGGGGCGGCCGGAGCAGGGCCAGTGGCCGGCGCGGCGGCAGTGGCCTGGAACGAGCTCCCGCGCCTGGTCGGCGAGGCGGATCTGCTCGTCAACGCCACCCCCGTCGGGACGGGCTCAGAGGAATCACCCGTGCCGGCCGAGCTGCTCCATGCCGGGCTGGCCGTGCTCGACCTGGTCTATCGGCCCAGCCCGACCCGCCTCGTACGGGAGGCTCGCGCGGCCGGCGCACCGGCTCGCGGCGGCGCGAGTGTCCTGCTCGGCCAGGGCTGGCGTAGCCTATCGGCCTGGATGGAAATGCCGATCGAGCGTGATGTGATCCAGCGGATGGCGGCCGCCCTGCGCGAGGAGCTCGGCCAGGACGCCGATGTCTGAGGGCATCGTGCTGGTCGGCCTGCCCGGGAGCGGCAAGAGCGCCGTCGGACGCAACCTGGCGGAGCGGCTCGATCGACCGTTCTTCGATCTCGACGCCGAGATTGCCCGAGCCGCCGGCCGATCACCGGCCGAGATCATCGACAACGACGGCGAGCCGGCGTTTCGCGCGCTGGAGCGTCGCGCGCTGGAGAAGGCCTGCTCCGAGCCACGGGCGGTGATCGGCACCGGCGGCGGCACGCCACTTGACCCGCTCAACCGCTGGACGCTGATGAGCCACGGCCTGCGCGTGCGGCTCGACGCGCCCCTCGACCGGCTTGCCGACCGGCTCGCCTCCGACACCGTCTCCCGGCCGCTGCTGGGCAGCGATCTGCTGGCCGGCCTGTCGCGGACGGCGGAGGCGCGGGCGGCCGTCTACCGGGCGGTCGACGTGACGATCGATGCCAGCGAGCCGGTGGATGTTGTCGCCGGTCGAGTCATCGAGGCCCAGCAGGCGCACGAGGCGGCTAGGACCGACGGCTGGCGGCCGCTTTACGACGCCTCTTATCGACGCCATCACCCGGGCGGCCCGGAAGCGGGCCGGGTCGTACTTGGCCGCAACCTCGACCCCGCCGCAGTGCAATACCTGCTGGCTCCGTTCGACGGCCATGTCCCGGCCGTCGTGGCCGACGCACGCGCGTTGGACGCCCACCCGCGCCTGGCGGCGGCCCTGCCGACCCCTCGCAGTCACCTGCTGGAGGGCGGCGAGCAAGCCAAGAGCTTCACCCGGCTGCACGAGCTGCTGACCTGGCTGAGCGCCGCTGGCGCCGAGCGCGGCGACCCTCTGGTCGCTGTGGGCGGCGGCACGATCGGCGACGTAGCCGGGCTCGCCGCGGCGCTGCATCACCGCGGCATGGCGCTCGTCCACGTGCCGACGACGTGGCTGGCGCAGGCGGACTCGTCGATCGGGGGCAAGGTGGCGATCGACCTGCCCGGCGCCAAGAACGCCGTTGGCGCGTTCTGGCCGGCCTGGCTGATCATCTCCGACACGACGTTGCTCGATACGCTGCCCGTCAGGCAGCGCCGCGACGGGATGGCCGAGGTGCTCAAGTGCGGACTGATCGGCGACCCGCTGCTGTGGGAGCTCATTGAGATCCGCGGCGCGGGGGCCCTCGCCGGCAACGACGCGGCCGCCGGGTACGCCATGACCGAGCGAGCGGCGCGAGTCAAGCTGGATGTCGTCGAGCGCGACCCATACGAGCGTGACGAGCGGCGGACGCTCAACCTGGGCCACACCGTCGGCCATGCGCTCGAGGTCGAGAGCGGCTACCAGCTGCCGCACGGGGAGGCGGTCGGGTTGGGGCTGCGCGCGGTTGCCCATATTGCCGCCGGCCGCGATGCAGAGCGCGGCCTGGCCGAGCGGATAGACGAAGTGCTGATCGGCCTCGGCTTCCCGCTGCGCCGACGCTTCGATGCCGCCGCAGTCAGAGGGGCGCTGGGCAGTGACAAGAAGCGCGTGCGCGGTCGCCAGCGCTGGATCCTGCCTGTGGCGGTCGGCCGGGTGGCCCAGGTCGACGACGTCACCGATGCCGAGCTGGACGCGGCGCTGGCGGCCATCGGCGAATGAGGATCCTGCTGCTCAATGGGCCGAACCTGGGGCGGCTCGGTCAGCGCCAGCCGGAGATCTATGGCCGCACCACGCTGGCCGAGGTCGTCGGGCGGGCGGCCGACCACGCCGTCGCCCGTGGGGCGACGCTCGAGGCCTTCCAGTCAAACCACGAGGGCGCGCTGATAGATCGGCTGGAGCGCCTGGACTATGACGGCGTGGTGATCAATCCGGGCGCGCTCGGTCACACCAGCTACGCCCTGCGTGACGCGCTCGAGGGAGTCGAGCGGCCGGCCGTCGAGGTCCACATCAGCGATGTCTTCGCCCGTGAGCCCTTCCGACACGTGCTCCTGCTGGAGACGGTCGTCGTCGGCCAGGTCGTCGGTCGGGGCGTGGAGGGCTACCTCGAGGCAATCGACCTCCTGCTCGAGCACGCACGGGTTGAGCGATGACGGAGCGGCCGGTGGCGATCGTGACCGGCGCTGCGTCGGGCATCGGCCACGCGACGGCCCAGCGGCTGCTGGCCGATGGCTGGCACGTCGTCGGCGTGGATCTGCGTGACGAGATGCCGGCGGGGGTGGAGCCGGTGGCCGGCGATGCCGCGGAAGCGGCGGTCCTGGGTCGCGCCGTCGAGCTGGCGGGAAGTGGACTCGACGGCCTCGTCTGCGCCGCCGGCGTGCCACCGACCGGACCGTGGGACGATCTCGACCATTGGCACGAGGCGCTCCGCGTCGACCTGACGGGGGTCTACCTCGCATTGCGAGTGGCCCTGCCTGCGCTGACGGCCCGAGGTGGTTCGGCGGTCATCGTCGGCTCGATTGTGGGCTCGGCTGAGGGGTCCGTTCGCTCGCCGGCCTATGCTGCGGCAAAGTCCGGCCTGGTCGGCCTGGTCCGCTCGATGGCGCTGCTCGGCGCCCCCGACGGCGTGCGGGTCAACCTCGTCGAGCCGGGAGCGATAGACACGCCCTTCGACGCCCCGCGCTACCCGCCCGACCGCCGGCCCGACGTGCCGCTCGGTCGGATGGGCACCGCTGCGGAGGTGGCCGGCGCAATCTGCTTCCTGCTCGGACGGGACGCGGCCTACATCACCGGCGCCCGGCTGCGGGTCGACGGCGGCCGCACGATCCGGTCGCCGAGCCCTCCCTGAAACCTCGCCGCTGGACAGACAGGGCCGGGGCTGCTAGCCTGCCGGCTCACCGTCACCGGTAGGAGATCGCTCGGTCACATGACAAGAGCTCTGGACACTCGCCGCTCGCAGGCCTTGGCGCTGGGCGCCAACGGCTCGGCGACTGCCGTCGCGCCCCTGACCGACATCTCCGTACTCGTACTCCGCAGGCTCGAGGTCGTAGGCCTCGGGCTTATTGGCATCCTCATTGGGCTCATCGGCCTTATTGGCCGGCTCCCGGTGGGAGACTGGAGGACGACGGAGGCGAACCGCTAGCCGCGGACGCAACCCGAGACAACCAGGACCCTCGCCGGGAGCGGCGGGGGTCCTTTGTTATGTGAGGACCCGAATGACACTCGCCAGGGAAGAGGCACGCAGCAGGGCGCGGCATAGCCACGTCCCGGCCGCGGGCACGCCGGCCGCGGCCGAGATCGAGCGCGCCCGGGGCGCGATGCTCTCTGACGCGAAGCCGCGCAATCGCACCCGGATCGGGGCTGACGTGCTCTGCGAGGCGCTGCTGCGCCAGGGCGTCAGGGTCCTCTTCGGCTATCCCGGCGGGGTGATCCTGCCGCTGTACGACATCCTCGACGACTACCCCGAGCTGCGCCACGTGCTGGTCCGTCACGAGCAGGGTGCCGCCCACGCGGCCGACGGCTACGCCCGCGCCACCGGTGAGGTCGGCGTCTGCCTGGGCACCTCCGGGCCCGGAGCCACGAACCTGGTCACCGGCATCGGCACGGCCATGCTCGACTCGATCCCGATGGTGGCCATCACCGGCAACGTGCCCGGCGCGCTGATCGGCAAGGACGCCTTCCAGGAGATCGACATCACCGGCATCACCCTGCCGATGACCAAGCACAACTTCCTGGTGCGCGACGCGGACGACCTGCCGCGCGTCTTCGCCGAGGCCTTCCACATCGCCCGATCCGGCCGGCCGGGGCCGGTTCACGTCGACATCACCAAGGACGCCCTGCAGGCAGAGACCCGTGCCGAGCACCCTGCCACCGTCGACCTGCCCGGCTTCCGCCCGACCCTCGACGGCCACCCGCGCCAGCTGCGCCTTGCCGCAGTCGAGATCGAGCGTGCGCAGCGCCCCGTCATCCTGGCCGGCCACGGCGTGCTTCTCGGTCGGGCGACGGAAGAGCTGCGCGCCTTTGCCGAGAAGACCCAGGTGCCGGTGGCCCACACCCTGCTGGGCATCGGCGCGATGGACGAGGCCCACCCGCTCAGCTACGGCTACATGGGCATGCACGGCTGGAAGCACGTCAACCGTGCCATCCAGTCGGCCGACCTGCTGATCGCGCTGGGCATGCGCTTCGACGACCGGGTGACCGGCAAGGTCAGCACCTACGCGCCGTATGCCCGGATCGTTCACGTTGACATCGATCCCTCCGAGATCGGCAAGAACGTCGCCGTTGACGTGCCCATCGTCGGCGACGTCAAGCGAGTGCTCGCTGCGCTTTCCCTCCTGGTCTCCGAGCGCCAGCCCTCCGAGCGGCAGGCCTATTTCGACGAGCTGGCTGAATGGCGGCGCGAGTCCGAGTCGTCGACCTGGCATGGCTCGGGCGCCTGGCGTGACGGCCTGCTCTCGGCCGACTACGTCATCGGCCGGCTGGGCGAGCTGACCGATCACGATGCAACGCTCGTTGCCGACGTGGGCCAGCACCAGATGTGGCTGGCCCGCTACGCCGGCTTCCGCCGGCCGGACTCACACCTCAGCTCGGGCGGCCTGGGCACGATGGGCTTCGGGCTGCCGGCGGCCATGGGTGCGGCGCTCGGCCGGCCGGACAAGGAGACGTGGGCGGTCGCCGGCGACGGTGGCTTCCAGATGACGGTGCAGGAGATGCTCACCTGCGCGGTCGATCGGATCCCGGTCAAGGTCGCGCTGATGGACAACAAGAAGCTGGGCATGATCCGCCAGTGGCAGGAGATCATCTACGGCGGCAACTACCACTCCGCCCACCTTCCCGGTCCTGACTGGCCGACGCTGGCAAAGGCCTACGGCTGGCCCTGCTTCAGGGCGAGCTCGCCGGACGAGGTCGATCCGGCCATCCGCTCGGCCCAGGCGCACGACGGCCCGGCGCTGGTCTGGTTCGAGATCGCCGAGACCCAGAACGTCTTCCCGATGATGCCGGCGGGCAAGGGCCTGTCCGACCTGATCGAGACATGGGGATCGGCCGGCGCCGAAGACGACCCGGCGGAGGGCAAGTGACGATGGTCCAGGCAACACCCGAGCGCTACGTCCCGGGCACAGGCGCCGAAGGGCGCCACGTCCTGGCCGTCATCGTCAACAACAAGCCCGGCGTGCTCAACCGGGTGGCCAGCCTGGTCCGCTCGCGCAACTTCAACATCGAATCGTTGGCCGTCGGCCACACCGAGCGGCCGGGCATCAGCCGCATGACGATCACCCTCCGCGGCGACGAGTTCGCCGTCGAGCAGATGGGCAAGCAGCTCTACCGGATCGTCGACGTGCTCAAGGTCCAGGACCTCCACGAGACAGACGTGGTCGAGCACGAGCTGGCGCTGATCAAGGTTCGCGCCACCACCTCGCGCCGGGGCGAGCTGCTCAAGATCGTCGAGCTGTACAAGGGCCGCGTGCTCGACATCGGTCAGGAATCCGTCGTTGTCGAGTACGCCGGCACCGAGCAGGAGATCGACGCCCTGGTCGCCCTGCTCGGCGGCTTCGGCATCCGCGAGATGGTCCGTACCGGCGTCATCGCGCTGGGCCGCGGCTCGGCAACCATCGACGTCGAGGGCATCCTGCGCGCGGGTCCGCGCCCGGCCCTGCCCGAGCCTGAAGCAGAGAACGACAGCCGCACGGGCAACCAGCCCCAGCCCGTCACCGAAGAGGAGGAGACCCAGCCATGACCGCTCGCATGTACTACGACAACGACGCCGACCCGTCCGCTCTCGGCGGCCAGAAGGTGGCCGTGATCGGTTACGGCAGTCAGGGCCATGCCCACGCCCTCAACCTTCACGAGTCGGGTGTCGAGGTGGTCGTCGGGCTGGCGCCGGGGAGCAAGAGCCGGGCCCTCGCCACCGAGGCCGGCCTGCGTGTGGCCGACGTCGGCGAAGCCGTCAGCCAGGCCGACGTGATCGTGCTGCTGGTGCCCGACACCTCGCAGAAGAGGCTCTACGAGGCTGAGGTCGCGCCGAACCTGCGCGAGGGCCAACTGCTGCTCTTTGCCCATGGCTTCAACATCCATTTCGGGCTGATCGATCCCCCCGGCGGCGTGGACGTGGGCATGGTCGCGCCCAAGGGCCCTGGCCACCTGCTCCGCTCGGTCTACTCCAGCGGCGGAGGAGTCCCTGCCCTTTTCGCCGTCCACCGCGACCACTCGGGAGCAGCCCGGCAGCGGGTGCTGGCGTACGCCCGCGGGCTGGGCTGCACGCGCGCCGGCGTGCTCGAGACCACCTTCGCCGAGGAGACCGAGACGGACCTGTTCGGCGAGCAGGCGCTGCTCTGCGGCGGGGTCAGCGCGCTCGTCAAAAACGCCTTCGAGACGCTCGTCGAGGCAGGCTACCAGCCCGAGCTGGCCTACTTCGAGACGATGCACGAGCTCAAGCTGATCGTCGACCTGATGTACCGCGGCGGGCTCAACTTCATGCGCTTCAGCGTCAGCGACACGGCCGAGTACGGCGACTACGTCTCCGGGCCGCGGGTCATCGACGAGAGCGTCCGACAGCGCATGCGCGAGGTGCTGGCCGAGATCCAGGACGGCTCCTTCGCCCGCCGCTGGGTGGCCGAGAACGAGAGTGGACGCCCGGAGTTCGAGCGCCTGCGCCAGGCGGACCGCAACCACCAGATCGAGCAGGTCGGGGCCGCCCTGCGCGCGCAGATGGCGTGGCTCAACCCGGTCGAGGTGCGCGAAGGCCAGGCCCAGGCAGCGGCGGAGAAGCGCCCCGAGGGAGCCAGCGCGTGATCGCTCCAGTAGGGGACACCATCCGCATCTTCGACACGACCCTGCGCGACGGCGAGCAGGCCCCCGGCGCCGGCCTGACCGTCGCCGAGAAGCTGGAGGTCGCGCGCCAGCTGGTGCGCCTCAATGTCGACGTCATCGAGGCCGGCTTCCCGGCTTCGTCGCCCGGCGACTTCGAGGCCGTTCAGCGGATCGCCCGTGAGAGCCGGGGAGTCGCCGTCGCCGGCCTCGCCCGCTGCCGCGAGGGCGACCCACAGCGCGCCGTCGAAGCGCTCCTGCCGGCCGAGCGGCCGCATCTGCACCTGTTCATCGCCAGCAGCGACATCCACCTCAAGCACAAGCTGCGCATGAGCCGCGAGGACGCGCTCCAGGCCGCGGTCGAGTGGGTGCGCTACGGTCGCCGGGCGCTCGGAGCGGACGCGGAGATCGAGTTCAGCGCCGAGGATGCCTCGCGCACCGACCCGGAGTTCCTGCTCCGCCTGTACGAGGCCGTGGTCGACGCGGGCGCCACGACCGTCAACGTGCCCGACACGGTCGGCTATGCCATCCCTTCCGAGTTCGGCGCGCTCGTCGGCGGGGTAGTCGAGCGGGTCGGCACGAGTGCGGTCGTCAGTGTCCACTGCCACAACGACCTCGGCCTGGCCACGGCCAACACGCTGGCCGCGGTGCAGGCCGGTGCCCGACAGGTCGAGGTGACCATCAACGGCCTCGGCGAGCGCGCCGGCAACGCCTCGCTCGAGGAGGTGGTGATGGCACTGCGCACGCGCCCGACCCAGTTCAGCGCCGGCGCGAGCGGCGTCGCCACCGAGCAGATCAGCAGCGCCAGCCGCCTGGTCAGCTACCTGACCGGCTTCGTCGTCCAGCCGAACAAGGCCATCGTCGGCCGCAACGCGTTCGCCCACGAGTCCGGCATCCACCAGGACGGTGTGCTCAAGAACCCGCTGACCTACGAGATCATGACCCCCCAGTCGGTCGGCCTCACCGGCAGCCGGCTGTCGGTGGGCAAGCTCTCGGGCCGGCGCGGGCTGCAGGGCAAGCTGCGCGAGCTCGGCCACGAGCTCGAGGGCGAGGCCCTCGACGCGGTCTACCGGGCTGCGATCGCCCTGGCCGACCAGAAGAAGGACGTCACCGACGCGGACCTGGTCGCCCTGGTCGAGCAGCATGCCGCCGAGGCACCGGTTGCACAGGCCGGTCCGCGCGTCCGGCTCGAGGGCTGGAGCGTCACCAGCAGCCACGGTGGCTCCTCGCAGGGATCCGCGGCCATCCGGCTCGACGACCAAGTGCTCACGGCTGAGAGCTCGGGCAATGGGCCCGTCGACGCGTTATTCGGGGCGATCGATGGTGCGGTCGAGCCGGTCCTGGGCTGGCATCCGGTGCTGGACGAGTACGAGATCCGGGCGGTCAGCGGAGGCGAGGACGCCCAGGGCCACGTCATGGTCCGCGCTCGGCGCTCCACCGACGAGCCGGCAGGCGCCGATACGGTCACCGGCCACGGACTCTCGACCAACATCATCGAGGCGTCACTGGCGGCCTACGTGGCGGCGCTTGACAAGCTGCTTGCCGCCAAGCCGGCGGTTGTGCGCGAGGGCATGGCGCCTTGACGGCTTACCGCGTCGCCGTGATCGACGGCGACGGGATCGGCCCGGAGGTGGTCGCCGCGGCGCAGCGAGTGCTCGAAGCCGCCGGCCAGCGATTCCGCTTCACGCTGGATTGGACGAGCGTCCTGGCGGGCGGCGCCGCGATCGAGGCACACGGCACCTCCCTGCGGGACGAGGACCTGGACGCCTGCGCCCGCGCGCATGCCGTCCTGCTCGGCGCCGTCGGCGGCCCGCGCTGGGATGATCCTTCCGCCGATGTCCGGCCGGAGCAGGCGCTCTTCAAGCTGCGTCAGGGGCTGGGGCTCTTCGCCAACCTCCGCCCGATCGTCGGGGAGCCGCTGCTCGCGGATGCCTCACCGCTGCGGCCCGAGCGGCTGCGCGGCGTCGACATGCTGATCGTGCGTGAGCTGACTGGCGGGCTGTACTTCGGTGAGCGGACCGAGCACCAAACCGCCGACGGTGGCAGGCAGGCGGTCGACACGCTGCCATACACCGACGCCGAGATCCGGCGCGTCACACGGCTCGCCTTCGAGCTGGCCGACAAGCGGCGGGGTCGCCTGACCAGTGTCGACAAAGCCAACGTGCTGGCAACCAGCCGGCTCTGGCGGACCGTCGTGACCGAAGTCGGCCGGTCCTATCCGCGGGTCGTCCTCGAGCATCGGCTGGTCGACGCGTTCGCGATGCACCTGATCACTCACCCGTCAGCATTCGACGTGGTGGTGACGGAGAACCTGTTCGGCGACATCCTCTCCGACGAAGCTTCAGTTCTCACGGGCTCCCTCGGCATGTTGCCTTCTGCATCGCTCGGCGACCGGCGTACCGAGCACGGCCTGTTCGGTCTGTATGAGCCCGTTCACGGTTCGGCGCCGGACATCACGGGCCAGGATGTGGCGAACCCGATCGGAGCTATCCGATCGGCGGCGATGCTCCTGCGCTGGTCGCTCGGCAGGCCCGATGCTGCCAGCGCCATCGACGCCTCCGTCCGGGCAGTGCTGGGCGACGGTCTGCGGACCGCTGATCTCGTGGCTGACGCAACCCAGTCGGCCGTTGGCACGCGCGAGTTCACTGACGCAGTTGTAGAGCGCATCGGCGCATCCAAAGCCACTGGAGTACGAGCATGACCGAACCCGTCCTCCTCTACGACACGACACTCCGCGACGGCACGCAGCGCGAAGGCCTGACCCTGTCGCTCGAGGACAAGCTGAAGATCGCACGCCGGCTGGACGAGGCCGGCTTCCCCTACATCGAGGGCGGCTGGCCCGGCTCCAACCCAAAGGACGAGGAGTTCTTCGCTGCCGCGCGTTCGCTGACCCTGCGCAACGCGCGCCTGGCCGCCTTCGGCTCCACGCGGCATCGTGCCAACCGGCCGGAGGATGACCCGAACCTCCGTTCCCTGGTCGAGGCCGAGACGCCGGTTACCACCATCTTCGGCAAGAGCTGGCTGCTGCACGCCACCGAGGTGCTCGGTGCCACGCCGGAAGAGAACCTGGCCATGATCGGCGACTCGGTTGCCTTCCTGCGCTCGGCCGGCCGCGAGGTGGTCTACGACGCTGAGCACTTCTTCGACGGTTACAGGGACAGCCCGGAGTACGCGCTGGCGACGCTGCGCGCGGCATTCGCTGCCGGCGCCGGGTCGCTGGTCCTGTGCGACACCAACGGCGGCTGCCTGACCGACGAGGTGCGCGATATCACCCGCGCGGTGATCGCGGCCTTCGCCGACCAGGCCGCACCGCCGGTATTTGGAATTCACGTCCACGACGACGCCGGCCTGGCGGTGGCCAACTCGCTGGCTGCCGTGCAGGCCGGCGTACGTCATGTGCAGGGGACGGTCAACGGCTATGGCGAGCGCTGTGGCAACGCCAACATCGTGACCATCTGGGCGGACCTCGCGCTGAAGACCCCGTATGCCACGGTGCCCGGCCCCGACGGCCTGGCTCGCCTCGGCTCGCTCTCGTCATTCGTCGCCGAGGTGGCCAATATCCCGCCCGATGGGCATCAGCCGTACGTCGGCGCCTCGGCCTTCGCCCACAAGGGTGGCGTGCACGGCGCAGCGACCCTGCGCGTGCGGCATGCATACCAGCACATCGACCCAGCGCTGGTGGGCAACGAGACACGCCTCGTCGTCAGCGAGCTGGGCGGTCGGGCCAATGCCTACTGGCTGGCCGAGCGACTGGGCCAGTCGCTCGACGGTGTGCTTGACGCGCGCGAGCTGAGCCAGCTGGTCAAGTCGCTCGAGGCGGAAGGGGCCAGCTACGAGGGCGCCGAGGCGTCATTCGAGCTGCTCATCCGCCGCCGCCAGCCCGACTACAGCCCTCCCTTCCGGGTGCTGTCGGCGGCGGTCCATGTCGGCTGGCGCGACGGCATGCCCGATTCGCTGCCGGCTGCCGGACCGGTTGGCGCCATCGGCGGCATGACCGCCGAAGCGACCGTCAAGCTCGAGGTCGGTGGCGAGGTGCTGCACACGGCCGCCGAGGGCAATGGGCCGGTGAACGCTTTCGACCGGGCCCTGCGCAAGGGCCTGGCCGCCTTCTACCCGCTGCTCGACGACGTCCACCTGGTCGACTACAAGGTGCGGATCATCGATGGTGAATCGGCAACGGCGGCCCGCACCCGCGTTTTGATCGAATCACGCGACACCGCCGGTCGCGGCTGGACGACGGTGGGCTCGGCGACAAACATCATCGCCGCCTCGTCGGCGGCGCTGGTCGACTCGGTCGAGTACGCCATCTGGAAAGCCGATGCCGTCCCGTCGTCGCGCGAGCAGCGCCGAGCGCCTGCCACCCAGCCAGAACCGTCGCCCGTCGCGCAACCAGCCTGAGAGGAGAGCTCCATGTCAAGCACCGAAAACGCCGCCGCCGGCACCACCGCCCCCGTGGAGCACCTTCGCCTCGTGCGCTGGTCCGCCTCGCTGGGGAGCAACGTCCAGAGCCGGGGGTCGGTCGTGGTCCAGAGCGGCGACCACCGCTGGGAGGGCTCGGCCAAGGGAACCGGGCCCGTCGATGCGCTCTTCCGAGCCGTCGACAGCGCCATGCAGGACGTGCTCGGCGGCCATCCCCGCCTCCTGTCCTACGACGTCCACGCGATCGCCGAGGGGTTCGACGCCGAGGGCCGGGTGACCATCCGCATCGCCCCGCCCGAGGACGCACCGGGCAGCCGCGGCCAGGGCACGTACGAAGCTTCCGCGCAGAGCCCCAACATCGTCGCCGCCTCCGTCGAGGCCTATATCGAGGCAATCGAGCAGATGCTGGCTGAAGAGCAGTGGGCCGGCGCGACGGACGCTGCGGGCAACTTCCGCGCGGCGGCGCGCTCGGACGACGAGCGTGCCGAGTACACCGGGGAGCGGCCCGATCACAGCCGGTGGTGGCAGTGAGCGCGTCGACCACCTCTGCCGCCGACTCGACCGTGTCCGCCGTCGAGCCGGCGCCGACGCCGCCCGCCCGTGCCGCCGAAGGCTCGGACGGCAAGCGCCTGGCGGTCGGGGAGTGGGCCTACTTCGAGGGCCAGCTGGTGCCCTTCGCGCAGGCCACCGTCAGCGTCGCAACTCATGCGCTCAACTACGGCACGGCCATCTTCGAGGGCATCCGCGCCTATCGACAGGCGGATGGCGGCCTGGCCATGCTCTTCGCCCTCGAGCACTTCCAGCGGCTGCTGCGCAACGGCCGGCTGCTGAAGGCCAGCGTCAGCGAGACGCCTGAGCAGCTCGTCGCGATCACCTGTGAGCTGCTCCGCCGCAACGGCCTGGTGGCCGACATGTACATCCGGCCGCTGCTCTACAAGTCGGCCCAGTCAATCCGGCTGCAGCTGACCGGGCTGGAGGATCGGATCACGATCTTCAGCTTCCCGCTCGGCGATTACGTCCCGACCGAGGGCCTGAGCGTCGGTCTGTCGGCGTGGCAGCGAGTCAACGACAACGCCGTGCCGGCTCGCGGCAAGATCGCCGGCTCGTACGTAAACGCCTGCCTGGCCGTGGAGGACGCCAAGGCCGGCGGCTATGGCGAGGCAATCATGCTGACCGCCGACGGTCACGTGGCGGAGGCGTCGTCGGCAAACCTGTTCATCGTCACCGACGGCGTGATCGCCACGCCGCCGGTCGCCGACGACGTGCTGCCGGGCATCACCCGCACTGCCGTGCTTCGACTTGCCGGCGACCTCGGCAGACCGGTCGAGGTACGCACCATCGACCGCACCGAGCTTTACACCTGTGACGAGGTGTTCTTCTCGGGCACAGGCGCGCAGATCGCGACGGTTTCGTCCATCGATGGGCGTCCCGTCGGCAGCCCCGAGAAGGGCTACCCGGTCACGAGCGAGCTGCAGGCTGCCTATTTCGCCGCCGTGCGCGGCGTTGATCCTCGCTATGCCGGCTGGCTGACCCGCGTCGAGGGAGTGTGACCGGCGCAGGCACCGCCATCAGCCGGGCGCCGATGCGCGACGCCGTCGCGCCGCTGCTCGCCCATGCCGGTGAGCCCGGCTCGTTCGGCGAGGATGCGGCGCTGGCCTACCGGCCCGACTGCCGGACGGTCGCCGTTGCGACCTTCCGCGACGTCTTCCTTGCCGTCGCCGGCGGCGCCGCGAACGGCGGCCCCGACGGCGGGGTCGTCCCCATCGAGAACGTCAGCCAGGGGACGGTTCGTGACGTCTACGACCTGTTGCTCGAGCACCGCCTGGTCATCGTCGGCGAGGCCGAGGTGCCGGTTCGGCTCTGCCTGGCCGCGCTGCCCGGCCAAGCGCTGGACCAGATCGAGCGGGTCTACTCGCATGTCCAGGCACTTGCCCAGGCGGAGCCGTTCCTGCGCCGTGGGGGCTGGACGCTGCTGGCCACGGCAACGACCGCCAGCGCGGGGGCCGACCTCGTTCGACGCGGCGAGACGGGCGCGGCGGCCGTGCTGTCGCCCCGGGCCGCCAGGCTCCATGGCCTCGAGGTGCTCGCCGCGGACATCCAGGACGGCCTGCGCAACCGCACCCGCTTCCTCGTCCTGGCGCGGGAGGCCGCGCCAGCCTGGGTTTCGACCGCTGGCGCGCGCCTGCGCACGACACTAGCCTTCGGCGTGGCCAATGAGCCCGGCACGCTGCTGCGCGTGCTGTCGGTCTTCGCCGCGCACGGCCTGAACATGAGCAAGCTCGAGTCGCGACCGAGTCGCGAGCGCGACTGGGAGTACGTGTTCCTGGCCGACCTGGACGCGGACCTCTGCGCCGCCCAGAGTCAGCCCATATTGGAAGAGCTGCGGGCGGTGACAGCCTCGCTGCGCCTGATGGGCTGCTACCCGGTCGAGAGGGCCTAGGACTCGCTGATGGTCACCCGTTCGATGCGGACCGGGTCGTTGGGCCGGTCCTGGGCGCCGGTCGGCGCCGTGGCGATCCTATCGAGGACGTCCTCGCCGTCGGTCAGCTTGCCAAAGATCGTGTAGCTGGGCGGCAGGCCGTAATCGGCGTGCATGACGAAGAACTGGCTGCCGTTGGTGTTGGGACCGGCGTTGGCCATGGCCAGCGTGCCGCGGCTGTAGGGCCGCTTGACCGGCTCGTCCTCGAACTTGTAACCGGGCCCGCCGCTGCCTGTGCCCGTCGGGTCGCCGCCCTGGACCATGAAGCCCTTGATCACCCGGTGGAAGATGACGCCCTCGTAGAACCCGTCACGGGCCAACACGACGAAGTTGTTGACCGTCCTGGGCGCCTCCTCGGCAAACAGCTCGGCGGTCATCGTGCCGGCGCTGGTCTCGATCTGGGCGCTGTACTTATTGGCCGGATCGATCTGCATCTCCGGCGGGCGCGGGTAGGACTTGGACACGGCTATCTCCCTTATCTGCTGTCTCCCGCCAGCCTAGCAGCGTGCATGGCAATGGCCGGAGCGTGCGAGGTCCCCGAGGGCCCAGGGCCTTCAGGCGCTTGTATCACGCTCGAAAGGCAGGCGGCCGCGAGTGCCCGGCCCCGCTAGCGCGATCTGGCGCAACCTCTGGGCATGAGTGAGAAGAACCAGCCACCCCGCCAGGAACCGCTCGAGGACACCAATCCCGCCCACAATCTTGAGCAGAAGGGCTCATATGCCGGCAAGCCCGACCAGGAGGTCAAGAACACGACCGGCACGGGCGCCGGCGGCGCAACCGAGTGGGGCGGCGGCAACAAGCAGCATCCCTCGCGCATCAACAGTCGTCCCCCCGGCGGCTGATCCCCGGTCGTCGCGGGCAGGCGGCGCGTCGGCCACCCGCATATCGGCGGTGCTAGGCTGCGCGCCGCATGACTGACGCCGGCTTGCCGATCCAGGCTTTTCGACGCACGATGGCCGAGGGCTACTCCCTCGACCAGCCGGCTCTCGTGCTGGGCAGCCCAATGCTCGGCGACGAGCTGCTGACTGACGTCCACGTCAGGGTTGCGCTCTCGATGCTCAACCGTCACGGACTGATCGCCGGCGCGACGGGCACGGGCAAGACCAAGACGCTCCAGCTGATGGCCGGCCAGCTGTCGCGCGCCGGCGTACCGTCGTTCATTGCCGACATCAAGGGCGACGTGTCGGGGATGGCCCTTCCCGGCGACGCCGACGACCCGCGCATCCGCGAGCGGATGGAGTCGCTCGGCCTGCCCTACGAGCCCATCGGCCATCCGGTCGAGCTCTTCTCGCTGACCGGCCGGCTGGGTGCGCAGATACGAGCGACGGTCAGCTCGTTCGGGCCCCTGCTGCTCGGCAAGGTCCTGGGCCTGAACGACACCCAGACCTCGATCCTGGCGCTGATCTTCAAGTACTGCGACGACCACGACCTCCCGCTGCTCGACCTGAAGGACCTCGTCGCGACGCTCAAATTCTTTGCCTCGGACGAAGGCAAGCCGCATCTTCGGGAGTACGGCGGCATGTCGAGCGCGTCGGTCGGCGTGCTGCTGCGCTCGATCGTCGTCTTCGAGCAGGAGGGCGCGGACGTCTTCTTCGGTGAGCCCGAGCTCGACGTGATGGACCTGTTGCGCACGACCGCCGAGGGCGCAGGCGTGGTCAGCCTGCTCGAGCTGTCCGACGTGATGGACAAGCCACGGCTCTTCTCCACCTTCATGCTCTGGATCCTTGCTCGTCTCTACGAGACACTGCCCGAGGTCGGCGACCTGCCCCAGCCGAAGCTGTGCTTCTTCTTCGACGAGGCCCACCTGCTGTTCAAGGACAGCTCGAAGGCGCTGATGGAGCAGATCGAGCGTACAGCGCGACTGATCCGGTCAAAGGGGGTCGGCGTGTACTTCGTGACCCACGCGCCAACGGACGTTCCGTCACCTGTGCTGTCCCAGCTGGGCAATCGCATCCAGCATGCCCTGCGGGCGTTCACGCCCGAGGATGCCGACGCGCTGCGCAAGACCGCCCGCACCTTCCCGACCAGCGAGCACTACGACGTCGAGCGGCTGCTCACCTCCCTTGGCATCGGCGAAGCAGCGGTGACCGTGCTCTCGCCGCGCGGCATCCCGACGCCGCTCGCCGCTGTTCGCCTGGCCGCGCCGGATTCGAGCATGGTGCCGCTCGACGACATCCAGCTGCACGGTCGCATCGCGACGAGCGCGATGAAGGCCAGGTACGGCGAGACGATCGATCGCGACTCGGCGTACGAGCGGATAAATGCCAAGCTCGCCGCGGCTCGTGAGTCTGCTGCCCAGGCCGCAGCCCGCGAGCAGATGGAGCCCACCACACAGGGCGGGCTCAACACGATGACGCCCGCCCAGCAGCAGCGCGAGATCCAGCGCCGAGCACGCGAGATGGCCGCCGCCCAGCGGGCCGCCGACCGAGAGCGGCGCGCTCAGGCAGCCGCCGAGCGCCGCATGGCCCAGGAACGGGCACGGGCCCAGCGTGAGCAGCAGCGGCTGATCAACAGCGCACTGCGCGGCGTGTTCGGGACCATCCTCGGCGGCAGCCGCCGCCGGCGGTGAAAGGCGGCCCTACTCGATCACCAGGTCAGCCGGCAGGTCGGCTGCCGGCGGGTAATCGGGCCGAAGCTCCTCGATCGTCTGGGCCAGGATCGTCGCCACAGCCAGGTCGCGGAACCACTTGCGATCGGCCGGGACGACGTACCACGGGGCGTGGCCGGTAGACGTCTCCTGCAGCGCTGCCTCGTAGGCGGCCATGTAGTCGTCCCACTGGACGCGGACGTCGAGGTCGCCCAGGCGGAACTTCCAGCGCTTGGCAGGGTCGTCATAGCGCGCCTGGAAGCGCTTGCGCTGCTCGCCGCGCGAGATGTGCAGCATCAGCTTGACGATCGTCGTGCCGGTCTCGGAGAGCAGCCGCTCGAACTCGCGGATGTGGTGGTAGCGCAGCCGCCACTCCCGCTCCGGCACCAGGTTGCGCACGCGCACGACGAGCACGTCCTCGTAGTGCGACCGATTGAAGACGCCGATCACGCCCTTGGCCGGCACGCGTCGATGAACGCGCCAGAGGTAGTCGTGGGCCAACTCTTCGGCAGTCGGAACGCGGAAGGATGAGACCACGCAGCCCTGCGGGTTGAAGGCCGACATGACACGCCTGATCGTGCCGTCCTTGCCCGAGGCATCGATGCCCTGGAGCACGACCAGGACGGCGCGCTTCTCCTCCGCCCAAAGCCTGTCCTGCAGGTTGGCCAGGTGCTCGAGCCGGCGGCTGGTGGCGCGCTCAGCCTCTTGGCGCTGCCACCCGTGGGTCGCTCCAGGGTGGCGGTCGGCAAGGCTGACAGGTGAGCCGGGCGCGACGCGCAGCAGCTCGCGCAGCCTCGCCTCATCGTCCTGGGCCGTGCTCTCGACGCCCTCCGTCACGTGGCCTGACGTGCTACTCGCTCGGCCGCGGCGCCGGCTTGTCCGGCGGTGCGACGACCATGATCCGCAACTCTGTCATGTCCTCCATCGCCCAACGCAGCCCTTCGCGTCCGAGGCCTGAGTCCTTGACCCCGCCGTAGGGCATGTGGTCCACGCGGTAGGTCGGAATGTCGTTGACGATCACGCCGCCAACCTCGAGCTCGTTGAAGGCCTGCCACGAGCGCTGCAGGTCATTGGTGAAGACGCCCGTCTGCAGCCCGTAGAAGCTGTCGTTGACCTGCGCGATGGCGTCCTCGAAGGTGTCAAACGGGAAGGCCACCACCAGCGGTGCGAATGCCTCGTTGGAGCAGACCTGGGCCTGCGGCGGGGTGTCGACCAGCACCGTCGGCGGGAAATACGAGCCGTCCGCCCGCCCACCGACGAGGGCCCGGCCGCCCAGCTCCTCTGCCTCACGCACCCATTTCTCGGTCCGCTGAGCAGCAGCCCCATCGACCATCGGGCCGACCTGCGTCTCTGGGTCGAGCGGGTCGCCCACCTTCAGCGCGCGCGCGCCATCGACGAGGCGATCGATGAACTCATCCCAGACGTCGGCCTCGACGAAGATGCGCTGGACGCTGATGCAGACCTGACCGGCGTAGGCGTACGCACCGATGAGCGTCCGCTTGACGGCCCAGTCGAGGTCCGCCGTTCGGTCGACGATGACGCCGGCGTTGCCCCCCAGCTCGAGCACGACCTTCTTCTTGCCGGCGCGCTCCTTCATCCGCCAGCCGACGGCCGGCGAGCCGGTGAAGCTGAGCACCTTGTAGCGCTCGTCGGCCACCATCCGGTCGCCCAGCGAGCGGCTCATCGGCAGGATGCTGACAGCGCCCTCCGGCAGGCCAACCGAGTCAATGATCTCGGCCACGGTCAGCATCGTCAGCGGATCCTTCGACGGCGGCTTGAGCACGACGCTGTTGCCCGCAGCGATCGCCGGCGCCAGCTTGTGGGCGGCCAGGTTGAGCGGGAAGTTGAATGGGCTGATCGCGGCAACCGGGCCGACCGGGAACCGGCGGGTGATGCCGACCCGCTCCCTGGAGGTCGCCATGATGTCGAGCGGGATCAGTTCGCCGTACATGCGCTCGGCCTCCTCCGCGCCCAGGCGGAACGTGACCACCGCGCGGTCCACCTCGGCCAGCGCGTCGCGGATCGGCTTGCCGGCTTCCAGCGCGATCAGCCGGCCAAGCTCCTCGCGTCGGTCGCGGATTCCGGCGCTGATCTCGCGCAGGATGCGCCCGCGCTCGTAGGCGGGCAGCCGGCGCGTCTCCCGGAAGGCACGGACGGCGGCCTCGGTCGCCTCCTCGTATTGATCGGCTGTCGCGCTGTAGGTGGCACCGGCGGGCCGGTCGGCATCGGCCGGATTGGAGATCTCGAGCACGTCCGGCGAATCGACCCACCGGCCGGCCAGGTAGATCGGATGTGGCGTGACGCCGGTGAGGGTGCTCATCAGCCGCATTCTATGCCCGTGCTCGTGCGCGCCGAAGGTGCCAGCCACGGAGCGACGTTCGGGCTAGGGCCACAAGGCCCCCGAACGTGGGATACATCTCCTGACAACGCCGCCTGGGGTTCGTTTTGCTCATGCGCGCACTCGCCAAGCTGAAGTTCTTCGACCGACGTGCCGCCCGCCAGCCGGGTGCATCGGACGTCAAGCCCGGCCCCACAATGCCGGCCCCCGGCATGGGGGGCGACGGCCTGGCGTTGGTTCGGCTGCGCCTTCGGCTGGCGCTCGTCGCCAGCGCTCTCGTGCCTTTCGCCGCACTCCAGGCGTTGCAGGCGCTCGAGAGTACGCAGTCGTTCCAGTTGCCCCTCGTCGGCGTGCTGGTCCTGCTGGTGGTCGTTGTGGGTGGTCTGGTGGTGTGGATGTCACGCCAGGTGCTGAGGCCCGCGACCGAGCTGGACCAGGCTCGCGACGAGCTGCGCCGGATGTTCGAGGAAGCACGGCAGATGTCCCTCCAGGACGGCTTGACCGGGCTGGGCAACCATCGCGCCTTCCAGGAGGAGCTGGATCGGCAGATGGAGTGGCACCGCCGCCATGCAGTTCCGTTCGCCCTGCTTCTGATCGACCTTGACGACCTGAAGCTGGTCAACGATTCGCAGGGCCACATCCATGGCGACCGCCTGCTGCGCGACTTCGGCCAGCTGATCAAGTCCTACATCCGCTACACCGACCGGGCCTTCCGCATCGGTGGCGACGAGTTCGCCGTGCTGTTGCCGCACAGCGACCCGGAGGCGGCACTGAAGCTGGGCACCAGGCTGCTGGAAGAGGCGCTCCAGCCTGACCAGGGCCGGGTGCCCGTCTCGTTCTCTGGCGGCATCTCGGCGGTTCCGGCGCTGGCCTCCACGCGCGAGGAGCTCTACGTCCAGGCCGACGCGGCACTCTACTGGTGCAAGCGCCACGGTCGCGGCGCAATCGACGTGTTCGATCCGGTCCGCGATCGCGCGGTGGACGAGGTGGTCAGCAGCGAATCGGCGCACTTGGCAAGGGTCATTGCCGGCGGCCTGCTCAGTGCGGCCTACCAGCCCGTGGTGGACCTGCGCACCGGCACGGTCATCGGTTACGAGGGCCTGACCCGCCCGTTGCCGGAGTCGGGCTACAGCAACCCCGGCGAGCTGTTCGCTGCCGCTGATCATGCGGGCCGTACGGTGGAGCTCGACTACGCCTGTGCCGAGACAGTGATCGCGCAGTCTGGCGGCCTTGCGCCCGAGCAGATGCTCAGCGTCAACCTGTCGCCCCGGACGCTCGAGGGACCCCAGTTCAGCGCCGAGTGGCTCGTCGCCCTGGGGCGTGCCCACGGCCTCGAGCCGGAGCGGCTGATCGTGGAGCTGACCGAGCACGAGAACATCGAGGACCTGCCGCGCCTGCAGCGCAACCTGCTTGCGCTCCAGCGCTCGGGGGTGCGCATCGCGATCGACGACCTGGGCGCCGGCAACGCCGGTTTGCGCCTGCTGAGTCAGTTCCGCTTCGACATCGTCAAGGTCGACCTTTCGCTGGTCCAGAACGGCGCCCAGCACGACTCATCACGAGCCGTGCTCACCTCGCTGCGCGACCTGGCCGCCCGCTGGGGCTCGTACGTCGTCGCCGAAGGGCTGGAGACGATCGATCAGCTGCGCGTCGTGCGGGAGCTGGGGCTCGCTGCCGGACAGGGCTACCTGCTCGGCAGGCCGATGGCCGAACCAGGCCTGCGCAGCGTCGATCTGGCCGGCATCGAAGCCGGGGCGCTGGTGATGGAGGTGCGCCGGCCGGTGCTCCGCCCCGGGCCGGCCCTTCCCGGGCCGATCCTTCCCACGCTGCCCCCGACGGCCTGAGGACGCGCTCAGCCGCCGGTCGCCCGGCGGCGCAGGCGGGCGACCATTGCCGGCGTCTCCTGCGAACCGTCAGACAGGGCGGGGACCAAGCCGGTCTCGGCATCGCGTCCTAGACTTCCGGGGTGGAGCAACCGTCACGCCGTGAGGATCGCGCCGGCGCATGGCTCGTCCGCTGAAAGTCGGCCTGCAGCTGCCGGAGACCGAGCGCGTCGTCGGCTGGACGGAGCTGCGGGCGATGGCCGTGCTGGCCGAGGAGGTGGGCTTCGACTCGCTCTGGGTCGGCGACCACCTGCTGTACCGCTATCCGCACGGAGCTCGCGGACCCTGGGAGGCCTGGTCGATGTTGGCCGCCTTGGCTGCCGTCACCAAGCGCGTGGAGATCGGCCCGCTGGTCGCCGCGACCAGCTTCCACAACCCGGCGATGCTGGCCAAGAAGGCAGCCACGGTCGACGAGATCAGCGGCGGACGCCTGATCCTGGGCCTTGGCGCCGGCTGGAACGAGGCGGAGTACACCGCCTACGGCTTTCCCTTCGATCACCGCGCTGCGCGCTTCGAGGAGGCCTTCACGATCACCCGCTCCCTGCTGCGCGATGGATACGTCGACTTCGAGGGCCGCTGGTACCAGGCCCGCGACTGCGAGCTGCTGCCGCGCGGGCCGCGCCGGGGCGGGCCGCCGCTGATGATCGGCTCGATCGGTCCGCGGATGCTGCGCATCGCGCTGCCCCACGTGGACTCCTGGAACGCCTGGTTTTCCTGGTTCGACAACGACGTGAGCCGGCTGGCCGAACTGTCGGCAGCCGTAGATAAAGCCTGTCGCGACGTTGGTCGCGAGCCGGGCGACATTGAACGGACAGTCGCCCTGCTGATCCAGATGCCCGGCGGCACGGGGCGGGACGAGGTCGATCCGGTCGACGTGGTGCGAGCACCGATCGCCGGTCCGCCGGAGCACATCGCCGAGGTGCTGGCCGCCTACGCTGCGGCAGGCGTGGGACATGTCCAGCTGGTCGTCGACCCGATCACGCTGGAGTCGATCGAGGGCCTCGGGCCGGTGCTCGAGCTGCTCGATCGCGGCTGAGCGAGCATGCCGATCACGACGGTCGCCCAGGCCCTGCCCTACGTCAACTGGATGGTGCTGGTGGCGCTGGCCGTGGGCAGTCTCGCCTTCGTCACGCTGACCGGGCGGCTGACCGACGCCACGCGCGGGTATCTGGGCTTCACGGCCTTCTGCTCGGGCCTGCTGGCGGTACTGGCCTGGGCAGCCGACACGGGCCTCGTCGAAGGGCCCGACCTGGTGATCACGCCGGCCCCCGCTGAGGTGGACCTCGTTCGTCGGCTGGCCCTGGGTGTCGTCGCCCTGTCGTCACTCGGCTACACGCTCTCAGCCGGCCGACCGGCCCGACGGGCATGGCTGGGGCTGGTCGGCCTGATCGGCGGCGGCGCGGCCCTGGCTGCGGCGGCTGTTGGCTGGGCGCCGGCGCTTGCCGACGCGGTCCCGCTGCTCATCCAGCTGGCCATGCTCGCCCTGGCGACCGGCGGAGCTTTGGCAGCGATCGTCCTGGCTCACTGGTACTTGGTCACGCCCCGCATCTCAGAGCGGCCCCTGCTGCTGCAGGCGCGGTTGCTGACGGGAGTGATCGCCGTCCAGCTGGCGCTGTTCGTGGTCTGGTTCCTCTTCGGCGGTGGGCCCGGCCAGCGGCCGTTCGAGACGCTGACCGGGGACCAGGCTTTGTTCGGCTGGCTGCGCCTGCTGGTCGGCCTGCTCTTCCCCCTGGCGCTGGCCTGGATGGCCTGGGCGACGGCCCGCACCCGATCCATGGAGTCAGCCACGGGCCTGCTCTACCTTGGCCTGGCGGCCATCGTCAGCGGCACGATCGGCTCGGCAGCGCTTTACGTCGGTACGGGGCTGCTGCTGTGATGCTGATCCGGCTGCGCCTCTTTGCCATGCTGCGCGAGCGCGCCGGCTGGCGCGAGCAGGCCCTGAACCTGGCCGACGGCGCGACGGTGAACGATGCCTGGCGCGCAGCGGTTGATGCGGCGCCGGCGATTGCGGGCTTCGGCGACATCGTGCGTTTCGCGCTCAACGGCCGCTACGTGGATCCCGCGGAGCCGCTGGCGGACGGCGATGAGGTGGCGATCATCCCGCCAGTGGCCGGCGGAGCCCCCCGGAACGACTGGACCCCGCGCTGCGAGCTGATTGCCGAGCCGATCTCGGACGACCTCCTGGGTGGGCTGCGACGCGACCTGCCGACCTCTGCCGATGGTGCGGTCGTCGTCTTCGTCGGCCAGACGCGCGAGTCGGCCGGCACCCCGGCGCCGGGCGAAGAGGAAGCGGCCGCGCTGCACGCCGGCAAGCAGGTCATCGAACTCGAGTACGAAGCGTTTGAGGCCATGGCCGTCGCTGTCTTCCACGACATCGTCGCCGAGATCGAGCAGCGGTTCGGCGTGGGCCGGCTGGCGATCATCCATCGCACCGGCATCGTCCCCCTGGGCGAGCCGAGCGTCGTCGTCGCCGCGGCTGCGCCGCACCGCGATGCCGCGTTCGACGCCGCGCGCTACGCGATCGACGAGCTCAAGGCGCGGGCGCCCATCTGGAAGCGCGAGGTCTACGCCGACGGCTCGGTCTGGATAGGCGCGCCGGCGCGCCATGCCGCTGAGGGCGATGGCGATGGCTGAGCGGCGAGCCGACCCGGTGGAGCAGCGGAGGCCGTCGGAGCTCCACCTCGGGCCAAACGAGGTGCTTCGCTTCCTGCTTGAGATCGCTGCACTTGTGGCGATGGGCATCTGGGGCTGGAACGCATTTGAGCCGCCGCTCAACGTGCTGGCCGCCGTCGGCGTCCCGCTTGCCGCGGCGATCATCTGGGGCACGTTCCGCGTGCCGGACGACCCCGGCAGGGCGGCGGTGCCGGTGCCCGGCCCGGTCAGGCTGGCCATCGAGCTCGCCTTCTTCGCGGCCGCGGTCGTGTTGCTCCACGCGGCCGGACAGGAGAACGCGGCGCTGGCCATGGCTGGGCTGATCGTCCTGCACTATGCCCTGGGCTATCAGCGGGTCGAGTGGCTGCTGCGCGGAGGTGGGCGATGAGGGTCTACATCTCGGTCGACATGGAGGGCGTGGCCGGGGTCAGCCACGCCGGGCCGACCCGGCGAGGGGACGAGGCATACGCGCAAGCCGTCGAGCTGATGGTCGGCGAGGCCAACGCGGCGATCGCCGGTGCCTTCGCTGGTGGCGCCGACGAGGTCACCGTCAACGACAGCCACGGCCAGATGTTCAACCTGCTGCCCGAGCGGTTGGACCCGCGAGCACGACTGGTGCAGGGCACCAAGCCGTACAGCATGGTCGAGGCCGCCAGAGACGCCGGACACGACGTGGCACTGTTCGTCGGCTATCACGCTCGTGCCGGCCACCCGCGCGGGACCATCGCCCACACCTACACCGGTCGCATCACGCTCGTCCTGGTCAACGGCGAAGCCGCCACGGAGGCTGCGCTCAATGCCATCTACCTCGGCGCTTTGGGCGTTCCGGTGGCGATGGTCAGCGGTGACGACGCGCTGGCCGACGAGCTGCGCGACTGGCTGCCCTGGGCCGAAGCGGTCGCCGTCAAGCGGGCGGTCAGCTGGCAGGCGGCCGACTCGCTCCACCCGGAGCGCGCGCGCGAGCTGATCGAGGCCGCCTCCCGCCGCGCGGTCGAGCGGATGTCCGGCAACAGCGGCCATCGGCCAACGCCGCTGGCCCCGGATCCTCCTCTACACCTGCGCATCGACTTCGCCCATCCGGGCCAGGCCGACATGGCGGCCGTCATCCCCGGCTTCGAGCGCGAGGGCGATCGAGGCGTCAGCTATACGGCCGGCGATGCGCTGACGCTCTACCGTGCGTTCCTCAGTGCTGCCCGCATCTCACGCACCGCCGACGACTGAGGCGGTGATACGCTCCGCGCCGTGAGCGAGCCGCGCAACGTCACTCCCGGCCAGGACGAGGGAGAGTTCCGGGCCCGCTATCACCGCGAGCGGGCCGAAGAGCCCGAATGGAAGGCCCTGCGCTGGGCGAGCGGGGGTGGGAGCTTCCCGTGGCTTGGCGTGCTGCTGGTGCTGGTCGGCCTGGCCCTGCTCGTCCAATACCTCTTCCCGGCGGTAAGCGCCGGCACGCTCGTGCTGCTGGCCATCGGCCTTGCCTTCATCGCCGGTTGGCTGCTCGGCGGCTCCTGGTTCGCGATGGTGCCGGGTGTCCTTGTCACCTCCCTCGCCGTGGGCGAGCTGATCGAGGACCTGGCTCTGCTGGGGGCGGCCGGCGACGACGTGCCCGGCTTGGCCGCCACCTCGCTGGCCGTCGGCTTCCTGATCGTCTGGCTGCTGGGCTACCTGCGCAACCGGCCCTGGTCCTGGCCGCTGTGGGGCGCCGCGCTGTTCGGACTGATCGGTCTGGCGCAGCTGTCGGGCCGGCTGGTCGGCGTGCCTGTCCTCAACCTGCTCTGGCCGATCGCGATCATCGCCGTGGGCCTGATCTTCCTGCTCAACGCGCGCCGACGAGCGGCCTGAGCCGGGCGCCTATCCGGTGTAAACGCCCTGCGGGTCGAGCTCCTCGCGGATCAGTCGGAGCTCCTCATCCGTCGGTGGCGGTGTCTCCATCGACACGTCGCCGACGCGAGGTGTCCAGGCCATCGAGGCGCGCAGGTCGGCGAGGCTGACGCCCGGATGGAGACTGTCCAGGCGCATCTCGCCATCGTCCATGTGATAGATGCCCTTATCGGTCACGACGACGGAGATCCGATCGCCGACTGAGGTCCGGAAGTCGATCTCCTCTACGAACGAGCGCGGCGACTGGCGCATGATCACGAAGACCGACTTCGCGTTCTGGGCGATCTCGCATGCGCCGCCCGATCCGGGCAGCCGCGTCCTGGGGCTGGCGTAGTCACCGATGACGGTGGTGTTGATGTTGCCGTGGCGGTCGATTTGGGCGGCACCAAGGAACCCGACGTTGATCAGCCCGCCCTGCAGGTAGTAGCCGAACAGCTCGAACATGCTGGTCACGGCCGTTGCGCCGGTCACGATGGTCGGGTCGCCGATCGACAGCGGCAGCCGAGCGGGCCGTGCCCCGAAGACGCCCGCCTCGTAGACGAGCTCCAACTGGGGGGCGACCGTCCGCCGGGCCAGGTTGACCGCGATGTTGGGCAGGCCGACGCCGACGAAGCAGACCCGCTGGTCGGCCAGCTCGCGGGCGGCGGCGACGATCATCATCTCTGACGCACTGAAGGCAGACCGCGGCTCGCTCACCGATACTCCCCGTAGTCCACCGAGCCTGACGGTGCCGGAGTTGGCCGCAGCGCCCGCAGCCGATCGTCGCCCAGCTTGGCCAGGTACTCCGATCGACTCGCCACACCGTGGACCCACTCGTCGAGCCACGCGTCCAGCGACCCGGCGTCACGCGAGATCGCGTCCCAATCGAGGTAGAACGCGTTGTCGCGGTCGTAATGGCCCTGGGCGTAGGAGGGGTGCGCCCCCCAGGGCTCGACGACCACCGCGTCCACGACCAGCCCGGGCAGGATGGTCCTGTTCGGATCGGCGCGTATGACCGCTTCATCGACCAGCTCTTCGACGACGACGATCACCCGATCGGCCGCGAATGCCGCCTCCTTCTGACAGCCGAGGAGTCCCCAGACCTGGGTGTTGCCGGCGGCATCCGCGCGCTGGGCATGGATGATCGTCACGTCGGGCGCGAGGGGAGGGACGGCATAGACCTGATCACCCCCGTAAGGGGATTGGATCGGCCTGATGAGCGGGTTGGCTGTCGGGAGGTCAGTCTCGGCGTACGAGCGAAGCGGGAAGAAGGGAAGCTTCATCGCGCCGGCCGTGTAGCGGGCAACCATGCCGAAGTGGCTGTATTCCTCCAGCTCGAGGGTCGCTCGATCGCCCTCGGTCACGCGCCGGACGGCGTGCAGCGAGCCGACCCCGGGATTGCCCAGCCACGAGAAGACCAGCTTGCGTGCGACGCCTGCGGCGATCATCTGGTCGTAGACCAGATCGGGCGTGAGCCGGCAGAGGGTCAGGTCGCGCCGGCGCTGGCGGATGATCTCGTGGCCGGCGGCGAAGCAGATCAGGTGGGTGAAGCCCTCGATCGCGACCGTGTCGCCGTCGCGCACCAGCTCGGCGACGGCATCGCGCATGCTGGTGACCTTGGATGAGCTCATCCTCACCGCCCCTGCACGGCGGAGTGGTCAGCCGCCGACGTGGACGTCGTCGACGGCGCCGGCCGCCTTCGCCTGGTCGATGGCCGCCTGCGGGTCGCGGGCCGCCTCGGCGAGGGCGTCACCGAAGATGCGGACTGCGGTGTCGACCTCCTGCTCGGTGACCACCAGCGGCGGCGACATCCGGACGACCGACTCGCCGGCCTCGAGCACCAGCAGCCCGCGCCTGAAGGCCAGCCACTGGACTGCCTCGGCGAGCTCGCCCGAAGCCAGCTCCACGCCGACCATCAAGCCCTTGCCACGAACCGCACTGACCAGGTGGGGATGCTCGTCTCGCAGCTGGCCCAGGCCGGACAGTGCCTGTTCGCCGCGTGCGGTCGCGTTGTCCATCAGGCCCTCTTCGAGCAGCCGGATGGTCTCAAGGGCGGCGACGCACGAGACCGGGTTCCCGCCGAAGGTCGAGCCGTGGTGGCCTGCCTGCCATGTCATCAGCTCGGTGCGGGCGACCATCGCGCCCAGCGGCATGCCCGAGGCGATCCCCTTGGCCGTCAGCAGGATGTCCGGCTGCACTCCCCAATGCTCGATCGCCCACATCCGCCCGGTCCGTCCGGCTCCCGACTGGATCTCGTCGGCGACGAGCAGGATGCCGTGACGATCACAGAGCTCACGCAGCCGGGGCAGGAAGTCGTCGTCGGGGACGATGTACCCACCCTCTCCCTGGATCGGCTCGACGAAGATCGCGGCCACTTCCTCGGCCGGGACGAGCTTCTTGAAGATCCGCTGCTCGAGCTCGTCGAGGCCCGCGCTGCCGTAGGGCACGTGGGAGACGCCGGGCAGCAGCGGCCCGAACCCGGCGTGGTACTTGGCTTTCGAGGCGGTCAGCGATACCGAGCCGTAGCTGCGGCCATGGAACGCACCGAGGAACGAGACCACGTACTGCCGCCGGCTGACGAAGCGGGCCAGCTTGATTGCAGCCTCGACCGCCTCGGTGCCGGAGTTGGTCAGGAAGGAGCGCGCCGGCCCGGCAAAAGGTGCGATGCGATCGAGCTCGGCGGCGAGCTCGGCGTAGGCGGGCAGGTAGAAGTCGGAAGCCGAGAAGTGAATGAGCTCTCGTGCCTGGCGCTCGATTGCGGCAGTGATCCGGGGGTGTGCATAGCCGGTCGATGAGACGGCGATGCCGGCGCAGAAGTCGAGGTACAGGTTGCCGTCGATGTCCTCGACCGTCGAGCCTTCCCCGCGGACGGGCACCAGCGGGTAGGCGCGGGGCAGGCTGGGCGACGTGTAACGGTGGTCGAATCGGACATGCTCACGCGCCCTGGGGCCCGGCGGTGGGGTGACGAGGTGGGGCGCGGTACGGCCCTCGATGCGCTCGGCGAGGTCGGTCACGTGGCTACCTGCATAGAAACGATGCACGCTGCATGGAAGGCAGCAGTGTAGCAACAGGGTGCGGCGTCGAATGCCTGCGCGGGGGCGGTGCGAGCAAAAGAGATTGGCTCTCGGTGATCCGGTGGCCCCTTTTCGACGTAACAACCCTTACCAGCCGCAAATCCGCGCGGCCAGCAACGCCACAACAGGAGACTGAACTTGTCCCGATCCAAAATGACCTCTCTGGCGCTCGGCGCAGCATTGGTGCTGTCAGCCTGCGCTGGACCGGGCACCACGAGCCCAGGCGGCTCGCCGGCCGCCACCGGTGGCCCTGCGGGGACCGGCACAACGACCACGCCTGCAACGACCACGCCTGCAGCGTCCACGCCGGCTCAGGCGACATCGCCTTCGCCAGCGTCCACCATGGACCACACCATGCCGCCCCCGACGGATGGTGCGACTTCGCCCGATCCGACCCAGGCGGGCGACGTCGACGTAATGTCTGACGCCGCAAACCTGCGCACAGACCTCAACTACCTGCTCGGAGAGCATCTCATCCTGGCTGCCAAGGCGACGGGTGCCGCGCTCGGCGGCCGGCAGGAGCAGTTCGAGGCCTACGGCGGCCTGCTCAACACCAACGGCACCGATCTCGGGGCCGCCATCGGCTCGCTCTACGGCAGTGAGGCCGAGGACGAGTGGAACCGCATCTGGAGCGCACACAACGGTTTCTTCGTCGACTACACGACCGGCGTCGCAACCGACGACCAG
>DATLGJ010000049.1:0-78580 GCA_035540555.1 Candidatus Limnocylindrales bacterium | reverse complement strand
CAGGGGAAGGATCGTTCTCGTCCGTGTCCTGAAACAGTGGTCGTTCTTCCATCGGTAAACCTCCAGTTGGGGCAAAAACTAGCGCGGCCGTGGAGACATGGGGTCGGCTGTCCGCGAGGGTCGCCCATACGACAGCGTTGCAGGACGAGTGAGGCTCTCCATCGAGCGGCCGGCGAGTGGCGGAGGCAAGGTCTGGCGCACCGGTACGAACGAGCCAGGACCAATGGGGGTGGTCGACGGCGGGCGATCGGACTTTAATGAGTGCAATGCAGTCGATTGGCCGCATGCGAGCAGCAAGACCGTCAGGTCGCTGGGCGCAGGCGGTACGACAGGCGCCGGGCCAGCTGGCCCTTGCGGCCCGCCTCGCGACCGGCCGGCCGACTGTGATGCTCGCCGTGGTCGCGGCAATCGTTGCGCTGAGCGCCCTCGCGTACCTCATTGTCCGTGTCACGGGCGGCTCGCCGAGCCCGCTCAACCACCTGAGCTATGCACCCATCCTGCTCGGCGCGTACTTCTTCGGTTGGCGCGGCGGCGCCGCTACCGGTCTGCTGGCCGCCTTCGTCATGGGCCCCTTGGCCGGCTACATTCCTGACGGTGGCTCGGTCGAGCAAGCAGACGCCTGGGCGACCCGCGGCGCGTTCTACATCGCCGTCGGGACGGTCGTCGGGCTGCTCTTTGATCGCTCGCGTACGGCCGAGTCCCGCTGGCGGGGAGCGGCCTTGCAGGTCATCGAGCGCGAGCGCGAAGGCATGACGGCCCTGGCGCGCGGGGTCGCCGCCAAGGACGGTCACACCGGCGACCATGTGACACGTGTGCAGACCCTCAGCGAGGACCTGGCCCTGGCGGTCGGCTTTTCGCGCAGCGTGGCCCATGAGATCGGCTGGTCGGCAATGTTGCATGACGTGGGCAAGCTGCACGTTCCCGACGCCGTCCTGCTCAAGCCCGGGCCACTCGACGAGGAAGAGTGGTTGATCATCCGCCAGCACTCAGCCTGGGGAGCAGAGATCCTGGCCAACGGCGCCGGCTTTGAGCTCGCTCGCCGCATTGCCCGCTGGCATCACGAGAACTTCGACGGCTCGGGCTACCCGGACGGGCTGCGCGGGGAGAGGATTCCGCTGGAGGCACGGCTGGTCCGCATTGTCGATGCCTTCGATGCGATGACCCACAGGCGTCCTTATCACGATCCGCGCACCTTCGACTGGGCCATCGAGGAGCTCAAGCGCTGCAGTGGTCGTCACTTTGATCCGGAGCTGCTCGGGCTCTTCGTCGACCTCGCTACCTCGGGCCGGCTGGAGACCGTCAACCGTGAGCTGGCATCGGGGGCGACGCGCCGAGAGCACGCAGGGGCAATCGTGCTACCCTCGTCGGACTGAGATCGTTTCCGTAGGGCGCCACCGGTCTGCGCCCAACCACATCGTTCGACCAGCAGCCCACCACCCACGCCCTGACCGGACCCCGCTGCGGCGGGAGGGCCAACGTCAGGAGCACGCACCCATGTCCTTCGATCGTCTCGGGCTTACGCCCGAGCTCGTACGCGCAGTCGAGCAGCAGGGCTATACCGAGCCCACGCCCGTCCAGCGCGAGTCCATCCCGCTCATCCTCGAGGGCCGCGACCTGCTGGCCGGCGCGCAGACGGGAACCGGCAAGACGGCCGCCTTCGTGCTGCCCATCCTGCAGCGGCTCAACCAGTCGGCGGATGCCGGCTCGATCAACCGGCGACGAGTGCGCGCCCTGGTGCTGACGCCAACGCGCGAGCTGTGCCTGCAGGTCGAGGAGAGTGTGCGCACCTACGGCGTGCAGCGGCCGGTCAGCTCGACAGCGATCTACGGCGGTGTTGACTACGACAAGCAGGTGCGCCGTCTGCTGCAGGGAGCACAGCTGGTGGTTGCCACCCCCGGGCGATTACTTGACCACGTCCGCCAGCGCACGATCGACCTGTCCGGCGTAGAGGTGCTCGTTCTCGACGAAGCCGATCGGATGCTTGACATGGGCTTCATCCCGGACGTGCGCCGGATCATCGACCTGTTGCCGCGGCAGCGCCAGACGCTGCTCTTCTCAGCCACCATCTCCGAGCAGGTGCGCCGGCTCGCTGCGGACTTTCAGCGTGAGCCCAGCGTGGTGGAGGTGACCCCGCGCAACTCGGCGCCCGACCTGGTCCACCAGCTGGTCATGCCGGTCGAACGGCTGCGCAAGCGCGAGCTCCTCCTCGAGTTGATCCGCTCCGGCCGCATCAACCAGGCAATCGTTTTCACACGCACCAAGCATGGCGCGAGCCGCCTCGCCCAACAGCTCGAGCGTGACGGTCTGGCAGCCACGGCCATTCACGGTGACAAGTCGCAGCCGCAGCGCCAGCGAGCGCTCAACGAGTTCAAGGAGGGCAAGGTGACGATCCTTGTCGCCACTGACGTCGCTGCCCGCGGCCTGGACATCGACGCGCTGCCCCACGTGATCAACTTCGAGCTGCCGACGGTGGCCGAGGATTACCTGCACCGGGTGGGACGCACCGGGCGTGCCGGCGCGGATGGTCACGCGATCGCCTTCGTGGCCCCCGACGAGCTGCAGCTTCTGACCGCAATCGAGCGCCTGCTCGGGCGACAGATCGAGGTCGAGCTGATGCCCGGCTTCGCCAGCGAGGCGCCGCGCAGACAATCGATTGAGCGCGGCAGACCCAACGCGGCGGCCGGCGTATCCGGTCAGCGCAGTGACAGCGGCCGACCCCGGCGAGGCAGGAGCGGCGGCCGCTCCGCGCCGCAACGCCCGACACCAACACGCCCGACGGCCGGTCCCAGTCGCCCCGCGCGAAGTGCCTCGCCGACGAACGCGCCGTTCACGACCATGCCGGGCGAGCGGTTCGCCCGCCGTTGAGTTTGTCCCTGCCCACCCTGGGGCAGGCCCTGCTTCCGGCCGGCGGGCGGACAGGCGCGTCTCAGGCCGGATCGGAGGAGATCTTCGAGCGCCGCTTGGCGCCGTACATCGCCGCGTCGGCTCTGTTAAGGAGCTCGGGCGGGCTGAGCGGCCGCCGGGCGATGGCCACGCCGACGCTGGCGCCCAGCCTGGAAGGCTGGCCGGCTATCTGAAACGGCCGGCTGAATTCAGCCACAACGCGTTCTGCGACAGCCTGCGCGGCCGCGTCACTGGTTGGCACCTCGAGCAGCACCGCGAACTCGTCGCCGCCAAAGCGAGCGATGGTGTCGGCCTCGCGGGTGGCCTGCCTCAGCCTTCGGCCAACCTCCGCAAGGACGGCATCGCCGACCGCATGACCGTGGCGGTCGTTGACCAACTTGAAGTCATCCAGGTCAACAAACAGCAAAGCCACCGGGCGATCCGAGGACGCGCCACCCAGTGCCTGTTCCAGCATCTCCAGGAGGACCGTCCGATTGGCCAGGCCGGTCAACGCGTCGATGGTCGCGCGGTGCTCGAGCTGCAGCTCGTGCTGCTTGCGCTCGGTGACGTCCTCCACGATGCCCTCGTAGTAGACCGGCTGGTCGTTCGCGTCGCGCACGAGCCTGGCGCTGTCGCGCACCCAGAAGACCCGACCATCGACGCGCCTGGCGCGATATTCGATCGAGCGCACGAACCCAGCCTGGCCCACCGCGCTCTGGAAGCCGACGCGATCGGCCGGGTCGGCGTAGAGGGCGGTCGCGTCGATGGCCGTCAGCTCATCTCCGGACTGGTAGCCGAACATCTGGATGAAGGCGCGGTTGACGTCCAGGAAGCGCCCATCCGGCGTCGTACGGTACATGCCTACGGGAACCCTTTGAAACAGGTCGCGATAGCGCTGCGCCGCACCGGTGAGCCGGCCGCTCAGGTGGTAGACAACCGCCAGGGCTATGCCGGTCTGGAGCGACACGCCCACCACGCGGACGAGTATCTCTGAGAGGGCAGATCGGTCACCGCCGAGCACTGAGCTCAGGCCGACAAAGGTCGCCACCAACCAACCCGCCACGCTCACGCCCAGCAGCGTCGATCGGTCGACGTAGGGCACCGCGACCAGCACCGCCACGAGCGTCGTCAGCGCCAGCGCCGGGTTGGCCTGGCCCGCGAGCGAGACGACGACGACGAAGGTCAGGATCGCCGCCGAAAGCCAAACCGCCGAGCGAAGCACGTTCCCCCGGTCCACGAACAGTCGGCCAACGATCATGCCCAGCCCGAGCAGCACCAGTCCGACGGCACTGAGGAGCTGGTCAGGGCGCTGCATCGCGTTGTGGAGGAACAGGTAGCCCAGGGCGATGCCCAGCCCGACTGCCACGATCCCGACCCTGTTCAAGAGCTTCCGGAGATGGCGCGCATCTGCATCCGTGGCCGGGGCGCTGCTCGATTCCCGGGATCCGGCATGCTCGGTCGACGCGAGCTGCGCGACCGGGCGGTATTCCGCCAAAGTCGGGCGCACGCTCGGCAGCGGGAAGTCCGTGACGAAGTCGACGCGCGCGTTCACGTGGCCGATCCTATGGCCCTGGCCTGTCGGTGACTGCGGGACCTTAGGACCGCTGCGGCTGGTCCTGCCCTCCTACCTGCTCTTCACAGCAAGTGCTCGCCGGCGCCAGCGCGACGCAGTTCCTGGGCGACCGGTCAGGTGCCCTCGGCTGTTGAGGGCTCCGCGGCGCTCGTCGAAGACTTGGCCGTGGCGGCGCTCGATCGCGCCCCGCCGCGTTTGCTCGGCGAGGAGCCGTTGCCGGACGATGCGTTACCCGTCCCGCTGTTGCGGCCGCCCGTCTTGCGCGCCGGCGACTTGCTCTCCGCTGCCTTGGCAGAGGAGCTCCCGGTGCCGGAGCGGCGGCTTCCCCTGGCAGTGGTTTGTCCCGAGGAGCGCTTGCTGGTGCTGGCCGCCGGCTTTCGCTCGCCGCGCGGCGCCGTCACCGGAACCGGGGGGTTCTGGTTGGCAGCTGCCTGGGGGCCGCCGCGGCGGCGGCGCGCGATACCAACCAGCGCGGCCACACCGGCGCCGGCGATCGCCACCGGTGCGAGCCAGCCCGGGCGAGCTCGTTCGTCCCCGCCACGACCGAGCGCCCGGCGGATCCGCGAGATCGTTGTGTCCATGGTCAAGGCCTCCGCGAGCGTACGTCGCCAGCATGCCTGCCGGCTCCACAAGCATGCACGTGGCACGTGCGCGTCGGCGTTGCGGCTTCGTGTAGCAGCATATGCTGGGGCGAAGGAGGTCTCATGACCGTCGAACGCTCGGTGATTCAGCTCCGGCTGGTCGTTGAGGCCGAGGACTACGAGTCGGCAGTGCACTTCTACCGCGACGTGCTCGGCATGCCGGAGGAACTCGCCGTCTCCGGTCCCAATGGGGCGCAGGTCATGATTCTCGACGCCGGCAGGGCGACGCTCGAGTTGGCAAACCCGGCACAGAAGCGGTACATCGACGAGGTGGAGGTGGGCCGACAGGTGGCGCCCAAGTTCCGCCTGGCCCTTCAGGTCACCGACGGCAGGGCAACGACCGAGCGGCTCGTCGAGGCCGGCGCCGAGCTGCTGGCGCCGCCCGCCGAGACACCCTGGCGCTCGCTCAACTCGCGCCTGCAGACACCCGGCGGCATCGAGCTGACGCTGTTCGAGGAGATCGCCGACCACCCCCACCTCGGCGGCGGCGAACATTCCGAGGGTTAGGATGAGTCCACCGTGACGTTCATGACCTCGGCCAGTTCCATGCGTCGCCTCCGTTGGGTGCGTCACGCGGCCCTGGTCCTCGTGGCGCTGTTTGTCGCCCATGAGGCGGTCTATCTGGCCCTGCATGCGAGTCCCTCGGGCGAGGGAGCCACGACCGATCCCTCGGCCGGCCATGCCTATTGGCCCGCCTTCCTGACCGTCGTCGGCCTGTCGCTGTTGCTGCTGGTCGGGCGTGCGGCCTGGGGTCTGACCGCGGGCGCTCGGCAAAAGGCGGCAACCGAGGAGGAGTCGGTGGGACCGACCAGCTGGGCCGGCGAATGGCGCCAGCTGTTCGGTCGGCTGGCGCCAATGACCGCATCCCTTTTCCTGCTGCAGGAGAACCTGGAGCACTTCCTCGGGCACGGCCACGTTGAGGGCCTCGCTGTCTACCTCCGGCCTGGCTCGGAGCTGGCGCTGCCCATCGTGCTCGGCGTCGTCGCCGCCCTTGCCGCCCTTGGAGCACTGGTCCGCTGGCACGAGGCAGGCGTGGTGGCGCGCCTGCGAGCGGCACGCCAGCGACACCCCCGGCCGGCTGCCAGCGCGCCTGCGGCGGGCTGGGAGGTCGTTGCCGCGATCGCCCGTCGCCGTCTGCTGCTCGCCGACGACCTGCGCGGTCGAGCTCCCCCGGCGCTCCTGACGGCCTGATCGCCGGGCGGCTGCGGCCGCCTGTCAGTGATTCCCCGAAGGAGTGAATCCCCGTGTCCATCTCGAAGGTGCGCCGAGCGTTGCTCATGGGCGCTGCCCTGACCATCCTCAACTCATTGCTCATCACGCCAGCGTTGGCCCACGAACATCGCCACGTCGGCGGTTACGAGATGGTCGTAGGCTTCATCGACGAGCCGGTTTACACCGGCCAGAAGAGTGGCCTCGAGTTCCTGGTGGAGGACCATGACGGGCAGCCCGTAACCGGCCTGGCCGAAACGCTGGAGGCCGAGGTCATCTACGGCGACCAGCGCATGGACCTGCCGATCAGCCCGCGCTGGGGTGCCGACGGCTGGTACCAGTCGATTTTCTTCCCGACCGCCGCCGGCTCCTACACCTTCCGCATCCACGGCACCATCGCCGGCGATGCCGTCGACGAGTCCTTCACCTCCGGCCCGGACACCTTCGACGAGGTCGAAGAGCAGTCGGCAGGGCACTTCCCCAACATCCTGCCGACGACCGCCGAACTTGCCGCGGATGCCCAGCGGGGAGCCGACGCCGGACGGCTGGCTTTGCTCGCCCTCGGGCTGGGCGTGACTTCACTGCTGCTCGGCCTCGTGGCGCTGGGCCTGGCCCTGGCGACCCGACGCCGGGCCGGCACGCCTCGGTGAGCAGGCTGGCCCGCGCGATCCTCGCGGCAGCGGCACTGCTGCTGGCCGGCCCGGTCTTCGCCGGGCCGGCGGGCCAGCCTGCGCTCGGCCATGCCGAGCTGATCAGCAGCCTGCCCGGCGCAGGACAGGCGCTGCCCGAGGCGCCGGCCGAGGTCGTGCTGGCATTCACGGAGAGATTGGATCCGCTCGGAACGAGCGTGGACATCCTGGACGCCGACGGTCGTGTGATCGTCCGAGCCGGTGGCGGGCCCGACCCGGCCGACGCCCGCCGTCTGGTGGTGCCCGTCCCGGATGGCCTTGGCGAGGGCCTTTACACGGTCGCCTGGCGGTCGCTGTCGGCCGACGACGGTCACTCATCACAGGGTTTCTTCAACTTTGGCATCGGTGACGCGGCCGTACCCGGAGCCCGTCCCCATACCGGCGATGTACACGGCGGCCACGGCGCCGGACAGGCCCTGGCGGAGACCATCTCGCGCCTCCTCGGCCAGGCTGGATCCCTGCTCGCCTTCGGCCTGCTCGTGGCCGCCCTCGCCTTTGGCCGGATGGTCGGCGCCGATGTGCCGCGGCGCATCCTCGGGTGGGTCGGCATTGCCCTGCTCGTGGCGGCTGCCGGCGCGGCCATGCTGGTGCCCCTGGCCTCGTCATGGGCGGCGGTGTCGATCAGCGACTATGCGCTGGCTACCGCGCCCGGCAACCTTATGGTTGGGCGGGCCGTGGTCGGTGGGCTCGCCGGCCTGGCGGTGCTGTTGCTGTCCGATCGCGCGCCGCGACTGGCGTGGGTGGTGGCCGGCGTCGCTGCTGTGGCGCTCATCGTCTTGCAGGCGGCGGCCGGCCACGCTTCGGCCTTCGCCTCGCCGGCACCGGTGGCGATGATGGCGGCCCACATCGGCGCGGCGGGCTCCTGGCTTGCCGGCCTCCTGGTGCTGCGCTGGATCGTGGTCGCCGACGAGGGCGCCCGCCGGGGCATGCTGGCGGTGGCTCTGCCGCGCTTCTCGGCCATGGCGCTGGTGGCCGTGGGCCTCTTCGCCCTGACCGGCGTGTACACGACGTGGTTGATGAACGGCCAGCTCGCCGACCTGGGCTCGCCGTACGGCGTGCTCCTGGCGGCGAAAGTGGTGCTCGCATTTCTGGCCCTATCAATCGGCGCCCTCAACTACCTGGGCTGGCGGGCCGATGGCCGGATCGGGATCGCTCGCCGCCTGGCACCGGAGGTTGGCATCGCCCTGGCCGTCGTCGGTGTGACGGCTCTGCTCGCGAGCGGGACGCCACCCGGTCCGCTTCGACCCATCCCTATTGCCGAGGCGATCACTACCGCGCCGACCCGACTCGAGTCGAGCCTGGGCCTCCTGCCCGGGCGTCCGGGGCCCAATCGCGCCTTCGCGACCCTGGGTGCCGGCGCGCCGGCTCCTTCGAATGCCGGCCTGGAGTTGGTGCTCAACCGCCTCGACCAGGCTGGCCAGACCCGCATAGCGATGCAACCGCTCGAGGATGATGCGACCGGGAAGACCTGGACGACTGACTTCCTCGCCCCGACGGACAGCCGCTGGGACGCAAGCCTGAGGCTGCTGGTCAACGGCGCCGAGCAATCGAGGACCCGCTACGTCTTCGGCTTCGGCCAGGATCGGCTGAGCGAAGGGCGGGCGGTGCCGCTGATCCACCCGCTGACAGTGGTGGCGTTGATATTCGCCGGCCTGGCGGTGCTGGCGGCGACGCTGGCGCTGGCCGGCGGCTACCCCCCGCGCACCCACGGGCCGACGGCGCGCCGGGCCCTGCTGGCGGGTGCCGCTGTAGCCGGTTCCCTGGCGGCCGTCGCACTCATACTGCCGCCACCGGTCTGAGGCAAGAACGATGCACGTCGTGTTCCCACCGCTGATCGACCTGCCGCTGTTGTTCGGCCTTCTGGCGCTGGCCCTGGGCACGGCCGGCTTCCTGCTTGGCGGGCGCCTCGGGACGAACTCGGTCGGCAGGGCAATCGTGACGCTGCGCCTCCCGGCGCTGGCAGTCGGGGTAGTGCTGGCCGCATCCGCTTTCTTTGCTGCGACGCCGCAGACGCAGCTGCCCAACCCCATGCCAAGGACGGTCGACTCCGTGGCCATCGGTTCGGAGCTCTACCTCAACAACTGCGCCGCCTGTCACGGCATCGACGCGCGCGGCGGCGGCCCGATGTCGGACACGACGCCGGTCAGGCCGCCGCCGCTGGCGGGACGGGGCAGCCATCTCGACGACCACAGCGACGGCGACCTGCACTACTTCATCAGCTACGGAATGCCGGGCGGCATGCCCGCCTGGCAGGGCACGCTGCGGGACGAGCAGATCTGGCACGTGGTCAACTTCCTGCGGGACCTTCAACAGAACGGCATCCGATAGGGCCCTGTCCCGGTCGTGATGATCGCGTCGAGTTAACGAACTCTCAATCAGCGGCGCGGGGCGGAATACAACCGTGGCGACGGCCAGGCCGATAGTTTCGGGCAATGTTGCGACGGGTGGCCCAGGACCCCGCGCGGGCCGATCCGCGCAACGCGTTCCGGCGCCCATTCACCCACCTTCCGCGCCGCCTGAGAGCCCTGTTCCTCGTTGGCCACCGGGTCGGCTTCGGGTGGCTCAACCACGACGGCATGTCCTGGTCGGCAGCGATGGCCTTCTGGCTGGTGCTGTCGCTGCCTCCGCTGGTGATCGCAGTCTCGTCCGTGGCCGTGCGCTTCATGGACGACGAGAACGCCCGCGAGATCATCGCCGACCAGGTCGTCGCCCAGCTGCCCGCCGAAGGCGACTTGATCCGCCAGCTCGTCGAGCAGGACATCGCGCTGGTCAGCATCGGCGGCTTCGCCTCGCTGGTGTTCCTCCTCTTCAGCGGCAGCCGCGTGTTCTCGTCCATGGTCAACGCGATCTACGTCATGTGGCGACACGTCGAGCGAGCCAGCTTCGTCCGCCGCGAAGGCATGCGCTTCGTGCTGGCCGGGCTGGTCGGCAGCCTGCTGATCGGCAGCGTCATCGTGCAGGTCGCGGTGCTGGGCATGGACGAGCTCGGACCCGTGATGGGCATCCTGGTCAACTGGGTGCTGCCGTTCGTGATGGTCCTGCTCGGGTTGTTCGTGACGTACAAGCTCATTCCGCGCAATCGGGCCAGCTTCAAGACCGCTTTTGTTGGGGCGCTGCTGGCAGCCCTCGGGCTGCGCCTCGCCCAGCTCATCTTCACTCTGCTGCTGGGTACCGTGCTCGAGTTCGACGAGGGCTACGGGCCGTTGGCCGAAGTGGCCCTGCTGGCCACCTGGGCCTTCTTCGCCTGCGCAATCATCCTGCTCGGCGCCGAGCTGGTCGCCACGCTGGACCGCCACCGGTTGCCCCACCTACCCCTTCCTTCGTCCAAGGAGGGCGATGCCAACGGCGACGACGAGTACGAGGAACGGGCCGCCAGCCGCATGGGTTGACCGAGTCTCAGCCTATGGGCGTGGCTGACCGCTTCGGGCACCAGCCGGGCGGCGGCGCGGCGCTCGACCCTCGTCGGACCTAGCGGCCAAGGCGCCGGCGCAGGCCCTCGCTCAGGGCGCTGACGCGTCCTGCGACCTGCGGCACTTGCCCGCCCACCTGCGCGGCCAGGTCGGCGCCCACGCTTCGCGCGCGTTCGCCAGCGCGGCCCGTGGTATCGGCCGCCGTGCTGAGCAGCCGCCGCCCCGCGCGCGCTCCCTCGCGACCGAGCCAAACGACGGTCTGCCGCGTGGCCGCGATGTCGTCGGCCAGATCCTGCTCGGTCAAGCCGGCCTGGGCCAGACGCTGCGCACGAAACTCCGGCTTGAGCCCGTCGAGCGCGACGCGGATGACGCCGAGTGCGATGGCGATGTCGTCCAGCTGCCCCAGCACCGGGACGATGCCCGGGATCGCGTCGATCGGCGAGAGGACGTAGGCAGCGCCCGCGATCACCACGGCTCGGCGCGCTTTTGACAGGCGCGGGTCGCGCGCCAGCGCCCACGCCAGACGGGCGTACGCGGGCAGGTGGCGCACCAACCGGGCCATCTCCTCGCGCGGAAAGCCGGGCTGCTGGTCGAGGGAGCGGCCCCCCGAACCCGCTGGGGGCGTGCCGTCCTGGCTCAAGTTCTGGCCGCCCAGTAATGGAACGCGTCGATCATCCCGACACACCTTACGCCTCGGGCGCGGCCCGCGCCCACGGCGTGCAGTAGGTCTAGCATGTCGACGTGTCGAGCAGCCAGCCCTCCGATAACGCCGTGATCCTCGTCGTCGACGACGACGCGGGGGCCCTCGAGCTGACCCGCCGCTCGCTGGAGCGACGAATGGGCTGCGACTACCGGGTGATGGGCGAGGAGTCGCCGCAGCGGGCGCTGGACCTGCTCCGCCGGCTGGCCGAGGAGGAGGGCCAGGTGGCGCTCGTGCTGGCCGACGTGAACAGGGGTCGCTCAAGCGCATTGCCGCCGCTGTCGGCGAGGGCTCGTCGGTCGTCCGGATGTGCCACGAGTACTTCTCAGTGCTGCGCTCGCAGGCGGATCACCCGCCGCGACGCTAGCCGTATGCTCGCCGCCATGGACGCGCAGGCGGCACGCCTGAAGATGGTCGAGCAGCAGCTCCGCGGCCGGGGCGTGCGCGCAGAGGCCGTGCTGACTGCGATGGCCACGGTGCCGCGTGAACGCTTCGTGTCCCCTTCCCAGGCCCGAGCTGCGTACGACGACTCTCCCCTGCCGATCGGCGCCGGGCAGACGATCAGCCAGCCCTACGTGGTGGCCCTGATGGTCGAGGCGCTGGAGCTGGACCCGTCGCACCGGGCGCTGGAGGTGGGCTCAGGCTCGGGCTACGCCGCCGCGGTGATGTCGCGCATCTGCGCGCGGGTCTATGGCGTCGAGCGGCACGCCGAGCTGGTCGAAGCCGCGCGCGCGGCGCTGGACCGCCTGGGCTACGCGAACGTGACGCTGCGCCACGCCGACGGCACCCTTGGGTGGCCCGATGAGGCACCGTTCGACGCCATCCTCGTCTCCGCCGGCGGGCCGACCATCCCGCAGGCCCTGCGTGAGCAGATGGCGGTCGGGGGGAGGATGGTCATACCGGTTGGCACCGCCGCACGGGTCCAGCACCTCGTCCGCGTCACGCGCGAGGGAGAAGGCGATTGGTCCGAGACCGACCTCGGCGAGGTTGCGTTCGTGCCGCTGATCGGCGAGCAGGGCTGGGAGGATCGCCCGGGTCAGCGCGGACGCTGACCCGACTCGCGGTCAGGCAGCGTCTCCGGCGCGAGCTCGGTTACAGGCAGGCCGGGCTGGCGCAGCAACGGCCAGGCGAGCACCAGCCAGCCGACACCGGCGACGGCGATCAGCACGACCATCGACCACACCGCCGCGCTGGGCGACACGGCATCGGCGATCGTCCCGGCCAGGAGCGTGGAGATGGTGATGATCATCGTCACCAGGCCGTAGTCGAAGCTGAACAGGCGGCCCCGCAACGCATCCGGCGTAGCGCGCTGCAGACCCAGCGTTGACAGCATCCACTGCGCGCCGCCACCCATGTGCGCCAACAGCACGAGCAGCGCCGCTACGGCGATCATCGGCGCGATCGGGAACAAGGCGTACGAGACGCAGACGACGACCAGCGAGCCGAAGATGCCGATGAGCAGTCCCCGGTCATCGATGCCGAACAGCGCCCGGGCCAGGAAGGGCCCGATCAGGGCGCCCAAGCCCCGCGCGGCGAACAGGATGCCGATGCCCGCATCACCGCCGTCGAAGACCTCCGACCCGAAGACGGCCAGCAGGGCCACCACGCCGGTGCCCACGCCGAACGTCGTCTTGGACAGCACGAAGGCCGCCACCAGCCGGCGTGCGCGGGCGAAGCGGAAGGCGACCATGATCGAGGCCAGCGGGTTGCCGCTGACCGTGGCTGAGCCCGGCTCGCGGGGCTGCTGCATCGGTCGCCGTATGCCGAAGATGAGGATCGCCGACAGGCCGAAGGCAAGCGCGTTGATGACGAAGGCGGCATCTCGTCCGAGGACCACCGCCACAGCCCCGCCGATCGCTGCGCCGACGGCGAGCATCGTCCCCCACGCCGCACCGATCAGCACGTTTGCCTCGGGCAGCCGCCTGGGCTCTACCAGGTTGGGCAGCGCGGCAGCCGAGGTCGGCTCGAAGAAGGCCGCGCAAATCGCCAGCAGCGCTACACACGTAAAGGCGATCCAGAGTGACTCGGGGTCGCGAGCCAGGAGCAGGCCCAGGGCGAGCGGCACGCGCGCCAGGTTGGCCGCCACCAGCAACCGCCGTCGATCGAGTCGGTCGGCGAGCATGCCCGCCACTGGCGCGGCGACGGCGAAGCCCCCCGTCTGCAGAACCAATACGAGGGAGGCGACCGCTGCAGATCCGGTCAGCTCCAGGGCCAGCCCCAGCAGGGCGACGGTGGCGAACCACTCGCCGGCGAAGCTGATCAGCTGCGCCACGTAGAGGCGGGTGAATGCCGGGTTGTGACGGAGCAGGTGCAGGTAGGGCTGGACGCGCAATCGCATGGCTGTTCGGCTCGATCGGCTAGAGACCGACCGCCGGCTGGCTGTCCTGGCCGGCGACAGGCGCGTACTGCATCGAGGCGACGACCTTCGGCAGGTCGGGGACGGCGAAGAGGGCGCGGTATGGGCGCCGGTCCTGATCGTGCACGGGCGGCTAGATGCTATCCCCGCCGCGGGCAGCCTGCGCGCGCCCCCAGCTCGTGGTGAATCACTTACCCTCGCCTGGCGCATCTGTAGGGGTATGACGATGGTCGCGGCCAATGGGCAGGAGCATGTCGCCGGCATGGTCGACCGTGCGATCGCCGGTGACGAGGTGGCTTTCGCGCGCATCGTCGCGGCCCACCAGGACGACCTGTCCCGCGTGGCTTACGTGATCACGCGCGACGTCGACCTCGCCCAGGAGGCGGTTCAGGAAGCGTGGGCCGCGTGCTGGCGGCAGCTGCCAAAGCTGCGCGACAGGACGCGGCTGCGGCAGTGGCTGGTTGCCATCTGCGCCAACGAGGCACGCCAGGTCATGCGCCGCAACCGCCGCCACCGCGTCGTCGAGTACGACGTCGCCAGCTACGACCGACCCGCAGCCAGCCAGGACTGGGCTTCAGACCTCGACCTGCGTAACGCGCTCAACAGACTGAGCCCGGACGACCGTGCGCTCCTGGCTCTCCGTTACGTGGCCGGGCTGGACTCCAGCGAGCTGGCTCACGTCAGCGGCCTCACACCTTCCGGCACCCGCGCCCGCCTGGCCCGGTTGTTGGCCAGCCTGCGCAAGGAGCTCACGAATGACTGATCGCGACCTCGAGTTCGAGCATCACCTCGCTCTGCGCCTGCGCGCGGACGCGGACCATGGGATGCGCCCGTACGACGCGCTCGAGGTTGCCCGCGCGGCGATGTGGGCCGACGCCGCGCGCGGCCGGCAGACGCACCGCCGGGAAAGGCGCGGGCTGCCCGTCTGGTTCCGCTCGCTCGTCCTCGCCGGGCTGCTGGTCGTGCTGATGGTCGCCGCCGCCTTCGCCGGCGGATGGATCCGCCTGCCAACGGTGACCGTGCTGCCGACCCCGACGGCGACGGCAGGCGCTATCGAGTCGCCGCCGCTGCCGCTGCCCACGCCGCCAACCCCGCCGGCGACGCTGCGGCCAACCGAGCAGCCCACGGGCGCGCCAACGGAGCTGCCTACGGCGATGCCCGGAACTACGCCCTCTCCCCGGCCATCGCCCAGCCCCTCAGCGGAAACCTCGCCAACGCCCGAGCCATCGCCGACCGCGCAGCCCACACCGGTCAGCGGCTGGCGCCAGATCCAGGGCTTCCCGACCGGCGGACGGGTGAGCCTGACTGATGTCGCCCACGGGCAGGCCGGGTTCGTGATGATCGCCCGAGGCGGCAGCGGCGGCCGCTCGTGGGTTTCGCCCGATGGCGTCGCCTGGACACGGTCAAGCGACACGGCCTTCCCGGGCGGCGCCCACGCGGTGGCGATGGACGGCCAGTTCTACGCCATAGCCAGCACAGGCGTCTGGCAGTCGGCCAACGGCCTCGACTGGAGCGAGCTGACCAGCTCCCCCGGCCTGGGCTTCGTCTATGACGTGACCGTCGATAGCGGCGTGATGATCGCCGTTGGCACCGACGACGACTTTGAGCGGGCAATGATCTGGACCTCGGCGGACGGCGTCAGCTGGACCTCGCTCGGAGCGCCAGATGGTCCATCCGAGCTGACCAAGGTGGCTGCACGCGGCGGCGACATCGTCGTCATCGCCGATGGTGGATCCGAGGGACACGGCCGGCGGCTCTACTTCCGACCGACCCACTCCTCCGAGTGGCAGCGGATTGATGCCTTCGGCGAGGATCTTGATGGTCGCCTGCTGGATATCGCCACCAACGGCAGGCGCTTCGTGGCCGTCGGCTACGAAGATGACTGGAACACCGGTGTGCGGCGCGGTATCGCCCTGTCGTCCGTTGACGGCACCAGCTGGTCGCCAGTCAGGATCGGGGAGGAGCTCGTTTTCGACCAGATCGTCGCCCTCGCCGACGGCCGCTTCCTGGTCGTCGCCACCAGCCGGGGTTACTCGGTCGGAGACTGCCAGCCAGCCGCCTGCATCTTCCTCGACGAGACGGCCGTGGCCTACACCTCTCCCGATGGCATCGATTGGCGTGAGGGTTCGCACATATACCAGCGGAGCGAGCGCGTGCCGCCGGAGATCGGCGACATGGTCGAGCATCCGCGCGACATTGCCGCTGGCCCCCAGGGCGTCGTGCTGCTCGACGACGAGTGGGCCGATGGCCCGCGTGTGTTCTTCGGCTCGGGCGATCGCCTGCGCTAGGTGAGCCGCGCTTGCTGCGCTCGACCACCACGCGGGCGATCTTCAAGGCGACGTTGGCACTCGGCACGATCAGCTCGACGGTGTCCATGCCGATGTCGAACCATGCCTGCCGGTTGCCCACTCGGCTTGCTGTCAACCGCCCCGGGCAGCGCTTCCACCTATGCTGGTGCGATGCCGCTGATGACTGTCAACGAGAGCGCGGAGCTGGAGGGCGCCAGCGTCGTCGTGGCCATGGACGCCTGGGTCGACGCCGGCTCGGCGTCGACCGCCGTGGCGGCCCTGCTCGCCGACGGCCCGGTGGTGGCCACCTTCGAGGTGGACCTGCTCTACGACTACCGCGCCCGCCGGCCGACGCTGGAGATCTCGGATGGACGGCCGGACAACCTGACCTGGCCTGAGCTGACGATCCGTCGCGCCGAGGCCGGCGATCGCTCCCTGCTCGTGCTCACCGGCCCGGAGCCCGACTTTCGCTGGCGCGAGCTGGCCGCCGATCTGGCCCACTTCGCCAGGCGCTACCACGTGGCCGAATGGATCACCCTCGGCGCGATCCCGGCGGCCGTGCCACACACCCGGCCGGTGCCGGTCCTGGGCACCGAGTCGAGGCCGGGTTTGCTCCGCGGCGAGGTGGAAGCGGGGCCGGCTGGGCTCCTGCGCGTGCCGTCGGCGATGGTGTCCGTCTTGGACATGGCAGTGGCTGAGGCGGGCGTGCCGGCGCTTGGCTACTTCGCACAGGTGCCTCACTACGTCAGCGGCGCCTATCCAGGTGCTGCGCTGGCCCTGCTGGGAAAGCTCGAGCGCCATCTGGGCGCGCTGCTAAACCCCGGCGATCTGGCGGAGGAGGCGGAGCAGCTGCGGATCCGGCTCGACACCGCTACAGCCCTGGACGAGAAGACGCGCGACTACGTCAAGCGGCTGGAGGAGATCGTTGACGAGTCCCGCCTCCCCTCCGGCGAAGAGCTGATCGGGGAGATCGAGCGCTTCCTGCGCGAGCGGGGCATGGAGCCGGGCAGCGGCCAGATACACTGAGAGCGAGCCTGATGGGAGGCTCTGCTAATCTTCAGCAGGTTTGACCAGGTTTCGCGACTCCGACCCAGTCCCCGATTGGCTGAGCCTCGGCGAGGCGAGCCGTCTGCTGGGCATCGCGCCGGGAACGCTGCGGCGCTGGAGCGACAGTGGCCAGGTGCCGGCGTTCACCACCCCCGGTGGCCACCGCCGCTATCGTCGCTCGTCGCTCGAGCGATTGCTGCCGTCCGAACGCCAAGTACGTCCCTCCCTGGCCCGCGCCGGCTTGACGCCGTCGCGCCTGGCCCGCGCTTACCGCCGTGAGGCCCGCGCCACCTCCACTCCCGGCTGGATTGCTCAGCTCAGCTCGGAAGAGCGCGATTGGTTCCGCAACCACGGCCGGATGCTCGTCGAGGCGCTGACCGCGAATCTGGACTCGGACGACGACGCGGTGGCTGAGGCCAGCCTCCAGCAGGCTACAACCGGTGCCGCCGAGTACGGCCGCCGCGCCGCTCAGCTGGGCGTATCGCTGGCCGAGTCGGTCGAGGGCTTTCTGCGCTTTCGACTGCCATTCGTCCACCAGCTGCGGCTGATCGCCCATCAGCGCGGTTTCGATGCACGCGCCACCGGCGAGCTGATGGAGGACGCCGAGCGGCTGATGGACCGGCTGCTGGTCGCCGCCATGAACGCTCACAGCGTCGAGCGTGTGGCGGCAAGCCTCGGCAACGACGGGAGTCGCGAAGGGCTGCGGTGATAGGCGAGCTGCACGCGTGCCTGGTGCACGCGGACCGAGTCCCGGCCGAAACACGTGCCGCATTTGCAGCGCGCGTGGCGGCGAAGGTCCCGACTGGCGGCCTGCTGCTGCAAACCTGCCACCGGGCCGAGGTTTACACGGTCGGTGCGCATCCCTGCCCGGCCAGCGCTGCCCGGGCCCCCGAGGGGACGCGGTGCCTGGACGGCGTCGCCGTCGCCCGGCATCTGGTCCGGCTGGCCGTCGGCCTCGAGTCGGCGGTCGTTGCCGAGGACCAGGTGCTGCACCAGCTGCGGCGCATGTTGAGCGAGGCGCGGACCGGAGGCGCAGTCGCACCGGCGCTGGATCGACTCGTCGACATCGCCCTGCGCGGCGGGCGGCGAGCTCGCACCTGGCTGCCGCCGAGCAGCCGCGGGCTCGCCGAGCTTGCACTGCGCCGGGTGCTCGAGGGACAGGCGATTGACCGGCCGGTGCTGGTCGTGGGTGCCGGCGAGATGGGTCGGCGCGTGGTTTGTGGCCTGCGGCGCCGCGGCGCAGCGGTGCTCGTTGCCAGCCGCACCCCTGAGCGTGCGCTCACGCTGGCCGCCGAGCAAGGTGCCTCCGTCGCCCCGTTCGATCCCGGCACCGACACGCTGCGCGCCGTCAGCGGCGTCGTGGTCGCGCTGAGTGGCAAGTGGGCGCTATCAGCAGCAAGCCGGGACGCCCTGGCCGGGATCGCCTGGATCATCGACCTGTCGGCGCCGCCGGCCCTCGACGTCGACCAGCTGGATGGGTTCGCCGGGCGGTTGATCACCATCGATGACCTGGCCGGTCAGCGCGAGGCGCAGCTGTCGGCGCGTTTGCAGTCCCGCCTGGACCAGCTGGTCGAGGAGTGCGTCACCGAATACGCCAGCTGGATGGCCCGACAGCCACAGCGTGAGCTGGCCACGGCGCTGGCCGAGCGGGCCGGCGAAGCGCAGGCGACCGAGCTGGAGGCGCTTTGGCGGCGGCTGCCGGAGCTCGACCCCGGCCAGCGACTGCAGGTCGAGCAGATGGCGCGACACCTCTCGGAGCGGCTCCTGCGCGAGCCTCTCGAGCAGCTGGCGGGCGACACTGACGGTGAGCGCGCCCGCGCCGCCCGCGAGCTGTTCCGCCTGTGAGCCCAGGGGGCGATGGCCAACTCGTTCGCATCGGCACCCGCGGCAGCGCGCTGGCAATGGCGCAGGCGAGGCTGGCCAAAGCAGCGCTCGAGGCGGTCGGCATCCGCTGCCAGCTGGTGGAGATCGTCACCGAGGGGGACGTACGGTCGCCCGACACGCCCTGGGGCGAGGGCGCCTTCGTCGGCGCGATCGAGGCAGCCCTGCTCGAAGGCCGCATCGATGTCGCTGTGCACAGCGCCAAGGACATGCCGACCGCAGCCGACGCCGGCCTGGAAGTTGCTGCCTACCTGCAGCGGGCCGACCCGCGTGACGCGCTGGTCGTCGGCCGGGGGCTGCCCGCTGCATCGCTGCGGGACCTGCCGGCCGGTTCGATCGTCGGCACCGACAGCCCGCGGCGCGCCGGCTTCCTGCGCGCGAACAGGCCGGACATCGAGGTTCGCCCGCTGCACGGCAACGTCGATACGCGCCTGCGTCGGCTCGATTCGGGCGAGGTCGGCGCGCTGATCCTGGCTGTCGCCGGCCTGACCCGAATCGGGCGGGAGGATCGCATCAGCGAGCGGTTCGCCCCCGATGTGCTGCCACCGGCGGCGGGTCAGGGCGCCATCGCGCTGCAGATCCGATCAGGCGATCGACCGCTGGCGGACAGCCTGACCACCATCGATGACCCGGCCACCCGCGTGTGCGTTGAGGCAGAGCGGACGTTCCTGTCGGCGACCGGTGGCGGCTGCCGAGCCCCGGTCGGTGCCCTTGCCATGCTCGACGGCGATAGGTTGGAGCTGATCGGCGGCTTCGCCACGCTCGACGGAAGCGTGACCGAGATCGAGCGGTCAGTGTCGGACCGAGTCCAGGCCGAAGCCGCGGCTCGCCAGCTGGCCGCCCGGCTGGTGAGCCGCCGGTCCCAGCGCGCAGGTCGGGCGACGGTCCTCGTCACACGACCGGCTCACCAGGGCGCGCGCCTGTTGGCGCGACTGGCCGAACACGGCCTGCAGGGCCTTGCCGTGCCCGCCATCGAGATACGGCCGCCCGACGACGTCGGCCCGCTGGAGCAGGCGCTGCGCAACCTCGGCGGGTATACGTGGGCGGTGGCGACCAGTGCCAATGGCGCGCGCGCCGCGGTGGACGCCGCGCGGCATGCGCGCATCGACATCGCTCAGGGGCGGTGGGCGGCGGTCGGGCGCCACACCGCTGAGGTGCTGCGCGCCGCGGGCGTAGCCGACGTCTGGCAGCCGTCGTCGGCCAGCGCGGCTGCGCTGGGCGATGAGCTCCCGATCGGCCAGCGGACAAGCGTTCTGCTCATCCGCGGCGCGCTCGCCGAAGAAGAGCTCCCGCGCCAGTTGGAGGAGCGCGGAGCTGAGGTCCGCGCAGTGATCGCCTACCGCACAGTGGAAGCGCCCGATGGGTCGCGCGGCGCGCTTCAGGCGGCCTTCGCGGAAGGCTCACCTCGAGCGCTCATCCTGGCCAGCCCCTCAGCGGTTCGTGGCCTGCTCGCCCTCGCCGGACAGCAGCTGTCAGCCGAGCTGCGAGGCCTTCCGGCGCTCTGCGTCGGCCCGACAACGGCCGCAGCTGCGCGCGAGCACGGCTTCGCCGATGTGCGGCAGGCGGTCGAGCAGGACGCCTCGGTGCTGGCAGAGATGGCCGCCGAGCTCGTAAGTCGCGACACGGTGGTGGTGAAGCAATGACCGCGCCCGGGCCACTGGCTGCAAGGCCACGCCGGCTGCGTCGCACGCCGGCACTGCGGGCGCTGGTGCGGGAGACGCGCCTGCACCCCAGCATGCTGGTCGCACCGATGTTCATCCAGCCCGGCCTGGGCCTGCGCCAGCCGGTCGCCTCACTGCCCGGCGTTGACCGGGTGAGTGTCGACGAGGCCGTAAGAGACGCAGAACGCTACGCCGAGCTCGGCCTGGGTGGGGTGATCCTCTTCGGCCTGCCCGAGGCGAAGGAGGAGACCGGTCGTGAGGCCTGGCTCGAGCAGGGCATCGTCCAGCAGGCCCTGCGCCGGCTCAGCGAGGCCGACCTGCCGCTGGTGCTCATCGCCGATACGTGCCTTTGCGAATACACGAGCCACGGTCACTGCGGCCCACTCGACGACCAGGGGCAGGTCAACAACGACGCGACCGTGGAGTCGCTGGCGCGAACTGCCGTCGCGCAGGCGGCGGCCGGCGCGCAGATCGTCGCGCCCAGCGCAATGATGGACGGCCAGGTGGCGGCGATACGGCGTTCGCTCGACGACGCCGGGCTCATCACGGCCGGCATCCTCGCCTATGCGGCAAAGGCTGCGTCGGCGTTCTACGGACCCTTCCGAGATGCCGCCGACAGCGCGCCCTCGTTTGGCGACCGGCGCGGGTACCAGATGGACCCGGCCAACCCGCGCGAAGCGCTCCGCGAGATGTCCCTGGACGCTGCCGAGGGAGCGGACATGCTGATGGTCAAGCCGGCCCTCCCTCAGCTTGACCTGATCGCCGCCGCCCACCAGCGTTTCGAACTGCCCATCGCCGCCTACCAGGTCTCAGGCGAGCACGCGATGCTGGCGGCTGCCGCACAGAACGGCTGGATCGATGGCAGGCGGGCGACGCTGGAGGCGCTGACCGGCATCGTCAGGGCCGGCGCGCAGGTGGTCATCACCTACGCCGCGGCGCAGGTCGCTGGCTGGTTGGCCCAGGGCGTGGACGAATGAGCGCCTCATCGCTTGATCCCGGCGTGGAGCGCTTCGTTCACGCCTGGCTTCTGCGCCTGGATCCGGCGTGGCGGCGACTGCAACAATCCGAACGGGAACGCGATGCTGACGCCTGGCGGAACGCCGCCGGATCGCGCGATGGCCTGCGCCAGGTCGCGTACTCGACGATCGGCATCCGCGCCGAAGGCGAGCTGCTCTTGTGGCGCATGGCCGACCGCCTGGAAGACATCGAGGAGTCGGCGGCTCAGCTGCTGACCATTGGCCTTGGCCGCTGGCTGTCGCCGGCCGTCTCGATGATCGGCCTGACCCGCCCGTCGCAATACGTCAAGCGACCGACGCCGCAGGAGCAGAGCCTCTTCGAAGGCGAGCGGTCGCGCTACCTGGTGGTCTATCCCTTCGTCAAGTCGGTCGAGTGGTATCTGACGCCGGCCGAGCAGCGGCACGAGGTGATGCGCGGCCACATGCGCGTCGGGCACCGCTACCCGCAGGTGCGCCAGCTGCTGGCATACTCCTTCGGCCTCGACGACCAGGAGTTCATCGTCGCCTACGAGACCGATGACCTGATCGCTTTCCAGGACCTGGTGCGCGAGCTGCGCGAGACGGAGAGCCGTCGCTCGACCGTGCGCGACACGCCGCTCATAACCGCCATCCACCGCCCGCTGGACGAGATCCTCGCGATGCTGGCGGGCCGTCCATGAGCAGCTCCCTCGCCCGGACTGGTCTTCGGTCGGAACAGCTGATGGCGCGCGCCGCCCGGCTGTTCCCGGGCGGCGTCAACTCGCCTGTCCGGGCATATCGCTCCGTGGGTGGCACGCCACGCGTGATAGCGCGGGCCCAGGGCGCGCGATTGTGGGACGTCGACGGCATCGAGTACATCGATTACATCGGCTCCTGGGGACCGATGATCCTCGGCCACGCCCACCCGGCCGTCGTGGCTGCCGTCCAGCGTGCCGCTGAGCGGGGCACGTCCTATGGGGCGCCCAACGAGCTCGAGGTCGAATTGGCCGAGGAGATCGTCGCGGCGATGCCTTCCATGAGCCGGCTGCGCTTCGTCTCGTCCGGCACCGAGGCGGCGATGAGCGCGCTGCGCGTGGCGCGCGGCTTCACCGCTCGGCCAAAGGTGATCAAGCTGGCGGGCGGCTACCACGGTCACGCCGACGGCCTGCTTGTCCAGGCCGGCTCGGGCGCGGCCGGCATCGGCCAGCCGACCTCGGCAGGCGTCACACAGGCGACCGCGACGGACACGCTGGTCGCGCCGTACAACGACCTCGATGCTGTCGCGGAGCTGCTCCAGCGACACGACCGGGAGGTCGCGGCGTTGATCGTCGAGCCGGTGGCCGCCAACATGGGCGTGGTTCCGCCGGCCGATGGCTATCTGGCCGGGCTGCGCTCGCTGACCGAGCGAGCTGGAGCGCTGCTCATCTTCGACGAGGTGATCAGCGGCTTTCGAGTGGCGCGCGGCGGCGCCCAGGCGCTCTATGGCGTGACGCCGGACCTGACCGTGTTGGGCAAGATCATCGGCGGCGGACTGCCCGTGGGGGCCTATGGCGGCCGGGCTGATGTTATGGCGATGGTCGCACCGGAGGGGCCGGTCTACCAAGCTGGAACGTTGTCAGGCAACCCGCTGGCCATGGCCGCCGGACTGGCCACGCTGAGGGCGCTGGGAGGGGACCTCTACGACCGCCTCGAGGGGGCGGGGGCGACGCTGGAAGACGGCCTCGTCGAGATGGCGCGCAGCGCCGGGGCGGTGATCCGGATCGCTCGCGTCGCCTCTCTGCTGACCGTCTTCTTCGACGGGCAGGACCGCTTCGCGCGTTTCTTCCACGCGATGCTCGGGCGGGGCGTGATGCTCCCACCGTCGCAGCACGAAGCGTGGTTCATCTCAGCCGCCCACGACCAGGCTGTCCTCGGACAGACAATCGAGGCAGCGCGCGCATCCTTCCAGGACGCGTTCCGATGACCGTCGCCGTGCCTGCGATGACCGGCGAGCAGCGGTTCCTTGCCGCTGCCCGGGGCGAGCCGGTAGATGCAACGCCAGTCTGGTTCATGCGCCAGGCCGGCCGCTGCCTCGCCGACTACCGCGCGCTGCGCGAACGCCACGACATCCTGACCCTGGCCAAGACGCCCGATCTGTGCGCGCAGGTGACGCTGATGCCGATCGAGGCGTTCGGGGTCGACGCGGCGGTCATGTTCGCCGACATCATGCTGCCGCTCGAGCCGATGGGCGTCGAGCTCGAGATCCAGCCCGACATCGGGCCGATCATCCACAACCCCATCCGCTGGGCGAACGACGTCGACCGGCTGCGGCTGTTCGAGCCGGCCGAGCACGTCGGCTTCGTGATGGACGCCATCCGGCTGGTCGCCCACGAGCTGGCCGGCCGCCAGGGCGTGATCGGCTTCTCGGGTGCCCCGTTCACCCTGGCCTGCTACCTGATCGAGGGGCGGCCTTCGCGCGAGTACAGCCGCGCGAAGGCCTTCATGTACGCCGAACCGAGGGCCTGGCACGAGCTGATGGCCCGCCTATCCGAGGTCATCGTCCGCTACCTGCGCGCGCAGGTGGACGCCGGCGCACAGGTCGTCCAGCTCTTCGACTCGTGGGTCGGTGCGCTCTCCCCGGCCGACTATGCGGAGTACGTCCAGCCGCACGTCCGGCGCATCTTCGACGCTCTTGGCAACGCCCCTACGATCCACTTCGGGACCCACACCGCGGCCCTGCTCGAGCTGATGGCAGAGGCCGGCGGTGACCTGATCAGCATCGACGCCCGCCAGTCGCTCGACGTGGCCTGGCAACGGCTCCCCGCCGGCCGCGGCGTGCAGGGCAACCTCGACGCAACCCGCGTGCTGGCCGGATGGGGCCCGACGGAGGAGGGTGCCCGCGACGTGCTCGTCCGCGCCGGCGGGCGCAACGGCCACATCTTCAACCTGGGCCACGGCGTGCTGCCAGAGTCGGACCCCGGGCTGCTGCGCCAGCTGGTGGACTTCGTCCACGCCGAGTCAACCCGATGAGCGACTCCGCGGCGCCGGTCGGCGTCGTGCTGATGACCTACGGCTCGCCGGCCTCGCTGGAGGACGTGCCTCGCTATATCCGGGCGGTGCGCGGCGGTCGCGACGTGCCGGCAGAGGTCGTCGATGAGATGCGCCGTCGCTACCGGATCATCGGCGGGTCGCCGTTGATCGGCATAACTCGGGCGCAGGCCGACGCCCTGCAGCAGCGTCTGGGCGACGGATGGATGGTTCGCGCCGGCATGCGCTTCTCCGAGCCGTACATCGCCGAGGTCGTGAGCGAGATGGCCGATGCCGGCGTACGCCGGGTCGTCGGCGTGATCATGTCGCCGCAATTCTCGCCGCTGCTGATGGGCGGCTATCGCCGGGCGCTCGACGACGCCCACGGCCAACTCGGACCCGACGCTCCGCCGATCCAGCTTGCCGGGGCCTGGCACACGGATCCGTCGTTCATCGCGGCGCTGGCCGCGCGCATCGATGAGGCGCTGGGTCGCCTGCCCCCCGCCGAGCGCGAGCGGGCGCCGGTGCTGCTCACGGCGCACTCGCTGCCGCGGCGGGTGGCCGAGCAGGAGCCCGACTACCTTGCCCAGCTCGAGCAGACGGCCCGACTCGTGGCCGGACGGGCCGGTCTGGCCGATTCTCGGTGGACGTTCTGCTGGCAGAGCGCCGGCCATGAACCGGGCGAGTGGATGAAGCCGGACTTCGCCGACCTGATGCCCGAGCTCGCGGCAGCCGGCCACCGCTCGGTGGTCGTGGCGCCGATCCAGTTCCTGGCCGACCACCTCGAGATCCTCTATGACGTCGACGTAGGCGCGCGGGAGCAGGCCGAGGCCGCCGGCCTGCGCTTCGAGCGGATCGAGTCGCTCAACGTCGACAAGCGCTTCATCGACGCGCTGGCGGCGGTGGTCAGCCGGACGTCGAGCCAAGCGTCAGCCCGCGCTTGAGCTGCCTGACACGAGGCAGGCGCATCGACCGCCCGCGGCTCGTCCCCGGGGCGTGAGCCTCAGCTCCGCGCAGCTGGGTCCCCCGCCAGGCGTGCCGGTTGGCCGGGCTCGGCGGGCAGCACGACGGCGTTGGGCACGATCTCGTAGTGCTCGGCCATGCCCTCCAGCAGCAGCTCCCGATGACGCGTCGCGACCGGCTGGCGGATGTCGCCGCCGGTGGCCGCCTGGATCCGCTCCCAGCCGAGCCAGGTGGAGGCCGTGACGAAACGATCGTCATCGAGCATGCCAAGGAACAGCGCCGAGGGCCCGCGCCCTCCCTCCGCATCGGCAACGGTCCCGTCGCGCACGGCGCCGACGTAATCCGCTGCCCGTCCCTGCCTGGCTCGCCCGCGGAAGATACGCAGTATCCGGGCGTCAGCCGGCGACTCGAGCGACAGCACGAGCGAGGTGGGCAACACCTCGAGGTTTGAATCGGCCACCGCCCGGTCCCGTTCAGGGTCGAACGGCTTGCCGAGGTCGTCCGGCTCGACGCCCGCCCAGACCGAGAGCACCGCCCGACTGCCGACCTCGCCGATGATCCGACCGGCATACGCATGCTGTAGGCCGGGTCGCTCGACCAGCCCGGGCAACAGATGCTGGCGCAGGAACTGATCGGTCACCTCACCGGGCGCGCCGGGACGGAACGTGAGCAACCGCATCAGCATGACGGTCAATCCCTCAACACCGCAGCCCCTCGTACGAACGGCTCGAGACTCCGCTCCCATTTTTGCACCGCGCGCGGCCGTCGACAACGCAACAGACCTGCTTATCAGGAAGGGCGGGCTTCAACCCCGCAGGGGCATCGGCCGGGATGGCGTGCGGCTGGCGGAGCTCCCTTTCGCCCGCTGGTCGGCCGTGCTCAGGCGCCGGCCTGCCGGCTCTGCACGGCGCCCCGCCGCCGCAGCAGCAGGACGCCGTCGCGGATCGGGACCAGCACGCGCTCGACTCGTCTATCAGCGGCGACGTGTCCATTGAAGGCGCGAATTGCCGAGCCGTGCTCGCTGACGTCGGACGGGTCGATCACCCTTCCGCCGGCGAGCACGTTGTCCACCGCGATCAATCCCCGGTCTGACAGCAGCGGCAGCGATGCTTCGTAGTAGTCGATGTAGCCGGCCTTGTCCGCGTCGATGAAGACGAAGTCGAAGGGGCCCTCGAGCTGCCGCATGGTCTCGAGCGCGGGTCCCCGACGCAGCTCGATTCGGTCTCCCCACGGTGATCGCTGGAAGAAGCGCTCGGCAACGTCAGCGTGGCGATCGTCGAGCTCGCAGGTGATGAGCCGTCCGTCCTCGGGCAGCGCCTCGGCCATGGACAGCGCCGAGTACCCGGTGAAGGTGCCGATCTCCAGCACCCGCCGCGCGCCGACGGCAGCAACCAGCATGTTGAGGAAGCGGCCCTCGAGCCGGCCGACCATCATCCCGTGGCTCTGGGAGAAGTCGCGTGTGGCGGCGGCAAGCTCCTGCAGCAGGGGCGGCTCGGCTGACGATAGCTCGGTGGCGTACGCCTCGATGTCCGGATCGGTGATGGTGCGCATGACGGGATGGTGGCAGATGGCCCCGCGCCGGGCAACGAAAAACCCACGCCTGCCGGCGTGGGCTTCGCCTGTGGCCCGTGGTCGGAGGGGCGACTTTGAGGTCGGCTCACGCCCCCGACCACCCGGCTATGCCGGCCCGCATGTCAGAGCTGATGTTGCCGGCACGAGGCCGTGTTGCGAGGTTGCTCGATCCGCGCGATCCATCCGCCGTGATCGGCAGCACTCTCGAGACGCTCTGCCCGGGAATGCTCCGGTCGTTCCGTCTGCTCTTGCGGTTGCGGTCGTTCGTCACGGACGCACCTCTCTGCCGACAATCGTACTACCGGCATGCAAGCCCGGCAGCCTGCCGTCTGGCCTGAATGGCTCCACAATCGGCCCGTGGAAGCGGACGGTTCGGTGCGGATCGGCTGGGAGGCAGAGGGCTACGTGGCCATCCATGTCTATGCTCGGTTCTGGCCGCGCGGAGAGCTGGACCGGTTTGCCCAGGTCGTGGCCGATGTGGCTTTGACCAACCGCACGCTGGCCGACCTGCGTCGGCAGCTGCGCCGCGAGCTCGGAGGCAGCACCTTCGAGATCGAGGCGCCCGACGCTGACGCGCCGGACCGCCGGGTGCGAATCAACTTTCACCCGCCGCCGGGCAACCCGAACCCTGACGCGGACGTGCCCTTCTGAGTGGCGCCAGCCTAGCGGTTGCGGCGGATCGTCAGATACGACATGTCCAGGCCGCGGTGCAGGTCGATGTCGACGCAGCCCCGGATGCCCGGCACGCTGCCGCAGTCCGACACCTGCCAGATGGTCCAGCCGCGGCCGCCCCAGCTGCCCGCCGGCAGCCGGGGCTCGCTGACCTGCCAGTGCGCGACCCACAGCCGATAGCCGTTGGCGGCGAACCAGGTGCTGTTGCCCATCCGATCGGCCCAGAAGGATGGGCTGGTGTAGATCATCGGCTTCACGCCGAGTCGGCTTTCGACGCGCTGGAGCCAGGTCTTCGTCCAGCGAACCAGCGCCTTCGTGCCCAGGCCGTTGTGGACCTCGAGGTCCAGGACCGGGACGAGGTGGCCGGGCAGCAACTGCGCAGTCCGGACGAAGTGATCGGCTTCGCGGATGGCGTCGTTGTAAGTCCGATCGGGCTGGGCGAAGTGGTAGGCGCCGAAGAGGATGCCCCGCGCGACGGCCCGCTCACGGTTGCGCCCGTACTGTGGGTCAACCCACGACTGCGCTTCGGTGGCCTTGGCGATGGCGAAGTGAACGCCGCCCGCGCGGACCTCGCGCCAGTTGATCTGGCCCTGCCAGCGCGAGACGTCGATGCCCAACAGGTGCCCATCGCGCGCCTCGGCGATGCGTGCGGAGGCTGTCACCGGGCCGAGTCCAACCAGGACGATTGCAGTGAGCGCGATCAGCACGGCGCGCAACGGATGCATTGCGTGGCTCCCCTCCATCCCTCGGTGGGCACAGTCTGACCCACTGGGTGCCCCGCCGCAGGCCTGACCATCGTCGGTGCGTAGACTGGACTCTGGAGGTACTGACCTTGTTCCTGTTCAAGCAGCGCAGCTCAGAGTTGCCGACGCCCGAGAAGGCCCTGCCGGGCCGGTCCACGCCCCTGCGGGTCAGCGAGACTCACTTCGTCAAAGGCTCGCGTATCACGCCGCCCTACCCGGAAGGCAGCGAGCTGGCCCTGTTCGGTGCCGGCTGCTTCTGGGGTGTGGAAAAGACGTTCTGGCAGGTGCCCGGGGTGATCAGCACCGCCGTGGGGTATGCCGGCGGCCTGACGCCGAACCCAACCTACGAGGAGGTCTGCTCCGGCCAGACCGGCCACGCCGAGGTGGTGCGTGTCGTTTTTGACCCGGCGCAGGTGTCCTACGAGGAGCTGCTCCGCCACTTCTGGGAGGAGCACGATCCGACCCAGGGCATGCGCCAGGGTGCCGACGTGGGCACGCAGTACCGCTCTGCGATATACACCCACTCGGACGAGCAGAAAGCCGCCGCCGTGGCCTCGCGCGAGGCCTACCAGGAGGCCCTGTCGTCGGCCGGCTACGGGCAGATCACGACCGAGATCACCGACGCACCCGACTTCTACTTCGCCGAGGACTACCACCAGCAGTACCTGGCCAAGACGCCGGGCGGATACTGCCCCGACCACTCGACCGGCGTCGCCTGCCCGGTCGGGCTCGGCGTCAGGACGTCAGGGCAGTCCGGATCGGGGGCGCCCCCGAGAACTCTTACCCGCGCGGGTTGCTGAGTCGGGCCCGGCTCGCGCCGCCGCCTTGGCCGCACGTTTGCCGGCCTGGTAGCTCGCCAGCGTCTCCGGCGAGTCGACATCGCCGAGGGTCATCTGTCGGGGCACGACATCCTCCCAGCCCGGCGGGCGAACGCCGAAGCGCTTGCCCAGGATGGTGACGAGCGTGCCGGCTTTCATCGGTCCGATGGAAGGCAGCTCGAGCAGTCGGCGCTGCAGGTCAGGGCCGTCGCGAGCCTCCGTCCAGATCCGCTCCGCGCGGCCTCCGTATCGCTCGGCGACCACATGGCACAGCTCCTGGGTGCGGCGTGCCATGTTGCGCGGGAACCGGTGCAGGGCGGGACGGCGAGCGAAGGCCTCCTCCAGCTGGGCCGGGTCAAACGCGGCAATGTCGGCCGCCTGCAGCGTCCCGATGCGCCGCGACAGCTCGAGCGGCCCACTGAAGGCTTTCTGCAGGGTCACCTGCTGGTCGAGCACGAAACCGATGAGCAGGGCCAGCGGTTCGCGGGCCAGCAATCGGTCAGCTTCGTCGTCGCCGGTGAAGTGAAGGCGTTCCGGGGACCCGGGGGTGCTCGGGCTCATCCCGACATGCTATCGCCGCGAGGGGCGTCCTCAGGTACCAGTCGGCCTATCCCAATCAGGCCAGCCTCCCCTTCCGCCGGGTGCGCTATCATCGCCACGGCGAACGACGCAGGTCTGAGCATCGAACACTCGCTCCCGCGCTGGCGCCAACGCTCAAACCGCTCCGGTCCGCAGATGAAGGCCGTGGAGCACAGGAAGGTCCCCGCCATGACGATGCCGGCGGCAAGGGCCCAGTCACGAAAGAACAGGCACATGCAAACCCGTACCCACAGTCACCCGGCAGTCTTCAGCCAGCGAGCCACGGCCCAGCGCCGCCTCCGGCGCGCGAGCGCCTCTCGGCTGTTCTGCTCGACCAATGGCTGCGCCACCCTGATGAACCCGAATGAGGACGGCCGACTGGCCGTCTGCCCGATCTGCGGCGCGCGCCGCCGGCTGCACTAGACGCCCCGGCGCCCTCCCGGATCCAGCGAGCCCGCCTCAAGCGGGACGCCCGGCGTCGGTGTCCCGCGCAGATGACGATCCTGTGCCGTAGAGCGCGGCGCGCAGCCACTGCCGGACCTCCGGCCACTCGTCCACGATGACGCTGAAGTAGACCGAGTCACGCCGTCCGGCAAAGGTGAGCATGTGCCGGCGCAGTGTCCCCTCCTCCACCGCGCCGATGCCCCTCAGCGCCCGCCGCGACTGCTCGTTGCGCGCGTCGGTCTTGAACTCCACCCGCAGCACACCAAGGCGCTCGAAGGCATGCTCGAGCATGAGCAGCTTGGCCTCCCGGTTGATTGACGTCCGTTGCCATGGCGGGGCCAGCCACGTGTAGCCGATCTCGAGGCGGCGATGGGCCGGCTCGATCGAGAGGTAGCGCGTGCTGCCGACTGCCCGCCCGGACGCACGCTCGATCGTGGCGAAGGCGACCTGCCGGCCGGCTTCCACCTCGGCCAGGGCCTGCCCGATGTGCTCCCGCATAGCCGCCGCGGATCTGACCGGTACCGGCATCCAGCGCCAGACCTGCTCCTCGAGGCCGACCTCTGCCAGGTCCTTCCCGTGGGAGAGGTTGAGGGGCTCGAGGCGCACGAAGCGCCCCTCGAGCGCGACGGGCTGGACCCAGCGGTCCGGCCCGTCCAATCAGCGCTCCGCGCAGGCGCGCACGCGAATCGCGCGCGATAGCTCGTCGGCGGCTTCCGCCAGCTGGCGCGACAGCGTGGGCAGCCGGCCGTCCAGCGATGCCAGCATCTCGTTCGAGCGGTCGAGCACCTCGGGCTCGGAGCGATAGGCCGGGTACATCGTCAGCATGTAGGCACGCGCAAACGGATGGTCCCGCGTCTCGAAGACCTGGCGCACTTCCCCGAAGAAGCGGTCCCGGTAGGGCGTCAGGAGCTCGGCCTGATGGAACCACCAGAACCCCTGCATGGCGGCGCGCGTGAAGTGGAACGAGCCGTAGCCGTCACCGTGGATCCGGCGCCAGGCCTCCGCCTTGCCCTCGGCCGTCGGTCGCGCAGCGTTGGCCCTGATCACCGCGCGCCGGCCGCGATCGGAGGGATCACGACGCTCCTCTGCATCCAGTTGAGCCAGGGCGTCGGGGAGCCCATGGGCAACCGCTCTGACGGCGATCTCCCAGCGCATCTCCTGGTCGAAGTCAAAGCGGCCGATTGCGTCGGGCTCGTCGCGCAGCTCGACGAGCCGAGCCACATCGTCGCGACTGGCGGCCGCAGCGATCGCCGCGCGCGCCCAGATGATCCGTCCATCCGAGTTGCGCGCGTTACGCAGGCTGTCCAGCGCCGCGTCGAAAGTGGCGTGCGCCTCGCGCAGCCGAACGGCGTCCGGCACGTAGCGTGCCTGGGCCAAGGCGATTCGCTGGAGCATCGCGTCGACGATGTCCAGGTCCGGCTCGAGCTGCAGCTGGCGGCGGCAGATGGACAGGAAATCCAGCGACCCCAGCTGGCAGTCGCGCACCATCTCCCACAGCGACATCCAGAGCAGCTGGCGCAGCAGCGGGTCGTCAATTCGGCCCAGTCCTTCCCGGACGTAGCCCAGAGAGCGGGCGTCGAGCGCCACCTTGGCATAGGCGTGGTCGTTGTGGTTGGGAAAGACCAGCGCGGGCGCGGCGCGTCCGACCGCCTCGTGAACGACGGTCTCCGGGCTGTCGATCGATGCTCCGACGGCCTCCAGCACAAGCCGGCCACCCTCAACGCGGCCCAGCCCCACCTCGAGCGCATGCGGCCGCAGGGTTGGATAGTCGGCCGGGGCGGACTGGCGCAGCACCAGCTGCCGCAGGCGCTCGCCCTCCACCTGCCACTCGGCGGCCAGAGTGTTGACCGATGCCGTCTCGAGCCAGAGGCGCGACCATTCGCCGAGCGGCCGGCCGCTGGCCTCTTCGAGACAGGCCAGGAAGTCGGACAGCGTTGCATTCCCCCAGGCGTGACGTCGAAAGTAAAGGCGCATGCCGTCGCGGAAGCCGTCGCGCCCGACCGCCTGCACCAGCTGCTTGAGCACCGACGCGCCCTTGCCATACGTGATCCCATCAAAGATGAGGAACGCCTCCTCGGTGTCTGAAGCGGCTCCGGCGATGGGGTGGGTAGTGACCAGCTGGTCCTGCTGGTAGGCCCACCGCTTGATGTCGGCGTTAAAGACCCGCCAGGCGTTGGTGAAGCGGGTCGCCTCGACCATCGTCAGGTACGAGATGTACGTGGCAAAGCTTTCGTTGAGCCACAGGTCATCCCACCAGCGCATGGTGGTCAGGTTGCCGAACCACATGTGGGCCAATTCGTGCAGCAGCACCTCGGCTCGATCCAGACGCTGGTTCTCGGTGGGCGGGTCGCGGAAGAGGTATGCCTCGTTGTAGGTGACCGCACCGACGTTCTCCATTGCGCCGGAGTTGTACTCGGGCACGAAGATCTGGTCGTACTTGGCAAAGGGGTATGGCTGGTCGAACAGATCGGCGTAGAAGTCGAGTCCCTGGCCGGTGATCTCGAAGATCTCGGCGGCGTGCTCGTCCAGCTGACGCTCCATCGAGCGGCGAGCGTAGAGCCCGAGGGCGAGTCCCCTGTGCTGGGCGTGACGAACGACGTACTCGCCGCCGATGAGCGCGACCAGGTAGGTGCTGAAGAGCTCGGTTCGCGCGAATTGGTGGCGGCGGCGCCCATCTGATGTGTTGTCGGCAGCTTCGACTGGCGAGTTGGCAATGACCGCCCAGGACGCAGGGGCCGTGACGTCGAAGGTGTAGTGGCCCTTGATGTCGGGCTGGTCGAAGCATGGGAAGAGCCGGTGGGCTTCGTAGGGCTCGAAGTTCGTGTAGACGTACTCCGCACCGTCTTCCGGGTCGACGAACCGGTGGAAGCCATCGCCGCTCGTGTCGAAGTCGTTTTGATAGGCGATGCGCACCTCCATCTGGCGCGCGACGGCAGCGGCCGGCAGGGTCAGTCGGAAGCCGTTCCAATCAGGCGTGAGCTCGCTGCCATTGACGGTCAGGCGTTCGATCCGGCGCCCGCGAAAGTCCAGGAACAGCGGTCCCTCGCCTTCGACCTCGAACAGCAGGCGAGCCTGCCCGCTGTAGTCGGGACGCCCGCCGGCGAGATCAAGCGCGACGAGGTATTCCACCTGCCTGACGCGCGCGGCCCGCCCCGCAGCCTCTGCCTGAGTGAGAACGTCACGGGCGGCGGCAGCGTCGATCGCGGTGGTGGTTGAAGGCAATTGGACGGGCCTCTCTATTGGTAATGGATGACGAAGGGGACGTCTGCGGAGCGCGGGAAGTGTAACCCTGCGTGATGGTGTCTGCCGTCCAACTGCCCCTTGGCGTTGGGCCCGGCTCAGGCCATCGGCGCATTCGGATCGGCGATGACCGACAACGCCCGGGGCAGGACCGTGAACGTTGCCGGCAGGACCCCCAGCCGCTCCCCGTCACCGATCACGCCGAGAGGGCGATCGGCGCTGATGGTGACCCTCTGGCCGCGCAGCATGCGCACGCGGGAATGCGCGGTGTGGGTGCCGCGAAAGACGCTGGGGAAGGCGCGCATGAACTCCAGGCGCGAGAGTGCGCCGACGATGCAGATTTCCAGCGATCCGCTCTGCAGGTGGGCCGCCGGCGCCACCCGCATGCCGCCGCCGTAGGTGCTGCCGTTGGCCACCGCCACGAGCATGGCCGGCAGATCCGACCTGTCTCCGTCCACCTCGATGGTGAAATCGGCCGGGGCGTAGTGGGGCATCTCGGCGAGCACCGCGGCCACGTAGCGCGGAGCACCACGCAGCCGCGTGATCGCCATTGCCCGGCCGGCTACCTGGGCGTCGAACCCGGAGCCGCCAACCGTGAGCACATGACGTGTCCGACCGGCCGCCTCCGCGCGCATGACATCGACCGTCTGCGGCCTTGCTCTCGCAATGAGCCGGGCCAGCGAGCGCAGGCGGTGCTCGCGCAGGCCAAGCGCCCGGGCGTAGTCATTGGCGCTGCCGCCGGGCACGACGGCCAGCGTCACCCCCGTTCCTACCAGCGCGTCGGCAACTGCCGCCGCGTGGCCATCGCCGCCGACGGCAACGACCAGGTCAGCACCTTGGGCCACTGCCGCGTGGGTGACCCTCGATGGCTCGTCGCCGTCGGCGCAGACGTGCACGACTGATGGCTCGGCTCCTTCGGCGCGCAGGAGAGGCAGCAGGGCGCTGAGCACGCGAGCTCCGCGGCCTGCACCGGCGCGCGGGTTCACGACGAGCCAGATCGGCACCGTCAGCACCTCCGCTCGAAACTTGTGGCGGCGATGTTAGTCCGCCGGTCTCACCGCTGTCAGCCGTGCTGTGCCTCGTTGCTAGAGTCGTGCCATGGACAACAACCAGATCAGCTCACGAGCGGTCGAGGGCAAGCACCTCGAGCACAAGCACGGCCTCGACGAGTGGTCGCCGATGATGCCCGAGCGCAGCGGCCAGTCGGTCATCCTCGGCGAAGAGCCGCCCGACGAGCTCTATCGCTGCCAGCGCGTTGGCTGCGGCGAGGTCGTCCGACTCAAGGCGGACCACGGCGTCGGCTGACGGCGCCCTGCCGCGATGAGGGCGCCGTTGTCAGGCGGTTGAGCCGGCGCGCTCCGACTTCAACGCGGGCAGGACCTCGCGCTCGTAGAAGCGGATCATGCCTTCCTGGTCGTCGCCAACCTGGTGGATGAAGACGTGGTCGAATCCCGCGTCGATGTACTCGCGCACCTTCTCGAGGTGACGCTCGGGATCCGGCCCGCACACGACGGCCTCGCCGATTTCTTCCTCCGTCACGGTCTGTGCCGCCTGCTCGAAGTGGGATGGCAGCGCGAGCTCCTGGCTTAGCTGGCCCTTCAGGCCCGCGTTCGGCCAGCGGCTGTGGGCCGTGCGGCGAGCCTCGGCTTCGTCATCCGCCCAGCAGACCGTCATCTCGGCATAGCGCGGACCCTCGCCGCCCGCCTCGCGAAATGCCTTGATCACCTCTTCATTGGGCGAGGTCGACATCAGCCCGTCGCCGGATCTACCTGCCAGCTGGCCTGCCTTCTCGCCGGAGGCGGCGACGATGATCGGCGGGAGCTCGTCCGGCAACGTGTACAGGCGGGCGTTCTCGACGACGTAGTGCTCGCCATAGTGGGTCTGCAGGCCGCCCTGCCAGAGCAGCCGGATTACGTCGATTGCCTCCTCGAGCATGTCCAGCCGCATGTCCACCGGCGGCCAGCGATCGGCGAGGATGTGCTCGTTCAGGTTCTCGCCACTGCCCACCCCAAGGAAGAAGCGGCCCGGCATCATCTCGGCGACGGTCGCCGCGGCGTGAGCAATGATCGCCGGGTGAATGCGGATCGTCGGGCAGGTCACGCCGGTGCCGACGCGCAGCCGCTCAGTCGCCTGGGCGATGCCGCCCAATGTGGCCCAGACAAAGCCGCTCTCGCCCTGGGCATCGACCCACGGGTGGAAGTGATCGGAGATGACACCGAAGGTGAAGCCGGCTTCCTCGGCCCGGGCGGCCAGCCGCACCAACTCGCTCGGCGCCTGCTCCTCGCTGCAAAGCTTGTAGCCAAATTCAGTCATGGCTGCAGGGTGCTGCGGGGGGCGCTGCGGGGGCGCAGGCCTCGGGCGGGATTGGATTACGTGTGGGTGGCGAAGGTGGGCGGGCACGGCCCACCCGGGTCGCTAGCGCGGACCCTGCTCGGCTCCCTTCTCGGTCGAGGTGTGGCTGCCGAGCTTGCCCCGACCGGGGACCCGGCCGGCGCCGGCCGCGCCCCGCTGGCCCGACGGCTCGATACGATCTTCCTCGGGGGCGTCCTCGGCCCGCGGGCGCCCCAGGCTCGCTCCCACGTCGCTGCGCAGGGAGTCCTGGGCTGCCTCGCCGGCGCCCTCCTCATCTGGCCAATGATGGGGCGGACCCCCGCGCTCGTTGTCACTCATGGCTGTGATCCTCGCATCCACTCCGTTGCACGCTCCTTCCACCCGGGCCCGCTAACCTGCGAAGCGAGATGAAGATCCTGATCACCGGCGCCACCGGACGCATCGGCAAGATCCTGCGCGAGCGCCTGAGCGATCACCAGCTCAGGCTGCTCGGCCGCTCCGAGGTCGAAGATCCGGGGAACGCCGAGACCCACATCGCCGACATCACCGACTTGGACTCGCTGCGGCCGGCTTTCCGGAACATCGACGCGGTGATCCACCTGGCCGCCGCCTCGGCGGTGGACTCGAAGTGGGAGCAGGTGCTGCCGGCCAACATCGTCGGCGTGCGCAACGTCTATGAGGCAGCTCGGCTGGAAGGCGTCGGGCGGGTCGTCTACGCCTCGACGACGCACACGGTGGCCGGGCACGAGCGGGCCGCCGCGCCGGCGCTGTACGAGCTCGACGCGACGACGACCTTCCCTGTCGACGTGGAGCCCCGCCCTGACTCGCTGTACGGGGCATCAAAGGTGTTCGGTGAGGCGCTCGGCCGGTGGTATGTCGACGTCCATGGCCTGCGCGTGATCTGCCTGCGCATCGGCTACGTGTCGGGCGAGGATGACGAGGACTTCGAGTCGCCGTACGAGGGCGAGGAGCGGCTGGATCGGCGTGAGCTGGCCACGCGCAAGCGCATGCGCGCGATCTGGCTCAGCCATCGCGACTGCGTCGAGCTCTTCCGTCGCGCCCTGGTGGCCGATGTCGACTGGGCGATCGTCTACGGCACCTCCGCCAACCCGCGCCAGATCTGGGACCTGGCGCCTGCCCGCCGCCTGCTCGGCTACCAGCCGCGAGACAGCGCACCGGAGTAGCTGCTCAGGCGGCGCGGTCCGGCGTCGGCCGGGCAATCACCGAACGCCGCGGCTACGCAGCTCAGCGATCGCACGCAGCAGCTGGGCATCGTCGATCTGGTCGAGCTCGTCCGGCCTAAGCTGCTGCACCTCGTCGGGCTCCAGCGGGACCGCCTGGGCGTCGAGCTCGACGGCGATGTCCGGCTCGATGCCGCGGCCGAAGATCAGCTGACCGTCAGGCGTAAGCCAGCGCTCGATGGCAATGCGCACCGCTGACCCATCGGAGAGGGGATACGTGATCAGAACCGTGCCGGTGCCAAAGGTCGTATCGCCGATCAGCTGTGCCCGGCCGTTTGCCTGAATGCCGCCCGACACGATCTCTGCCGAGCTGGCCGAGCCCTCGTCGATCAGCACCACCATGGGAAGGTCGGTCGGCTGCGCGCCCTCATCGGTCTGTACCGGGATGCGCGAGCCATCGGCCAGCTCGCGGATGTAGATGGTGTCACCGGCGGGAAGGAAGAGGCTGGCCGCTGCAACGGCCTCGTGGACCAAACCGCCGGGATTGCTGCGCAGGTCCAGGATCAGTCCCTCGGCGCCCTGAGCGAGAGCCTCATCTCGCGCCCGTTCCAGCTCGGCGGCACTGCCCTGCGAGAACTGGACGAACCGAAGCAGGGCGATCTGGGTTCCCGGCACCATCGCCCAGGTAGCCGCCGGGAACCGGATCTCCTCGCGGACGATGTTGAAGTCGATCAGCTCGTCGGCCGCGGGCCGGTAGACGCGCAGCTCAACGGTCGTGCCGGCCTCACCCCTGACGATGGGCGCGATCTGCTCCGGCGCCAGCCGCTCTACGTTCTGGCCATCAACCTGGATCAGCTCGTCACCCGATCGAAGCCCCGCGCGCGAGGCAGGACCGCCGCTTACCACCGAAACGATGACCGGCCGCCCGTTGCGTTCTCCGAGGAGCACCCCGATGCCGACGATCGTTCCCTGCAGCGACTCCTGCTCTCGGCGCAGCTCCTCTGGCGTCAGGAAGATGCTGTGGCCCGTGTCGCCCAGCGCCTCGACGAGGCCGCGGATCGCGCCATAGGTCATGGGCACGTTGCCCAGCTGGTCGCGACCCACGTAGTGCTCGCGGATGATCTCGTAGGCCTCCCGGAACAGGTCGAAATCGGCCGGCTGGTCGGGCGGAGCTGTGTTGATCGGCCCGGGAGTGGGGATGGGTGCCCGCGTCTCGGCGGGGCCCGGCGTGACCCCCGGGCGTGCCGTCTCGCCCGGAGCCGGAGTGGTCCCCGGCTGCTGGCCGACGGGCGTGGGCCCCGGCTGCTGGCCGACAGGCGTGGGCCCCAACTGCTGGCCGATGGGCGTGCCAGCCGGAGGGGCCCCGTCACGCGGCGCGCCGAGCAGTCCGCTCTGGCCGACCAACAGTCCGGCCACGAAGACGAGGCCCAATACGATGGCCACCGCGGCGAGGCGCCCCCGTCCCCGGCTCGAAGGATGGGGTGGTTGCCCAGGGGGCCACGGCTGGTTCGATTGGTCCTTCATGCGAACCCCATGATCAGGCCTGCGGGCGGATCATGCCGAGGCCGCACTGTGGACAACGGTTTGGGGACCGAGCGTGGAAAAGCGCCGCAACGCACCGCTATTGGTGGACAAGTCCCATTGCCGCGCGGGTCGCCGGCCGATACATTGAGGTCGTCCCGAAGGGGCCACGGAAACGGAGCCGCCGCCGCTGGTTCGCCAGCGATGACGGTCACCGGGCCGGCCGGCTCCTTCGGGCGTTTTACTTTCCGCCCCTGCCAAGCAGAGTGGCGCAGGCTTCCCGTCGCGGCCTGCAGGCTTCCAGTCGCGGTCTGCAGGCCTTCAGTCGGCGGGCTGACGATCAATAGGCCGGCTGGACGTCGACGACCTCGGCGGCCCAGGGGCAGTAGCGCTCGGTCTGGAGCGTGCCGTCCTCTATATGCGATGGCAGCCCATCGCAAACCTCCGCCGTCATGTCCGCGAACTCGAGCGTTTCGGGATCGAGACTCCAGCTCCAGCCCTCGTTCACGCCCGTCTCGCCGCGGACGATCACCGCGTTGGGGATGGCGCCCTCCTCGCCGCCGGCCAGCAGGCCCCGGACGTGCTGGATGTGGTCAGGGTTCGTGAGCAACATGCGGAACTGCTCGTCGACCACCCTGAAGGTGACAATCACACCATTCGGGGTGACCACCGGTGTCGGCGGCGGCGTCACGAGTGGGCTGGGCGACGGAGTGATGCGCGGTGTTGGGTCCGGCGTGACGATCGGCGTCGGCGCCGGGGTCACGGGCGGGGGCTCGGGGGTGACGTTCGGGCTGGGCGAAGGAGCCGGGGTCGGCGCCACAGCGCCGCCGCAGGCGGCGACGATCAGGACGAGCAGCGCGCCGGAAACTGTGACGGAGCGGAACATCGGTCGGCGAAGACCCCCTGTGAGTGCTGAATCGTGGGACGGTGAGCGTGAGCCACCGCCCGCTGTGACGAACGTAGCGCGCGTCAGGTTCCGCCCACCACCCACCGAAGGTCCGGGCCTACGAAGGTCCGGGCCTAGAAGATCTGAGGACACCACGGCCTGATCGAGCTGGCGAAGAGACGATCGGCCATGACGGCCGCGCCGGCGCTCAGCTCCCTCGTGCGACCGGCTTGGGCGAGGTCAGCGAAGCTGAACGCGCCGAGGTAGAGCGCAGCCAGATCGTTGGTCTCGAGCTCGATATCGGCGGGGTCGTCAGTGGGCTCGGCAGCGGCCTTTCCGGCGCGCACGGACAGGCGCCAGCGCCCGGCCAGATCGGGCATGAACTCATCGCTGACGTTGATCACCAGCTGGCCGTCCTGCTCGTACCCCCTTCCAGCGAGCGCGCCGGGCACATCGAGGATGCGCAGCCACAGCCCGGCACTGAGGCGGGCGCCGAGCAGCTCCGGTTGAGCCAGTTGCAGCAGCAGAGCCGGCTGCGGCGGGCCGACCCAGCGCACAACCCGGTGAACGAGGTCGACGCCGAAGATGAACTCCCATAGCTGTCGCTCCGCCTCGACGTCAACGGCAACCAGCTCGTGCAGGCGCAGCTCGCTGCGCGGGCCGCGCTCGTTCCAGTCTTCCTTGATTCGGTAGATGGCATAGCCGGCGGGTTCGCCATCGCGCTCGTGTACGGCGAAGAACTTGCGGCTGGCGCCGTCACGCCAGTGCTCCGGGTCGGCCAGGCTACGAGTCTCCCACCAGTCGCGGTCGCGGCCGACGAAGCCCGGAATCGCGCGGGCTGCTCGGTCGTAGACCTGTGGCAGCAAGCCGATTGCAGCGTTCGCGTCAACCAGGCGCATGGTGCCCACGCGGCCCTGATCGGCGCGGAATGCCGCCTTGGCGCGCTCGATATCGATGGCACCGTTCAGCGAAGCAAGCCCATACCCGAAGCGCTGGTAAATCAAACCCTCCGACGCCCACAGGATCGCCACCGACTCGCCTTCGGCCCGGGCATCGGCCAGCTGGCGGGCCATCATCCGGCGCAGGATGCCCTGTCGGCGGTGAGTGGGCATGACCCCGACCATCGTTACGCCGGCTGCTCTGAGCTGGCGGCTCCCGGGCACGGTCAGGTCAAACGAGAAGGCGGCTGCGCCAGCCACGATGCGCTCGCCTTCGACCGCGGCCAGCACGCGTCGTGTCTCCGTCGTCCGGCGCCAGCGGTCGACGTCGCCTTCGTGTGTATCGGCGCCAAAGGCCGCCTCTACTGCCTCGATCCAGGACTGGTATTCGTCGTCCGTTATGGGTCTGATCTCGACGGTCACTGGGGCCCTCCTGTCTCGGCCACGGCGTCAGATGATGGCGTCTCCGCGCTGGGCGTGGGCCGGCGATCCTCGACGTGCCGGAACCACAGCCAATAAAGCGCAGTGGCCACGCTGTAGAGCACGATGATCGTGATGAAGTTGAGTGCATACCCCGCGTCGAAGCCCAGCGTCGCCTGGACGGCGCTGTAGTAAAGCCCCGCGAGCACCCAGCCGAATGACCACAGCAGGCTCATCGCCGCCGCCATCGTCGCTCGCTCGCGCGGGCTGACCCGCTCCATGACGAAGGCGTTCAGGATCGGGTTGCCGGCGTTCATCAGCGAATTGCGCACGGCCATGGCGATGATCACCAGCCAGACGAGTGGGGCGAAGCCCAGCACCACCAGGAACGGGATGCTGGCAGCCTGCACGATCACCACCGAGCCGATCTTGCCGTAGCGTCGGGCGAGCGCCGGCTGCAGCAGGATGGCGAGCATCGTACCGAAGGCGGTCACGGCAAAGACCGCGTTGACCTCGCTCAGCTCCAGCTGGAATCGGCCCTGCACGTACAGGTTCAGGAATGGAATCACCTGGCCGGCGCCGAGCGCGATCAGAAAGCCGGGCAGCAGCAGCTTGAAGGCGAGGCGCGGATCGCCGATGTGGATGCCCAGCCGGCCGAGCAGCCCCAGCGCGCTGCCGATCCGGCCGGGGGGCCGCGCGCCTGCCGAGTAGGCATCTCCAGCCGTCGGTGATGAGGCCGGTCGAAGGCGGCTCGGCCGGTCGTCGGCCAGGCGGAACATGCTCGCCAGCGCTGCCAGCATCAGCAGCAGCATCAGCCCGAGCAGAACCCGGTATGCCTCGGGGCTGGCGGCGCCGTGGCCGAAGGCCGCCGCCACCGCGGCGGCGATCGCGCCGCCGACCAGCGCCGCCACCACCTGGGTCCCGTTGGTGATTGCAAACTGGAGCGCGAACAGCTCGCTGCGGTGCTCGGCCCTGCTGCGCTCGGTGAGGAATGGGACAGCGACGACAAAGAGCGCCTGCATGCCCGCCCCGTGGGCGACCGCAAGCAGGAACAGCATGGGCAGGTCGTCGAATACGAGCAGCCCGGCAAGCGCGGTGGCGCTGAGCGCGGCGCCGAGCATCATCGCCAACCGGCGGCCATAGCGGTCCGAGAAGATGCTCGCCGGGATCGCAGCGAGGGTCGAGCTGAGCGCGCCGGTCGTAGCGATCAGGCCGATCGTCGAAGGCGAGAGTCCGAGCGCCGCAAGGTACAGGTTGAAGTTGATCCAGAAGAGACTGATTGCGCCGCTCGAGAGCAGCGTCGTGAACAGGAAGACGCGGGCGTCGCGGTCGAAGCCGCGAAAGCCGTCGATGTACTGCTGAACGCGCCTCAGCATCCCGGTCCGAGCTCCCCCGCGCTCGGCGACCTGAGGCCGATCGCTGTGCCTTCGGGGGAGCCGCCCTACTCGACCCGGATGCTCTCGCGCGACGATCGGTCGCTGCCCGACGCATCGTCGCTGGAGCGGTTGATCCAGTGATCAAGCAGGCTGCGCACGGCAAGCAGCTGCTCGCGCGCGGCAGCGCGCACGTGATGCCTTGTCTCTTCAGGGATGATCGCCTGCCCTGCTGCCCGCGATCGGTCGAGCGCCCGGTCCATCGATGATCCCCGCCGCTCCAGTTCCTCCAGCCGGCGCTCCAGCTCCTCGATCCGTCGGTCTCGATCGTCCATCATGTCCTCGCTTCCCTGCTGCCGGCAGTAGCTGTGCCCGCCGTCCGTGACGGCTCACCAAAGTTCACCGTCAGGACCTGCTGCTCCATCTTCGCACCGCGGGTGGGGGCGTTCAGAAGCAGGCGCGGGAGCACGATATTGCGCCTCCACGCGCCAACCTGCAGGACCAGCTCGTCGCCCTTGCGGGACAGGCTCACCTCCTCGCGCGAAGTGAACGGCAGCTCGACCAGCAGCCGGTAGCCCGACTCGGCGCGCTCTACGCGGTACGGCCGTCCGCGGTACAGGAACTCGGCTGGGTCGGTTGCTTCGAATAGCGCTTTGCCGAGCTCGCGCAGCCGTTCCAGGCCGACCAGCTCCTGCTCGAAGTAGGGCGCCGTACGAACAGGCACAGGCGCGAACTGTTCCTCGACCAGCGGCAGATAGCGTGCCTGCGCTTCGCGCCACGCGTCGAAGTACGGGCCCACGCCAGCGGGCAGCACCCGGTTGGCCACGATCAGGTCGGTCGGATATCCATACAGGTGGAAGTAGGTGAAGGAACGCTGCGCCTCCTGGATGGATACCCGCTCCAGGTTGAGCACGAGTCGGACGGTTGCCTTGTCGGGATCAGCGAGCAGGCCGTGGACGTAGCGCAGGCGGTCGAGCAGATGCTCGGCCGATTCGTAGACCTCGTCGCTCGGCATCGGTACGCCGACGATCCTGCGCAGAACCGGGCCGCCCAGCTTCTGGACCCGCCTCCCGATCGGCGCGATCTTCTCGATCCACCAGCGACTGGCCTCCGGCAGCGACAGCAGGCGCAACGTCTCACCGGTCGGGGCGGCGTCGACCACGATCAGGTCATAGCCGCCGTTGTCGACGTGATCGCCGATCCAGAGCAGGTTGCCCAGCTCGTCCATGCCGGGCAGGATGGTCATCTCCTCGGCCATCACCTCATCAAGCCCACCCCACGAGAAGAGGCTGGCGAAGTACGACTGGATGGTGCGCCAGTAGCGCGAGATGTTGAAGAACACATCCGGCTCGTGTGCCCACAGGTTGTCGGATACCTGCGTGGGCACCGGACCGATGGCAACGTCCAGCGCGTCGCCCAGGCTGTGCGCGATGTCAGTCGACACGACGAGCGTGCGCACGCCGCGATCGGCGCAGAGCAGCGCCGTCGCCGCCGCCACCGACGTCTTGCCCACTCCGCCTTTGCCGGTGTAGAGCAGGATCCTCGTCACGCAGCGTCTTCCTCCATCTCCACGACCGTGCCCTCGTCAACGAGCGGCCGGCGGCCGCTTGCCGACACCTGGCTGAGCTCGATCAGGACTGCGCCGGTGACGTTGACGAGCGTCGTCCCGCCCAGCTCACCGCGCCAGTGCGGAACAGCGGCGGTCGGCGTGTGGCCATGCAGCCAGAGCAGCGGCTGGAGTCGACGGCAGAGCCAGCGATACGCGACGAAGCCGGTGTGGTACGGGTCGCCTGCCACGTCGCCATGACCCGCGGGCGGTACATGGCTGAGCAGCAGCTGCGGGCGAGGCCTGGCCAGCATCGCCCGCAGGTAGGCAAAGGCGACCTGGCGCCAGGCGCCGAGATCCGTCCGCTGGGCCCGGCCTCTGGCCGGACCAGGCCAGGACAGCCCGAGCACGCTCAGCCCTGCGATCCGCTCGATGCGACCGTCGATCGGCACCGGGACACGGCCGTGGCCCTCCTCCCAGGCCCCGCCCCGGTCGTGGTTGCCGCGAACCAGCAGCAGCGGGGCCTGAAACGCATCAGCAAGAAAGGCCATGTAATCCGGCTCAAGGTCGCCACAGGCGAGAACGGCTTCGATCCGGCCGAGGCGGTCGCGGTTGACCTGGTGCTCGAGGCTGGCGTCACGCTCGTCGGACACGGCCAGCACGCGAACCGTCTCCCCATGGCGGCCCGACAGAACATCGCTCGGCACGCGGAGCGAAAGCCGCCTGATCATTCCTCTGCAGGTCGCCCGTGATCGTCAGGGCCGGAGGTTGCGTCCGGCTCGTCGCGGTGCTCATCAAGCGGGTGATCGGGCACCACTGTCGGCCTGACGCTGGTCCGGGTGAAGCGCCCTCGTCCGGCCTCGCGCAGGTCGAGGCTTGATTCGAGGAAGGAGGCGAGGTTGGCGGGCGCCGACTCGGAGGGCATGCCCGGCAGGCGCATCTCGACCACGTTGGCATCGACGGCAACCTGGCCCGTGTAGAGGGCCGCCCCGACCCTATTGTGGCCATCCACCACCCAGTACCGGTCGCCGAACTTGATCAGGTCGACTGGCGGCAGCGTGTCCATCCTGTCCATGGCGCCGAGGATGCGCTGCCAGCGGGATCGCCAGTCACGGCCGCGCAGCTGCCGCAGCGGCAGGAAGTCACCACCGCGCTGGGTGGGGCCCTCGACGGCCGTGCCGGCGATCTGATCGATCGAAACGGTGCGCAGGCCGAGCTCGCGCATCGCGGCGCGGCGGGCTTCAGGATGCGCCTCCCACAGGTTGACCAGGGGCTGTTGACCCTGGCGCCTTGCCCGCCTCGCCCGGCCCCCGCCGCGCTCATCGATCACCCGACGGGCGCCGGTGGTCAGGTCGCCGACGGGCCGCAGCGCAGCACTGATGACGGGACCGGCGGCACCGGCGATGTTGCCGGCGACCTCGCTCAGCCTGGAGCGCGAGTCGTCGGTGTTCGGCCGCGGGGCGCCAGGAGAAGGCATAGCCCGGCTCGCCGGTCCGAGCTGCCCGGCGTGCGCTGCCTGCCCGACCGAACCGCGCGGGTCGGCCGAGGCCGGTTGGTCGGCCGACCTCGGCCCTTCGCCGCCAGCGTCAGGATCGAGCTTGGCCCGCGCATCGCTCACCCGTCGAGCCTAACCCAAAGTTCCGCCCCGAGAGCGTGACAGCAAAGGTGTCACAGCGACCTCCCACGATCCCGGCAGGACGACCCGCCATGGTGGCGGCAATCGACCCCCCAACAGCGGGAGATGGAGATGACCAATCTGAGCTGTCCCTGGTGTGACGAGCTACTGCCGCACGAGCTGGTCGAGCCAGCAGACCAAGGCTCCTGCCCCGAATGCCTGACCAGCTGGACCTACGTCGAGGAGCCGCCCACCGGGATTGCGGCCGCGGCGTAGGCAGACTCGGCGAGCAGCCGCGCGTAGCCAGGCTTGATCACGCCATTGATCAGCCGCAGTCGCTCGTCGAAAGGCGCGAAGGCGCTTTTCATCGCGTTGAGGGTCAGCCACTGCATCTCGTCGAGGCCAAACCCGAAGACGCGCGACAGGAGCTCGAACTCGGACGACATGGTGACGCCGCTCATCAGCCGGTTGTCCGTGTTGACCGTCACGCGGAAGCGCAGGCGCCGTAACAGGTCAATCGGATGCTCCTGGATGCCAGCCACGGCGCCCGTGTGGACGTTCGAGGTAGGGCACATCTCGATGGGGATGCGCTGGTCGCGAACGTATGCGGCCAGGCGGCCGAGCCGGATCTCGCCTTCGCTGCCACGGCTGATGTCATCGACTATGCGCACGCCGTGCCCCAGGCGATGCGCGCCACACCACTGCAGGGCCTCCCAGATGGAGGGCAGGCCGAACGCCTCGCCGGCGTGAATGGTGAGGTGGAAATTGGCCTGGTGGATGAGGTTAAAGGCGTCCAGGTGGCGGGTCGGCGGAAAGCCCGCCTCGGGACCCGCCACATCAAAGCCGACGACACCGCCGTCACGGTGCCGCACTGCAAGCTCGGCCACTTCGACTGAGCGGGCGAACTGACGCATGGCGGTGACGATGAAGCCCAGCCTGATACCGGTTGCCGCCTCTCCCTGGCGGAATCCCTCCAGGATCGCCTCAACGACCGCGTCGAGCGACAGGCCGGCGCGGGTGGAGAGCTCGGGCGCGTAGCGGACCTCGGCGTAAACGACGCCGTCGGCAGCGAGATCCTCGGCGCATTCGTACGCGACCCGGGTGAGCGCCTCCCGTGTCTGCAACACGGCTACCGTGTGGTCGAAGCCTTCCAGGTACAGCTCGAGGCTCTTGCGGTCGGCGCCGGAGGTGAAGAACCGCGCCAGCTCCTGGGCGTCAGTGCTTGGGAGACCGTCGTAGCCCGCATCTCGAGCCAGCTCGATGACGGTGCTCGGGCGCAGACCACCGTCGAGGTGGTCGTGCAGCAATACCTTCGGGGCTTGGCGGATCAGGTCGGGATGGATCATCGAGAACAGGATATCGGCCTCGTCACGCGCCCCGTCAACAGTCGCGGGAACGATAGTCCCAGGACCAAAGACCTTTCAATTTCATTGTGCAACGCCCGATTCCCTGTCGCATACTGTCAACAGTCGTTCGAGCACGACACATAGGACAACCACATAGGTCTCCCGCGCAGACTGACGCACGGTCCCCCAGGACCGTCCGCCGACCGCCCCAGCGGTCACCGCCGTGTTCCGCGGGCGCCTGTTCGGTCCGTCGCCGCAACAGGGCACGTTCACACCGCCCGGCTATGCCGGGAAGCCGTCAGCTCGCATCCAGTCTCGAGGGTGGCCAGCACACCGTCATCACACGCCGTGTGTGATGTCCGGCAGAGGGGAGGCAAGCTCTTGCCATTGCATGACCCGGGCACCCAACGAGTGCCATCCAGCGCCCGCCAGTCCGCCCGCACCTTCATCCGGATGCGACTGATCAGCCTGGCCATCGCGCTGGCACTGACCGCCATCGCCGCGGCTCCGCTGGCCGATCCCGCTGCCGCGCCGGCGCAGGCCTCGTCCGCGCCCAAAGCAGTCGTGATCGTCGGGCCGACCGGCAGCAGCACCGCCTACTTCCTCGACGTCGGCAGCCGGATCGCCGATCAGGCGCAGGCAGCGGGCATGGACGTCCGCCGCATCTTCCACCCGCGAGCGACAGCCGAGCGCGTGCTGGCCAACATCCAGAACGCCAAGCTGGTCGTGTATCTCGGCCACGGTAACGGCTGGCCGAGCCCCTACGCGCCCTTCCAGGAGCGAACCAAGAACGGCTTTGGCCTCAATGCCGTCGAGGGCGGGTCAGCCAGCAAGCACACGTACTACGGCGCCGACTGGATCCGCGCCAACGTCACGCTCGGCAGGCATGCCGTCGTGATGCTGGTGGGAGCGTGCTATTCGGCGGGCAACGGCGAAAGCGGCATGCCGGTCCCGAGCGAGGACGTCGCCCGGCAGCGCGTTGACAACTACGCCGCGGGCTTCTTGCGGGCAGGCGCGAGCGCCGTCTACGCGTTCGGCTGGCAGCAGCGGCTCGACATCCCGCGCGAGCTGATGACCAGCGACCGAACCTTCGATGAGATCTTCATGGTGCGCAGCAACGGCAGCCCTTCCGGGTTCATCGGCTGGCGCAACCGCCATCACGCCTCGCAGCGCACCACGGGCGCGCAGAACCACCTTGACCCGCACTCCTCGCAGGGGTTCTACCGTGCCGCGTCGGGATACCTGGGTGTGCGCGCCAGCCAATGGCGGGGCGGCGGGGGCGAGGCAGAGCTGGCGCCAGCTCCGTCCGCCGACACGACGCCCCCGAGCGTACCCGCCGGCTTCTCCGCGACGGCCGGCAGCAGCATGCAGGTCAACCTCAAGTGGGAGCCGAGCACGGACGATCGCGGTGGCACCATCCGCTACCGCGTCGTGCGCAACGGCACACGGATCGCGACGACCGACAGCACTTACTTCGTCGACAAGCTTTCCCAGGGCGGCACCTACCGCTATAAGGTCCGGGCGGTTGATGCGGCGGGCAACCTGAGCGGCTTCAGCGCCGAGGTCAGCGTTACGCTGTTCGGCAGCAGTACTGCCTCGCACGGCGTCACCGCCCCGGCCGATCCCTCGGCCACGCCGCTCGGATACCGACGCGTGGAGCTGGCCTGGAAGGCAAGCACATCTTCGGTCGCCGGCACCATCCGCTATCGGATCTTCCGCAACGGAACCCGCATCGCCACGGTGACCACGCTGAGCTATGTTGACCGACCGGACACGCCAGGCACGTACAGCTACCGGGTGCGAGCCGTCGACGCGGCGGGCAACACGAGCCCGTTCTCCCCGACGTTCGAGGGGCAGGCGATCAGGGGAGCGATCTAGAGCCCACCAACGAAGCGGGCGATGTGGCCGACCGTCTCGCCGAGGCGCCGTCCTCCCACCCCGTGGCGAACATTGGGGTAGGTCACCAGCTCGCCCCGCGGCAGGAGTCGAGCCGCTTCGCGAAGCAGGTCGATCCGGGCGAACGGGTCGGATTCTCCCGAGACGAGTAGAACGGGGCAGTTCAGGCGCGACCAATGCTCAATGCGCAGGTCTTCCGGCCTGCCCGGCCGATGCAGCGGGTAGCTGAGCAGCACGAGCCCCGCTGGCGGCTGGGCGACTGCCAGCAGGCTCGCCACGCGACCGCCGTATGAGTGCCCGCCAATGACGCAGTCCGCCAGGTCGTCGGTCAGCTGATCCCGATACGCGCCTACCGCGTCCTCAGCCCGCCGGATCGGCAGGCTCACGGTTGAACCTCTAATGCCGTAGTGGGCGATGCCTTCAACGAACGGGCGCATAGATGAGGCATCGCCCGACGCGCCATGGGCCAGGAAAAGCTTCACCGGGCCAAGTCTAGTGACAGGCAAGCTGGCACGGCAGGCACCCACACTCCGACGCATGGAACCCGCCCGCATCGTCCCAATCCGGTCCGCCCCCGAGCGTGCCACCCACGTCCGTGTCGTCGGCGAGCGCATCGTCATCGAGCGAGTCGTGCTGGCCGATCCGGCGTTGGCCGCGTTCGTCGATCAGCGCGCAGAGGACGACCGCGCCGAGCTCGTCGAGCGGGCACTCCGGGTCGGCCTGCTGGCCCTGCAGGACGCCAGCGTCTCGCTGGACGTCGATCTGGTGCGGCGCGAGTTCGAATCGATGGTCGCGCGGACCCAGACGGCCAACGAGAAGGCGGCAGAGGCGCTCGACGCCGTCCTGCGCAGCAACTTCGGCGACCAGGACGGGCGACTGCCGCGAACGCTCGAGAAGTTTCTTGGCGACCGCGGTCAGCTGCGGCGGTTCGTCGACGAGCTGTTCGACGAAAAGCGCCGCGACAGCGCAATCGGACGAATGCGGGAGCTCCTGGGCAGCTACTTCGACGGCGACGCTTCCCAGCTCGCCCAGCTGCTCAACCCCACCCGCATGGGTTCGCCTCTCCACCAGTTTCGGGTCGAGGTCAACGAAGGCTTCGCGAAACTCAACGAAAGGCTGGCGGCGATGGAGGCAGCGGCCAGCGCCCGCGCGACCGAGCGCGCCCGCTCCGCCGCCAAGGGAACCGACTTCGAGTCCCTCCTGGAGGAGATGCTCGCGGACTTGCTGCGCGGGCGGGGGGACGTCCTCGAGCGCACGGCTGCGGAGCATGGCGACGTGATGCGCTCGCGCAAGGGGGACTTCATCGTCACCGTGGATCCCGAGATGTGCCGCGGTGCGGAATTGCGCCTCGTCATCGAGGCCAAGGACCGGGCCATGTCGGCCCGCGCCATGCGCGAGGAGCTGACCGAAGCGAAGCGCAACCGTGGTGCCGCAGTGGCGCTGGTGGTGATGACGCCGGCGCACGCCCCGGCGGGGGTTGCGCCGTTCGACATCCGCCACGGAGACGTTTACTGCGTGCTGGACCCCGAGGCGCCCGTGCCGGCGGTGCTCGATGCCGCCGTGCGCCTCGCTCGGTTGTTGGCCATCGCGACCCTGCGTGAAGCGCAGCAGGGCATCGATGGCAGCGCCGTGGCGGCCGGCCTGGCCCGCGTCGGGGCGGAGCTGGATGCCATCCGCGGACTGAAAGTCCAGCTGACGTCAATCGGCCGCGTGGCAGGCGAGGTCAATCAGGGACTGGACCGGCTCCGTGAGCAGGTCCTGGCGCGCCTGGGCGAGGTGGAAGCCGAGCTGCGCAGCGGCCGGCCCTGATCGGGCCAGTGAGCAGCAGCCCATCCCTGGCCTGTTAGCCGCGAGCGCGCCAGAGGAGCGCGTCAGGACATCTGGGTGAGCGCCGCGAGGATCTCCGGCCAGCGCCGATAGAGCAGGTGATGCCCCTCGTCGGCGTACATGGTCACCGTGCTCGACGGAATCCTGCTGGCCATGTGCTGGGCCATCGCTGCCGGCACGGTCTCGTCCTGCTCGCCGTGCCAGATCCAAACCGGCACCCTGATGTCACCCGGTTCGAAGCCCCACGGTCGGGCCAGGATCAAGGCCTCGTCGTACATCCCGCGGCCTCCCTGGCGATACAGCTCCGCCGAGTTGTCGATCATCTGCTGGCGGACCGACCGCTCCGAAAGCACCTGCTGGTCTGCCCGGCACATATCGGCAAACGACCTCTCGAAGAAGCGCTCGGCGTCGCGGCGCTGCGGTCTGCCCCAGTGCCAGAGCGCCAGCCGGATCGTCCACGGCGCCCGCCTGGCCGAAAGCGCCGCCGTCCGGTGGAAGCGGCGAAGGTAGTCCGCCCGTCCCACTCCCGAGATGGGAGCGGGGGCGCTGATGAGCCCGGCCACCCGAACGCGGTCAGGCAGCCGATATGCGCAGGCCGCGGCGTAAGGACCGCCGCCTGACCAGCCGACAACGGCGAAGTGCTCGAGGCTGAGCTGGTCGGCCAGCTCGGCGACGTCGCCGGGGAAGTCAAGCAGCCGCCTTCCCCTGTGCCGATCCGAGAGCCCAATGCCGGGCCGGTCGACGGCAATGGTGCGCACGTTGAGCCGATCTGCCAGCCCGTCGTCGATCGGACAGATGACGCGGCTCGTGCCGAGGCCATGAAAGAAGAGCAAGGGCGTGCCCGCAGCAGGGCCGTGCTCGCGATAGCCCAGCCGCCGACCATCTCGCAGGCGAATCACCTGGTCGCGGGCAGCGCCCGGCCCGGGCTGCAGTCGACCCGCGTCAACTGGCGCCGGCAGGCTACCGGCATTGGTGAGCGTCATGTGCCCTTAACTCGGCTCATCGGCCCCCGTAGTATGGCCAAGCACAGCAACCATGATCAGTTGTGGAGGGTCGGATGGAAAGGTTCCGCGTCGCGGCATGGTCGATGGCCGGCCTGCGCCTGGTCCTGGCCGAGGCGGGCGGCACGTTCCTGTTCTTCTTTGTCGGCATCGGGGCGGTGCTCAGCCTGGCTGGCAACGCAGATCCCTCCTCCTCGCTGGTCGTTGTCGCCCTGGCCCATGGGATCGTGCTGGCCGTGCTGGTCAGCGCCCTCGCCGCCGTCTCGGGTGCGCACTTCAACCCGGCCGTGACCGTCGGCGTCTGGATCGCTGGCCACATCCCCGGCCAGCGAGCTCTGGCCTACATCCTGGCCCAGCTGATCGGCGGCCTGCTCGCGGCGTGGAGTCTGGTGGCAGTCTTCCCCCAGGCGGCCGACACACTCGGGCGGCCAGCGCTTGCGGAGGGTATCGGTCCGGTGGCGGGCGGCTTCGTGGAGGCAGTCCTGACGGTCGTCCTGCTGATCGCCGTGTTCGGGACTGCCGTCGACCCACGCGGGCCAAAGGTGGGCGGTCTGGTCATCGGCTTCGCGGTGGCCGCCGACATCCTGATGGGCGGTCCGCTGACCGGGGCGGCGATGAACCCCGCGCGGTGGTTCGGGCCGGCGGCGGTGACCGGGGTCTGGGACAACGGCCTGGTCTGGATCGTCGGGCCGCTGGCCGGAGCAGCCATCGCTGCCCTCGCCTACCGGTTCATCTTCCTGCCGCAGGCAGCGCCCGAGCGGCGACCGGCAATGCCCGACGCCGAGACGCCTTCCAACCTGTAGGCCTTCGCCCCCGGTCGGGCAGCTGGGCTAGGGCCGCGACGCCTCGCCCGTCTCGGCGCGCATGCGCTGGATGGCGGTCAGGTGCTCGCGGTATTCACGCCGGATGACGTTGAGCTGCTCGCGGGTCAGGCCCAGCTCGGTCGCGATCTGGGTCAGCTCGGCGTATTCCTCGGCCGATATGACGTGATCCGCGGCCACCACCGCGAAGCACGCCTCGACCAGTGCGACTCGCTGGTCTTCGGTCGAGTTGCCGGCGAATTCACGGGTAACCAGGTAGTCCTCCGTGGCCCCGTAGAGGCTGCCCTGATGCTTGGCGATCTCGACCACGAGCACGGCCTGCGACTCGGGCAGGCCACCTATGCGCTGGACGACCTGCTCCATCAGCCGCGTCTCTGCCTCCGTCACGCGCAGATCGGCGTGGGCGGCGCGGGCCAGGACGTAGGCAAACCCGGCCAGGTAGCGCCGCTGCTCCGGGGCCAGCGCCTCGAGCTCGGCCACGATGCGCCTGACCGTGGCCGTCTCCTGGTCGTCGAGCGTTGGATCAGGACGGGGGACGCGAGGTTCGCCCATGCCAACGAGGCGCCGAAGGACCATCATTGGAGCATGCCACAGGTCGCCCGTCTCGCCGGCCGTCAGCGTCGGCTGCTGCCCGGCCTGGCGGCGGTGCTGGTGGTCCTCGCGCTGGTCGGCTGCGGCGCCGGGGCACCTCCCGGCCCGACGCCCGGACCGCGGACACCCGACAGCAGCCCCTCTGCAGGCACCACCGCCGACGCCACTCCGGCCGGTAGCCCGGCGCCCACGCTGCCGCTCGAGCCGACGGTGTCGCCCCCGATCGGCCCCACCACATGGCCCCAGCCAACTCCACCGTTGTCCGTTGAGTCGGCCGCGCAGGCCGCCGCGCTGGTGCTCGACTCGGACGAGATCTTTCTCGGCGTCGCCGCGCCGCAGCTTGAGCTGGCCGGCCAGTGCTGCTGGTACCAGGCCCACGAGGCAATCGGCCACCATCTCGTTACCGTCGAGGTCGGCTGGGGCGACTGTCGGGCCGGATGCGTCTGGACGCACCGCTGGCTGTACCAGGTGGACCCGGACGGCACGCTGACGTTGCGTGAGCAGGAGGGTGACGAGCCGGTCGAGCGTGTGGTGCCTCCCGCTTCGGGCACCGGCACGGTGACGATCGTGGCGCTGGCCGGGCCGGTCTGCCCGGTCGAGCCCTTCCCGCCCGATCCGGACTGCGCTCCCCAGCCGGTGGACGGCGCCCTGATGGCGGTCTTCGATGCGCGCGGCCAACAGGTTCAGCAGGCTGCCACGGGCTCCGACGGCCTGCTCGTGCTCGAGCTGCCGGCAGGCGCGTACTACGTGGTTCCTGCCCCCGTCGATGGACTCATGGGAACGCCCTCGGCGCAGGCCTTCAGTATCGGCGGGGGAGATCACCTGCCCGTCCGCTTCGACTACGACACCGGCATCCGGTGAAGGAGGATTCGATGAGCGATCGTGTGCAACGGCTGGTCCTCGGCGGCGGAGCCGTGTTCGACGGTCGGGGCGGCGACCCGGCACCGGCCGACATCGCCATTGAGAACGGTCGCATCGTCGACATCGGCAGTGAGCTCGATGGCGACGAGCGGGTTGACGTGTCCGATCGGACACTCCTGCCCGGGCTCTTCGACTGCCATGTCCACTTGATCTTCAGCCACATTGACCAGTGGCGGCTCGTGCAACAGCCGTTCTCCTACCAGTTCTACCAAGCGGCGCGCAACATGGCCGACACGCTGGCTGTCGGCATCACCTCCGTGCGCGACGCGGGGGGCGCGGACCTCGGCGTGAAGCAGGCGCAGCAGGATGGTCTGATCCACGGGCCACGGGTGCAGGTGTCGCTGACGATGATCAGCCAGACCGGAGGCCACGGAGACGACTGGTACCCCTCCGGCATCCGGGTGCCGCTGCTGGCTGAGCATCCCGGCATACCTCCGGCGATTGTCGATGGCCCTGGGCAGATGCGCCAGCGCGTGCGCCAGCTGGTCAACTACGGTGCTGACGTGATCAAGGTGGCGACCTCGGGCGGGGTGCTTTCGCCGCGCGACAAGCCAACCCATGCCCATTTCCGCGACGAGGAGCTGCGCGTCCTCGTCGAGGAGGCCGCCGCCGCCGGCATCTGGGTGATGGCCCATGCGCAGGCGGCGCCGGGCATCAAGGCGGCAGTTCGTGCTGGCATCCGCTCGATCGAGCATGGCATCTACCTCGACGACGAGGCGATTCAGCTGATGCTCGATCGCGGCACCTGGCTGGTGCCGACGCTGATCGCCCCGCGCGGCGTGATCGAGGCCGCGGAGGCAGGGGCAGCCTTCCCGGCTGCCGCGCTGGACAAGGCGCGCGAGGTGGTCGACATCCACCAGGCAGCATTCGCCAGGGCAGTGGCGGCCGGCGTGAAGGTTGCCATGGGCACCGATTCAGGAGTAACCCCGCACGGCAAGAACCTGCGCGAACTGGGCCTGATGGCCGAGGGTGGCATGTCCCCGCCGGCGGTCCTGGCCGCGACGACCTCGGCTGCTGCCGAGCTGATGGGCGTCGCCGACGAGCTGGGCACCCTGGAGGTAGGCAAGCGCGCCGACGTCGTCGTGGTCCGGGGCGACCCGTACGCGTTCGAAGATCTCGGCGCGCGCATAGAGGCCGTCTACCAGGACGGCGCCCGGGTGGTCGGCTAGCGATTCCCAGCTAGCGCGGCCGCCAAGCATCGGCCGGTCTCCGCGCGTACCCTATCTCCAGCATGACCGCCGAGGCCACCGTTCCAGCACCGACCGCGCAGACCAGGCCTTCTACCCCGAAGAGCCCGGCCAAGCACGATCTGGGCATGCGCGCGAAGCTGCTCTTTCCCACGCGCGAGATCGCGCAGCAGTATTACCTGCCGCTGATCTACACGGCCTGCCGCACGTGCTACTCGGAGCTCGAGCCGCAGGACATCTTCGACCGCGCCACGAGCGGCCAGGTGGCCACCGAGAAGCAGCAGGATCTGATCCGGCGGGTGATCGAATCGGGCCACGGGTCGACCATCGAGCACATCGTCTTCACGTTCGCCATAAGCGGCGTGACCCGAACTCTCAGCCACCAGCTGGTCCGGCACCGCGCCGGCGTCGCTTTTGACCAGCAGTCACAGCGCTACCTCAACTACAAGCGGCCGTCCTACATGGTCCCTGCCTCGTTGGCCGACGCGCCGGCCGCGATGAAGGAGCGGTACCAGGCGGAGATGGACGAGTCGCTGGCCTTCTACGGGGAGATGCTGGAAGCCGGCGTCCCGGGCGAGGACGCTCGGTTCGTGATGCCCAACGCAACCAGAACGAACTTGATCATGACCACTAACCTGCGCGCCTTGATCCACATGTCCGGCCTGCGACTGTGCACGATGGCCCAGTGGGAGATCCGCCGGCTGTTCCAGCTCATCCGCCACGAGGTCTTCTCGGTATCGCCGTTCATGGGCTCATTCCTGGCGCCCAAGTGCGTGCCCCTCGGCTATTGCGACGAGGACCGCAACCGCGACGAACACTGCCCCATCCGGCCGCACAAGGACAACGTCCTGGCTGCCTGGGCCGAGAAGCGCGCCGCAGCGAAGGCGAAGGGGCGGGAGCTGCAGACCATCTAAGTGGCTTCGCCCGTTGTCCGCAATGACTTCTCGGGCGATGGCACGGGCAGAGCTGGCCGCCGCTGCGCTACGTTGCACCGATGAGCCAACCTGAGCAACTTCGTCTGGGGATCCTGCTGTGGGGCCAGGCCACCGACTGGCCGGCGGTAGAGCAGGCCGCGGCGCGCGTCGACGAGCTGGGCTACGACCACCTCTGGGCATGGGACCACCTGCACGCTATCTTCGGTGAGCCCCAGCAGCCCATCTTCGAAGGCTGGCTGACCGTCACCGCCTGGGCCAAGGTGACTCGCCGGGCAAGGCTGGGCCTGCTGGTCGGCGCCAACACCTTCCGCAACCCGGGTCTGGTCGCCAAGCTGGCGACGACTCTCGACCACATCAGTGAGGGCCGGGCCATCCTCGGCCTCGGTGGCGCATGGTTCGAGTACGAGCACACCGCCCACGGCATCGACTTCGGCGCGAGCCCCGGCGAGCGACTGCGCTGGTTGGACGAAGCGGCCTCGGCGGTGCGCACGGTGCTCGACGGCGGCAGCGCGACGTCACCCGAAGGCGGTCGCTATCGCTTCAGCGATCTGCGCCAGGAGCCGCTGCCGGTGCAGCCGAAGTTGCCGCTGATGATCGGCGGCTCGGGCGAGCGCAAGACGCTGCGAACGGTCGCCCGCCTTGCCGACATGTGGAACGGCATGGGCACCTTCGAGACGATGCAGCGCAAGGTGACGGTGCTCGAGCAGCACTGCGCCGAGGTCGGACGTGACACGGCGGAGATCGAGCGCACGATCGGCTGCAAGCCGCTCATCCGCGACAGCGAGGCAGAAGCTCGCCGGGCACTGGAGCTCCAGCTCGAGCACAACCGCGAGGACGTGACTCGCCCCGACCGGGATCCCACCTTCTGGCCGGGCACGCCCGAGCAGATCGCCGAGCGCCTGCTCGAGATGGGCACGATCGGCTTCCACACCGCCATCGCGGAGCTGGCCGCACCGTACGACTACGAGACGATCGAGCGCCTGATCGGGCAGGTCAAGCCGATGGTCGATCGCGGCTGACCGTCAGCCCGCCGGCTCCTCGCCGAGGAGCCGCACGAAGCGCTTCACCAGGCGGACGAACTGTGGTCCGGCGGCCTCGCCGGCGGCCAGCACCTCCTCGTGCGAAAGGGGCTCCCCGGTCACGCCGGCCCCCGCGTTGGTCACCAGCGACACTCCGACCAGCTCGAGACCTGCCCACCGGGCGGCAATGGCCTCCAGCACCGTGGACATTCCAACCGCGTCGGCGCCCAGCGTGCGAAGAAGCTGGATCTCGGCCGGGGTCTCATAGGTCGGCCCGGTCAGCCCGATGTACACGCCTTCCTCGACCGGGATCCCCTCCTCCACCGCCGCTCGCCGCATCAGCGCGCGCAGGTCAGGGCTGTATGCCTTGACCATGTCCGGGAAGCGCTCACCGATCCGGTCGTCGTTGGGGCCGATGAGCGGGTTCTGTCCGGTTAGGTTGATCTGATCGTTGACCAGCATCAGCGTACCGGCCGGGAAGCGCACGTTGACCCCCCCGGCCGCGTTGGTCAGCAGCAAGCGCCTGGCCCCCAATCGGCCCATGAGCAGCACCGGCTCGACGATGAGGCGCGGCGAGTGGCCCTCGTAGAAGTGCAGGCGGCCCTGCTGACAGATCACCGGTACGCCCTCGAGATGACCCACAAGCAGGCGGCCGGCATGGCCCGGCGCAGTGGCCTGCGGCCAGCCCGGCAGATCGGCGAAGGCGATCGAGGTGGCATCTTCGACCTGCTCAGCCAGCTTGCCCAGGCCCGATCCCAGGACGATGCCCAGCGCGGGCTCGAGGTCGGTGCGCTGGCGAACGGCAGCTACCAGCTCGTCAAGCCGCTCGGCGGAGATGGGGGGATGTGCGTCAGTCATGGCCCGGCACGATAGCGCACAAACGAAGCGCCCGGAGAAGCCTGCCAAGCTCTCCTGAAGCGTTGATGTGATCTCTGCTTCCGAGTTTCTCGCGGCCCCTCCGGGCAAGACCAAAGTTAACGGCGCACGAGCCTAGGGTCAACGGCTTTATCCACGTCTTCTGCCGCGCCCCCGCGGAGCCTCCACGAATCCACCGTGGCTGTGGACAACCTGTGGATACGGGGGGGTTTGCGGCGGGCCTGACCAGAAATGAAACGGCCCCGCCAGCTGGCGGGGCCGTTCACCGATGAGCGCTACGCTCAGCCGCCGACTGCGCGGCCCGCCTTGACGACCATCGACTCCGAGTAGCGGTCGTGCAGCCCCTGCTTCGTGGGGCTCTGCGCCATGGTCACCAGGATCACCACCAGCCAGACGAAGCTGAGCAGGCCGAGTCCGGCCAGGGCCGGCACGAGTGCCCCCAGCAGGCCGATGACGATCTGGGGTCCAAAAAGGACCGCAAAGCGGATGGCCGATTGCTGGTAGGTGAGATTGCGGCCATCTGCCTGATGTCCGACCTGGAGGCCAAGCACCTTCATGCCGAGCGTGCCGCGCATCGTCGACCAGGTGTAGATGAAGTAGGCCGCCCATAGCGCGTAGGCGACAAGGTTGGCCACGATGAACATGGCGGTGAAGCCGCCAGTGAACATCGCGCCCCCGGCGAGGATGCCGACGAGCACCGCCTGGATGACGATGATGCCGATGACATCGATGACCATCGCGATCACTCGGTTCGGCACGTCGGCGTAGAAGAATCCGGCCGGCCCGGCGACGGGCCGCGTGTCAGTCAGGCTGCTCATCCACTCCGGCTGGCCGCTCGCTCCCGGTGCCTGCCCACTGCCGGGCGGCGGAGCAGAAGGCTGTTGCGGCTGCGACTGCCAGTTCTGCTGCGGGGGCGGCGTGGACGCGCCGCCACCCTGGTTATCCATGCTCACTCTTCCTCCTAGGCTCATTGCCCATGCGCCGACCGCCGGCGCTGATGGTGGCTGCGGCCCGGGCTGGCAGACGGCAGTGACGCGGGCCGTTGGCACCGCACAGGATATACACCGCGGCAAGGCGCAGGAGGGGCGAAACCGCAGCGCACAACGCCTCAGCCGCCGATGCGCGACATCTCCACGCGGGATGCGTCGACGACTGGCAACTGGCGCGTCCCGGTCGCCCGGCTGCGCAGCTCCGAGTAGCGATCGTCGCGCTCGGACCACACCTGCCTCAAGAGCTCGCGCAGCTGGTCATCGGTGGCGCCGGCGCGAAGCGCTCCGCGCAGGTCGTGACCCCGACTGCCGAACAGGCAGGTGAAAAGCTGGCCGTCAGCGGTCAGCCGCAGACGCGTACAGTCGCCGCAGAACGGCTGGCTGACCGAGGCAATGACCCCTACCTCGCCACCGCCGTCGCGGTATCGCCAACGAGCGGCGACCTCGCCGCGATAGCGCGGCGGCACCGGCTCGATCGGCATGTCCTCGTCAAGGCGCGCGAGGATGTCGGCGGCGGGAACCACGTCGTCCATTCGCCAGCCGTTCGTATGGCCCACGTCCATGTACTCGATGAAGCGCAACACGTAGCCCCGCGCCCGGCAGTGGCGTGCCATCGGCAGGATGCTGTGCTCGTTCAGGCCGCGGCGGACGACCATGTTGACGTTGATCGGCACCAGGCCGGCGCGTTCGGCGGCCGCGATGCCGTCGAGCACGCTCTGGAGCGAGACGTCGGCGTCGCTGAGCAGTCGGAAGGTGGTCTCGTCGAGCGCGTCCAGGCTGACCGTGATCCGACCCAGGCCAGCCTGCTTCAGCTGAAGCGCATGGCGCTCCAGCAGCGAGCCGTTGGTGGTCAGCGTCAGGTCATCGACGCCGGCGACGCCGGCCAGCATCCGGACCAGCCTGGGCAGCTGGGCGCGAAGGAGCGGCTCTCCGCCCGTCAGCCGGACCTTGCGCACCCCGAGCTGAGCCACCAGGGCGGTCACTCGGGCTATCTCCTCGAAGGTGAGCAGCTCCGCGCGGGGCAGGAAGCGGTAGCTCCGGCCGTACACCTCCCGCGGCATGCAGTAGCGGCAGCGGAAGTTGCAGCGGTCGGTGACAGAGATGCGGAGGTCGCGCAGCGGCCGGCCGATCCGGTCGGTCAAACCCGGCAGGCGTGGATCCATCCGCCACATATTGGGCCAAACGCCGGAGCCAGGCGCTCCGCCGGATATGCAAACAGGGAGAGCCCCGTCAGACGGGACCCTCCCTGCGGGATCGCGGTGTTGCCGTTCAGGCGGTCCGGCGGTCGTTCGCCTCGTTGTAGGCCCAGTAGCCGACCGCGATGGGGATCACGGCCAGGCCGAGATGCAGCACGTGGTCGGCCATGTTGACTTCGTACTCGAAGAGTCCGAACAGGTCAGGGCTGACGAATGTCAGCACCAGCACGAGCGCGTAGGCGGCACCGAACGCGATCAGCCCGTAGGCCCGTCGGAGACCGCTGAGGCCGAAGGCGATGAACAGGGCAGCTGCCCCGGTGACGATGTGGACCAGGTTATGGGGCAGACCGGCGACAAAGATCGGGTTCCAGTCGGGCTCACCGACGATCGGGTTCTCGATGAAACCGATCAGGCCGACCAGGACCAGCACCGCTCCAATGGCGGCAGCGGTCCACTTGGCTACTTCATGGCTGTTCACAGCCTCTCACCTCCAGGGCATTTCGAAAAAGTCGGGGACGACGACATGAGTGTCGGAGCAACGCGGTCCCGATGCGCATACGCGGGAAGGCATAGTGCTTTCAGCCTCGCCACAGCACGTCGGGCCGGCAGCCGCGGCCGTCGGCGACGTTACTCCTCGTCGCCAGCCGCCCCCGTCCGATCGCGAATGGTGTCCACCACACCGGCGTCGGCCAGCGTCGTGGTGTCGCCGAGAGGCCTTCCCTCGCCGATGTCACGGAGCAGGCGACGCATGATCTTGCCCGAGCGCGTCTTGGGCAGGTCCGGAGTGAAGAGCAGGTACCTCGGCTTGGCGATCGGGCCGATGACACGCGCCACGTGCTCGCGCAGCTCTGAGCCGAGCTCGTCGGAAGCCTCGAAGCCGGAGCGCAGGATGACGAACGCGAAGATGGCCTGGCCCGTGACGGGGTCGTTGCGCCCGACGACCGCCGCCTCGGCGACGGCCTTGTGGTCGACCAGCGCCGACTCGACCTCGATCGTCGAGATCCGATGGCCGGACACGTTCATCACGTCGTCGACTCGGCCGAGCAGCCAGAGGTAGCCGTCCTCGTCCCGCTTGGCGCCGTCACCGGCGAAGTACATGCCCGGAAAGCGTGACCAGTAGGTCGCCTTGTAGCGCTCGGGGTCGCCATAGATGCCGCGCAGCATCGACGGCCAGGGCCGGGTCAGGACCAAGTATCCGCCGCCCCCCAACGGCACCGACTTGCCATCGGCGTCGACCACGTCCACGCCGACGCCGGGGAAGGGAAACGTTGCTGAACCGGGCTTGGTCGTCGTCACCCCGGGCAGTGGCGTGATCATGATCGCGCCGGTCTCGGTCTGCCACCAGGTGTCGACGACGGGTGTCCGTCCACCGCCGATGTTCTGCTGGTACCACAGCCATGCCTCGGGGTTGATCGGCTCACCGACCGAGCCGAGCAGGCGGAGTGAAGTGAGGTCGTGCTTCTGCGGCCACTCAGCGCCCTGCTTCATGAACGCGCGAATGGCGGTCGGTGCGGTGTACAGGATGGTGACCCCGTAGTCCTCGACGATCTGCCACCAGCGATCCCAGGCAGGGGTATCGGGCGCACCCTCGTAGAGCACCGAGGTGGAGGCGTTGGCCAGCGGCCCGTAGACGATGTACGAGTGCCCGGTCACCCAGCCGATGTCCGCAGCGCACCAGTAGACGTCGTCCGGCTTGACGTCGAAGACCATCTCGTGGGTGTAGGACGCGCCGAGCAGATAGCCGGCGGTGGTGTGCATGATGCCCTTCGGCTTGGCCGTCGTGCCCGACGTGTAAAGCAGGTAGAGCATGTGCTCCGAGTCGACCCACACGGGCGAGCAGTCCTCTGACTGGCGCTCCACGATCTCGTGCCACCAGACGTCGCGCCCCTCGACCATCTGCGGCGACTCGTCGCCGGCGTCGCCCAGCCGGCGCACGACCAGGACGTGCTCGACGGTGTCGGTCATGCCGACCGCGTCGTCGGCAGCCTGCTTGAGGTTGACCGCCCTGCCTCGCCGCCAGCCACCGTCGGCGGTGATGACCAGCCGGGCCTGCGAATCGACGATCCGACCGGCCAGCGCCTCGGCCGAGAACCCGCCGAAGACGACGGTGTGCGGAGCGCCGATGCGCGCGCAGGCGAGCATCGCGACGGGTAGCTCGGGGATCATCGGCATGTAGATGGCCACCCGGTCGCCGGGTCGGATGCCAAGCTCCGTGAGCGCGTTGGCCGCCTTCGAGACCTCGCGCTGCAGGTCTGCATAGGTGATCGTGCGCGTGTCGCCCGGCTCTCCAATCCAGTGGTAGGCAACCTTCTCGCCGAGGCCGCGCTCGACGTGCCGGTCGACGCAGTTGTAGGCCACGTTCAACCGCCCGCCCAGGAACCACTTGGCAAACGGTGGCTCCCACTCCAACGGCTGATCGAAGGGGGTCTCCCAATCCAGCCGCTCGCGCGCCAGCCGGGCCCAGAAGGCAACGTAGTCGCGCTCTGCCTCCTCGTACAGCTCGGCGGTGGCATTGGCCTGGGCGGCAAAGGCCGGATCGGGTGGGAAAGTTCGCCTCTCCGCCAGCAGCGCCTCGATCTCGGGCCGGTCGTACTGCTCGGTCAAGCGTGCTGCTCCTCCTGCTGCTGGGTTCGCGGCGGCCGGTCGGTCGGGACCGGTCGCCAGCCGACGATCAAGCCCTCGCGCTCGAATGCGGCAAGTATCCGCCCACGCAGCTCGCCGGTAGCCTCGAACCGGTGCGTCGCGGCGACCTGCCCAAGGACCTTCAGCACGAGGCCCTGCTCGGCCAACCTCTCCACCCGTGCCACGCGCGCCGGCTTGAGCACGTAGCGCTTCCACGCGGGATCCGCGGCCATCTCGCGCCCTGCCGCGTCGATCGCAGCCCGGGCGGCGGGCAGATCCTCGTCGTATGGCAGGGGCAGGTCGACATTGATGCGTGACCACGAGCGGGTCAGGTTGCTGGTCACCTGGATCAGGCTGTGCGGGATGCTGTGCAACGTGCCGTCGAGATCGCGCACGGAGGTCCGCCGAAGGCTCACATCCTCGACGGTGCCGGTGATGCCGGCGATTTGGACGACATCGCCGCGGGCGTACTGGTTCTCGATCAACACGAACGCTCCGGCGAGGTAGTCGCGGACCAGGTTCTGACTGCCCAGGCTGATGGCCAGGCCGAGGATGCCAAGGCCGGCGATGGCCGGCGTGATATCGAGACCGAGGACCGCCAGCGCCATCACGAAGGCAATCACCAGCACGATCAGGCGCAGCGCGCGGTAGAGCAGGCCCTCGAGCGTCTGTCGTCTGCGCTCGACCTCGACTGCGCTCAGGTCCTGCGCGGTGCCCTCGTCCTTCTCCCTGTCGAACAGCCGGCCCAGCGCGATGCCGACGGTGACCTGGATGAAGCGCAGAGCCACCCATGCGAGGACGACGATGAGGCCGAGCTGGACCGCAACGGCCACCAGGCCGAGACGAATGAAGTCCTCGGCTAACACGCTCTGGTCGCCCATCGCCGAAGCCTATCCTTGTCTCAGGCCTGACGTGGGGCCACCCAGCCGGGCAGCTCGTGACGCAGTGTGGCCAACGGCAGAGACCCATGGCCGAGGACGGCGTCGTGGAAGGCGGACAGGTCGAACCGATCGCCGTCGCGCTCCTCGATCTGACGCCGCAGAGCGACGATCTCACGCATGCCCGTCATGTAGGCAAGCGCCTGCCCGGGCCAGGCGATGTAGCGGTCCGTCTCGGTCTCGGCCTCCAGCTGGCTCAAACCGATCCGCCGCAGCAGGGCGATCGACTGGTCGCGCGTCCAGCGCAGGTGGTGGAGGCCCGTGTCGACGACCAGCCGGGCGGCCCGCCACGCCTGCGCCTGGAGCATGCCGAGCCGCTCGCGAGGTCCGTCGTACAGGCCCATCTCGTCGGCCAGCCGCTCGGCGTACAGTCCCCAGCCCTCCGGGTAGGCCACGCCCACCAGTCTGCTCCCCAGTGTCCGGAAGGAGGGCAGCCCCTCGAGCTCCGTTTCGATCGCGATCTGGAAGTGATGGCCGGGGACCGCCTCGTGGAAGGTCGTCGCCGCCAACCGATGGACCGGCCGACTCTCAGGCTGGTAAGTGTTCACGTAGTACATGCCGCCGCGCGTGCCGTCCGGTGCCGGCGGCAAGTAAAAGGCCGGCGGCGCCTCGGCCTCCTGGAAGGCTTCCACCGCCCGAACCTCCAGGCTGGCCCGCGGCAGGCGGCTGAAGTAGCGCGGTGCGGCGGCCGAAGCGCGCTCGATCTGCGCGTTCGCCATCTCGACCATCTCCTCGCGCCGGCTGAATCCGTTGCGCGGATCGGTGTCGAGTGCGGCTCGCATCGCCGCTCCGTCGTCAAAGCCCAGCTCGTCGGCGATCCGTTCCTGCTCCGTCTCGATCAGCGCGATCTGCTCCATACCGTAGTCATGGAGCTCCTGCGGCTCCAGCTGGAGGGTGGTGTTGGCCAGGATGAGGGTGCGGTACAACTCCTCCCCACCGGGCATCGACCAGAGACCCGGATCCGGCCGTGCATCAGCGGCGTAGCGCTCGAGATAGCGCAGGTGGTCTGCCAGCGCCGGCTGGACGTGACGTTCGACCACCCGACGCAGCCTGCCGCGCGTCTCTTCATCCAGCTCGGGATGCATCAGCAGCAGCGGCGACTCATGGATCGGCGCCTGGACCATCCGCCTGGTCTGCTCTACCACCCGCTCGACCACGGCACCGGCAGCGGTTCGCCCGGCGGACCGACCTTCCTCGACGTTGGCCCGGTGGGCCTCCAGATGAGCCGGATATGACTCCAGGCGGCTCACGAGCCGATCGACACGTTCCGTGCTGTCGACGCGCTGGTAGCGGGCCAGCTCGCCGGGCAGTGACTGGGGCCCGTTCATCTGGTCGATGGGCTCGAGCTGGTAGAGCCGGTGCTCGTCCAGGCTGACCTGAATGCGGGCCACTACCGACAGCATGTCGGCGGTTATGCGCTCCTCCGTGTCAAGGTCCGACTGGGCGGCCAGATGCTCTGCCTCGACCTGGAAAGTTGCCAGCGCCGTGCGGTCTGCGGCCCGAGCCTCGGCCGACGGATCGAAGAGGCGATCGTCGTAACGATCGTCGCCCAGAAACGTCGCGTACAGCGGCTGTCGCTCCAGGAACCACTCCCAGAATCGATCGGCCAGCTCGTTGACGCGGCTTGGATGGATGTTGTCGGTCACTCCGCCTCCTGGCTGTCGCCGTCGAGACCGTCGTCCGCCGGTGACGCCTCACGCTCGCTCGCTGGCCCAGACCCGACCAGAGGGGCCGACAGGTCGAACATCTGCATCTGCTCGGGCTGCTTCTCCACCTCCGGATCGAGGCCGAGCATCGGGCCCATCGCCTCCAGCGAGGCCTCTTCCAAGGCGTGCAGGCGGCGGACGTTGCTCCACTTCAGGATGTGCCAGTTATCGTTGTCGAGAGCGCGCCTGAGCAGAGGCGAACGGTCCAGCTTCAGCCGTACCAGCTCGGCTCGCTCATCAGGGATCACGAGAAAGCGCACCAGCCGCTCATCCGTCTGGATCGAGGGCCCGCGTGCGAGCAGTGCCTCGCCGAGCATGCCCGTCCACTCCACCTCGAAGACGAAGTTGGCTCTGCCGCGCACGTACCACATGCAGTCGAGCGTCTCGAGCGTGCGCGCGTCGCCGGTCGCAATCAGCGGCAGGTATGCTCGCCGCTCCTCCTCGCTGAGCAGGTCGCCGACGGTGGCGTCGCGGTACGCGCGCCGCTGCTCGTGTTCCGAGACCCAGGCGCGCATTCCCAGGCGGTGACCGTACTCGACGAGCATGCCGATGATCCCACCGTGCTCGCGGTGGCGGGCAGCCAGCTCGTCGGCCGTGCGCAGCCGGCCGCCGGTGGCGGAGTGGTCGCGATAGGAGTCAAGGATGGAGCGAACCAGCTCCTCGTCAGGCGCATCGTGGCCGCGGTACATCCTCGCTATGCGCTCGAAGAACTGCTGCTCGTTCATGCCCTGCGACGTCGAAAGCAGGCCGAAGATGGCCCACTCGAGACGGTCCGACAGCGGCTGCCGGGCCTCGCTCACGTCTTGCGGGTCGCGCAGCCACCAGCGGCCGGGCTCCAGCTCGAGCAGCCGGCTGTTGTCGGCCCGGCGCAGCTCGCCCATCACGATCTCCATCAACAGCCGCACGTGGTCATGGGCTGATCGCGGGCTGAGCGCCCAGGCCGGCGGCTCGGCTGCTTCCGGCTCATCCGGCGAAGACTGGTCTTCGGTAGCCTGGGGATTGGCGCCGTCCGGGTCCTGTCGCTCGCCGTGGTCATGCGCGGCGGGTCGATCGCCATGGTCATGCGCGGCGGGTGGCTCGGCGTGATCTTCAGCGCCGCGTGGCTCGGCGTGATCTTCAGCGCCGCGTGGCTCGGCCTGATCTTCAGCGCTCTCTGGCTCCGCGCGCTCATCCGGCTCGGGAGGGGCCTCACCCGGCTCGACGACAGGGGCCAGCGGCAGGGGCTGCGCCTGCGCCTCGGACTCGGCGAAAGTGTCGGTGGCCGCCAGCCTGCGCAGGTGGCCGAGCCGATCCAGTCCGACGAGCACCTCGCCCAGCAGCCGCTCTCCGCGCGCCGGCTCGCCGCGCGCCTGCAGCACGGCGACGGCCACGTCGGTGACGGCCCGTTCCACGTCGGCCAGCTGGAAGGGAGCATCCGGCGGCGGCCCTGTCGCACCAGTCAGCGCACGCTGTCCGTCGTCGCCGATCTGCGCCTCGGGCGGTCGCGCCAGGCTGAACTCAAGCAGCCCGTCGATCTCATCGCCGATCTCGTTCAGCAGCGCGGAGGACAGCGTGAAGCCGGCTCCGACGCCGCCCAGCACGCCGGCGACCAGCCCGGCCGGCCCGCCCCTGTCGAGCATCAGCACGGCGCTCGCGTCGTCGGCCAGCACGGGCCGCACGGCCAGCAACGACCGGCGCAGGGTGGTCGCCTCGCGGCCCCATGCGCTGCGCGGAGGCGGGCCGAAGATGCCGCCCAGGGGGAGCGTCGCGGCGGCCGAGTAGCCGAGCACGAGCGACGTGGCCAGGTACGCGAAGGACAGGTTCTCCGTCGTCCAGCGTACCGGCGGCTGGCTGAGCACCAGCCGCACCCGGGAGCGTGGATCGAACCGAGGCGTGCGGCCGGGTCGCTGCCAGAAGCTCGGCATGTTGTCCGGGTCTTCCGCGCTGCCGGTGCGCAGCACGATGTTCGCCGTGCCCTCGACCAGCGCGTCGATATCGTCGCCGTGCCGCGGCTGGAACGTGCCGGTGGTGGCCTCGATCCGCTGCAGGAAGTGGCGAACGTGGCGGCTTGCCTCCTCGAAGACGAGCCAGGGATTGCGCTCGCGCCACTGCCGCTCACCGAGGGGCCGCATGCGTCCGTGCTGGATGCGCAGCGCCGCAACGCGGCCGGGGTACGAGTTCAGCTTGGACTGCGGCAGGAGCGAATGGACCAGGGCCAGCTGCAGCGCGGCCGCGATCGGTGCGGCACGCAGGTCCACCTCCAGCCGGTTGATCAGCGCTTCGAGAGCGACCAACGTGCGCGCGGTGTACAGGCCGAGCAGCTCGTCGGGCAGCGGGTGGCCGCGCTCGGGAATCGGGAAGCGCGCACGCAGGGTCATCTGCGCAGGCCTCGCACGCAGCTCCCGGGCACGGGCCACATCGTCACGGTCCAGCGGCAGACTGCGCTGCTCTTGCCCGCGCTGCTGCTCGCGGCAGAAGGTGCAGCGAAAGACCTTGCGCGACGGCACCTCAGCGCTGCCATCCCAGATGAACTCGTCGACGATCACCGGACGCCCGCAGGCGGGACAGCGCGAGCTGAACGGCTCGGTCAGCGCCTGCCGCAGATCCGTCTCGCCGCGCGGATGAGCGGCCAGGGTTGCGACTGCGGCGTCGTAGTGCTTGAGGTCCGGCGGTCGCAGCACCACCTCCGCCAGAAGACGGGTCAGTGGGCTCGATTCGAGATCGTAGACCCGGCGCAGCGCACCGATGCCGCTGCGGGCAACCCAGCCGCCGCGCCCGTGCAGGTCGATGACCACGTCGCCGGGCGACGTGCGAGCCGCGAGCTCGGCCGCCAGGACGTTCTCGGGTGGAGGAGGCGCCAGCTTCTCAAAGGCGGACAGCGACGGCGCAGCGCTGATCGTGTAGAGCGAGGAGAGCGGCTCCGCCATCGCGCCCGAGTCTAGCGGTGCGCGAGACCCGGCTCAGCCCTTCCTGACGATCAGAACGGGCACTGCCAGCTGACGCTGCCCGACCAGCCGGTTGAGGTGGGCTGCCCATCCTGCTGCTCGTACGGGACCAGTCCGCTGAACGCCAGGGTGCCGGCGTTCCTGCCGTAGGCAGGGTCGAGGTGCAGCGCGGCGCCGGACGAGCGGGCGTCATCTGCCTCGAGCTCACCGGCTCCGACCGACACGCGCGGCGTGCCGTCGGCGAGCACCCCGAGCTGGACCATCAGCCGTGTGCCGTCCGCCGCCTGCAGCGGCGTTGCTTCGGCCGTTCCAGCGTGGACGGCCAGGTTGCCGTCGTCCAGCGTGCAGCGGGCCTGGCCCTGGCCGCGCAGCTCGCCGATGCTGTCTCCCTGCAGCGAGACGCTGATCGTTCCCGCCCGCGTGATCGGTCGATTGGCCAGCTCGTCCATGCCAGAGGCGAAACCGACGGCGGCCACCCCGAGAACGACCACCGCCGGTGCGACCAGCCAGCTGTCGCGTGTGGCCCAGCGCGAGGAGTGGCGCACGCCCAGCCCGATGACCATCACCACCGACCCGACTGCCAGGTAGCCGGTGCCGATGAGGACGCCGAGGAGCAGGCCGAGCATCAACGCGCCTTCCGGTGTGGCGGTCGTGCCGAAAAAGAACGGCCGGCCGGCGGTCAACACGGTCGTCAGAGCGGTCACCACCGCAGCCAGCGCGAGCGCGATGAGGAATCCGTTGCGCAGTCCGCGAGCCAGCTCCGAGGGGCTGGCGTGTCCCGCCCGCAGGGCGGCCAGAGACAGCGCCACGACCACGGCCATCACGCCGGCCCCGGCGAGCAGCAGCAGGAACAGCGGATCGGCGGGCACCACGGGACCTGGGGTCAGCGCCTCGGGCGGGAGAAGATGCGCCCCGGCCGGTCTGGCCCGCGCAGAGAGCTAGGCGTCGTCCTCGTCGTTGTCGTCGCCGTCGCCCAGGTCATCGTCGGAGATGAAGGCTTCGTCGGCAGTCTCGTCGGCCGGAACGACGCGCCCGATGTCCTCGACCTCGTCGTCCTCCTCGTCGAGCTCCAGCTCGTCCTCGAGCTCCATCTCCTCGCGGATCAGGGTGCCCTTGGTGTATGGCCGGAGATCGGAGACCTTCGCCGCGGTGGGGAACGAGACCTTTCCGTAGTTCGACGGGTCCTGGTAGGTCTCGCGAACGATGATCCTGACGTCGCGCTCGCCAATGCTGGTAACGCCGGCCGAGTACTTGTTGCCGTCTGCGATCAGCTTCAGCAGCCGGGCTGCCACACGCGGCTCGACATAGCCGATGTGGACACCGTTCGAGTGGGCCGCCAGGCGCGGGCCGTCCGGCGTGAGCTCGACGGCGTCGCCGGGGTTGACGACGGCCAGCTTCTTCGGCTCCGCCAGGTCAACGAGGTGGGCGAACCCGGTCTTGCCCGTCTCTTCGATGAAGATCGCGACGGGTGCCTTGGATCCCTCGGGCGAAGGCGTCGTCTGCTTGCCTGCCTCGGCCTGGAGCATGCGCAGTCGGCCGATGTTGCGCTCGGCAATGCGATTGGTCGGGTCGATGGCCAGCGCGGTCTGATAGTGCTCCCGCGCCTCGGCCAGCTCGCCCATCTCCCAGAGGGCCTTGGCCAGGCGATTCTCGGCTTCCACAGAGCTGCCCAGCTCGAGCAGGCGCCGGTTCAAGTCGGCCGCCGACTGCCAGTCGCCCTTGGCCGCCGCGGCAATGGCCTGCTCGGTCAGCTGGCGCTTTAGGCGGGTGGTGTTTACGGCGGGCGGCTGGCTCGGCTGATCGGTCAGGGAAAAGCTCATCAGGGTCCTTCGCATGGGGCGCGCAACGTCGAGCGGCGCGCAGGGTGGGCGGCTGGCAGGTTACCAAATCGACGGCGCGGGCGCTGCTGGCCGTGCGTGCCCCTCGCGGCCGACTCGCATAAGATCGCGTTTGAGGGCTGCGCCGCCACCCCTTCGAGGACCATCCGACTTGACGCTGACTTTACCTGCCCATGATCGCTGAGGACGATCGGCCGCCCGCCGAGCGCGACGTCGAAGCGCTCAATGACTGGCTGCGCGAGGCAAGCATCGTTGAGATCGCCGAGGAGCTGGCGCGGCTGGACCCGGCTGACCGGGCCGTGGCCTTCCGGCTGCTGGCCAAGGATCGCGCCCTCGAGGTCTTCGAGACGCTCGACACGATCCACCAGCAGGAGCTGCTCGAGGGCCTGAGGGAACCGGCCGTCCGCCAGCTGTTCGAGGACATGGACCCGGACGACCGGGCCCGGCTGGTCGACGAGATGCCGGCAAAGGTCGCCAAGCGGCTGCTCGCTGGCCTGTCGCCCCACGAGCGCGCGCTGACGGCGCGGCTGCTGGGCTATCCCGAGAACTCCGCCGGGCGCGTGATGTCGCCGGAGATCGCCAACCTGCGCGCCAACCAGACGGTCGCCGAGGCCCTCGCCCGGCTGCGCCGGCTGGGCGCCAACGCCGAGACCATCTATGCGCTGCCGGTGACCGATCCGCAGCGGCGGCTGGTCGGCGCCCTCGGCCTGCGCGACCTGGTGCTGGCCGACCCGGACGCAACCGTCGGTGACCTGATGGATACCGACGTCTACAAGGCCTACGTGGACGACGACCAGGAGCAGGTGGCGAGGCTGATCCAGGAGGCCAACCTGCTCGCCCTGCCGATCGTCGATCGCGAGGACCGGCTGGTCGGGATGGTGACCGTCGATGACGCGATGCAGATCCTCGAAGAGGAGCAGACCGAGGACGTTGCCCGTGCTGGTGGCGCCGAGCCGCTGGCCCATCCGTACCTGTCGGTCTCGATCATGGGCATCGCCCGCAGCCGGATCCTGTGGCTGTTCATCCTGATCGGGGCGGCAACCCTGACCGTCACGGTGCTGGCCCGCTTCGAGGCGCGGCTGGAGGACGTGGTCGCGCTGGCGCTGTTCATCCCCCTGGTCATCGGCACCGGCGGCAACACCGGCGCCCAGGCGGCGACGACCGTCACCCGTGCGCTCGCCGTCGGCGAGGTGCGTGGCACCGACGTCGCGCTCGTCGTGCTGCGCGAGATGCGCGTCGGCCTGCTGCTGGGGGGGATGCTCGGCGTCGTTGCGTACGTGCCAGCCTTGCTGTTCGTGCGCTTCCTCAGCGCGCAGCCAGAGGTCGACCAGCAGGTTGCGCTGATCGTGTCGCTCACGCTGGTGGTTGTCTGCACGCTGGCGACGACGGTCGGCTCGCTGCTGCCGCTGCTGGCTCGCCGGCTGGGCTTCGACCCGGCGGTGATGAGCGCACCCTTCATCACCACGCTGGTCGATGCGACCGGCCTGCTGGTCTACTTCGTCATCGCCGGCCTGGTCCTCGGTCTCTAGCCGTTCCCTTTCGATAGGCCGGCAAGGAATTCGCCGAGCGGCCGGGTGTTGACCACGACCTCCGGAGTCAGCCACGCTCGTCGGGCCTGCCACACGCCGATCTCCAGGTTGCCGAACTCGCGCAGGTAATGCGCGTCCGAATCAATCGTGAAGCGGCAGCCGGCGTCGAGTGCCGCCCGAGCCCGCCGGTCATCGAGGTCCAGTCGCTCGTCCGATCCGTTGACCTCGAGCACGGTGCTCGTCTCCGCTGCCTCCCGGTAGAACGCCTCCCAGTCGAGATCGAGGTCGTCCCGGATACCGATCTTGCGTCCGGACGGGTGGGCGATGATGTCAACGTGGGGGCTGTTGAGCGCGACCCGGTAGCGGGCCATCAGCTTCTCGCGCGGCTGGCGCCGGCCGACGTGGAGCGAGGCCACGACCACGTCGAAGCGAGCAAGCAGGCGGTCCTCGTAGTCCAGCCGGCCGTCGGTGGTTATCTCCAGCTCGCAGCCGTGGAGCAGGCGGAAGTCCGATCCTTCGCGGGCGAACGCCTCGTTGAGCTCGGCGATGATCCGCCGCTGCTGGTCGACCCGGGCCGGGGTCAGGCCGTTGGCGATGGCGAGGCTCTGGCTGTGGTCGGTGAGCACCTGCCAGCGCATGCCTCGCCGCTGCCACTCGCGAGCCATCTGTTCGATCGTGTAGTGCCCGTCGGACCACTCGGAGTGCGTGTGGCAGTCGCCCTGCAGGTCCGACCGATCGACCAGCCGGGGCAGCCGACCTGCCAGGGCGGCCTCGATCTCGCCCCGGTCCTCGCGCAGCTCGACCGGGATGAAGGGCAGCCCCAGGAAGTCGTAGAGCTCCTCCTCGCTGCCAAAGGTCAGCCGCTCATGGCCGGGTTCGCCCGCTGGGATGGGCTCGCCCTCATCGCCCAGGCGGGTGAAGCCGTGCTCGGACAGGCTCCAGCCGCGGTCGCGCGCCCGCTCGCGCAGGCGAACGTTGTGCTCGGCTGAGCCGGGGAAGTGGACCAGATAGCTGCCGGCGGCGCCCGGCGGCATGGTCATCAGGTCCAGCTGCGGGCCGCGCATCAGCTGGACGGTGGTGCGCGTCGCGCCGCCGGTTCGGCCGCCATGGCCGCCCACCCGCTCGACCCACGGTGCGTCATGCAGGCGGGCTATGACCTCGCGCGGCTGGTCGGTCTCGACCAGGATGTCGAGGTCGGCGACGGTCTCGCGCCGGCGGCGATACGAGCCGGCCGGGGTGACCGATCGGACGCCCGATGCCGTGCCGAGGGTGCGACCGACTCGTTCGACGAGGTCGCCCGCCTCGCCCAGTCGCATCCGGCGGACCGGCCGCGCACGCATCGTACGGATGCCGTCGAGCAGCTTTTGCTCCGTCCGGGCGGTCATGCCGCGCAGCTCGCGCAAGCGGCCGTCCGCGGCGGCCCGTTCCAGCTCCTCGACGGTGCCGATGCCCGCCTGGCGCCACAGCTCGCCGGCGGTCCGCGGACCAAGACCGGGTACCTGCAGCAGCTCGACGACCGTTGGCGGAATGTCGCGACGCAGGCGCTCGTAGAAACGCAGGCGGCCGGTGTCGGCCAGCTCGGCGAGCTTGTCCGAGATGGCGCGACCGACGCCGGCGATGCGCAGCGGCCTGCCGGCACGGTACGTGGCCGCTACCTGGATTGGTGAGTGGGCTATCGATTCGGCCGCCCGTCGGTAAGCGCCGACCTTGAACGGCAGCTCACCGCGGATCTCGAGCATGTCACCGATCTCGTAGAAGATGCGCGCCAGCTCGTCGTTGCCGAGCAGCGGCACCTCGTCGCCCCGGGAATGACGCGGCCGCTCCTCGTATGGCGGCTCGTCCGGGTCGAGGGCAATCTCCTCGCGCCGGCTGGGCGCCAGCGTGTCTGCCTCGCTCACGCGTTTGGGCCTGGGCGGCTGCGATCGTCGGACCGGGCTCATCGGGCCCGACCGTACCACTCGGGCCGCGCTATGGATGCACGAGGAAGGCGTCGATGTCTACTCGCGCCCCGGAAGCGGAGGGGTTGCGCGTACCGGTGACGCGCAGCTCGAGCTGGTGGGCGCCAGATGCCAGGCTCGTCGCCCACACCACGTGCGCCTTCTGGACGCTGGCGGCGTACAGGTCGACCGTGGCCACGCGCGAGCCGTCCAGCCACAATTCGGCGATGCCCCGGTTGGGGCCGCGCGTCGAGACCAGGGCCACGCTGCGGCCGTTGAAGGACAGCCGCGCGGTGGAGCCGCCGCCCGAGGAATGCCTGACGTAGCCGCCCGATGCACCCGACAGGGCGGTCCTCGTCCACGAACCGGTGTAGGCCGCCGCGGCGGCGTTCTCTTCCGACAGGGCGACGCTGGCCCTGGTGGTCGTCGCCCAGGCGCCGACGTTGCCGGCGCTATCGGTCGCGCGGACGCGGAACCGATAGCCTGCGCCCGGCTGGACCGGGACATCGGCCGATGTGGCTGTGGCGGTGGGCAGCGGCACGCTGACCCAGGCGTTGGTGCCCTTTCTGCGCTGCAGCTCGTACCGCTGGATCGGGTGCGCGCTCTCCGCCGGCGCCCAGTCGACGCGCAGCGAGACGGTCGAGCCGAGCGCCTGCGGCGCGAACAGGGCACGGGCCGGTGTGCTCGCCACCGGGCTGCTGCCCGGGTCGGTCCCGGCGCCGGGCGAGGGTGACAGGAACTGATCCATGTAGCCGTTCAGGCCGGCCTTGTCGGAGGCGAAGCGCAGGAAGGCCTCGCGCGCGATCGGCGTGGTGACGATGCCGTAGCGGTTGTCGGCAGCAATCGCCTTCAGGGCGTTGAAGAAGGGCGTGTCCCCCATCCGCAAGCGCACGCCATTCAGGAACGCGGCTCCCTTGTGGTAGACGGTCTCAGCGTATGAGTCGCAGCCGTAGGTCAGCTTGTCGGGGAAGTCGTAGATCGAGCTGCTGACCGGCTTGCTCGAGCAGAAGGTCGGCATCGCGGCATCGCTGTACCAGCGGGAGGTGAATTCGGAGAACGCCTCGTCCAGCCAGGGGTCGCGCAGCTGGTCGTTGCCGACGATGCCGTACCACCACTGGTGGGCCACCTCGTGAGCGATGGTCAGCGCGTTGCCCATAACCGAACGGCCCATGAAGATCATTCCCGAGTACTCCAACGCGACGCTCGTCCGCGTGCCGTGCGCGATGACCAGCCGGCCGTAGGGGTAAGCCCCGAGCTGGTGGTGGCGCTCGAGTGCGCGCACGGCCGCACTGCGCGCCGTCGCCGCGCCGGAGGTGCCGGCAACGTAATAGACGATGACCTGCACGCCCTGCGCAGTTGTAGCCGCCGTGGTCACGAAGTCCGGGCTGGCGGCGAAGGCGTACTCGCGTGCGCTGGCCAGCGTGTAGACCTTGCTCGTTGAAGTGCTCGAGAGCCGCGTGCCGGGCGCCGCGACCTTGACCCCACTCGGATGGGTGAGCTCGAGGCGGTAGTCGGCAGCTGCGCTGAACTGGCCGTCGCCCGGCATCCGAACCGGGTGGCCGTCGGACAGGACCGGATGCCAGCTCGAAACCTGCATCACGCCGTCGGCCTTAGCCAGCCGGCTGTGCTGGTAGGTGCTGGTGTTGGCATTGGCCGTGGCCACGAACGCGATCCGCACCCGGGCTGATTCGCCGGGCCGGAGGTTGAAGCCCAGCGGCACGCGCATGTTGGCCTTGTTGGTATAGGCCGGCGTCGCCGATCGACCCTGGACCGAGACGCTGCTGATGGCGAGCTTGTCGTACTGGCGCGCGAAGACCGAGAAATCCAGCCAACCGATCACCTGGTCGGACTGGTTGACCAGGTCTACCGTCTGGTCGGCATCGATCGTGGCGCTCGAGTAGCTCAGGCTCGCCTTGATCAGGTAGCTGGCCTTGATTGCCATCGTGCTGCGCTGCGCCTGGCCGTACTGGATCGAGGCATTGGCCTCGGCGGTCAAACCAAGGCCATCGCGAAACTGGCCCACGACGGTGAGTGATCCCCACGGGTGCCGAACGGGGAGCGCCAGGTCGCGGCTGGCAGCAAAGGGCTGCCAGGACGTCCAGTTCGAGCCGGCATCGAGGCTGAAGCGCATCTCCACGCCGTTGCCGAAGCCTGCTGTGGAGACGGCCAGCTGCAGGTTCGGGTCGGTCGTCGAGCTGGCCCCGCCGTTGATCGTGATACTGGCGGTGGGCTCGCCCGCCGCCGAGTACGCCACTGCCGGCGCGTCCAGGTAAGGGTAGGGACCCATGTTGCCGGCCACGTCGCCCACCGCGTACTGCCGCAGCCTCAGGGTGACGGTGCCCGATGTCATGGTCGTCCGGCCGAGGGTGACCGTATAGCTGGCGTCTGCGCCGCTCACGCCGGTGACCTTCCATGGCTGGGCGCTGTTCTCGGGGAAAACGCGGAACGAAGCCGGCGACAGCCCCGTCACCGGCTCGCTGAAGGTCAGGCTGTACTCGATGACCGAGCCCGTGACGGGGGTGGCGGTGATGGCGCTGAAGGCCGTAACGGCCGGCCGGGTGCGATCGACCAGCCCGATCTCGCTGCTGGCCGCAGCGGCCGGCCCGGGCGTCGCTGGCGCAGCCGCAAGTGCCACCGAGTCGGCCGCCAGCACCAGCTGGACCGTGCCATCCGCACAGCCCGCGATGGTGACGCTGAACGTCGTCGGGCCTCCCGTCGGATCACCGATCGTGCAGCCGGCCGCCGGCGTCTCCCCGGTGGACAGGCTCAGGTCCGATCTGTCGAGCCCGGTCACCGCCGCTGAAAAGGTAAGGTTGAAGCTCAGCGATCCACTGCTCGAAGGGCCACCCGCCGGCCTGAAGTCGGTGACCGTCGGAGGCTCCGATGCGACCGCGTTGCCCGCCCCGATGGCGAGCGCGGCCAGCGCACCGAGCAGCGCGGGCAGCACGTGTCTGAGCAGGGGTCGTCCCTCCACGACCGGGCCGGCATCCCTCTCGTCCGGCGATGGAGGGCACTATCCGCGTCGCCCACCGGCCGTGTCAAACCGACGTCCGTACCACGGCCGACACGACCTCCTCGCTTCTGCTCCGGTACCTGTAGTCCCATCGCGTGGGCCGCCCGGGCAAAGTGGCTCGCTCAGCGATCCTCACGCGCATACCGACTCTCGTCGCCGAAGAGCCGGATCGACAGCTCGGCCACCGCATCCATCTTCAGTCGGGTCATGAACACCCGACCGACCTCGTCGCGCGGGATGACCTCGGCGAACTGGGGCGGCCGCAGGACGTAGGTCTCCGCTTCGGCCCGAGTGCTTGCCTGCAGGATGGAGACGATCTGCGGAAGGTGCTCGAGCGGCGCGTTGGTACGGACCATCTGCGATGCGGCCTCGACGATGGAGGGCAGGTTGGCCAGCACCAGCGGATCGTTGACCTGTTGACGTAGCGCCAGCAGGACCTGCTGCTGGCGGCGGGCTCGCTGGTAGTCGCTGTTGCCCGGTCCGTGCCGCGACCGAACATATGCCAGGGCCGTGGGCCCATCGAGGTGATGGTCGCCGGGCTCCATGAAGAACCCGCGCGGCTGGTCGGGGCCACGGGAGTAGCCGGCATCGGCGATGGGCCGATCCAGGGTCACCTTGACGCCGCCGACCGCGTCCACCAGCTTCCTGAAGCCGTCGAAGTTCACCACCGCGTAGTAGTCGATCGGGATGCCGACGATGTACTCGAGCTGCAGCTCGAGCGTCTGCGCGCCATCGGGAAACTCGTCCGGGTGGTTGGCGGCATAGGACGACAGCTCGTTGATCTTGCGCTCCCACGTCCGGCCGTCGTACATCGGCAGCTGGGCCGTGTCGCGCGGCACGCTGATCATCGCGATCTGGCCGGTCGTCGGGTCGAAGCTGGCAATCTGGATCGTGTCGGTGAGGTCACCTTCGGGCCCGCGCCCCAGGTCCGCGCCAAGGAAAAGCACCGTGATCCGCGCGTTGGGGTTCGGCGTCGGTGTTGGCTCGCTGGTCTGTCCTGGCGTTGGACCCTGCTGCCCCGGGCCGGGTGTCACGGCGGGCGCGGCCCGTGGCGTGGCGATCGGCTGGGCGACCTGCTGGCCGGCCTCGAAAAGCGACAGCACGACGCTTGCCGCCCAGGCTCCCACAAGGAGCAGCAGAGCAAGTGCGAACACGCTGACCGCCCGTGACCGCCCATCGTGCGGGCGCCCCGCGTCGAGGACGGCAACAACCCACCACCCGATGACGAGCGCGACCAGCAGTCCGGCCATCGCTGCATAGGCGGGGATCAGAAGGTGCGCCACGAACACCGGCGGGCCGACGAACAACGCCAGTGAGCCGGCTGCGATGAGCAACAGCAGCGGCGGAGCGGCCAGCGCCAGGCCTTTGAACCGGCGCCCTCGATAAACCTGTCCCAGGCCCGGCCACAGCAGCGAGAGCAGCGCGGCCCGCACCGGGCTTCGGCGCGTCGTGGAGTCCACCTCGTGGCCGAGTCTACGCGCCTACGAGACAGGCGTCGCGAGCAGCACCGGAGGAGCCGCGCCGTATCGCCTATCATCGGCGCCCGTGAGCCCATCTTCCAGCACTGCCACCCCGGGCGCCTGCGTCTGGTTCACCGGACTGTCGGGCTCGGGCAAGTCGACCACCGCTCGTGTCGTGCATCGTTTGCTGGAGGACCGCGGGCGCGTCGTGACGATGCTTGATGGAGATGTCGTGCGCACTCATCTTTCGCGCGGGCTCGGCTTCAGCCGCGAGGACCGGGACGAAAACGTTCGGCGGGTCGCCTTCGTCGCGGCAGAGATCGTTCGCCACGGCGGACTGGTCGTCTGCGCGCTCGTCTCCCCATACCGCGCGGCTCGTGCGGAGGCGCGTGCCATGGTCGGCGACGAGACCTTCGTTGAGGTCTTTGTCGACACTCCGCTGGAGGTCTGTGCCGAGCGCGACGTGAAAGGGCTCTACGCCGGCGCTGAGCGCGGCGAAGTGGCGGCATTGACCGGCGTGGCCGACCCGTACGAGCCGCCTGACCAACCCGAGCTGCGGCTGGAGACAGTCGGCGTGGAAGTGTCCGACAACGCCCGCCGCGTGCTCGATTACCTCGAGCGGCGCGGCCTGCTGGAGGCAGCCGCAGGGCAATGATCGGCCGACGGGGGGTGGCTGCCCTGGTCGGGCTGCTCACCTTTGCCGCCGCGTGCGCCGGACCGGCGCCGAGTCCCTCACCGGGCGCGGGCGTCGAGCCAACCGCCCTCCCCTCGCCGCCGCTCGCGAGCCCAGCGCCGTCCCCCCGGTTGACCGCGAGCCCGAGCACTCCTGGACCCACGTTGCCGACTCT
>DATLGJ010000048.1:0-2568 GCA_035540555.1 Candidatus Limnocylindrales bacterium | reverse complement strand
ATGATCGCCTTCGTCCGAGGCGTCACGGCCGCAGCCACGTGCGCCGGATCGATGCAGAAGTCATCCTCGCGAACATCGACAAACACTGGCGTTGCGCCAACCTGGAGGATGGCGCTCGCGGTCGCGTTGAAGCTGAAGCTGACCGTGATCACCTCGTCCCCCGGTCCTATCCCAAGCCCTCTGAGCAGCGCCTCCATGGCAACGGTACCGTTGGCCATCATCACGGCATGCTTCACGCCGCAATAGGCCGCCCACGCGCTCTCAAACTCGGCCGTTTTCGCTCCCATCGCGATCTGGCCTGAGCGCATTACCTCAGCCACGGCCTGTTCTTCGGCCGGCCCGAACTCCGGTCGGGAGATCGGTATGCTTGCCGTTGCCGTTGTCATGCAGCCACGGCGACTGACCGGCAGACGCCGTCCGCGATGTCGAAGCGTTCGTCATCTAACGGGCAGCGCGCGGCACCCTCTCCCGGTGCGGCCGGCTTTGGCTGTTCCGCGTTCTCGAGACGGTGGCCGCATCGGCACACCCATCCGATCTGGCGCGCCGGGCTTCCAACCACCAGCGCGTGGTCGGCAACCGGGCGAGTTACGACAGCCCCGGCCCCGACCATGGCATAGCGGCCAATGTGGGATCCGGCCACCACGATCGCCCCGGCCCCGATAGACGACCCGTAGCCAACCGTGGTGGCGGTCACCTGCCACTCACTCGCCGACGCGAGTTCGCCCTGCGCGTTGATGCTCCGCGGATACACGTCGTTGGTGAAGATGGCCCCGGGCCCGACAAACACACCTGACTCCAGGGTGACGCCGTGGTATATGAGTGCGCCGTTCTGGATCTTGACCCGGTCGCCGACGTGAACGTCGTGATCGATATAGACATCTTTGCCGATGACGCAATCAATGCCCAGAACGGCTCGCTCCCGGATCTGTGCACGATGCCAGACCTGGCAGCCCTCCCCGATCGCGGCCGTCTCGTGGATGTCAGCGGTTGGGTGGAGCATCGACCCGCTACCTGCCGGATCGCGCATCCGCGGCCGGGGCTGAAGGTGCAGAACCGCTACCCGCCGAGCCATAGTAGTCGCCGTAGTACCGGTAGTAGTAGCCCGCGCTGGACCGCTCCGTGAGGCGATTGAGGGTGACGCCGACGACGCGCGCCCCCACGCGATCCAGTGCCTCCCTCGCCTGTGCAAGCGCGCCTCGCTTGGTCCGGCCAGCGTGGCTGACGATCAGCACCCCGTCCATCTCGGACGCCAGGACCGCCGCATCCGTAACGGCGTGCAGCGGCGGGCTGTCGATGACGATCAGGTCAGATCCTTCGCTCAGGCGGGCGATCAATGCACGCATCCGCTGCGATCCGAGCAGCTCGGCGGGGTTGGGAGGCAGCGGCCCGGTCGTCACGATACGCAGGTTCGGCTCCTCGCTGGCGTGGGCGACCGAATCGAGCGCGGTCTGGTCTGCGCGCAGCAGGGTCGTGAGGCCGTAGGAGTTCGGGATCTCGAAGAGCCTGTGGATGCTGGGCCGGCGCATGTCGCCGTCAACCAGGATCACCTTCCTGCCAGCCTGGGCGAAGGCGATCGCTACGTTGGCCGAGATGGTGGACTTGCCCTCGCCTGGGACAGCGCTCGTAATGAGCAGCGTGCGCAGTGGGGTGTCCAGGCTGGCGAACTCGAGGTTCGTGCGCAATGTGCGGAACGCCTCAGCGACAGGTGAGCGCGGGGACATCAGGGTCGCCAGCACCTGCCTGTCAACGCCCTTCTTGACGGTCTTGATCTGGGAGATGACACCCAGGGTGGGCAGGTCCGCGATCTCTGTCACATCGTCCGGGCTCTTGACCGTGTCATCCAGGTGCTCGATCAGGAAGGCCAGGCCGAGGGCCGCCATCAGGCCCAAGGCCGCCGCGAGCAAGGTGTTGAACAGCACGCGTGGCGAGGAAGGCCCAGTCGCCGGTGTGGCCGGGTCCACGATGCTGAGCAGGTTCGCGCCGGAGCCGGGAGCAACTGCCAGCAACTGGGAATAGGTATTACGCAGCGTCGTCAAACGCGACTGGAGGACCTCCACCTGGCGGTCCTGTTCCGGCGTACGGCCGGCTACCGCCAACAGCGCCTCCAGCTCCTCCTGCACGCTGGTGATCTGGCGCTGCGTTGCAGCCAGCTGTTCCTCGACGAAGCTATCTACATTGCCCGGTCGTCCCTCCACTGCCGGCGAGGCAGCAATCAGCGCATCGGCGACCTCGTTGGCGATCGCCGCGGCCACTTCCGGATCGCCGTGGCTCGCGATGACGGTCACCAGCGTGCTGTCTCGGGGTGCCTGCGCAGAGACGGTGCGGCGCAGGTCCTGCGGAGTCAGTGGGAGGCTGAGGTCGCTTACCACGCGCGACAGGATGGGCGTGGTAGTGGCCAACTGCGCGTATGTCTGTGAGAGGCGCTGCGAAGCCAGCAACTGGTTGTAGTTGGGGTCCGCCGAGCTGAGCGACTGGCCCACGATCAGGGTCGTCCGGCCCTCGTACACCTTGGGCAGCGAGCTACTGACAACGTAGGAAGCTGCGGCGGCGAGCAGAGTCGCAGCGACG
>DATLGJ010000047.1:0-33649 GCA_035540555.1 Candidatus Limnocylindrales bacterium | reverse complement strand
GGGCTCAGGGGTGGGCCTCGGCGTGCGGTCCGGTCGCTCGGTTGGCTGTGGCTGTGGAGTCGGCTGCGGCTGCGGGCCAGGGGTGGCGTTCGGATCCGGCGAAGGTGTCGGGCCTGGCGCAGGCACGACCGGAGCGCAGATGAGCGGCCTCGGCTCGCGGCCCCAGCTGCTCTTGTTGGGCAGGTAGGCGGTCGCCGTGCCGTGTTCGCCGCGCTGGCCGGTGCCCCGCCGGGCTCGCTCGAGCCAGTCGGCAAGCGGCTCCCGCCAGATGAGCGGGTCGTCGGGATAGAGCTCGGTCGGGTCGATGTACCACGTGTCGCACATCTCGACGTAGAGCACGCCGGCCGGATCGATCTCGTTCTCGGCCCCCGGCTGGGTACCAGCGACGAACCACTCTTCGTAGGTGTCGATGGAGTACGGTCCGGGCGCGCCCCCGGACCACGCGTCGATCTCGGCCGTGACCAGTCCGCCGGGTGCTTCCGGGAACGTGGCGAGGGGATCTCCGCGCGTGTACTCGCGCATGAACGCACGCCAAACGCGTCCGGGGCCGGTGGCAGCGTACGCCGGCTGGTCACCACCGACGGGCGGGGTGCGGTCGCTGTTGCCCATCCACACGCCGACCATCAGCTGGGGCTCATCCGGATCCTCGGGTGGGGCGAGGTACCCGTAGGCGGACAGGTCGATCAACTGATTCGTTGTACCGGTCTTCAGGGCAGCCTCGCGGCGCTCGCCCTCTGGGCCGTTCACGATCTGTGCGCCCGGGCCGAACATCGGGTTGACCGAAGGGTCGGTGTTGTTCTTGAGGATGTCGGTGACCAGCCAGGCGGCCTCCTCGCTCATGACCTGGCGCGTCGTCGGGCGGCCGGCCTGGTAGACAACCGTGCCATTGCTGTCGCGGATCTCGGCGATCGAGCGCGGCTCGGCCTGCACACCGCCAGCGCCCATCGAGGCGAAGGCGGACGCGTACTCGAGCATGTTCACCTCGACCGTGCCGAGAGCGCCGGCAAGGCCGGCTCGCGGCAGGCGGTCGGTCGCGCCGCGCGGGTAGGTCAGCTCCATCCGCTGGGCAAGCTCGTCGACGGCATTGACGCCGACCATGTCGAGTGCGCGGATGGCTGTCGTATTGAGCGAGAAGTAGAGCGCGTCGCGAGCGAGCACCGGGCCGTAGTCGCGCAGCGTCGCATTGCGCGGTACCCATGGTTCGCCGTTGTTGCGTCCCCACTCAGTGGCCACGTCGAACAGGAGAGTTCCCGGCGACAGGGTGCCATTGTCAAAGCCGGCTGCGTAGATCATCGGCTTCCACGCTGAGCCGGGCTGTCGATAGTCCTGGCCGACCACGTCGAACTTGGGTTGAAACTGCGGCGACGCGATGTCGTCGCGGTGATAGCCGGCGCTGCCGACGTAGGCCAGGATGTTGCCGGTCCGGGCGTCGAGCGCGACGAGGGCGCCGTTGTTGATGCTGCGCCCCTGCAGGAAGTTGAGCCAGTCGCGGTCCTCCTGCATGTTGTTCTGGTCGATCAGGCGGTCGAGCTCGTCCTCCTCCTCCTGCGTCCAGATGGTGGCCGCGGTGATGTACTTCTCGGCCAGCTGCTGGGCTTCCCAGTCGAGCGTCGTGATGACGGTGTAGCCGCCGCGCTCGATGGGCGCGCGATCGATCAGCAGCTGGTCGAGCTCCTGCTTCATGTTCCAGACGAAGTGGGCCGCCTTAAAGACAAGCGGTTCCTCCTGCTGCAGGATGATCGGCTCCTCGAGTGCCCGCTGCAGCTCGGCATCGGTCAGGCGGACGAACTCGCCGTGACCCTCGTGGAGGGCGGCCAGAATGAAGTTGCGCCGCTCCACCGGGACGGGCAGCCGCTGCCCGGGGCGCGCCTCGGTCGGCACGACCAGCCGCCCAAGCGCGTCCTCCTCCGCCCACTTGAACAGGTCGTAGTTGGACGGCGACTGGGGCAGGCCGGCAAGCACGGCCGCCTGGGCCGGCGTGAGGCGGTTCAGGTCGGTGACGCCGAAGTAGACCTCCGCCGCCGCAGCGATGCCATAGGCGCCATGGCCGTAGTAGATCTGGTTCAGGTAAGCGGTGATGATGCGCTGCTTGCCCTCCCGGCCCGGGAACTCGCGCGTCAATCGATCGGACTGGATGATCTCTTTGATCTTTCTCGTGTAGACGTCCGTCTGATTGGGATCGAGGACGTCCGCCGGCAACAGCCGCGCGCGCACCAGCTGCTGGGTGATCGTCGAAGCGCCGCGATCCCTGATCTGGGCGGCGCTCTCGAGGCCGGCCGACATGATGCTGGCCAGGTCGTAGCCATCGTTGTGCCAGAAGGTTCGATCCTCGGTGGCGATGGTCGCGTCGAGGACGAGCGGCGGGATCTGGTCGTAGGTCACCACCCGCCGTCGCTCGGCCTGGAAGCGGGCCAGCTGGACAGTGCCGGTCCGGTCATAGATCGTCGATGGCTGGGCGAACTCGAGGTCCTCGAAACGGCGCACGTCAGGCAGATCGCGCTCCATCTCGGCCAGCGTCGCCATGGCCGCGCTGCCGCCGGCGAGGATCGTTCCCGCTACGCTGCCCACGACCAGCAGCAGGGCGAGCAGGATGGTGAAGGGGACCAGCCCGCTCATGCCCGACTTGCGCGGCTTGGCGCGCAGCCGCATCAGTGCGAGGCGGCGCAGGTTGGGATTGGTACGCCCGTAGGTCATTCGGCCGCTGCCCCCGCCGCGCATGCCGCCGTTGCCGCCGCGAACGCCGTCGTTGCCGCCTGCGCCGTGGCCATAGCCGTTGCCGCGCCCGTTCGCGGCGCCGCTGTGGGGGGATCGATGGCTGGGGCGGTAGGTCACGCTTCGATTGTCACCGTTTCCCGCGGCAGCCGCTGAAAACGGCACATCCGTTCACCTAGCGACTTCATGCCGCTTTCCTCGCGGCGGATCGCTTGGCACGGCGCTCGAGCCTGCGCAGCAGGTCAAGCACGGCTCGTTCGTCGGCGCTGAGCCCGTGCTTAACCGGCGGCCGCAGAATCTCCTCGCCCGCTGCGCTGCGGCGCCGGCCCAGGGCGGCGTCGAAGCCGCCCTCATCGTAGGCGCGGATGACCGCCGGATGGATGTAGGCCGAACGGCACACTGCCGGTGTGTTGCCCAGCCAGCGGGCCACCTCGCCGACCGCGCTGGTGACTGGTGAGCGCCGATCTTTCGTCGGGCCGCCGGCCCGGTGCGCGGCATCGACCACGGCCTCGGCCTGAGCTCCGGCCGAGCGCAGGCAGCGGAACGCGAGCACGGTGCCGGCCCAGGTCCGAAAGTCACGCGCCGAGAACTCCGCTCCCGTGGCTTCGCGCAGGTACTCGTTGACATCGTCCGAGTCGATCGGCTGGGGCCGCCCATCCTCGTCAACGTACTGGAAGAGCCGCTGGCCGGGCAGCTCCTGGCAGCGCTTGACGATGCGCGCCAGGCGCGCATCGCGCAGGGCCACTTCGTGGCGTTTGCCACTCTTGCCGCGAAACGAGAAGCGCACCTGGCTGCCGCGCACGCGTCCGTGCCGATCACGCAGCGTCGTCAGCCCGTAGGTGCGGTTCTGCTGCGCGTACTCCTCGTTACCCACCCGCAGCAGGGTCGTGTCGAGCAACCTGATCACCGCCGCAAGGACCTTCTGTCGGTCGAGCCCGCGCCGGGCCAGGTCGCGTTCCACCCGCCGGCGTACCCGCGGCAGCGCCTCGCCGAAAGCGATCGTCCGCTCGTACTTGCCCTCGTCGCGAACCTGCCGCCAGATCGGGTGGTAGCGATACTGCTTTCGACCCCGCGCGTCACGGCCAGTTGCCTGGATGTGGCCGCGCGGAGAGGGGCAGATCCAGATATCGGTCCAGGCCGGCGGGATGGCCAGAGAGCGAATGCGCTGAAGCGTCTCCCCGTCCTTCACCGGCCGGCCGTCAGGGTCGGTGTAGCCGAAGCCCTTGCCACGCCGGCGGCGCGATATGCCGGGGTCGTCGTCATTGACATAGCGCAGGCCCGCCGGCAGATCAGCCGGTGACGGCTCCTTGCCCTGGGCAGTTGCTGGCTTCCCACTCATGCCGCCCGGAGGCTACCGCGGCGACCCATCCAGGGCCGCTCGCACCGGCCACCCGCTCGTTGCGGCCGAGTATCAGAGCGCTTTGGGATGAGATTTGGATGGGCCCGTGGGCAGGGGTGCGCGATGGTGCAAGCGCGTGGCAGCCAGACTCGGCGCGCATTCCCTTCTGGAGGCCGATACCGCATGTCCGTCTCGTCGGCTGAACCGTCACCCGAAACGCCTGCCGGCACGTCCGGCGGCCAGGCCCAGCAGCCGGCGCCGGCGTCGGCGGAGACTGCCAACCGACCTCACGAGGCCACTGACTCGGCGCCGACCCGGGCGGTAGTGGAGCTGCGCAGCGTCAGCCGCGCCTTCGGTGACGTGAAGGCGGTGGACGACATCTCGCTCGCCGTGCACCCGGGCACCATCCTCGGCCTGATCGGGCCGTCCGGGTCCGGCAAGACGACAGCCATCCGCCTGATCACCGGCGCGCTCCGGGCCGACTCGGGCGAGGTCCGAGTGCTCGGCGAGGAGCCGCGCCACTTCCATCGCGCAACCCGCGAGCGGATCGGGTACATGCCCCAGCAGTTCGTGCTCTATCCCGAGCTGACAGCCCGCGAGAACATCGACTTCATCGGCGCGATGATGGGCATGCTGCCCAAGAGCCGCCACGCGCGCACGGCTGAGATGCTCGAGCTGGTCGAGCTGCAGGAGGCGGCGGATCGACCGGTTTCGAACCTATCCGGTGGACAGCAGCGCCGCGTGGCGCTGGCCTGTGCGCTGGTGCACCAACCGGATCTGCTGATCCTCGACGAGCCGACCGCCGGCATCGACCCGATCCTGCGCCAGCAGATCTGGAATGAGCTTCGACGGCTGCGCGACGAGGGCGCGACGCTCCTCGTCACGACCCAGTACGTGGGCGAGGCCGAGTACTGCGACTCAGTCGGATTGATCGCCGTGGGCGAGCTCATCGCCTATGCCGCGCCGGAGGAGGTGCGGCGCTCGGCGCTGGGCGGCGACGTCGTGCAGGTCGGCACGGAGCGTGCCTTTGATGCCGAGTCTCTGCCGTCGATCCCCGGCGTCATCCAGATCCGGCAGGAGGGGCCGCGCGAGCTGCTCGTGATCGCGGAGAACGGCGCGGAGGCGTTGCCCGACGTGCAGGAGGCGATCCGCCAGGCGGGCGGTGAGGTCGACTGGAGCCGCGAGTACCGGCCGACATTCGACGAGGTCTTCGCCGAGCTCGTCACGCGCCACCGGGCCGAAGGCTCGGAGGGCGCCGGCGCAGGGCCCGGGCTGGGTGCCGCTGCCTACAGGGTCGAGCGTTAAATGTTGGATGCCATCCGCAACGTCGTCATCGGCTGGGTCAAGGCCGTCGGACGCCTGCTGGCCCAGATCCGCAAGGAGCTGATCCAGGTACGCCGCCGACCGGGCGCGTTCATCAGCCTGATCCTCGGTCCGTTCCTGGTGATGGCCGTGTTCGGCCTGGGCTACACAGGCGTCCGCAGCCCGCTGGAAACAGTGGTGGTCGTGCCGCAGGGAGGCGTCGACGCGCCGGAGGACCTCCCCAGCGATCAGCAGTTCTACCAGGACCTGGCCGGCCCGGCGCTCAACATCACCGAGGTGACCACTGACGCCGATTGGGCCAGGCGTGAGCTGGAGGCCGGCCGGATCTCGACCGTCGTCGTGTTGCCCGCTGACGCCCCCCAGCGCATCCGGGCGGGCGAGCGGGCGCAGATCGAGGTGCTCGTCAACGAGGTCGACCCGGTGCAGGTGGCCTACACCGGCTTCGTGGCGGACATCATCACGTCGCAGATCAACCGCGAGATCCTGACCAGGATGATCGCCGAGGGCGAGACCTACGCGGTCACGCGTCTCGACGAGGAGCCGCTCGCCGTGCCGGCCGAGGTGATCGCCGCTCCGACCGAGATGACCGTCAGCAACGTGGCGGCCATCCAGCCATCGGTCGTCATCTTCTTCGGGCCGGCGGTCTTGGCGCTCGTCCTTCAGCACATGGCGGTCACCCTGACCGCGCTGTCGTTCGTTCGGGAGCGCATGTCGGGCGTCATGGAGGTGTTCAAGATCTCGCCGGTGACGTCGGTCGAGCTGGTCCTCGGCAAGTACCTTGGGCTGGGCATCGTCGGCGCGGTCGTCGCGACCATCACCACGCTCCTGCTCATCACCATCCTCGGCGTGCCCATGCTCGGCGACCCGTGGTGGGTGGTCATGGTCATCTTCCTGCTGACCTTCGCGAGCCTGGGCCTGGGCCTGCTCATCTCGGTCGTCGCCGACTCGGAGCGCCAGGCGGTCCAGCTCTCCCTGCTGGTGCTGCTCGCTTCGGTCTTCTTCAGCGGCTTCGTCCTGCCCGTGGAGGAGTTCAGCCCGGCGGTCCGGCTCGTCTCATACTCGCTGCCCGTGACGCACGGCATCCAGCTGCTGCAGGACGTCATGCTGCGGGGATGGATCTACAGCTGGTGGCAGGTGACCACCTTGGCTGCTATCGGTATCGTGCTGTTCGTGTTGACCACCATCCTGTTGCGCAGGACCATCCGCGCCCGGTGAGCCGCGGGCCGCACGCATGACCCGCGGGATGCTGCGCCTGATCGGGACGGCACTGATCGCCTACGGTCTGGCCGGCGTCGTGCTGCTCGGCGCAATCGGGCTGCAGGTGGCGCGACCGCTGGATGACATCACCGCCATTGGCGCGTCGCTGACGGGCCAGCGCGACGCGGCGGTCGAGTCGCTCGAGCGCGCGACGGAAACGATCGACCGGACCGCTTCCTCTGTGCGCAACATCGAGACCAGCCTGCTGGAGGCTCAAGAGGCCACCCAGCGCGCAGCTACGCTCTCCCGCGGCATGTCGCTGACCATGTTCGGCCTCGCCGAACAGATGCAGCTGACCGTCTTCGGCGTACAGCCGCTGATCAGCCTCTATCCGGGCTTCGAGCAGTCCGGGCAGCAGCTCGAGCTGATGGCGGAGGATGTCGAGCAGATCGCCGAGGCACTCGAGTCCAACCGCGACGACACCGTCGCGGTCGCCGACGGCCTCCGGGACCTCGGCGGATCGATCGGGCGGCTGCGGCAGGCCGTCGCCGATGGACCGGACGTGAGCGACGCTGCGGCCACTGTCGCCCCGATCCAGCTCGGCCTGTTGGCCCTCATCGGCTGGCTGCTGGTCGGGGCAATTGCCAGCATCCTTGCCGGTCTCGGACTTTGGCTGGCTTCCCGGTCGGCACGCTACGGCTCGATTGACCCGGCGGCCTGACCGGCCGCTTCAGCGACGTTCGCGCTCGGGATCGACCTGCGCCGTGACGATCTCGTCGGCGATGACGTCCTCGCGCGTGTGGGGCTCGGCAGCAGCGGGCACGGCCGGCACATTGGCTGCCTCCGGCAGCCGCCAGGCCCACGAATTGAGGCGGCCAAGCAGTCGCCGGGCGGTCAGGTCCAGCTGGATGGGAGTGACGGCGATCCGGCGATTGACTACTGCGTGGAAGTCCGTGCCGGGCTCCGCAAGTCCCGAGGGCGGCGGCCCGCCGATCCAGTAGTAGGGGATGCCGCGGGGGTCGAGCCGCTCGATCAGCTCGTCCTGGTACACGCGCTTGCCCATCCGGGTGACCTCGACGCCTTCGCACTGGTCCACGGTGATCGCCGGGACGTTGATGTTGATCAGCTCGCCCGGGCCCAGGCCATGCTCCAGCACGTTGACAGCGGCTACGTACGCGATGCGCGAGGCGAGGGTGAAGTCGGGGTGCTCGTAGTACTCCTGCGAGAGCGCGATCGCCGGGCAGTTCGATAGCACCGCCTCCATTGCGGCGCTGACCGTGCCGGAATAGGTCACATCGTCACCCAGGTTCGCGCCGTAGTTGATGCCCGAGGCCACCAGGTCGAAGCCGACGCCGAAGTAGCCCAGGAAGGCCAGGCTCACCGCGTCGGTCGGTGAGCCGTCGACCGACCACCCGAGGGTGCCGTCCGCCAGCGTGCGCTCGCGCACGCGAAGGGGGCGCATGAAGGTCTTGGTATGGCCTACCGCCGACTGATTGGTCTCGGGCGCGAGCACGTAGACCTCTCCCAGCGGGTCGAGGGCCTGCTTCAGCGCCAGCAGGCCGCGCGACTCGATGCCGTCATCGTTCGTGACCAGGATGCGCGGCCGCGTCTCCCACTCGGATAGCGGCCGAGCCTCATGCGGCGTCGACCGCGGCGCAGGAACACGTCGTTCCCCGGCTGCCAGCGGCTCGCCTGCCTCCCGGTCGACGTCGCGCCGCTCGACGCGGCGCAGCTCCCGGTTGCCATCGCGATGCGGCTCGGGCTGACCGTCCAGGTGGGGGTCGGTTGGCCTCTGGTGGCCCATGTCACGCGGCTGGTCGGTCATCGGCCGGGCTCCATGGCCGGCTTGCCGTCCGGCTTGTCGGTCCGCTCGACGGTGGCGGCCTCGATGTCTGTCGCGTCGGCTGGCTGGCTGGCAGCGTCGGCACCGTCAGCGCTGTCAGTCGCGGCGATCGCCGCCCCCTCGCTGATCGAAGGTGGATGCGGCACACGCACCCTGCGCCCCTCGCGCTCTTCGATGCGCCTGGCGGCCCGGGTGGCCACGTCGCCCCCGCCGGTGGCGCTGCGCATCAGGAAGTGGTTGAAGAACGCCGCCAGCACGGCCGCCACCGGGATGGCGAAGATTGCCCCGGCGATGCCGGCCACCTTCAGGCCGACGAGCACCGATACCAGCACGGCGACCGGGTGGATGCCAACCGCGGATGCCATCACGCGCGGAAGCACGATGTTGTTGACGAAGAACCAGCCGACGACCATCGCGACCAGAGCGGGCAGCACAGCATCTGGGTTCGTCAGCACGGCGACAAGGACGGGCGGTGCCCAGGCGAAGACCGGTCCGAAGAACGGGATCGCCTGAAGCAGCCCGGCCAGTGCCGCAGAGGCCACCATGAACTCGAGCCCGAGCAGCGCATGGGTGGCCACGGCCACGCCAGCCAGGATCAGGCCCTGGATGACCTGGCCGCGAATGAACCCGCCAAAGGAGGACCCGACGCTCGTCTCGAACAGCTTGGCCTCCGCGCTCCAGCGCGGTGGCACGAGCCGGTTGAGATAGGCCACGATGCGATCCTTGTCGAGGACGATGAAGAGGGACAGGAACACGACGATCAGCAGCTGGGCCAGGGCCGTGGCGCTGGCGACGGCGATGCCGGTCAACGGCCCGACCAGGTCTTCAGCCAGGGTGGCCAATGTGGCGAGGGCGTTCTCGGCGGACTGGATCAGGTCGACCTCAACGCCCAGGTCGATGAGCCAGGTCTGCCACGGTGCGAGCAGATCGAGCAGTTGCCCGCGCAGCGCGTCCGGGTCGCGGATGACGAAGTCGACGAAGTTTCCGATCGAGGTGGCCAGGCTGGCAGCGACGGCGATCGTGGCGTACACGACGACGAAGGCGATGGCCAGGTAGATGAGCGCCACGATCACCACCCGCGGAGCCCAGGGGACCGCGCGCAGGATCAGCCCCACGACGGGCGAGATCATGAACGCCAGCAGCCATGCCAGCAGCAGGATCAGCAGGATGTCGCTGAAGAACGCGAGCAGGCTCGCCACCTGACCGAGCAGCACGAAGGCCAGCACCAGCGTGCCAAGGACGAGAACGGCCTTCAGCCAGCGGCGCTCAGGGTCGGGCAGCCAGATGGGCTGCGTGGACTGCTCCGGCGGCCGCGGCTCGGTCACGCTCGGAGTCTAGCGCGGCGGCCCCCCTGGACCGCCGCGGCGATGCGTGGCGGAGCTACGGAACGATCTGGTTGGATGTGCTGCTGTCGGCCCGCTGGTAGACCGCCTCGGTCCTATTGTCGAACTTGGGCCCGTACATGTTCTTGATGCCGGAGTAGCCGTACGAGTTAAGCGACGAAAGAGTCCCGCCGCTGCCATTCGACTCATTCAAGCCCTTGAGCCACGGACCTCCAGACGAGCCGCCGGTCATGTCGCAACCGACTCCCCAGGTGAGGTGGGCGTTGTAGACGTCCGTGATCGTTGGGCCTGCGCAGTAGGTCAGCGTGTTGCCCTTGTACTTCCCGCTGGCCGGATAACCGAACGCGGCCGCTCGCCAGCCCGCCTGAAGATCGACAAAGGAAATGGGATACGACCCCACAGTCCGGTCCAGGTGCGTGTCGCCCGACTTTCCGCCGGCCGGCACCACGGCAAACGCGTAGTCGTGAACGGTCGCTTCTGTATTGAAGCTGCCGGCAGTCGCGTAGCCACGGTGCACCACCAGCGCTTGTGCAGTCCAGCAGCCATAGAGCGTGCTGCTGCAGGCCGTCGTTCGGGTCGCCGGTTGGCTGCCCCAGGCCGGGATGAACATCCACTCGGTCGCAAAGGCCCTGGCGACCTCGTCATACGCGCAGTGGGCGGCGGTCAGCACCAGCGACATATCGCCGCGGCTGTCCTGAGCAACGCTGCCCGAGCACGTGTAGTGGGAGCCGCCCATTCGGAAGAACACCTTGCCGACGTTTTGCGCGACGGCGCCGCCTTTGGTCCAAGTGGCGCCTGTCACCGCCGTGGATCCGCCGCCACCGCCGCCGCCGCCGCCGGGCGGCTTCTGCGGGCTGGCGGCCCTGAACCCGGTCGGCGTGCGCACGAAGTCGCGCGGCTTGGCGGAGGCCATGCGCTCGGCTGTCCAGTAATTGACGATGCGCTGGTGCTCGGCACGGGCGGCGTCGCCCTGACCGGGCCGAGCGGTCGCGGGCGCGGCTGCCAGGGCGAGCAGCACCAGTGCAACGATGGTGGAACGCGGCAGGCGCACGATCTCCCCCTCCTCAGTGACGAACGTTGCCCGGCACGATGCGCCCATCGCCGGGCGATGTCAATCGGCTGTCAATGCCCGTCACGCTCGACAGGCATCGGCACGCGGCTTCGGTCGGATGCCTCACAATCGGGCGCGATGCGAGTGTTCTCGGGTATCCGCGCGTCCGGCGACAAGACGCTGGGCAACTACAGCGGTGGTTTCCGCCAGTACGTGGCGACCCAGGAGCAGGCCGGCCGCGAGGGGGGCGAGGCGTTCTTCTGCGTTGTCGATCTGCACTCCATCACGACGCCCTTCGAGCCGGACGTACTGCGTGAGTCAACCCTGTCGGTCGGCGCCTGGCTGTTCGCCACCGGCCTGGACCCCGAGCGATCGACGGTCTTCGTCCAGAGCCACGTTCCTGCCCATGCCGAGGCGGCCTGGCTGCTGGGTGCCGTGACTGCGTACGGCGAGCTCCGGCGAATGACCCAGTTCAAGGAGAAGTCGGAGGGGCAGGATTTTGTCTCGGCCGGGCTCTTCAACTACCCGGTCCTGATGGCCGCCGACATCCTGCTCTATCAGGCCGACATCGTGCCCATCGGCGACGACCAGCGACAGCACCTCGAGCTGACGCGCAACATCGCGGAGCGCTTCAACCAGCGCTTCGGCGACACGCTGACGGTGCCACGGGGCGCCTATCCGGAGGAAGGCGCGCGCGTGCGCAACCTGCAGGAGCCGGAACGGCTGATGTCGACCACCCGCGGTGCGCCGCAGGGCGTCGTCCGGCTGGTGGACTCGCCTGACGAGATTCGCCGCAAGTTCAAGACGGCCGTCACGGATTCGGGTCGCGAGATCGTGCACGACCCCAGGGCGAAGCCGGGCATCGCCAACCTGATCGAGATCATGGCTGTCGCCAGTGGTGAATCGATCGCTCACATCGAGGCTAGGTATGGCGGCAAGGGATACGGCCAATTCAAGGCGGATGTGGCCGAGGCGGTGGTCGAGCTGCTGGCGCCCTTTCAAGCGCGCTACCGTGAGCTGCGCGCCGACGATGCCGAGCTCAAGCGGCTGCTGACCATCGGGGCCGAGAAGGCCGCCGCTGCCGCTGCGCCCACCCTGGCGGCAATCTACGAGCGGATGGGCTTTGCCCGCTGACGCTTTCGTCGCTCAAAGGCGCGCCGGGCGCGTGCCGCCAGATCAGCCGCCCGAAACGCCTGAAGCCGTACCCTCAGCGACCTCACAGATGCCCGGTCCGGCCGGCGCCTGCGCCGTCCTCGCGCGCTCCTCGTCCAGCGCAGCCTTGACCTCGGGATAGGTGTCACCCAGGCAGCACGAGCACGAGTCGTACCAGCGACGCATGCCCTCGTCGATGACCGGCAACCCGGCCGCCGGCTCAGCCGAGGCGATCGGCGCGCGGTTGGCGTAGCGGTGGGGGTCGGCCTCGAACGCGTCTCGACAGGCGGAGCGGCAGAAGGCGTACAGCGTCCCGTGATGATCAAGCACCAGGCCGTCCTGCTCGGCGGCGTCCAGCCGCACGGACATGCCGCAGACGGGATCGGTCAGGCGCGTTACCTCGGTTGTCATCGGATCCTCCGTGTGTCGTTCAAGGGGATACGGGGTGCAGGCGGACCCTGCGCAGCAGCTGTGCGTTGGCGGCGACGATGATCGTCGATGCGCTCATCACTACGGCTCCGACGGCCATCGGCAGGACGAAGCCCCACGGCGCCAGGATGCCGGCCGCGAGGGGAATGGCGACCACGTTGTATGCCGTCGCCCAGAAAAGGTTCTGAATCATCTTGCGATAAGAAGCGCGCGACAGCCGGATGGCGCCAACGACGTCACGCGGATCGCTGCGCACCAACACGATGCCGGCCGATTCGACCGCCACGTCCGTGCCCGCGCCAATGGCGATGCCCACGTCCGCGGTCGCCAGCGCCGGGGCATCGTTGACCCCGTCCCCGACCATCGCCACGCGGCGGCCGCCGGACTGGAAGCCACGCACAGCCGCGGCCTTGTCGCCGGGCAGGACCTGGGCGGCCACCTCGTCGATACCCAGGCGACGGGCGACCGACTCGGCGACCGCATGTGCATCGCCGGTGATCATGGCCACCGTCAGCCCCATTCGATGAAGCTGCGCGACGGCCTGGCCCGACTCTGCCCGTATCTCGTCCTCCAGAGCGAGCGCGCCCAAGACACGATCGTCGGCGACGAGGTAGAGAACCGTCCTGCCTTCGGCCGACCAGTCTGCCGCCTGCGTGGCCAGCGACTGGTTCGGTTCCAGGCCCAGCTCTTCGATCAGGTGCGGGCCACCTACGGCCAGGCGCCGTCCGCCGACGAGGGCCCGTGCGCCTCGTCCGGCCAGGGCCTCGAACCGCTCGGCTCGGGGAACCGGCATACCGCGCCGGGTGGCGCCGGCGACGATTGCCCGGGCCAGCGGGTGCTCCGAATCTGCGTCCACGGCAGCGGCCAGGCTGAGCACCTCCTCGACGGTCATGTCGGCGGAGGCGATCACGTCGGCGAGCACCGGCTCGCCGCGGGTCAGCGTGCCGGTCTTGTCGAAGATCACGATTTCGGTCTCCCTGACCTGCTCGAGCGCCAGTCGGTCCTTGACCAGCAGGCCGTTGCGGGCACCGAGTGACGTCGAGATTGCCACCACCAGTGGGATGGCCAGGCCGAGCGCGTGAGGGCAGGCGATGACCAGCACCGTCGCCGTGCGGACGAACGCGGCCTCCGGCTCGCCGAGCAGCCACCACGCGATCAGGGTGAGGGCGCCGGCGGCCAGCGCGACGTAGAACAACACTGCCGCGGCACGGTCGGCCAGGTCCTGCGAGCGGGAGCGAGACGACTGGGCCTGCTCGACCATGCGCATTATCCCGGAGAGCGTCGTGCCCTCACCAACGGCAGTGACCCTGATGCGCAGCGAGCCACCGGAGGCGACGGTTCCGGCCGCCACGCGATCGCCCGGCTCCTTTCCCACCGGTCGTGACTCGCCGGTGATCATCGATTCGTCGACGTCCGCCGCGCCGCCCTCCACCTCGCCGTCGACGGGGACTCGCGCGCCGGGCCGGACCAGTACGAGGTCGCCCTCTCGAAGTGCGGCCAGCGGCACCTCCTGGGCGCTGTCACCGTCGATCCGCTCGGCTGTATCAGGCAGCAGCTCGGCGAGGGCGGTCAAGGCGCCGCGGGCCTGGGCGATCGAGCGCATTTCGAGCCAGTGGCCGAGCAGCATGATGGTGATCAGCGTCGAGAGCTCCCACCAGATCTCGACCTGGAACAGGTTGGCAGCGCCGGCCAGGCTGGCCACGAAGGCCACGAGGATGGCCAGGCTGATCAGGGTCATCATGCCCGGCCGTCGGTCGCGGAGCTCCGGAACGGCGCCGCGTAGAAAGACGGTGCCGCCGTACAGGAAGATGATCGTGCCCAGCACGGTGGGCAGCCACTCGCTGCCGGGGAACATCGGCGCGCTGTAGCCGAGCAGCCGCTCGACGTCGTGGCTCCAGATGACGACCGGGATGGTCAACAGGAACGAGAGCCAGAACTTGTCGCGGAACATCGCCACCGAATGCCCGGCGTGGCGGTCATGTCCGGCGTGGCCGCCGGCGCCGTGACCCCCGGCCCCGCGACCGGCACGGCCGTTGTGTTCAATACCAGGACTGGCCGGCCCATTGCCACCGGCGTCCTGCATGTGAACTCCGGGGCTAATCAGACGCTTTTCGTTGCGCGAGTGTCGGCCAACGACATGACGGTCTTCGCCCATACTCCCCTAGAGTATCGCGCGCGCGCCGATCACGCTCGCGGAGGTGAGGCCGAAGGACCTACTCGGTGACCGTGATCGTCGCCCTCATGCCGCCCGGATAATGGCCCGGCAGGTGACACCCGGCTATGAGCTGGCCGGGTTCGTCGAACGTGATCGCCAACTCCTTGGTCTCGCCCGGCTGAACCGCGACCCCGTTTGGCTCGTCGTGGGGCATGCCGCCCATCTCGGCCATTTCCCGCTCGTGCTCTGCCTGCGCCGCCTCATCGCCAACGTAGAACTCATGTACTGCCGCGCCGGAGTTAGCCACGACGAAGATCACTGGCTGGCCGGCCTTGACGATCATCTCGGCCGGTTCAATGGTGAGGGCGTCGGTGAGCGCCACGTCGATTCGCTGCTCGCTGGCCCGTGGCGTGCTAGTTGTGCCGCCGCCGGCGCAGGCCAGCGAGAGAGCGGCAAGGAGGACGAGTAGAGCGAAGTGACGCATCGACTACCACCTCCGCGGGCATGCCTTCGACTTGAGTCTGACCGCCGGAGCCTATACCCAAGCAGAGAGGAATGCCGGATCCCTGGCCTGCGACAATGAACCCGACGAGCGAGGCAGGAGGCAAATGTCTGAAAGACCGACGCGTCTCAACGGGCAGGATGACAGCGAGGACTCGAGCTCACCGGACGAGCCGCCGCCCGCTCCCCGCTGGGTTCGGGCCTTCCTGCTGGCCATGCTCGTCCTAGCCGTGGTGCTCGTGGTGCTGCTGCTGCTCGGGGGCGAGCACGGTCCGGGTCGCCATCTACCGGCGGTCCTGCTGGTGCAGGCGGGCGGCCATCTGATCGGCCTGCCGTGACCGCGTGCTCGCCGCACTGAAGATGGCGCCGTCGGTTCGCAAGCTGGCGCTCGCGGCACACCTGGCCGTGTCGATAGGCTGGCTGGGCTCGACGATTGCGTTCCTCGCGCTGGCAGCGGCAAGCCTCAACAGGCAGGATGAGCAGCTCGTGCGCTCCGCCTATCTGGCCATGGATCTCGTCGCGCTGCACGCCATCGTGCCGCTCGCCTTTGCGTCGCTCGTTACCGGCGTGGTCATGTCGCTGGGCACGCAGTGGGGACTTTTCGGCCACTGGTGGGTCGTCATCTCGCTGGTCCTGACCGCCCTGGCCGGACTGGTCCTGCTCGTCCAGCTTGGTCGGATCAGCCAACTTGCAGCCGCGGCACGCGATTTGGCGCTGCCGGCAGCGCAGCTTCCCGCTGCGACCGACCAGATCGTCCACTCGGGTGCCGGCCTCGTGTTGCTGCTGTCTGTCCACCTGCTTAACGTCCACAAGCCGCGCGGTGTGACTCCGTATGGCTGGCGCAGGCAAAGGGCCGGGCGGGCACTCCCGCGGCCAGAGTGACGGCGCCTGGTGGGTCATCGCCATCGCATTCCTCGCCTGCGCTGACGGGGCTGGCACTATTGAGCACATGACCGTCACTGACATAACGAAGAGCCCACTGCGCGTCGGGCTGCTCGGGCTGGGCACGGTCGGCGGCGCCGTCGCCGCGCGGCTCCTCGACCCCGCATGGCGGCGCGACATCGAGCGGCAGGGCGCGCAGGCCCCGCAGCTGTTGGCCGTCGGCGTCCGCCAGCCGGCCAGGGCGCGTGCCGTCGAGCTGCCTGAGGGCATCCGCAGAACCGATGACCTGGCCGCGCTGGTCGTCAGCCCGGATGTGGACGTGGTCGTCGAGCTGATTGGTGGGCCCTCGCCGGCAGGGGAGCTCGTGGAGCGGGCGCTGCGGGCCGGCAAGTCGGTGGTCACCGCCAACAAGGCGCTCCTGGCTGAGCGCGGACCCGAGCTGGAGGCGGTTGCCAGGTCGTCGCACGCCAGCCTTCGTTTCGAGGCAGCAGTCGCCGGCGGCATCCCCGTTCTTGCGCCGCTCGCCCGCGACCTCGCGGCCAATCGGCTGTCACGCGTCCGTGGCATCGTCAACGGGACGACCAACTTCATCCTCAGCGCGATGTCCGCCGAGGGCCGTGACTACGCCGACGTGCTTGCCGACGCGCAGGCCCGGGGCTATGCCGAGTCGGATCCCACCGCTGACGTCGACGGCCACGACGCGGTCCACAAGCTGGTCCTGCTCAATCGGCTGGCCTTCGGCCGATGGGTGGCCCCGCTGGACGTGCCGCGAACCGGCATTGGCGCGGTCTCGCGCAGCGATGTGGCAGCAGCCGCCGATAAGGGCCTGACCATCAAGCTCGTTGCATCGGCCCACGACAGCGGCATCTGCTGGGTTGAGCCATGCGCGGTCAGCCGGCGCTCGCTGCTCGGCTCCACCGACGGCGTGACCAACGCCGTCGAGGTCACCGGTTGGCCGATTGGCCGAGTTGTTTTCCAGGGCCCGGGGGCCGGCGGCGACCCCACGAGCAGCGCCGTGCTGGCCGACCTGCTGGCCCTCGCCCGGGGGGAGGGCTCCACCTGGGGCCGCCTGCCCGAGGCGCGCAGGGCCGAGGTGAAGTTGGCCTCAGACCCTGGCCCGCGCTTCCAGGGCTACAGGCTGTTGGAGGACTGACCCCCCATGCGCATGAGCGATGTACTGCGGCAGCTGCGCCAGCAGCGCACGATGGCCGACGCGCGTCCCCGACTGCTCGACCGGTACCGCGCCTTCCTGCCGCTGACCGACATGACCCCGCCGATCTCACTTGGCGAGGGCTTCACACCGCTGATCCACGCCCGCGAGCTGGGCCGCCGGATGGGCGTACCGCTCCTGCACCTCAAGTTCGAAGGCATGAACCCGACCGGGTCGTTCAAGGACCGGGGGATGGTGCTGGCCGTGGCCAAGGCGATGGAGGAAGGGGCCACGGCGATCATCTGCGCATCCACCGGGAACACCGCCGCCTCCGCGGCGGCGTATGGCGCCTCCGCCGGCCTCGAGGTCGTGGTCGTCCTGCCCAAGGGCCAGATAGCGCTGGGAAAGCTCGTCGCAGCGCAGGTCGCGGGGGCAAAGGTGCTCGCGGTTGATGGGTCCTTTGACGAGGCCCTGAAGGTCGTCCGGCGGTTGACCGAAGGCGGCGAGGCCGGCCGGCCAGTCACGCTGGTGAACTCGGTCAACCCGTATCGCCTCGAGGGCCAGAAGACTGCCGCCTTCGAGGTCTGTGAGGACCTCGGCGGTGCGCCCGACTACCTGGCGATTCCGGTCGGCAACGCGGGCAACATCTCCGCCTATTGGCGCGGGTTCTGCGACTACCGCTCCGCGGGCCTGATCGAGGCGGTTCCGCGGATGCTCGGCTTCCAGGCGGCGGGCGCTGCCCCACTGGTACTCGGCCATGCCGTCGAGCGGCCGCAGACCGTGGCCACCGCCATTCGGATCGGAGACCCGGCCTCGGCCGACCTCGCCCGCGCGGCCCGCGACGAGTCGGACGGGGTGATCGAGTCGGTCACCGATGAGGAGATCCTGGCCGCGTACCGGGATCTTGCACGGTTCGAGGGTGTCTTCTGCGAGCCCGCGTCGGCGGCTTCAGTGGCAGGAGTGCGCAAGCTCGCCGCCGAGGGCCGTATCGACCCGGGTGGGACCATCGTCTGCGTGCTCACCGGCCACGGCCTGAAAGACCCCGACACGGCCGGTCGGCAGGCGGAGGGGGTGGTCGAGGCAGACGCTTCCGTCCTCGGTGTGCGCGAGGCGCTCGGCTGGTGAGCGCTGACCTGACGGTCAGCGTGCCGGGCAGCAGCGCCAACCTGGGCCCTGGTTACGACGTGCTGGCGCTTGCGCTCGACGTCCGGCTGAAGGTGACCGTGGCACCGCTTGATGGCGGCCAATCGACGCTGCACGTCGAGGGCGAGGGTGCCGATCGCCTGCGCCTGGACGATTCCAACCGCTTTCTGGCCGGGTTGCGGGCCGGGGCCCGGGCGGCTGGCAAGGATGAGCCACCCGGCGTGCGCATCGACATGCACAACGACATCCCGCTCGGGCGAGGCCTCGGCTCGTCGGCAGCGGCGAGCGTGGCAGGGCTGCTGGTGGCGCGCGAGCTGCTGGGCGCGCCGGCCACCCCGGAAGACCTGCTCGAACTGGCAACGGAGATCGAGGGTCATCCGGAAAACGCGGCTGCCTCGCTGTACGGCGGCTTCGTCGCCTGTGCCGGCGTCCGGGTGGTCCGCTACGAACCGCCGGCTGACCTGCGCGCGGTCGTGTTCATCCCTGAACGCGAGCTGGCCACGGCCAACATGCGCGCTGCCCTGCCGGCGACGGTCAGCCATGCGGACGCCGCTCGCAACGCGGGCGCGACGGCCGCCATCGTCGGCGCGTTCGCGACCGGCGACCTGTCCCTGCTCGGCTCGATGTACGACGATCGGCTGCACGAGCCCTATCGGACCCGGGTTTACCCGGAGCTTCCGGCAATGGTCGGTGCGGCGCGGGCTGGCGGTGCCCTGGGAGCCGCCCTGTCGGGTGCAGGCTCGACCATATTGGCCCTGTGCCTAGCCGACGCGGTGGACGAAGTACGTGGCGCGATGGAGCTTGAGGCGGACCGGCTCCAGCTCGTCGGAGTCGCTCGGCAGGTCGGCCTGGCGTGAGCGGCATCGTTGTCCAGAAGTTCGGTGGCTCGTCGCTGGCCGATGCCGACCGTGTCCGTCACGTCGCCGGCCGCGTGGCCGCCGAGCACGAGAAGGGGACGCGGCTGGTCGTGGTGGTCAGCGCGATGGGCGACACGACCGACGATCTGCTCGCCCTGGCTGCCGCGATCACCGATGATCCGGATCCGCGCGAGCTCGACCTGCTGCTCGCGACCGGCGAGCACATCAGCGGGACGCTGTTGGCGATGGCGCTCCATGCGCGCGGCCTCGCGGCCATCTCGCTGACCGGCGCCCAGGCCGGCATCCGCACGGACCCGCGCCACGGCCGGGCACGCATCGCCAACGTTGAGCCCTCGCGCGTCCGGCAGGAGCTTGAGCGGGGCCGGGTCGTCATCGTGGCCGGCTTCCAGGGCGCGACCGATGAGTCGGTATTCGAGGCCGAGACGACGACGCTTGGCCGAGGTGGCTCGGACACCACCGCCGTCGCCCTCGCCGCGCGGTTGCAGGCCGAGCGCTGCGAGATCTTCACCGATGTGGAGGGCATCTACACCGCCGACCCGCGGGTCGTGCCGACGGCGCGCCTGCTGGCGACCATCGGCTACGAGGAGATGCTCGAGCTGGCCGGCCAGGGTGCGCAGGTGATGCAGGCCCGCGCCGTTGAGCTGGGCTGGGTCAACGGCGTCGAGATCTGTGTCCGCTCGACCTTCTCGAACAATCCCGGCACGCTGATCAGGGAGGAGCCCGTCATGGAGGCAACCAACAAGGTCCGTGGCGTAGCCACCGATCGCAATACCGCCAAGGTGACCATCCTCGGCGTGCCCGACCGGCCTGGCGTCGCCACGCGCATCTTCACGCCGCTGGCGGGCGAGGGGGTCAACGTCGACGTGGTCGTCCAGAACGTCAGCCACGCCGGTACGACCGACGTGTCGTTCACGATCAGCGCGACGGACCTGGCCAAGGCGCGCCGCGTCCTCGAACCGGTGGTCATCGAGCTGGGGGCGGAAGGACTTTCGAGCGACGCCGAGGTGGCCAAGGTCTCGATAGTCGGCGCGGGGATCCGCTCCACGCCCGGCTATGCCGCGCGCATGTTCGGTGCCCTCGCCGACCACGGCATCAACATCGAGATGATCTCGATGTCGGACATTCGAATCACCTGCATCATCGCCGAGCCCCAGCTCGAGCAGGCGGCGCGCGCCCTGCACTCGGCCTTCGAGCTGGAGCAGCCCGAGCCCGGCGCGGAGGCGGCCGCCGAGGCGGGGTGACCGACAGCTTCTACAGCCGCATCGAGCGCTTCGGCGAGGTCGAGTCGACCCAGCCGATCGTGCGCGGCTGGCTGGCCGACGGCCTGGCCGAGGTGTGCATTGCCACGGCCGACCACCAGACCGCCGGCCGCGGACGCCAGGGCCGCACGTGGCAGGCGCCAGCCGGTGCTGCGCTGATGCTTTCCGCGGGCTTCAGGCCGCCGGCGGCCCTCATTCGACCGGTACACGCCTGGCGGGTGGCGGCGACGCTCGCCATGGCAATGCTCGACGCGGCCGAGGCCGCCGCCGGACTGAAGGACGACACGCTCTGGCTGAAGTGGCCCAATGACATCGTTGCGGAGGCTTCGGACGGCTTTCCGCGCAAGGTCGCCGGGGTCCTTGGCGAGGTGGCCACGGCCGGCGAGCGGGTCGAGTACGTCGTGGTGGGCATCGGCGTCAACGCTGACTGGCCGCCGACCGACTTCCCACCTGAGCTGATTCAGACGATGACCAGCCTCCACGCCCTCTCCGGCGGTAGACCGATCGATCGCGAACAGCTGCTCGATGAGTTCCTCGCTCGCCTCCAGCCGCGCTACCTGGCACTGGTCGACGGCCGATTCGATGCCGGCACCTGGTCGCGCCGGCAGATCACCACCGGCCGACAGGTCGAGATCGGGACCGCCGACGGGGTGTTGAGCGGCACGTCCACCGGCGTGGACCCGGCGTCCGGGGCGCTGCTGCTCCAAACGGACGCCGGATTGGTCACCGTCGACAGCGGCGAAGTGGTGCGCTGTCGCCTGGTGAACCTGCCGCGATTGATGTAACGGATATGCTCAACCGGTGTTGAGGAGGGATGAGGAGAGTGCGCAGGCGCGCACCATCCCGCAGGACGCCGAGCGCACCGCCGTGGAGGCAGCTCGGCAAGATCCGCGTCGCTTCGAGGCGCTCTATCGGAAGTACGTGGCCCAGGTGTACAGCTTCGCGCTCTACGAGCTCCGCAATCCGCACCTCGCCGAGGACGTGACCGCGCGCGTGTTCACCAACGCGCTGGCTGGCCTGGGCCGCTTTCGCGAGCGCGACGCCCATCCGCATGCGGCCAGCAGCTTCCGGGTTTGGCTCTTCCAGATCGCCCGCAACGCCATAGCCAACGAGCGCCGCGGTCAGCGCCGCCACCCGGAGGCCTCCCTGGATCTGGCCCTCGACGTGCGCTCTGACGACGATCCCGTCGCCGAGGTCGTCCACCGCGACGAGCTGGCGGCCGCCTACCGGGCACTGGAGCAGCTCCCCGAAGAGCGTCGCCGGGCGCTCGTATTGCGCTTCGTGCTCGAGCTCAGCACGGCGGAGATCGGCGCGCTGATGGGCCGCAGCGAGGGTGCCGTGCGCGTTCTCATCCACCGCGCGCTGCGAACCGTCGGCCGGAGCCTGCCGGAGCGCGACTGATGCCCGGCCATGAGGAAGAGGCGGCCATCCAGTCGGACGCCTACATCGACGCCCTGCTTGCCCGTCCGCGGCTGATGCTGACCGATGCCCAGCCCACTGAAGACCCGCGCCTGGGGCGCGCAGCCAACCTGCTCGGCAGCCTTCCTCGCTACCACCCATCGTTCGCCTTCGAGGAGGCGCTTGCCGTTCGCCTGCGAGAGCTGGCCGAGGGCACGGGAGGGACGGGTGGCCGCCTGGCCGAGGTGATCCCCTTCCCGGGCTCGACCAGGCCGCTCGCCGCCATTCCGCTAATCGACCGACGGCTGCTGGTCGGCGGGGCGATCGCGTCCGGCGTCTCGGTCGCCGCCCTTGTCGCCTGGTGGCAGTCGGCCCGTCGACCCCGCTCCCAGGTGGTCGCCTGATGCCGATCAAGCTGCCTTTCGGGCCGCGTCCGCAATCCTTCCCGCCCGACCTCTGGACGCGCTGCCCGTCGTGCGAGGAGATGCTCTACAACAAGCAGCTCGAGAGAAACCGGCGCGTGTGCATGCGCTGCGGCCACCACTTCCGCTTGCGCGTCGACGCTCGGCTGGCGCTCCTGGTCGACCGCGACAGCTTCGAGGAGCGGGACGCCGGCCTGGAGTCAGTCGACCGGCTGAGCTTCGTTGACCAGAAGCCGTACCCGGACCGGATCGAGGCGGCCCAGGTCGCCACGGGCCTGCGCGATGCGGCGGTGTGGGGCACCTGCGCCATTGGCGGCACGCGGGTCGCCATCTGCGTCATGGACTTCGCGTTCATGGGGGGCTCGATGGGCAGCGTGGTGGGCGAGAAGGTGACCCGGGCCGCCGAGGGAGCCCTGGAGGAACGACTGCCGCTGATCGTCATCTCCGCCTCGGGCGGGGCGCGCATGCAGGAGGGGACCCTGGCACTGATGCAGCTGGCCAAGACCTGCGCCGCCCTGGGCAGGCTGGCCGATGCCGGCGTGCCCTTCGTCAGCGTCATGACCGATCCCACGACCGGCGGCGTTTACGCGTCGTTTGCGGCGCTCGGCGACGTCAACCTCGCCGAGCCGCAGGCGCTGATCGGCTTCGCCGGAGCGCGAGTCGCGGCCGGAACCATCGCCGAGGAGCTGCCGGAAGGCTTCCAGCGGGCCGAGTTCCTGTTCGCGCACGGCTTCGTCGACCAGGTCGTGCCACGCGATCGGCTGCGCGAGACGCTCATCGCGCTGCTGCGTTACCTCAAGCCGGCGCCGCGACCGGTGGCCGCCGAGGGCAACGGCAATGGCCCCGTCGAGCGCTCCCTGGGCTACCTCGAGCAGCTCGCCGGCACGGCTCGCGAGGCTGGCCGTGGTTGATACCCGCGACGCCGCGGCGGCTGCCCCGCCACAGTCTGCGGACAACCCTGCCACCACTCCGCAGGCCGCCGCCGAGAAGCGGCGGGCCGAGGTGTGGGCACGCGTCCAGCTGGCGCGCAACGTGCGCCGGCCGCACACCCTCGAGCTGGTCCGCGCGATGGGCACCGACGTCGTCGAGCTGCACGGCGACCGGCTCTTCCGCGATGACCAGGCAATCGTCGGCGGCTTCGCCCGCTTCGACGGCCGGCGGGCGGTGTTCGTCGGGCACCAGAAGGGCGCCGAGACGGACGAGAACATCCGACGCAACTTCGGCATGCCGCATCCCGAGGGTTACCGCAAGGCGATGCGCCTCTTCCAGCTCGCCGAACGGCTGCACCTGCCGGTGGTCACCTTCGTCGACACGCCGGGCGCCTTTCCGGGTCCTGCGTCGGAGGAGCGCGGTGTGGCCGAGGCCATCGCTCGCTCGATCACCGTGTTGGCCCGCCTGCGCACGCCGGTCGTGACGGTCATCACTGGCGAGGGCGGCTCGGGCGGTGCGCTAGCCCTTGCCGTCGGGGATGTCGTGCTGGCTTTGGAGAACGCCATCTATTCGGTGATCAGCCCGGAGGGATGCGCGAGCATCCTGTGGCGCTCTCCGGAGAAGGCTCAGGAGGCGGCCGTTGCGATGCGGCTGACCGCAGCCGAGCAGCACGAGCTGGGCGTCATTGATGAGGTGGTCAGCGAACCGAGCGAGGGTGCCCACGAGAACATCAACGAAACGGCCCGCAGGCTGCGCGAGCGAGTCGTCTTCCACCTGGACACGCTGGCCGGCCGGGACCGTCAGGTGCTGGTCGACAACCGCTATCGACGCTACCGGCAGATGGGCGAGTACACCGAGGTGGCTCTGACGGCTGCGACGGCACGGCCCGAGCGCCAGGGCCTGGCCGAGCGCATCCGCGGCCTGATCGACGGGCGGCGCACGCCGCTGCCCGGCGAGGGCACCCCGCGCGGCTGGTCCGCCGCCAACGAAGAGCCGCCGCTTGGCGAGGAGGTCTGATGACCCGCGACCGCGCGCCCGACCACCAAGCAGGTCCCGATATGCCGGCCGACGGGTCGGGCGGCCGTGACGATGATCCGCAGACGATCGCCCGAGTGGCCGACGAGCTGCTGCCGCTGCTGGCGGCGCGGCTGGGCTCGAGCAGCCTCGGTGAGCTCGAAGTGCGCCGCGACGGATGGCGCGTGCGCTTGCGGCGCGGTGTCAACGGTGCCTCCGACGATGGCCAGCCGGCAGCCCGTCGCGCCCAGGCTGGCTCCCGCCCCGGACACGGTGAGCGCCGCGGCGAGTCCGGTGGGAGCGGCGAGCCGGAGGACGGCCCGCGCCATGGCCGGCGGGAACGAGGTCGCCGAGCGGTCACCTCGCCGGCGGTAGGCTACTACCAGCCCCGGGATGGGCTATCGGTCGGCATGAACGTTCGGGGCGGCGACCTCCTCGGGCACGTCGAGGTGCTTGGCGTTCGTCAGGACGTCGTCGCCCCGGAAGACGGCATCATCGTGGTGCTGGCCGCGCAGCCGGGCGAAGCCGTGGAATACGGCCAGCCGCTGGTCCGGCTGGAGCCGGAGAGCCGGAGCTGATGTTCGAGAAGATCCTCGTCGCCAACCGGGGCGAGATTGCGGTTCGCATCGTCCGCGCCTGTCGGGCGCTCGGAGTCGGTGCCGTGGTCGCCTACTCGGAAGCGGACCGCGACACACTGGCGGTCCAGATGGCCGACGAGGCGATCTGCATCGGCCCGGCCGAATCTCGACGCAGCTACCTGTCGGCCCCGGCCCTGCTTTCGGCGGCGCTGTTGTCGGGCTGCGAGGCCATTCACCCCGGCTATGGCTTCCTGTCCGAGGACGACACGTTTGCCGAGCAGGTGCGCAGTCACAACCTGACCTTCATCGGGCCGCCGGCGGAGGTGCTCGAGCGATTTGCCAGCAAGGCAGGAACCCGCACCCTGCTGGCCAAGCACGGCCTGCCCACCATCCCTGGCTCGCCGATGCTGCGCGATGACAATCACGCCCTGGCGGAGGCCGAGCGCATCGGCTATCCCGTCCTGATCAAGCCATCGGCCGGCGGCGGCGGAAAAGGCATGCGCATGGTGCGCTCTCCGCGTGAGCTCCAGCAGGCACTCACCATCTGTCGCTCGGAGGCGCGGGCCGCATTCGGCGACGACTCGCTATATCTCGAGAAGTGGCTGGAGGAGAACCGCCACGTCGAGGTCCAGGTTGCCGTCGATCGCTATGGCAACGGCGTCCACGTGGGCGAGCGTGACTGCTCGGTACAGCGTCGGCATCAGAAGATCCTCGAGGAGGCCCCGTCGCCTGCGCTCGATCCGGCACGCCGCCAGGCGCTGTGCGAGAGCGCCGTTGCCGCAGTCGTGGCCGCCGGCTACGAGAACGTTGGGACGCTCGAGTTCCTGCTCGACAACGAGGGCAACTACTACTTCATCGAGATCAACTGCCGTATCCAGGTCGAGCACCCGATCAGCGAGATGCTCTCGGGCATTGACCTGGTCGCCCAGCAGATCCGCATCGCGGCAGGTGAGCCGCTTGGCCTGAGCCAGGCGGACATTGAGCTGCGTGGCCACGCTATCGAGTTCCGCATCAACGCGGAGGATTGCGACAATGACTTCCGGCCGCAGGCGGGGCTGGTCGAGCGTTACGTACCGCCCGGCGGACCGTTCGTGCGCATGGACAGCCACCTGTTCAGCGGGTACGAGGTCCCGCCGTACTACGATTCGCTTCTCGGCAAGCTGATCGTCTGGGGTCCTGACCGTGACGCCGCGCTGGCGCGCGGCAGGGCCGCCCTGGACGAGCTGGTCGTCGAGGGCCTGGTGACCAACGTGCCGCTGCATCGCGCGCTGGTCGATCACGAGGCATTCGTGGACGGCAAGTTCACGACCAACCTGCTCGATCGCGTGGGCAGCGGCGCCTTTCTGGCCGCCAGCCGCGCAGCCTGAGGAGACCGATGACCAACCAGCCCGGAGCCGCAACACGGCCCCAGCCCGAGGATCCGCTGAAGATGCCCGGCGTGGTGCTCAGCACGCGCGAGATCGAGCGGCTTATCCCGCATCGCTGGCCCCTGCTGCTGGTTGATCGGATCGTCGCGTATGAGCCGGAGCGGCAGTACATACGCGGCGAGAAGAGCGTCACGGCGACCGAGTGGTTCTTCCAGGGACACTTTCCCGGCCTGCCGGTCATGCCGGGTGTCATGCAGGTCGAGGCCCTCGCCCAGACGATGGCTGTCTACGTCGCCCAGCAGGAGGGCTTCGGCGATCGGATCGGCCTGTTCGCGGGCATCGAGGAGTGCCGCTTCAAGCGTGTCGTGCAGCCGGGTGACAGGCTGTCCCTGGAGGTGACGATGGAAAAGCTGGGTCGACGAATGGGCCGGGGCCGCGCGGTCGCCAGCGTGGACGGGGAGGTCGCCTGCGAGGCGGTGCTGTCCTTCATCATCCCGCCCGAGGGCCTGCTGCGATGATCCAGCGGAGCTTCGCGTGACCTGGAAGGCGGCCGTGCTGGGCGACGTGCACGGCAACGTGGCGGCCCTGGACGCAGCGCTCAAGGACATCAAGCGCCACAAGCCAGACGTGGTGCTGGTCACCGGTGACCTGGTCATGAACGGCCCTCGTCCGTCGGAGACCATTCAGCGCGTCCGACAACTGGAGGCGGACGGCGCAATCGTCATCCAGGGCAACACCGACGTGGCCGTTGCGGACTTCGACTACGCCGCCGCTTTCCCCTGGCTGGACGAGGTTCCGGCCGGCCACCGCGACGCCGCCGAGTGGGCACACGACGAGCTGGCTGACGATGAGCTCGACTACCTGCGCAGACTGCCCTGGGAGCGCCGCGTCGATGCCGGCGGGACGCTGGTGCTGGTCTGCCATGGCTCACCGGGCAGCCAAACCAACGGCCTGGCCGCCGACCTCGACCCGGCCATCACCGTCGAGCGAGTGACGCGGACGGACGCACGGGTGATCTGCTGCGGCCACACGCACCTTGCCGACAATCGCGAGCTTGGCGCGCGCCTGATCCTAAACCCGGGGTCATGTGGCTACGCCTTCGACGGCGAGCCCGCCGCCTGCTGGGCGCTGCTGACCGTCGATGATGACGGCAACCCGACCGGCGAGCTGTTCCGTCCGGCCTACGACGCCCAGGCGGTGGCTCAGGAGGTTGCCGAGCGAGGCCTGACCGGCGATGTCTACCGGGCCGCGACGATCCGCACCGGGCGGTTCATCCGGTGAACCTCGCGCAGCGGGCTGGCCGTCGCGTCGTCATCACCGGCATGGGCGCGGTGACGCCGCTCGGCAACGACGTCGCCACCTTCTGGCGCCGACTGGTGGCCGGTGAGTCGGGCGTGCGCACGATCCGGTCATTCGACCCGGCTCGCGTCGACAGCCGGATGGCAGGCGAGGTGGTCGACTTCGATCCCACCGGTGTGCTCGATCGCAAGGAGATAAGGCGCAACGACCGCTACACCCAGTTCGTCCTCGTCTGTGCGCGCCAGGCCATGGCGCAGGCCGGCCTCCCCGAACGCCTCGATGGTGAGCTGGCTGACCGCACCGGCGCCATCATCGGCTCGGGCATGGGCGGGTCGGCGACCCTCAGCGAGCAGTATTCGATCCTGGACACGCGTGGTCCGGACCGGCTCTCGCCGTTCTTCATCCCGATGGTCATCACCAATATCGGCTCCGGTCAGGCGGCCATCTCGTTCAACCTGCGCGGGCCGAACTTCGCCACAGTCAGCGCGTGCGCCACGGCCGGCCACGCCATCGGCGAAGCGACCGAGACGATCATCCGCGGTGACGCCGACGTGATGCTGGCTGGCGGCTCGGAGGCGCCTGTAACAGAGGCCTTCGTCGGCGCCTTCGCCGCCATGCGCGCACTCTCCACGCGCAATGACGATCCCGCCGGCGCTTCACGCCCGTTCGACGAAGGTCGTGACGGCTTCGTCATCGCCGAGGGCGCGGCGGTGCTGGTGCTCGAAGAGCTGGAGCATGCCCGTGCGCGAGGGGCAGAGGTGCTCGTCGAGGTGGCCGGCTATGGTGCGACCGCCGACGCATCCCACGTGACGCTGCCCGCCGAAGGAGGCATGGGCGGCGTGCGCGCTACCCGTCGCGCCCTGCAGAAGTCCGGCCTGGCGCCGACCGACATCGACCACATCAACGCTCACGCCACGTCCACGCCTGAGGGTGACCCCGCCGAGCTGAAGGCCTTCCGCACCATCTTTGGCGAGCACGCGCCAAAGGTGAGCATCACTGCCACCAAGTCAGCCATCGGCCACACGCTCGGTGCCGCCGGCGCCATCGGCACCGTGGCCACCGTCTGCGCGATCCGCGCAAGCTGCGTGCCACCGACGCTCAACCTGGTCGATCCGTCGCCGGCTGTGGGCGACCTGGACTGCACGCCGCTGCAGGCCCGGCCGCGCGACGTCCGCGCTGCCCTCGTCAACGCATTCGGCTTCGGCGGCCAGAACTCGGCGCTGGTGCTCCGTCGCTGGGAGGAGGCATGAGCGAGGAGCGAGCGTCCGCCCCGCGCGAAGCCGCCGAGCTGCTCGAGCTGATTGATCGGCTCGAAGCGTTGCTGGATCGCACGGACCTGACCGAGATCGAGGTCGAGGCCGGAGGCACGGGACTCATCCTGCGCACGCCCGCGGCGATAGCAGACCAGCAGGTGGTGGTTGCCCAGTCGGGTGCAGCAGCCGGTGCCGGCGCGGGGGCGGCCGTAGACCGCCCCGGGCAGGGTGGCGACGACGCGCAGACCGCGTCTGACCGCCGGGCGGTCCTGGCGCCGCTGACCGGTCTGTTCTACGCCTCGCCTTCGCCGGGCGCCGAGCCATACGTGCGGCCGGGTGGCGACGTCCAGGTCGGCCAGGTCATCGGGCTGATCGAGGCGATGAAGCTGTTCAATGAGATCAAGAGCGATGCGAGCGGAAAGATTGCCCGCATCTGCGTCGAGAATGGCGCGCTGGTCAAGGCGAAGCAGCCGCTGATCGAGGTGGAGCCGGCATGAGCAGGCCAGGCCGCGCGCGGCCCGCGAGTGTGCGTGTCAGCGGCTGGGGCATGTATGCCCCGGAACGCCGGCTGACCAACGCCGATCTGGAGCGGGTGGTCGACACCAGTGACGAGTGGATCGTCCAGCGCACGGGCATCCGCGAACGGCGCGTCGCTGCCGCTCACGAGACGACCGCCACGCTCGCGGCCATCGCGGGGAAGCGTGCCATCGCGGTCGCCGGGCTACGGCCGGACGACATCGACGTGATCCTGGTCGGCACGCTCACGCCGGACTACTGGATGCCCTCGACCGGCGCGCTGGTCAAGGAGGCGATCGGCAACACGAGGGCTTCGGCGATGGATGTGATGGCCGCCTGCTCGGGGTTCGTCTACGCGTACTCCGCCGCAGACGCCTACCTCCGGTCGGGCATGTTCCGTCACGCGCTGGTCATCGGCGCTGAGACGCTCAGCCGCTTCCTTGACTTCTCCGATCGCTCGACATGCATCCTGTTCGGCGACGGCGCCGGAGCGGTGGTGCTTTCGGCCTCCGAAGAGGAGGGCGGAGGACTGCAGGGCATCGAGATGACCACCGACCCGGACGGTGCCTACATGATCTGGCTGCCATCGGGCGGCGCGCGATCGCCGGTCTCGGGCCAGACGCTTGCCCGGGGTGAGCACTTCGTGCGGATGGAAGGCAAGGAGACGTACCGCTATGCGACCAAGACGCTGGCGGCGTCGGCACTGAAGGCGATAGAACGAGCCGGCTGGGAGCCGGACGAGATCGACCTGTTCATCCCGCACCAGGCCAATATCCGGATCATCGAATCGGTGGCCAAGGGTCTGGACCTGCCGATGGAAAAGATGTTCGTCAATGTTGACCGTTACGGCAACACCTCGGCGGCGTCAGTGGGCATCGCGCTGGCAGAGGCGGTCGACTTCGGGCGCATCAAGGTGGGTGACAAGATCGTGCTGGTCGCGTTCGGCGCGGGGCTGACCTCGGGCGCGATCGCGCTCGAGTGGACGACCGATCCTGCCGCCGGCGCGCGGGCAGCGGGAGTCGAGCCCGTCGCCTCGGTCCGCGAGCCGGTGGACTGGAGCTCGGTCGACCCCATCCCTGACCGCCTGCGCCAGGTGCTCGAGCACGGCGGTGGCCCACCGGTGCCGCTGGACGATGTCGTGCCCGGTGAGCCACAGCCTGCCTCCCCGCGAGAGTCGGTGCCGTAGAGGCAATGGCAGGAAGCGACGCCTATCGCGTCCACACGCGGACCGTCGGGGGAGGACCCACGGCGCTCGGCTGGGCCGGGCCGCATACGCTCGTTGCCGATAGGCCGGCATCGGCAGGGGGCGCGGGCCGCGGGTTCAGCGGTGGCCAGCTGCTCTACCTTGCCATCGCGGCGTGCATCTCCAACGACCTGTACCGCGAGGCAGCTGCGCGTGGCGTCACCTTGAGCGAGGTGTCGGTGACGGTCGACGGCGACTTCCCTGCGCGCGGCGAGCCGTCGACACCGATCGAGGTACGGCTGACCGTCGTCGGCGATGCCTCTCAGGCGGAGCTGGCGGATCTGATCGACGAGGTCGACCGGATCGCCGAGATACCCAACTCCATCCGGGGCGCGACCCCGGTTACCATCGTCGAGCGGAGGATAGAAGGCCGATGATCGACCTCAGCGGGAAGTGCGCCATCGTCACCGGCGGGTCGCGCGGCATCGGGCGGGCGATCGCGCTTCGCCTCGCGGAGCAGGGCGCCGACGTCTGCTTCTCCTATCGCGGCAACGCCGAGGCGGCCCAGTCCACGGCCGGCCAGGTCGAAGGCCATGGCCGGACGGCGGTCGCCGTGCAGGGCGACGTGTCGTCCCCCGAGTCGGCGGAGGAGCTGGTCAAGGCGGCCCTCGACGCCTTCGGCAAGGTCGACATCCTGGTCAACAACGCCGGTATAACGCGCGATGACCTGATCATGCGCATGAAGCCGGAGGACTGGCGCGACGTGCTCGAAACCAACTTGTTCGGCGCGTTCTGGACGCTCAAGGCCGTCACCCGCCCGATGCTCCGGGCGAAGGGCGGTCGGATCATAAACATCACCTCGGTCTCGGGGCAGGCGGGCCAGACGGGCCAGGCCAACTATTCGTCGGCGAAGGCCGGCCTGATCGGCCTGACCAAGGCAGCCGCTCGCGAGCTGGCCTCCCGCGGCATCACCGTCAACGCGGTCGCGCCGGGCTTCGTGCTGACCGAGCTGACCGAGAGCCTGGCCGAGGACCTGCTCGCCCAGATCCGCGAGCGGACCCCGCTCGGCCGCTTCGGAACGCCGGAGGAGGTCGCAAACGCCGTTGCCTTCCTTGCCTCGGATGAGGCCGGCTACATCACGGGCCAGGTGCTCGCCGTCGACGGCGGCCTGGTCATGATGTAGCAGCACCTCGGAAGGGCGGTGGCCAGGTCAACGGGGGCGACGATCCCCCACGCCCCGGCGGGCTGACGTGTCGGCGTCCCGCACGCGGCTGGCCGACCAGGTCGCTCGATTGCGCGAACAGTCGCCCCTGGACGGGCTGCTGTGGACATCGGCGGTTGTCCTCACCCTGGCCATCGCTGTCGCCTGGCTGCGTGACCCGTCGGACGTCATCGCCGTGGTGGCGGCGGCCGCCTTCGCAGTCCTGTCCATGGCGCACCTGCTGCTGGCGCGCCGGGCGGGCATGGAGGAGGCTCGGCGCGACGCGCTCGAGGCAAGCCTGACGCGCATGCTGCAGGGTCTTTCGCGCTCGTCGTCGTCCGACGCCGTGGTGCAGACGATCGTCACCGACCTCATGCGCACGGCCCGCGCGGATCACGTCGTGGTGATCGGTCGCCGGCCGCCTGGCGGCGCCGTCGAAGCGACCCTGGTAGCCGCCAATCCGGACGTCGCGGCCACGACAACGCAGCTACCGAGTGACGCGCTCGAATTCGGCAGCGCCGGACCGGGCGAGATCGCCGCGCAGCTCAACCGCCGCGTGCGAACCAGCTTTGGGCTGGCCAACACGCTGGCCGCGCCGCTCGTCGTCGATGAGGGGCTGGTCGGAGCGCTGGTGCTCTCGCGCCGCTCCGAGCGCTGGACCGCCGGCGACCAGCGGCTGCTCCGCTGGGCGGCGCGCGAGGTGGCCGCCGCGCTCCAGCGTGCGTACGCCTTCGAAGCAGCCGAGACGCAGGCCAAGCTGGACCCATTGACCGGCCTGCCAAACCGACGCTACCTCGACGAGCTGCTCTCGTCGGTTGCTCCCGGCCGCCGGGCCAGCGACCACACCGGGGCGCTGATGATCGATATCGACCACTTCAAGCGGCTCAACGACCGGCATGGCCATCAGGTCGGTGACAACGTCCTGCGGGCGGTTGCCGAGCAGATCGCACTGGCGGTTCGCTCCTCGGACACGCCCGCCCGCTACGGCGGCGAGGAGTTTGCCGTCGTGCTGCGACAGGCCACGCCCGACCAGGCGGCAGACGTCGCCGAGCGTATCCGTCGTGCCGTCAGCGCGATGGAGCCGGCGGCGCTGGGCGTGGGTGAGCCCGTCACCGTCTCCGTCGGTGTGGCCGTGGCGAGCGGCCCCGGCATGGACGTCAGGACCCTGATCGAACGGGCCGACCGCGCCCTCTACCGCGCCAAGAGCCAGGGACGCAACCGGGTGGCCGCCGGCTGATCGGCGGGGCGTTGGTTGCGGCGGCGCGCTACTCCTCGATGCCCAGCAGCTCCAGGATGTACGGCAGGACGAAGCGGCCGTTGCCGGTGGGGTCCAGCAGGGCGAAGTGCTCGTTGCCGTCGATGATCTGCAGCTCGACGTCATAGCCAGCCTGCTCGAGGTCGCGATGGAAGCGCCGCGGCTGGCGGGGCGGAATGATCGGATCGCCCCGCTCGTGGACGATGCGCACGACGAGATCCGGGTTGCCGCCGAGGTGCGTGCGATATTCACCCATCCGCCATTCCGCCGGCCGCTGCGAGGGTGAGCCGCGGTACCAGCGATACCAGATCCGCCGGTCGTTGGCGTCCTCGAGCTCGACGACGTAGTTGCCGGCGATCCCCACGAAACCGGTGGGCAGTGCCGAGTGCTCCTGGGCGGAATACAGGCAATCACCATCGAACTCGTCGCCGGCCAGCGCGACCAGCGGGCCCAGGTAGCCGCCGTACGAGTGGCCGACGAGAACAAGCGTCGCGGGGTCTCCGCCGTAGTCCGCGGCATGGGCGCGGGCGTAGCGAATGGCGCAGGCGACGTCCTCGGGTGCCTCCGGCCAGCCCGGTCCGACCGGACGCACCCCCCGGTAGTCGACGTTGAAGACGACCGCTCCGGCCCGTGCCACCACCTCCGCCAGGGGCGCCATGTCGCGCGGGGCGCGCGGCCGGCCGTGGATCATCACGGCCACCGGGAACGGCCCTCCCTCGAGCGGGGCGTACACGTCCACGAACTGCTGGCATTCACGCAGCCGCTCCCCGCAGTCGCCGTCCGTCGCGTAGGGCAGCGTCCGATCAAGGCGCAGCCCTTCCGGTGACGGTCGAGGCGTCGGTGCCGACGGAGTCGGACGGGGGGAGGCCGTGGGGC
>DATLGJ010000046.1:0-2664 GCA_035540555.1 Candidatus Limnocylindrales bacterium | reverse complement strand
CCGAAGTCGTAGGCGCGGGTGTCGAAGAAGCGGCCCGTGTCCTCGGTGAAGCCGTGGCTGATCCACAGCCGGCCATCCGGCCCGATCGAGCCGCACGAGCCGTAGCGCGCCTCGGGAACGTCGCCCGCATCGGGCAGCTCCTGCCACTGTTCCGTGCCCGGATCGAACGACCAGATGTCACCAAAGAAGACGCGCGCCGATTGCTGGCCACTCCACACGACCAGGCCGAGCTCGGGCTGCCAGACCGCGACGTGGCCGAAGCGCGGCGCCGGTGCTAGGCCGCGTGGCTCGATCAGCTGCCAGGCATCGTTCGCCAGGTCGTAGCGCCACAGGTCGTTGAAGGCGTCGTTGCCGGCACGGCCGGCGAACAGGTACGCGTAGCGGCCGTCTGCGTCAGGCGTGAAAGTGTGGTCCTCGCGCGCCGAGGGGCCGCCGTCAAGCTCCAGTTTCGACCAGGCGACGCTGCCCTCGCCGAGCCCTGGCCTGGGTGCGGGCGACGCCGTCAGCGGGGGCTCTGTTGGAGCGGTCGGGCTGGGCGCCGGCTGGATTGTCGGGGTCGCAGTCGGGCCGGGAGGCGGGACGGTGAGGCTCGGCATTGGAGTGGCGCTCTCGATCGGCGGCGGCGAGGTCGTGCCGCCGCTGCACGCGGCAATCAGCAGCGCGCAGACCATGGCGGCGATTCTCAGGCGCGGCACCGGGACAGCGTAATCAATCGGCGGCAAAGCGGCCGATAAGCACGCACTCGCGACGGTCGCGACCCAGGCGCCAAGGGCATCATGCTGCTCTAGCAGCCGCTTCGTTGCACCGCGGGTGAGCTAACGGCGAAGAGCGGGGCCGCGCAGTCGTTCTTTCCCGGGGCCGTGGGCCACTTGTTCGCGCGGAGTGCACAGGCGAACGGCTAAGAGCCTTTACGCGCGGTATCCGCAGCGCTTCCTGGCCGTTACTTCACGCCGGGAGAACAAGAGCCGGCCGGCGCGCGGAGAATCGGCCCTAAGAGCCCTAGCTCGCGTCTCTGTCCGCGGCCTCGGCGCCGCCAGCCTCGGCGCCGCCCTCGGCACCCTCGGCGGCCTCGCCCTCAGCGCCCTCCTCAGGCGCTCCCTCCTCGACGCCGGGCACGGCGGCCTCCTCGACGCGCGGCGCCTGCACGCGGGCCAGCGATTCGCCCGGGTCTGTGAGGACGGTCACGCCCTCCGGCACGGAGAGATCAGAGACGTGAAGCACGTCGTCAAAGGACTCGAGGCTCGTGATGTCCAGCTCGAGCGAAGAGGGCAGGTTATCCGGCAGGGCGCGGACCTGGACTGACTCGCGCAGGTGCAACAGCACCCCGCCCATCCGATCGATGGCGCTCGACGAGCCGACCATCGCCAGCGCCACGTCAACGGTCATCTCCTCGGTCATTGCCACGACCAGGAAGTCGGCGTGCAGCGGGCGGCGCGTGACCGGATGCTCCTGCACCGTCTGGAGCAGCACCGGCGTGGCCTTGCCGCCGTCGAGCGACAGGTCAACGAGCGTGTTGCGACCCGTCCGCCGACGCAGCAGCTCGAACTCATGCGCGTCGAGCTGGATCATCGTCGAATCGTGGCCGCGGCCGTACACCACCGCCGGCAGGACGCCGTCACCGCGCAGGTGCTTGACGGCCTTGCCCTGGACAGAGCGTGGCTGGGCGGAAAGCTTGGGTCTACTCATGGGAGGCGTGATCGTAGCACGGGGTACCATCGAGCGCGAATGGCCGCCACCATCCTGATCGTCGAGGACGAGTACGCCGTCGCCCGAGGCATCCAGTACGCCCTCCAGCAGGAGGGCTATCAGGTGACCGTCGCGCGCAACGGCGAGGAGGGCCTCGACTTTGCCACCCGCCACGCGCCGGACCTGGTCGTGCTCGACGTGCGGCTGCCCGGCATGGACGGCTTCGAGATGCTGCGCCGGATGCGCGCCGCGGGGGGCAAGGCGCCGGTGCTGATGCTGACCGCGCGCGACGAGGAGATGGACAAGGTCATCGGCCTGGAGCTTGGCGCTGACGACTACCTGACCAAGCCGTTCGGCCTGCGCGAGCTGATGAGCCGCATCAAGGCGCTGCTGCGGCGGGCCTATGGCGACCTCGCCGACGCCGCCGGTGGGCGCGTGATCCGCCACCAGGACCTGCTGCTCGACCTCGAGCGGCGGCGGGTCCAGCGCGGGCAGCGGCGGATCAGCCTGACCGCCACCGAGTTCGAGATCCTGCGCCATCTCGCGTCGAAGCCCGGCCGCGTCTTCTCCCGGCGCGAGCTGCTCGAGCTGGTGCGCGACTACGAGGCGCTCGACCAGGACGAGAAGACGATCAACGTCCACGTCTCCCACCTGCGCGAGAAGCTGGAGGACGATCCGTCCGAGCCGGCGTTCATCCTCACCGTCCGCGGCGCCGGCTACGCCTTCGCTGAGCGCTGACCGACCGGCGTCGGGCTGAGGCAGGGCTAGATCGGGATGGCGGCGCTGCTGCCCAGGCTGCTGACGAGCCTGCGGGTCCGGCTGGTCATCGCCTTCGCTGTCGTGGTCTCGATCGCGCTGATGCTCGTCCTGGCCAGCCTGCCGCGGCTGCTCGATGGCTACTTCGTGCAGCAGGCACAGGAGGACCTGCGGCTGCGCTCGGGGGTGATGATTGCGCTCGTGGCCAGCCGGCTGGCGCAG
>DATLGJ010000045.1:0-1693 GCA_035540555.1 Candidatus Limnocylindrales bacterium | reverse complement strand
CGTCGCGGCTCTGGTCGACATAGGCGAGCTTGACGGTCTCCCCGATCTCGATCGTGCCGGCGTCCGGGGTCTCCTGGCCGACGAGCATGCGGAACAGGGTGGTCTTGCCGGCGCCGTTGGGGCCAATGATCCCGACGATCCCTGCTGGGGGCAGCGAGAAGGTCAGGTCGTCGATGAGCAGCCGGTCGCCGTAGGCCTTGCGCAGCCCCTTGGCCTCGATCACGGTGTCGCCCAGCCGCGGCCCAGGCGGGATGGCGATCTCCAGCTCGCGCTGCTGCGCGCCGCGCGCGTCCTGCGCCTCCGCGAGCAGCTTCTCGTACGCGCCAAGACGAGCCTTGCCCTTGGCCTGTCGTGCCTTGGCGCCCATGCGCACCCATTCGAGCTCGCGCGCGAGCGTCCGCTGCCGCGCGTCGACCTGTTTCTGCTCGCGCGAGAGGCGCTCCAGCTTCTGCTCGAGCCAGCTGGAGTAGTTACCTGCGAACGGGATACCCCTCCCCCGGTCGAGCTCCAGGATCCACTGCGCCACGTTGTCGAGGAAGTAGCGGTCGTGGGTGACGGCGACAACCGTGCCCGAGTACTCGTCGAGGAACCGCTCCAGCCACGCGACCGACTCGGCGTCGAGGTGGTTGGTCGGCTCGTCGAGCAGCAGCAGGTCAGGGTGCTGCAGCAGCAGCCGGCACAGCGCGACGCGCCGCTTCTCCCCACCCGAGATCGTCGTGACGTCAGCGTCGTCCGGCGGGCATCTGAGCGCGTCCATCGCGATCTCGACGTTGCGCTCGATGTCCCACGCCCCGACCGCGTTGATCTTGTCCTCCAGGGCCGACTGCTCGGCGCCGATGGCCTCGTAGTCGGCATCCGGCTCGGACCACCTGGCCATGACCGCGTTGTATCGCTCGATCAGCCCATGGACCTCGCGCACGCCGTCGAGGATGTTCTCCTTGACCGTCTTCGTGGGGTCGAGCTGCGGCTCCTGGCTGAGGTAGCCGACGGTGAAGCCGGGTGTCAGCCGCGCTTCGCCGTTGTACCCGTCATCGAGCCCGGCCATGATCCGCAGCAGGCTCGACTTGCCCGATCCGTTCGCCCCGATGACCCCGATCTTGGCGCCCGGATAGAACGAGATGGAGATGTCCTCCAGCACCGTCCGATCAGGCGGGTAGTGCCGGGACAGCTTGTACGTCGTGTAGATGAACTCGGCAGGCACGGTGAGCCCAAGGGTACAGGGCGTCAGCCGTGAGGGGCCACATCGCAACGGCCTAGCCGAGATCGAGTTCTGGGACCAGCCTTCAGCGATGTTCGAAGGCTTCGCACTCGAGAAGATCGATACCGGGAACGCGGTCCTGCGTGTTCGCCATGGTGGGTCCGGGCGGCCGCTCGTGCTGCTTCATGGACACCCGCGCACTGGCGCGAATGGGCAGGCGACGTTCGCGGCATGCCGATTGACAGCGGTCACCACATGGCCGAGGAGGCACCCGAGACCGTCGCCTCGGCGATTGCTTCATCCCTGGACTGACGCGGGCCGCTAGCGTCTAAAGCTCGGCGAGCGGGCATCCCCGGCAGGACGACGGCGGTCCAGGAGACTCCAGCCCAGCCATACGACCAGCACTCCGACGACGATGGCACCCAGGACCGCCAGCGAGTGCACGCCCAGCATGGTCATGAGCGCGAGCACCCACAAGCCCGCCGCGAGCACCAC
>DATLGJ010000044.1:0-54930 GCA_035540555.1 Candidatus Limnocylindrales bacterium | reverse complement strand
AGCGGGCGCCCCGGGCCGATCCTGCTCTCGTTGCCCGAGGACGTGCTCGACCTGCCTGCCGAAGACTCGGCCGTGGTCGATGCTGACCGGCCTCCGGCGCCGGACATTGGCGCCGTCCGGTCGGCGCTGGAGCTGCTGGCCAGTGCTCAGCGCCCGCTGGTGCTGGCCGGCGGGGGCGTCCTGCGAGCTCGCGCCACGCCCGATCTGGTCCAGCTCAGCGAGCGGCTCCAGGTGCCCGTCATGGCGGCCTGGCGCCGGCCCGACGCGTTCCCGCACGACAACGACCTGTACCTTGGCATGACCGGATATGGGGCGCCGGGCACGGTCGCCGCGCGGGCGCTGCAGGCTGACGCGCTGTTGGTCATCGGCTGTCGCCTCAACGAGATCGCCTCCTTGGCATACCGGCTTCCGGCTGATCAGACGCGCTGGGCACACGTGGACCTGCAGCCGCGCACGGAAGGACCCGGGCTGCGGGCGCCGGACATTGCCATCAGGGCCGACGCTGGCGCCTTTCTGCAGGCAGCGCTCGCGCAGGTCGATACGGTGCGGGCCGGCGATGACGCCCAGGTCGAGGCGCGACGGCGGGACAACCAGCGCGACAGGGCCGATTTCCTCGCCGCCAGCGTCGTCGGGGCGCTGCCCTGGGAGGGCCCCGGCATCCACCCCGGTCGGGCCATCGAGACGCTCCAGCGGGTGCTCGCGCCTGACGCCATTCTTACCACTGACGCCGGCAATTTCGGCCTGTGGCCGGCTCGCGGCTACCGCTTCACGAGGCCCGGCACGTTCCTCGGGCCGACCTCGGGCGCGATGGGCTACGGCCTCCCGGCGGCAATCGCCGCGGCGATCTGCCGTCCTGGCCGACAGGTGCTGGCGCTCTGCGGCGATGGCGGCTTCGCCATGCTGATGGGCGAGCTCGAGACCGCCGTCCGAGAAGGTGTCCAGCCGATCGCGCTCGTCTTCGACAATCGCCGTTACGGCACGATCGCCATGCATCAGGCCCGCGAGGGCCGCCAGTCGGTCGCCGTGGAGCTCGGCCCGATCGACTTTTCCGCCGTTGCGCGTGCCTGCGGCGCGCAGGGTGGCCGTGTCGCTCGCGACTCCGATCTCGAGCCGGCGCTGCGCGATGCGCTCAATGCAGAGCGGCCCGTCGTCCTGCAGCTGGAGGTCGACCCGGCCTGGGTCGCGCCGGATGCTGCTCCGGAGACGCGTTCAGGCAGGGCCTGAGGCAGTCAGGCGGCTCCCGCGCCCTCCTCGAGTCGCGCCTGCGCCGCTCCCGCCACCTGCCGCTCGATCGGACGTGCCATGGCAAAGGCGCCGTGGGCCGCGCCGGACTCGGCGTCGGGTCCGTCGCGCAGGACGGTGAAGCCGATCCGCTCGTAAAAGCGAGCGGCGACGTCGTTGCCGGCGACCACCCAGAGCACGATCTTCCGAGCGCCCCAGCCGGCGGCCCATTCGTCGACGCTCTGGAGCAGCGCCCGCCCGACGCCAGCCCGGCGCGCGTCGGGGCTGACCCACATCGAGAAGACCAGGCAGTCCTCAGGCGGTCGCCGACGAGCCTGGACCAGGCCAACCGGGCGATCCTCGTGCCAGGCGACGAACCATGCTCGACGGTCGCCTTCGCTTGCCGCGCGGGCAGCGCTCATCCATTCCCAGTCGGGCTGCGCCGCGGCAGTTGTCACCGGCTGGCCGAAGGCGTCGGGCGCGTCGGACAGCGCGGCGATGCGCAGCTGGCGCAGGATCTGCCAGCCGCCGCTGGTGATTCGTCGGACCTGTACCCCGCTGGACATCCGGCGACCGAGCGTATCACCTGCCGGGTCGTGCCCAAGCCTCCACGGCCGGTTATCGGATGTCGGGCCATACTTCCGGCTCATGGCTCACCGACCCCTCGCCGTCGCGACCCCAGCCGCGGCTATCGCGCTGCTCGCGCTGCTCTGGCTCGCTGCCGCCGGGCCGATGACCGCCCAGGACGTGCCGGTCCTCGAGAATGCGATCACCGACCAGGTCGGAGCCCTGTCCGGCGAGGAGGACGCCGTCGCGGACTCACTCCAGGCTCTCTTTGATCGCACCGGCGTACAAATGTACGTGCTCTTCGTCGAGACCACGGGCGACATGAGCATCGGCGAGTACGCCAGCGTCGTCGGCGAGCAGAGCCTGGCGGCCGACGATGCGCTGCTGGTGGTCGCTCTTGGCGACCGCACCGTCAACCTCAGCGTGGGCTCGGGGCTACGCGGCCAGGTCTCCCAGGTCGAGCTCGACAGGGTGCGCAGTCAGGTCCTGGAGCCGCAACTCGGGGCCGGCAACTTCGCCGGCGGTGTCATCGAAACGGCACGGGCGCTAGGCCCGGTCTTCCCGCAGGCTGCGCCCGGTCAGCCGGCCCTGACCCCTCGGCCGGCCCCCACGCCGGTTGCGCCGGGAGCGGGCACCGGCGGCGGCGGGATCAACCTTCTGCCGCTGGCGCTGATCCTGATCGGCGCCGGCCTGGTGATGATCTTCTTCGTTCGCTTCCGGCGGCTTCGCGAGGAGCGCGGCGCCTACCTGCGCGAGGCCGAGCTGCAGGAGCAGCTCGGCCGCAAGGCCAACGCCATGCTCATCCAGACCGACGATGCGCTGCGCGACGCCGAGCAGGAGCTCGGCTTCGCCGAGGCCGAGTTCGGCGCCGAGCAGACCATCCGCCTCAGGCATGACCTGGATGCGGCGAAAGCCGAGCTGCATGCAGCGTTCGCCATCGGCCAGCGACTGGACGACGCCGAGCCGGAGACTCCGGCGGAGAGACGGCAGATGATCGAGGAGGTCATCGAGCGATGCGGCAAGGCGCTCGCCACGGTCGAGGCGCAGCAGACGTCGGTGCGCGAGCTCCGCGAGCTGGAGAAGAACGCACCAGCGGTCATCGAGAGCCTGGCCGAGGAGGCGGGCCGCATCGAGCAGGCCGTGGCCGCAGCGCGCCCGGCCGAGGCCCGGCTCGAACGCTATGCGGAGACGGTTGTAGGGGCTGTGGCGGGCAACCTGGATGCGGCCACCGAGCAACTGGCTGCGGCGCGTGAACAACTCGCCGGCGGCCGCGATGCGCTGGCACGCGAGCGCCGCCAGGAGGCCGCGGTGGCGGCGCAGCGAGCGCAGGACGCGCTGGAGGACGCCGAGGCGCTGATAGAGGGCGTCACCCACCTGGCAGCCTCGCTCGATGACCTCGCCGTGCAGCTCAAGGCAGCGCTGTCGGCGGCAACCACGGACGTCGAGGCTGCCCGTGCCGCGGTCGCCGGCGGAGAGGCATCGCGCCTGTCCGGCGAGCTGACCAAGGCCGAAGCGGCCCTGATCGAGGCGCGGCGGCTCTCCGATGAGCCGCGCCCGGACGTCGGCGAGGCCCTGCGCCGAGCCACCGAGGCTCGGGAGCTGGCGAACCGGGTCCTCGCCGGCGTGCGCGAGGCCCAGGAGCTGAGAGTGCGCGCCGAGCAATCGGCGCGATCGGCGATCCTCGCCGCCGAGACGAGCATCGTCCGGACCAAGGACTACATCAACGGTTACCGCCGCTCACGGCCGATCAGTCGCACCGCGCGGAATCGGCTGGTGGAGGCGGAGCGAGCCATCGCCCAGGCGCACGCGGCGTTGGCCGCGGATCCCGACCAGGCCCTGGGCTACGCTCGCCTGGCTGACCAGCATGCAGCCGACGCCTACAGCTACGCCTTGCAGGAAGCGCCACACTACGATCAGCCTATGCCCTCCATGGGCGGAGACCTCGGGTCACTCGTCATCGGCGCCATCCTGGGCGGCATGATGAGCGGCGGCGGCCGTCGCGGAGGCTTCCCCGGGACATCCCCCCGTGGCGGCCGCGGCCGCCACGGCGGCCGCGGTGGCTGGGGCGGTGGCTTCGGCGGCGGCTTCGGCAGCTCGGGTGGCTTCGGCGGCTCGGGTGGCTTTGGATCAGGCGGCTTCGGTGGTGGCCGAGGACGTTCAGGTGGATTTGGCGGCGGACGCTCGAGCAGCGGTCGCTGGTAGAAGAAGGAAGGAGATCGAACCGAATGGCTCAGTCAATCCTCGGTCGCGTCGGCCAGCTGGTGCGGGCGAACATAAACGCCATGCTCGACTCGGCGGAGGACCCCGAGAAGATGCTCGACCAGCTCATCCGGGACTTCACGTCCAACATCAGCGAGGCAGAGCAGGCAGTCGCCCAGACGGTCGGCAACCTGCGCCTCCTCGAAGAGGATCACCGGGAGGCGCTCAAGGCTCGAGACGAGTGGGGTGACAAGGCCCGTGCCGCCTCACGCAAGGCCGACGAGCAGCGCAGCCAGGGCAACAGCGCGGAAGCCGAGCGCTTCGACGAGCTGGCCAAGATCGCCCTGCGCCGGCAGATCAGCTTTGAATCGCAGATCACCACCTTCGCCGGCCAGATCGAGCAGCAGACCACCTTCACCACACAGCTGAAGGATGGCCTCAACAAGCTGCGTGAGCGACGCGAAGAGCTGGTCCGAAAGCGCGACGAGCTGGTCAGCCGGGCCAAGATGGCCCGCGCTCAGTCGCAGGTCCAGGAGGCGGTTCGCAACGTCTCGGTGATGGACCCGTCAAGCGAGCTGAACCGGTTCGAGGAGCGGATCCGACGCGAGGAGGCCATGGCCCGCGGGATGCAGGAGGTCGCCGCCTCATCGCTCGAGGACCAGTTCGCAGATCTGCAGTCATCGGAGGAGGAGCTCGAGGTAGAAGCGCGGCTGGCCGCCCTCAAGCAGGGCTGACCGCGCGTCGGCAATCAGTCGGGGCGGATCAGCGGCGGGGACGAGACCTTGCCGCGATCCGCTCCAGCGCACCCTCCCAGCCGGCGTCGATCGGCTTGCCGGGCTCGTCGATGTCGATCAGCAGGGGTGCGTGGTCGGACGGCACTGGCTGGCCCTTGCGGGCCTCCCGGTCAATCTCGGCCCAGATCAGGCGGTCACGTATGGGCGGCGTCACCAGCAGGTGATCGATGCGCATGCCCAGGTTCTTGTGGAAGTTGCCCGCGCGGTAGTCCCACCACGTGAAGCGCTGGGGCTCGGAGCGCAGGCTGCGGTAAGCGTCGTGCAGCCCCCATCCGAGCAACGCGCCGAAGGCGTCGCGCTCGCGCGGCGATACATGCGTGCCGCCGTGCGCCGCTCGGGCGTCCCAGACGTCCTCATCGCTGGGCGCGACGTTCATGTCGCCACCCACGACCAGCGGCTCGGTGACTGAAGTTTCCTCGTCCAGCCACCGGCGCAGGCGCTCGTACCAGCGCAGCTTGCCCTCATAGGTCGCCGAGCCCACCCGGCGACCATTGGGCGCATAGAGGCTCACAACGCGGATCCCGTCTACGACAGCGCTGACCATCCGCGCCTCGTCGAACGGGTTGGGATCCTCCTGCGCGAAGTCGCGATCGCTGCCGGCGGCGCTGTTGCGCACGGGCCCGTCGCCGAAGTTGACAATCACCGAGTCCTGTGCAACGGGCAGGCGCGAAGCGATGGCCACCCCGTTCCAGCGCCCTTCGCCATGGTGGACCAGCTCATAGCCGCGCATCCTGAACGGCAGCACCGGCGCGTCGTCATCGGCCAGCTTGGTTTCCTGCATCAGCAGCACGTCGGGCTCGGCCCGCTCCAGCCACTCCATGGCGCGTTCCATGCGCGCCTTGAGCGAGTTGACGTTCCAGGTAGCGATACGCATCAGCCGAATGATGGCACCCCGATCGGGATGCCGAATGGACCTGGTCAGCCACCTTTCGGGGAACAGGAAAAGCCGGATGTTAGCGACATGGAAGCCCCTGCCGGATTCCTGCGCGCTGGGCTCGATGAGCGACTCGCTAGCGTCGCCGCATGCTGACCTTTCCGTCCACTACCGAGCTGAACGACACGCTTCGCCGACTGGCCGAGGTCGAGTCACAGGATCTGCCCGTGCTGAGCGTCTACCTCGACATGCGGGCGCAGGCCACAGGCGGCCGGCCCGGCGAGCGAGCCGGCCTCGTCGTGCTGCGCGACCGACTGCGCCAGATCGAGCGCACCTACTGGCCCCGAGGCGACGATTACGATTCGTTCAAAGCCGACGAGCAACGCATTGATGAGTTCCTGGAGCAGGAGTTCGACACGGCCGCCCAGGGGCTGGCGATCTTTGCCTGCTCGGGGATCGGCCTGTGGGAGGTCGTGCAGGCCGGGGTTCCGTTCCGCGACAGCGTCGCTGTTGGCGCGCGGCCTGACCTGTTCCAGCTGGCCCGCCTCCTCGACGAGCACGAGACCGCAGTGGTCGCGCTGGTCGACACCAACAGCTACCGCCTCTTCGTCACCAGGACCGGCCGGCTGGAGGAGGTCGAGAGTCGGGACGAGGACAGCGCCAGCTTCCAGAAGCGCTCGCTCGGCGGCTGGTCTGAGCAGCGCTACCAGCGCCACATCGACAAGCACATCGCCGACTTCGCCCGTGAGAGCGCGGCGGCGATCGAGGACCTGGTCAACCGCGAGGATGCCCAACGGCTGGTCCTGGCCGGCGATGAGGTGGCTCTCACGCCGCTATCGGACGCGCTGTCGCAGTCGGTCGAGAAGAAGGTCGGCGAGATCCTGCGCGTGGATATGCGTGCCTCGACGGATGAGCTTCAGGAGGAGGTGCGCGAGGCGCTGGCCGGGCTGGAGGCATCGAGCAGTGTCGAGGTCGCCGACCAGGTCATCGCCGGCGTGCGCAGCGGCGGACTGGCCGTGACGGGGCTGGAGGGCACGCGCCGTATGCTCGAGATCGGAGCAGTCGACGTGGTGGTCATCGCCGAGCTGCCAGGTGCCTCCCCCGAGGAAACCGAGTTCCACGACGCTCGCGACATCGGCGAGCAGGTGGAGGGGCTCGACGAGCAGGAGCCCGGGCTGTTGGACCTCGAGGTACGCAACGAGCTGGTCCGGCTCGCCTCAGCGACCGCAGCACGGGTCGAGGTGGTTGCCAACCATCAGGCGCTGGAGAAGGCCGGCGGCGTTGGCGCGCTGCTGCGCTACCGCCCGGGCTAGGCCGCGCCGCCGTAGCTGACCCCGCTCAGCTGACGGCGACGCTCTCTACAGCCGGGTCGGGTGGGGGCTCCAGCTCCGAGCGAACCGCTGACATGACCGGCAGGCAGAAGGCGAACTCGGAGCCGCCCTCCGGTCGGGACCGAGCCCATACGCTGCCGCCCATGGCATCGACCAGTGCTCGCGTGACATAGAGCCCTATTCCCGCCCCCGCCCGTCGGCGCGCCCGGTCGGAGCGGTAGAACAGATCGAACAGGCGCTCGCTCTCGGCAGGCGAGAAGCCGACGCCCGAGTCCAGGATGCGGACGGTGACGAACCCCTCGGACTCCTCTGCCGCCACCTCCACGACCGCCGGCCCATCCTGGCTGTACTTGGCCGCGTTGCTGATCAGGTTGCGCAGGATTTGGTCCAGGTATGTCCGATCGGCGGCCACCGGCGGCAGCGGCGGGACCAGCAGTCGGAACTCGACGTCCGGGAAGCGCTCGCCCTCGGCCTCGATGGTGGCGCGCAGGGAGTGGTGGATCAGGACGGGCTCCGGGTCGATCACCAGCTGGCCGCCCTCGCTCCGGCTGAGCACCAGCAGGTCCTCGACGAGGCGACCAAGCCGCCCGGCCTCGGCGGCGATGTCGAGCACCAGCCCCTTTCGCTCGTCATCCATGTTTGCGGCGCGTCGGATGAGGAGCTCGCTGGCGCCCAGGATCGTCGTCACGGGCGTGCGCAGCTCGTGGGAAAGCACGCCGGCGAAGGCTTCACGTGCCTCCTCGGCCCGCTTGCGGCTGGTGACATCGACCATCACGCCGCGCAGCAGGCGTGGCTTGCCGTCCTCGTCCTTGACCACGTGGACCAGGTCGCGCAGCCAGACGGTCTCCCCGTTGGCGCCGATCAGGCGGTACTCGAACTCGTGGTCGGTGCCCTGCTCGGTCGCCGCGCGGCACAGCGCAACGATCGACTCCCGGTCGGCCGGATGGATGTGCTCGACCCAGAAGGTCGGCTCATTGACCCATCGCTCCACCGGATGACCCGTGATCTGTTCGGCCCTCTGGCTGACGAACGTGAACTCGAAGGTGGTCGCGTCGGCCTCCCAGACGATCGCGTCGAGGCCCTGGACCAGGTCCACGAAGCGGCCTCGGGCGCGCTCGGCCTCGGTGCGCTCGGTGACATCGACCAGCGCGACGGTGACGCTCTCGTAGCCTTCCTCAGGCTCGGGCATGCGTACCGCGAAGAGCACATCGCGCGGCTCACCATCGAGCGTCTTCACCCGCGCGGGAGCGGTGACCAGCTCCTGGCCCTCAGCCATGGCCACCAGCTCCTCTCGAAAGGTGTCCATCGATTCCTCGAGGAAGACGTTGTCCAGCGACTTGAGCAGGTCCAGCTTGTCGTGGGCGCCGAACAGCTCCAGCGTATGTGCGTTGACGTCGACGATGCGCACCGCCCGCATGGCTTCGCGGACCAGTTCCGGGTGGCGCTCGAGGTGGGCTCGAATGTCGGTCACGCCTTCGGCAAGGATGCGGTCGATGACAGCGCGGGCGCCGGTGAAGTCCTCTTCCCACAGGGAGATGCCGGCGGACTCGAAGATGCGCCGGTAGCGGGCCTCGCTGTGGCGGACGGCGAGCTCGGCGGCCTTCTTGTCGGTGATGTCCTGCGATACGGCCAGCACGTAGCTCGGGCCCTCGGGATCGTCGATCCGGCTGACGGTGTTGCGGACCCACACCTGGCTGCCGTCCGGACGGATGTACCGCTTCTCGATGACGAAGCCTGTGCCGTCCTCGAGCAGCCGGCCGAAGGCGGCCAGGTTCGCGGGCAGATCATCGGGATGGGTCAGGTGCTGCATCGTCACGCCGGCGAGCAGCTCCTGGCGCGAACGTCCCACCAGCTCGCAGTAGCGATCGTTGACCAGCACGAAACGGCCGGTCAGGTCCACCTCGGCGATGCCGACGGCCGTCTGATCGAAGATGGCCTGTAGGCGCTTGGCCGCGTCGGCATCGGTGATCACTACCGGGGATTTCATCTGATGCGCCGCGCCCGCGTCAACGTTTCAGAGGCATAACAGTGTGGCCGACGGTCAGCCGTCCTCGCGCGTCGGCCGTCGGCCATCAGCGGGGCACGGGAGCGGCGCCTCCAGCGATCGCCGTCGAGCCACGAGCAGCGCAGCCCCGGCGGCGGCCAGAGCGGCCGAGACAAGGAAGGTGGGCTCGTAGCCGGCTCGCGTGGCGATCATGCCCAGGGCGACCGGCGCGAAGCCGAACGAGACGTCGAGGAAGACGGTAACCGTGCCCGAGACGCTTCCGCGCTCGGTCGGGGCAACACGGGAGACGGCGAGCGACATGAGCGCCGGCATGATGAAGGCGACGCCGACGGCGAAGACAAACGTGCCCGCGATCAGTCCCTCCGGCGAGGGGAGCAGGCCGATTATGGCCATCCCGAGGGCGGAGATGACGAGGGCGGCACCGGAGACGCGTGTCGCGCCGTACCTGTCCGGCCACTTGGCGCCGACCACGCGCAGGACGACCACGACCAGGGCATACAGCACGAACGGCACTCCGGCGCCGCCCATGCCGAGCTGGCGAGCGTGCAGCGGCAGAAAAGTGAAGAACCCGGCCATGCCCCACAGGCCGAGCAGGCTGATGAAACCCGGGAACAGGCCCGCCGGATGGATCAGCGGCCCGCGCGCACCGGGCCCTCGAGCCCCCGAGCGGGCACGTTCGAGCACCGCCGGGGCGCTCTCCGGCACGAGCCAGGTCAGCGCCACGGCCAGGACGGCAACGCCGATGGCGATCAGCCAGGCCGCGTCGTATGCGCCCCCTGTCATGCCCACAGCGGCCTCGCCGATCGGTGGGCCGATCGCGATGCCCAGGTAAAGCGATAGGGAGAGGAAGCTGATCGCCTCTCCGCGACGGTGCTCCGGTGCCATGTCGGCGCCGGCCGCGATGGACGCGACGAAGAAGAATCCTTCGCCCGCTCCGAGCAGGGAACGTGCCGCGATGAACACCGTCAGGTCCTCGGCGAGCAGGTGGAGCCCGAGCGCGGCAACGGTGAGCAGCGCGCCACCGAGCAGCAGCGGCCGGCGACCGAACCTGTCGGAGGCCCAGCCGACCACCGGCCGCAGCAGTAGCGAGGTGATGCTGAACGACGCTATCGCTATCCCGACGCCGAGCTCGTCGGCGCCCAGCACCTCGGCAGCAAATGTCGGCGAAACCGGCAGGACGATGCCGGCGGCGACGAAGAAGGCCAAAGTGGCGACTGCCAGCGCGACGAAGCCGGGCGTCACCAGGCGACCAGCTGCCGGGTCGTTCATGGCTCCTCCCTCAGAAGTCGGCTCACTGCGGAAACGCTACTCCCCGCGACCGCGGGGGTCGCAAAATGCAATGATCGGCTGCCGATCCGGCATTGCCGCTCGGAGCCTCGTCTGAGAGGCTCCGGTTCCGCATGGAGGAGATGGAACCGATGGACATTCTGGTGATCGTGATCGTCGTCATCGTCGTGCTCGCGTTGCTCGGCTACCTTGGCCGCGGCCGGCTCGGAAGGTGATCAGCTGACGATCGAGTAGGCCACATAGGCCGCTGCGCCGGCGACAAGGCATAGCGGCAGGGAGCGCAGCGGCGCGACGGCGATCGCGCCCAGCGCTCCCACAACGACCTCATTCCCGGCCAGGCCAGCGCCGGGCAGCGACAGGCTGTGCGCGGCGAGGCCGGCGAACAGGGCCGGCGGGAGCCGGTCGAGAACGGCACGCGCGCGCGCCGGCAGCGGGGGGATGATCGCCAGCGCCAGCGCCCTGCTGCCATAGGTGATCGCGCCCAGCAGCGCGATCAGCTCCCAGCTCATCGATCCCGCGGGCCTGGCATCGCCACGGCCAGGGCCACGGCGATCGGCACGAAGGCGTGGACGTCGGGCAGCAGCTGGACGAGTGTCAACACGAAGATCGCCGCCAGCACCGCGCGCGCCATGCCGCCCCGCCCTCGTGTCGTGGCAGCAGCCAGGCCGATGAAAAGGATCGGGAACAGGGCGGCGGCCAGCCCCTCCACGGCAACGAGGCGAGCGCCGAGCAAGCCCAGCAGCGTGCCCGCCTGCCAGGCGACGAAGAACAGTGCTCCGCTGATCAACAGCACAGCCGACGCCTGCCGGCGCGAGCTGATCGCCAGCCCGAAGCTCTCGTCCAGCATGAACCAGGCGAGCAGCGCCCGGCGTAGCGCGGAGCCCTCGACGTGTGGCCGCAGCACCGCACCCATCACGACGTGACGCAGGTTGAGGGTTATAGCGGTGACGACGATCGCCAGCACCCCCGCGCCGCCGGCCAGCAAGCCGAGCGTGGCGAACTGGAGCGTCCCGGAGAACACGAGCAGTGACATCGCGACGGCATGGGCGAACTCGATCTGCTCGTTGGCGGCCGCGCCGAAGACCAGGCCAAAGACGCCGATGGCGCCAGCAAGCGGTGCGGCGGGCAGCAGCACCCACCATCGGGCGCCGGCGGATCGATCCTCCATGCGCGCCGATTATCGGCTGAGCCGATTGGCTGGAGTGCAATGAGCAGATCCGATCACTTTCGGGCGGTCACGGCAGAGCTATCCTGCCGACATGCGACTCGTCGAAGGGCCTGCCCTCGAGCCTGACGCGGACGAACCAGAGGTCCATGACCCGGTGACCTATTTCGAGGCGCTCACGGGTCGTCGCGATCCGCATCGCGAGTGGTTCATCGCCGCCCGCCGCGTTCTCTTCGTGCTGGGCTGGGTCGTCACCCTCGCGCCGATGGTGCTGCTGCTCGCGGCCGGCTTGCTGAGTGGCGAGTCGTTCGAGACGATCTTCTTCATGGGTCTCTTCGGAGCGATCATCGGCGCGTTCATTCGTTCCAGCCTGCCCCGTACCCCCTTCGACTGAGCGGCGCCGCGCGGACGGCGCCGGCGCTTCCCGCTAACCTGCCGCGAGTGCGTTTCGTCCCCGTGCGCCTGACCGAGGCGGTCGTCCCTGCCCGCCTGGGCAGCCGCTTCCGGTGGCTGCTCTCGTCGACGATCGTCAACAACCTCGGTGACGGTGTCTCGCTCGCTGCCGGGCCGTTGCTCGTCGCGTCCCTGACGCGCGATCCATTCCTGGTCTCGATGTCGCTGATGGCGCAGTGGCTTCCGATGCTCATCTTCGGGATCTTCGGCGGTGCGATCGCCGATCGCGTCGATCGGAAGCGAATGGTCATCGTGGTCAACCTGGGCCGCGCCGTGGTGCTGTTAACGCTGGTCGCCGTGATCGTCGCCGGAGCGGTAAACATCGCCTTCGTCCTGATCGTCCTCTTCGTCCTCGGGGCCTCAGAGACGTTCAGCGACTCGGCAAGCAGCACGCTGCTGCCGGCGGTCGTTGCCCGGCAGGACCTTGGCGTGGCCAACGCGCGCATGCAGGGTGCGTTCCTGCTGGCCAACCAGCTGGTGGCGCCGCCGATCGGAGCCGCGCTCTTCGCCGCGGGCATGGCGCTGCCCTTTGCTGCCAACGCTGCCGCGTTCGCGCTTGGCGCGCTGCTGATCTCGCGCATCGCGGGGAGCATGCGCAGCGAGCGCGCCGAGGTCGCCGGCATGTGGGCCGACATGGGGGAGGGAATTCGCTGGCTGATCGCCCACCCGGCGATGCGCACGCTGGCCTTGACCATCTTTGCCTTCAACGTCACGTACGGTGCTGCCTGGGGTGTGCTCGTGCTGTATGCATCGGACCGGCTGGGCCTCGGAGAGGTCGGATTCGGCCTGCTGATGACGGCGACTGCGGTCGGCGGCGTGGTCGGGACGGTCTCCTATGGGACGCTGGAGCGCCGCTTTAGCCTGGCCAACCTGCTGCGGCTCGGACTCTTGCTTGAGACGGCCATGCATCTGGTCCTGGCCCTGACCGCCGTGCCCCTGGTCGCCATGGCGATGCTGGTCGCCTGGGGCGCCGGCGTGTTCGTCTGGGGCACGATCGCGACCGTCATCCGGCAGCGGGCCGTGCCCAATGCGCTGCTCGGGCGCGTGACCGGCGTGTATCGCGTCGCCAGCGTCGGCGGGCTCGTGATCGGTGCGCCACTCGGCGGCCTGCTGGCCACCGCTTTCGGCATCACCGCACCGTTCTGGTTCGGCTTCGTCGGCTCGGCCGTCCTCGTCACGCTGCTCTGGCGCCGGTTCGTGCAGGTCGCCCACGCCGGCGAGGCTTGATCAGCCGGCCCCCGCGCGCGCGATGAGCCTGGCGTACCAGTCGAAGCTCGCCTTCGGCGTCCGTCGCAGGCTGGCGAAATCTACGTGGACGAGACCGAAGCGCGGCCGGTAGCCGTAGGCCCACTCGAAGTTGTCGAGCAGGGACCAGGCAAAGTACCCGCGCACGTCCACGCCGGCTGCGTGCGCCCGGCGCACGGCGTCGATGTGATCGGCGAGGTAGTCGATCCGCTGACGATCATCGATCCGGCCGTCCGGTCCGGGGGCATCGGACAGGGCGATGCCGTTCTCGGTAACGTAGATGGACGGCGCCGCGTACTCGTCGCGCAGCCGTACCAGCTGCTCGGACAGGCCGTCGGGATCGACGTTCCACGGCATCTGGATGTCCGGGAAGCGCGCGTGCGGCAGGCGGATATCGGTCCAACCCAGGCCATCGCGCGAGGCACGCACCAGTCGGCGGAAGTAGTAGTTAACGCCAAGGAAGTCGAGCCGCTCCGAGATCGCCTCGAGGTCCCCCGGCTCGACGAGCGGCTCGACCGAGGCACCGTGCGCGGCGACCAGATCGGTCGCGTCCGCCGGGTATCGGCCGCGCAGCACCGGATCCAGGAACCAGCGGTTGGTCATGCCATCGGCCAGCACGGTTGCCTGCGCATCGGCAGCACTGTCTGAAGCGGGTGAGGCTCGCTGAAGGTCGAGGGTGATGCCGATCTTGCCGGACAGGCCGAGGCCACGGAAGATGGCAGTGGCGCGGCCGTGGCCGAGGAGCAGGTGGTGTGCCGCCGCGACTGCGCCCGCGAGGTTGCGCTCGCCCGGTGCATGGACGCCGACGTGATAGCCAAGGAAGGCCGACACCCACGGCTCGTTGAGCGTGATCCAGTACGGCACGCGATCGCCCAGCTCGCGCAGGACCGCCTCGGCGTAGTCGCCGAAGCGCTCGGCGGTGTCCCGGTGTCGCCAGCCGCCGTATACGTCCTGCAGCGCCGCCGGCAGGTCCCAGTGGTACATCGTCGCGAACGGGGTGATGCCTGCCGCCAGCAGGCCATCGACAAGGCGGGAGTAGAAGTCAAGGCCGGCCCGGTTGATCGCACCGCGGCCCGTTGGTTGGACACGTGGCCAGGCGATCGAGAAGCGGTACGCACGCAGGCCCAGGCGAGCCATCAGGTCGAGATCGCCCGACCAGCGGTGGTAGTGGTCGCAGGCCACGTCGCCTGTCGAGCCGTCCTCGATCACGCCCGGTCGGCGGACGAAGCGGTCCCAGATCGACTCACCGCGACCGTCCTGCCGTGCCGCTCCTTCCACCTGGTACGCGGACGTCGCGGCGCCCCACAGGAAGTCACCCGGGAACGCGTGCTGGTCAGCCATCGGGACCATTGTCACAGCCACCTGCGCGGGGGCACCAGCGCGAAGCCCGCGAGCCGGCCGAGGCGACTGGTTCGCTACCATCTCGTCAATGGCTGAAGGGGCTGACCGAGCAAAGATCAGGTCCCGTCGCCCGCCGAACGAGAGCCCCCCGGAGGTATCGGCCCAACAGCTGAACCGGGCCACGCTCGCCCGCCAGATGCTGCTCCGTCGCGAGAGTGTCTCGCTCGAGGAGGCCGTCCAGCGGCTGGTGGCCCTGCAGGCGCAGGAGCCGGCATCGCCATACATCGCCCTCTGGACCCGGTTGGCCGACTTTGACCCGGCCGACCTCGACCGAGCCTTTGCCGACCGTCAGGTGTTGAAGGCCTCGTTGATGCGGATCACGTTGCATGCCGTCCACGTCGCCGATTACGGCCACTTCCACGAGGCGATGCAGCCGACGCTCCGCGCTGCCCGCCTCAACGACGCTCGCTTCCGAGTCTCCGGACTGACCAGCTCGGATGCGGACGGGCTCATTCCCGAGCTGCTCGACTTCACCGCTCATCCCCGCAGCAACGCCGAGGTCGAGGCCTGGCTGGATCGGCGCCTCGGCGGGCTGCCGGGGCGGAGTGTGTGGTGGGCGCTGCGCACCTACGGCCCCTTCGTCCAGGCGCCGACCGGGGGTCCGTGGACGTTCGGTGCCAGGCCGGCATATCTGGGCGCTCCTGCTGTCGGGCGGACCGGCGACCCGGACGTGGCCCTGCGCAGCCTGGTCCGACGCTACCTGCGCGGCTTCGGCCCGGCCACAGTCCAGGACATTGGTCAGTTCGCGCTGGTGCACCGCCCGCGAGTGCGTTCAGCCCTGGAGGCACTGGGCGACGAGCTGGTTACCCTCGAGGGCCCGGCGGGCACGCTCTACGACATCGTCAACGGAGTTCTGCCGGACGAGAACGTGGCCGCCCCACCGAGGCTGCTGCCGATGTGGGACAGCGTGCTGCTCGCCTATGCCGATCGCAGCCGCGTCCTGCCTGAGGCGTACCGCCGGCTGGTGACGCGCAGCAATGGTGACGTGCTCCCTACCGTCCTCGTCGACGGCCGTGTATGCGGCGTCTGGCGGCCGCTTGAATCGGGTATCGAGGTGACCGCGTTCGCGCCACTGGCGGAGGATGCCTGGGTGGCCCTGACGGAGGAGGCTCGCTCGGTCCGGCAGCTGCTGGCCGGTCGTGATGGGTCGGCCTACCGCCGCTACGGACGGTGGTGGCAAGAGATGCCCGCCGCTGACGTTCGCCTGCTGCGCTGATCGCTCAGACTTCCTCGACGGTGGCCGGGAGGCGCACTCGAAAGACGGCGCCGCCATCGTCACGGCTCCACCCCTGGATGGTGCCCTTCATCGCGCGCAGCAGCTCCCGAGCGACGTACAGCCCGACACCGGTCCCCGGTGCCAACCGAGCCGTCTGCGGATCTCGGTAGTGAAGCTCGAAGAGACGCTCCGGCTCGTCGCCAAGGCCCGGACCCTGGTCGTGGACGGTCAGCTCCACGAAGGCGCCAACGGGCTGGGCACCGATCGTGATCGGGCCATGCCGGCCAGCATATTTCGCGGCGTTGGAGAGCAGGTTGTAGATGACCTGGCGTAGAGCTGTCGAGTCGGCTGTGACCGGTGGCAGAAAAGGCGCCAGCTCGAGCTGGAAGCGACCAGCCAGGCCGCGCCGACGGACGTCGGCCATGACCTGCGGGATGACGTGCTGCAGCAGCAGCGGCTCCGGGTCGAGCTGGACGAGCCCGCGATCCACGCGCGACAGCATCAGCAGGTCGTCGATCAGCCTGACCAGCCGATCGGCCTCTTCCTGCACGTCGCGGATGAGGTCGGCGGCGTCCGGCCGGTCCGGGTGCCGTGCTATCAGCGAGGCACTGCCGAAGATGCTCGTGATCGGGGTGCGCAGCTCGTGCGAAAGGAGGCCCAGGAAGTCCTCGGCATCCTCGCGCGCCTGCTTCTCGCGCTGCAGCTGCGACTCGCGCTCCTGCTCGACCGCGCGCTGTGCGGTCAGGTCGCGCGTGATCCTTGTGAAGCCTGCCAGCTGGCCGTCCGGACCGTGCATGGCAGTGGTGATCTGGTGGGCCCAGAACCGCTCGCCGTTGCGGCGCAACTTCCAGCCCTCGCGCTCGGCGCGTCCCTCGCGTGCCGCCGTGGCGAGCTCTTCCTCTGCCACGCCCAGCCGGCGATCCTCTTCGAGGTAGAAGATTTCGGGCGTCCGCCCGATGACCTCGGACGCCGTGTATCCCTTGATGCGCTCGGCCCCAAGTGTCCATTCAACGATGCGCCCATCGGCGTCGGTGGCGTAGATGGCGTAGTCGACGATGTTCTCGACGATCGCGCGCAGGCGCTCGTCCGTGCTGCGTCGAGCGGTTACATCGTCGAAGAGCAGCGCCACCCTCAGCTCGCCCGGCTCGCCGATGCGGAAAGCTTCGACCTCGAACCAGCGGCCCATTGCTGCCGAGCCCTGGGTGAAGCGCTCGCGCTGCCCGGTCAACGCGATTCGGCCATAGATCTGCACCCAGTGATCCTCGAGGTCGGGCACCAGCTGGCGGGCGCGCCGGCCCACGGCGTTGGTCAGTCCGGTATGCCGCTCGAAGGCCGGGTTTACGTCGACGAACGTGTAGTCGACCGGCCGGCCGCTGCCATCAAGGACCATCTCCAGCACGCAATAGCCTTCCTCGAGCTCGTCGAGGACCCGGCGGCGGTAGTCCGGCGGAGCGCCGGGATCAAAGGCCGCGGCTGGTGTGGCAGTGTGCTGCTGGGCCAAGAGCTGTCTCTCCCATGCGGGAGGGACAGCCTATGGGCGGAGCGACGCTCTGGACGTTACGTCCCGCGCCGCGGACGTGAACGCAACAATCCAGCCGGCTCGCCCAGAGCCGCGGCGTCTCAGGGGGGACTCGACCGCGCGCTCCGGTTCAGCGACTTCGATCTTGGACATCTGAAGCATCGACTCCATCGCCCGACGCGCGCGGGGTCGCGCGACCGTGACCATGGACTACTCACGAGCCGTGAGCTCGCGCAGCGCCTCCTCAAGCTGAAGGGCCGTGGAGGCAACCCGGCCGCCGCCGGCCCGCACGAGGCGATCGTCGATGGCCAGACCCAGCCCGGCAACTTCGGTCAGCTCGGCCAGGATGAACTCGCCAGCGTGTGGCGCGTCGTGGCGACGCAGCCGATCGTAGAGGTCGAAGGCGATGCCTTCCACATCGGCAATCCGGCCGAGGGACTCGAAGCGCCACCCGGCCGGCAGCCCTGGCCGGCGGTCTTCGTAACCGAGGTAGACGATCCCGGTCCGGGTGGTCAGCGACTCGGGGAGGGAAGAGGTCAGCGCGGATGCGCGCAGGGCTATGGTCGGCGAGCGCGGCGAGTAGTGACGCCGCTGGTGGCCTGGGGCACGGGCATCCTGCTCGTGTCGGTCCGCCGCACGAACGCGCACCACGCCATCCAGGGATTGCTGCAGCGCCTCGAGCGTCACTGCGCCGTGGCGCAGGACGACGAGTTCACCGGCCTCCAGTGCCGCCACCGTTGATTCGATGCCGTGCGTCGTCCTGCCGCCGTCGATGACCATCTCGAGCCGGCCGTCAAGCCCGTCCAGCACGTGCTCGGCGGAGGTTGGGCTGACGTAGCCGAAACGGTTGGCGCTGGGTGCCGCCACGGGCACGCCGGCTGCCTCGATGAGCGCGGCAGCGATCGGATGGGCGGGACAGCGCACACCGACCGTGCCCAGGCCGGCGCTGACGGCTGGCGCGATCGCGGGCGATCGTGGGGCCACGAGCGTCAGCGGCCCCGGCCAGTGCAGCCGGCCGACCTGCGCGACCAGCGCCGATGCCGAGCCGTCGACCACTCCGGTCAGCGGCCAGCCGGACGCGACATGGACGATCAGGGGGTCATCCGCGGGTCGACCCTTCGCCTGGAATACGCGCTCGACGGCGCGCTCGTCGAGCGCGTTGCAGCCAAGCCCGTAGACGGTCTCGGTAGGGAATGCCACTAACCCACCGTCCCGCAGGATCTCACCGGCGCGCGAGATCGCGGCCACATCGATCCTGTGCGGGTCGATCCTCACGACCTGTGTCAGCACAGCGACGATCCTACGGCGGCATCAGGGTTTGGCGCCTCCGCGTCAGGCTTCCCAGGTGACGCTCACCGGACCGGTCAAGCCGGGCAGCGGCAGCTCGACCGCCTCCGCTTCCACGGCGGCCCGCTCAACCGAAGTGAGCCGGCGCCAGGGGCTGACACTCATCGCAGCCTGTGCCCGGCGCCATGTCCCGACGATCTCGCCCTCGACCAGCAATGCGCCCGGCCACACGCGCGGCGTCCACAGCTGCTCCCTGTCCTGCGCGCGTGGCACGAGCAGCTCGCGCTCCGCGCCCTGGAGCAGCGTGTATGCATCGCCGCTGGGAAGCAGGCGGGCCGCCGCGGTGGGGCCGGGGGGTGCGGTCAATGCCTGCTCGTCTGCCGCCAGGATCCAGCCGTCGCCCACGGGTGTGCGCGTGGGTGCCAGCTCGTCCCCAAGGCGATCAAAGGACGACGCTCCCTGGCGCCGGCCGATGCCAGCCCATTGCGCGAAAGAGGTGGCTGTTCCCGGCCCGAACACGTGCAGATAGCGGCGAGCAAGCTCGAGCTGTGCATCTGCCGGCTCCATGCTCGGCCGCTCAATGCTCCAGATGACCGGCGAACGGGCGCCGTCCCAGCGCATCAGCACGGTGCCTGTGGGGGCTGCGTAGCGCAGCATGTTCGGGTTGACGCCCATCTGGTGGCCGGCCGACTCGTACGTCATCCGCCGGCCGCCGAGGAAAGCGTGCAGCCGATCGGCCGTCTCCTCGGCGCGTCGCCGGCCGCGCTCGTCGTCGGGCAGCCGGCCGAGCGTGAAGAAGGGGATGTCGCGCTTTGCCACGCCATATGCGCTGAAGCGTGGGCCCCACAGCTGGACCAGCGAGGGGTGCTCCCAGTCGTCAGGTTGCGTGTCGTGCACACGGGCATTGATGGAGAGCAGTGCCGCGCGCGGCACGCTGTCCTGCAGGCCGGCCCAGGCCGCCCGGCGTAGCGATTCGGCACTGCGTGGGAGGCGCTCGTCCAGCCCACCGATCCGGCGCCGGAAGGCAATAATCCGTTCGCGCGACAGGTGGAGGCGTCGCTCGCTCATCGGGCGACCGTGCCGCTCAGTCCCACAGGTCGACCTGGGCCAGGCCGTTGGCGGCCAGGATCTCCAGCGTCCAGCGATCGAGGCAGCGTCGTGTGCGCGCCGGGCTCGTCGGCGAAATCGCACAGCCAGAACACGCGCTGGCAGGCGGCGTGGCCGATCGTCGCCCAGATCGGCCATCGCTCTGGCGCCGGCTTGAGCTGGAGCTGCTCGCCGGTGAGCCTGGCCACTGCGTCACGCAGCTTGGAGTCGCACTGCGGCCACTTGCTGAAGGCAGGCCGAATCGGTGCTGTCGTCATGCGCGGCACGTTAGCAGCCAGGTCCTGCCAAGGCGTGTCATGTCCCGGGGCCGACGAGTTTTGCGGCGAGGCCCACATCTCCCGACCAGACAGGACCGACGGCGCTGTTTGCCGCCTGAGCGCCCGCCGCGGTCTTGCCCACATGGACATCCCGTGATGCCGGGTCGCTTGGCACTGGACAGCGGGAGTACCATGGCGGCGCGACCCGGTCACGGTCACCTGCTCGAGGTAGTCGCTCCGGGATCCGCACTGAGGGCATGGCAATGCCGGTGTCACGTCGCCGTCACTGGATCGTCCTGCGGGCAGCCGTGGAACTGCTTGACACCACGCTGCCGCTGCCGCCCGGCCAACCCCTTCTTCATCCGGCTGAGCTGGAGCGCGCTCGCCAGCGGCTCCTCCTGCTGATGCGGCTGCAGGTGGCGCGCGGCCGCTGAGCGCGACACGGGTCGCTCATACTGGCTCGATGAGCAGATCGCCTTTGGCTGACGCATTCGCCCATCACGTCTGGGCCACCACGCGCCTCATCGATGCCTGCCAAGAGCTCTCGCCGGACCAGCTGAGCTCCACCATCCCGGGCACGTATGGATCCATCATCGACACGCTTCGGCACCTTGTTGCGGCAGACGCTGGCTACCTGTCCCTCCTGAGCGGCGGCCAGGTCCGTGAGATTGACGAGGACCAGGAGTCGCGACTTGAGCTTCGTCAGATGCGCGAGGCGATGAGCGCCCACGGTCCCGTCTGGTCGGCGCTGCTCGAGGATGGAGTCGATCCGGACGCGGACATGATCCGCCATCGCGATGACGGCACCGACAGCCACGCCCCAGTCGGCATCCGTCTCGCCCAGGCACTGCACCACGGCACTGACCATCGGAGCCAGGTCTGCACGGCGCTTACCACGCTGGGCATCGAGCCGCCCCAGATAGACGTCTGGGACTTCGGCCACGAGAGCGGCCGAGTGTTCGTGAGCCCGGCGTAAGGCTGGGAGTCAGGAGCAACCGGCGCTTCGCAGCCCAGTGAGGGTGTCCATGCTGCGCGAGGTGAACAGCCAGCCGACGCCGCCGCGTCACGGCCTGCCGGGATCTGCCGGCCGATGACCTCCCCCGCGACCAATGCGACCCGGCGCCGTCTCGTCGGCGTCCTCTTCGCCGGCGTCGCACTGGGGAGCACGGGTTATATCTCAGCCCTGACGGTGACCGCCATCGTCGGCCTCGAGCTCGGTCGGGACCGTGCCCTGGCCGGGGTGCCGGCGGCGGCGGTGGTGCTGGGTGCCGCACTCGGGGCGACGCTGATCGGCTGGGTGATGGGCCGCTGGGGCAGGCGCCGGGGGCTGGTCGCAGGCTACATGGTCGCGATAGCCGGCGCGCTGGTGGCCATCATGGCCATCGTCGCCGGCTCGTTCGCGTTGTTATTGCTCGGTAGCCTTGCCATCGGGTTCGGCAACAGCTCCAACCAGCTGTCGAGATACGCGGCTGCCGACATGTACCCCCCGGCGCGGCGGGCTTCGGCGATCGGGATGGTCGTCTGGGCGGCAACGGTGGGCGCGGTGATCGGGCCGAACCTGATCGGCGTCAGCGGCGACTTTGCGGCGACCGTCGGCTTTCCGCGCCTTGCCGGTCCCTACCTCGTGCCGATGGTGCTTGTCGCCGTCGCGGCGCTGCTCTCGTTCAGCCTGCTGCGTCCCGATCCGCGTGAGCTGGCCGACATGTCTATCGAAGCTGGCGACGCGACCGGCCCACCGGCTCGCGTAGGAACGCTGCTGCGGCGCCCGACGGTTGCCCTGGCCGTGCTGGCCCTGATCGCCGGCCAGTTTGTGATGGTGCTGATCATGACCATGACGCCTCTGCACATGACCGACCATGGGCACGATCTCGGCGCGGTGGGAGTGGTCATCTCGGCCCATATCTTCGGCATGTTCGCCCTGGCGCCGCTATCAGGCCGACTGACGGACCGCTTCAGACCGCTCCCGGTCATCTTTGCCGGGCTGACCATGGTTCTCCTGTCGGCGCTCATGTCGGCCCTTACCCCAGCGCATGACGAGCTGTTGCTGCTGGTTGCCCTGTTCCTGCTCGGCTGGGGCTGGAACCTGGGCTTCGTAGCGGGCAGCTCGCTGCTCACGGGGGCGGTGTCGCGCGCCGAGCGCCCGCGCGTCCAGGGCGTGTCGGATGCGCTGATCTGGAGTACCTCGGCGTTTGCCAGTGCCGGCTCGGGCCTGGTGGTGGGCGCCTGGGGCTTCGCGACCTTGGGAGTTATGGGCGCCGTGATAGTCGGCGTCGTCGGAGCCGTCGTGCTGCTCGGCCGAGATTCCGTCACTGTGCCGCGTCAGGCAGCGCCGTCACTCGAGCCCACGGCCGACTGAGCCGTCGTCCGGCGGATGTCAGCGCCAGCCGAGACCGGGGGCAACGTAGCGCAGGATCGACTCGACGGCGTGGGCGTTGTAATCGACGCCCAGCTGGTTGGGAACGGTCAGCAGTAGCGTGTCGGCTGCCTCGATGGCGGTGTCCTGCTTGAGCTCCTCTACCAGCACGTCGGGTTCGGCGGCGTAGGAGCGCCCGAAGACGGCCAGCTTGTCCGGCTCGATGTAGCCGAACTGGTCGCGGCCCTGCTGTGGCCCACCGAAGTACTGCCGATCACGATCGTCGACCAGGGCGAAGATGCTGCGGCTGACCGACACGCGCGGCTCGCGCTCGTGGCCGGCGTCCTTCCAGGCGGCCCGATAGGCCTCGATCTGTTTGCGCTGCTGGACGTGCAGGGGCTCGCCGCTCTCGTCGAAGACCAGCGTCGAGCTCATCAGGTTCATGCCCATCTGCGCCGTCCAGACGGCGGTGGCGGTTGAGGCCGCCCCCCACCAGATCCGCTCGCGCAGGCCGGGCGAATGGGGCTCCAGCCGGAGGAGGCCCGGCGGGTTCGGGAACATCGGTCGCGGGTTGGGGGTGGCGAAGCCCTCGCCCTTCAGGAGCTCGAGCAGCACCTCCGCGCGATGACGGGCCATGTCGGCATCGGTCTCGTCGGGAGGCGGGACGTAGCCGAAGTAGTGATAGCCGTCGATGACCTGCTCCGGCGAGCCCCGACTGATGCCCAGCTGCAGCCGACCGCCACTGATCAGGTCGGCTGCGCCGGCGTCCTCGACCATGTAGTGGGGGTTCTCGTAGCGCATGTCGATCACGCCGGTGCCGATCTCGATCCTGCTGGTGCGCGCACCGATTGCCGCGAGCAGCGGAAAAGGGGATGCCAGCTGGCGGGCGAAGTGGTGGACCCGGAAGTACGCACCGTCGGCGCCCAGCTCCTCCGCCGCCACGGCCAGCTCGATCGACTGCAGCAGGGCGTCCGACGCGGAGCGGACCTGCGAATAGGGCGATTCAGACCAGTGGCCGAACGACAGGAACCCGATGCGCTTCATGCCTGCAGGGTAGCGCGCGATGGACGAAGGCCACTCCCGGTACCCTTCGAGGCACATGCCTGCCGAATTCATCTACACCACGTACAAGCTGTCCCGCCATTACCCGCCCGATCGGACGGTGCTCGAAGACATCTCGATCTCGTTCTACCCGGGCGCCAAGATCGGCGTCATCGGGGCCAACGGGTCCGGCAAATCGAGCCTGCTGCGGATCATGGCCGGGCTCGACGATGGGTACAACGGCGAGGCGCGGTTGACGCCCGGTTTCACGGTCGGCTACCTCAGCCAGGAGCCGCAGCTCGACCCGACCAAGACGGTCAAGGAGAACGTGCTCGATGGCGTGCGTGAGGTCCATGCGCTCATCGAGCAATACAACGCGGTCATGGCCAAGTGGTCCGATCCGGACGCGGACTATGAGGCCGTCGGCGCGGAGCAGGCGGCGCTGGAGGACCGGATCAACGCCACCGGCGCCTGGGACGTCGAGCGCAACGTCGAGATCGCGATGGACGCGCTTCGCTGTCCCCCGGACGAAGCCGACGTGACGACGCTGTCCGGCGGCGAGAAGCGCCGCGTCGCGCTGTGTCGGCTGCTGCTGCAGCACCCCGACCTGCTGCTCCTCGATGAGCCGACCAACCACCTCGATGCCGAGTCGGTCCAGTGGCTCGAGAGGTTCCTCCACGAGTACTCGGGCACGGTGGTCGCGGTCACGCACGATCGCTACTTCCTCGACAACGTCGCTCAGTGGATCCTGGAGCTCGACCGGGGGAGGGGCATCCCCTTCGCCGGCAACTACTCCAGCTGGCTCGAGCAGAAGCTCGAACGGCTCGCCCGCGAGCAGAAGCAGGTCGATGCTCGGCAGCGCACGCTTGCGCGCGAGCTCGAATGGGTGCGCATGGGCACCAAGGCACGGCAGGCCAAGGGCAAGGCACGACTGACGGCGTACGAGAAGCTGCTCGAGGAGGCCAGTGACGCTCGCGGCGTCCAGCAGCGCGAGCTGGAGATCGCCATCCCGCCGGGCCCTCGCCTCGGCGAGAGGGTCATTGACGTGAAGGGCCTGCGCAAGGGCTACGGCGACGTGCTGCTGATCGAGGATCTGACCTTCTCGCTGCCACGCGCGGGCATCGTCGGCATCATCGGCCCGAACGGTGCTGGAAAGACGACGCTCTTTCGGATGCTCGTCGGACAGGAGCGCCCGGACGCAGGCACGATCGACATCGGCGACACGGTGCAGCTGAGCTACGTCGACCAGAGCCGGGACGACCTCGACGCCGACAAGACGGTGTTCCAGGAGATCACCCAGGGAGCCGAGATCATCAAGGTGGGCTCCCGCGAGCTACCCGCGCGGGCGTACGTGTCGAGCTTCAACTTCCGCGGCACGGATCAGCAGAAGCTGGTCGGCGCGCTGTCCGGCGGCGAGCGCAACCGAGTCCATCTGGCGAAGCTTCTGCAGTCGGGCGGCAACGTCCTGCTGCTGGACGAGCCGACCAACGACCTCGACGTCGACACGCTCCGCGCGCTGGAGGCCGGCCTCGAGTCGTTTCCGGGGTGCGTCGTCGTCATCAGCCACGACCGGTGGTTCCTGGACCGCATCGCCACGCACATCCTGGCCTTCGAAGGCGACAGCCAGGTCCGGTTCTTCCAGGGCAACGTTACCGACTACGAGGCGTTCCGGCGCAAGGAGCTCGGCACGTCGGCGGACCAGCCCCACCGGATCCGCTACAAGCGACTCGCCGCCGCCTGATGCTTCCCGAACAGCGCCCCGGCGCCTCGCCGGCGGCCACCGTCGGTGCACTGCTGCTGGCGGATATCAGCGGCTACACGCGGTTCCTGCGTGCCGTCGAGGAGGCACACCGAGACGACGTCTTCAGCGGCGAGACGGTGCCCGACGCGTACCTGTTCGTATCGAGCCTGCTCGATGGGATCATCGCGTCGCTTGTACCGCCGTTCGAGCTGTCCAAGCTCGAGGGCGACGCTGTCTTCGCGTGGGCACGCAGCACCGACGCTGTGCCCCGCGGCGACGAACTGTTGGCTCTCATCGGTAGCTGCTACGCGGCATTCCGGGCCCAGCTCGGACGCGCGCTCCAGATCTGGACGTGTCGCTGCGGATCGTGCGCGCTGGTCAACACGCTCGACCTCAAGTTCGTGCTGCATACCGGGCCTTTCGTGGTCCAGTCGATCGCCGGGCGGACCGAGCTGGTGGGTCCGACAGTGGTCATGGCGCACCGTCTGCTGAAGTCGCAGGCCGCGACGGTCGTCGGGCACGGCGCATACGCGCTGGTGACGGACTCGGCTGCGCAGCAGCTCGATGTGCCCACTGCCGGGGCCATCCCGCTGGTCGAGGAGATCGAGCACTACGTCCCGATCCAGGCACACATCTACTCGGTGCCGGACCTGCAGGCCTGAGCCGGGGCCGATGTGAACGGGCGGGAGCCTGCGATGGATGATCGTGTCCGCCTCGGACTGTGCGGCTTCACGATGGCCTTCGAGGACTACCTCCGCGAGTACCGGCTCGTCGAGGTACAGCAGACGTTCTACGAACCGCCGCGCGAGGCCACGATGCGCCGCTGGCGCGCGCAGGCGTCGGCCGACTTCGAATTCACGATCAAGGCCTGGCAGCTCATCACGCACGACGCCTCGAGCCCGACCTACCGCCGGCTCCGATCGTCACTGAGCGGCGCCGACAGGGTCGAAGCAGGCGGCTTCCGGCCCACGCCCATCGTCCTGCGAGCCTGGCAGCGGACTCTCGACTGCGCGGCGCTCCTGCGGGCCACGGCGATCCTCTTCCAGTGCCCGGCTTCCTTCCGTTCGACCGACGCGAACATTGAGCGTTTGCGCGCGTTCTTCGCGACGATCAATCGTCCGCCGGGCGTGCGGATGCTGTGGGAGCCGCGCGGCCCCTGGTCGCCACAGCTCCTGGGCATTCTCTGCCGTGAACTCGGCCTCGTCCACGTCGTCGACCCCTTCGTATCCACGACGGTGACGCCCGAGCAGACCTACTTCCGACTTCACGGCACGACCGGCGCGAGGCATGTGTACTCCGACGCGGAACTCGGTCACCTGGCGGACATGCTTCCCGCCGGGCCAACTCACCCTCCGTACGTCCTGTTCAACAACCTGCCCCGCGTCGGAGACGCGAGGCGCTTCAAGGCCTTGCTGGCGCAGCGCCGGCAGCCGGACACGCCGCGGCACTGACGCCGTCGTGCACCTCTTTCGTCGAAAGGCCGGTCATGCGACCGCCTCCTCGTCCGTGCCTGCTCGGTCTTTGGAGACGACCAGCTCGGCGTATTCCCGCTCGAGGCCCGTCGGCTCGCGACGCAGCGTGCCGGTGCCGTCGTCGCGCAGGTCCCACAGGCCCATATGGGCCATGTAGGCCTCGGTCGGCTTTGATCCCAGGCGGTACGACCAGGCGACCAGACTGAAGGCCGGAAACCACGTGTAGCCGACGAGGGGGAGGCCGTCATCGCGGATCCGCCCTACGGCGGCGACGCTCTCCTCTAGCCAGCGCCGCCGTGCACTCAGGCGGCCGACCACGCTCGTCTCGGTCAGCATGACCGGCCGACCAGTGCGTCGGAGAGCCACTCGCAGTGCCTGCTCCAGGTCGGCGGCGGTGCCGCGTCGACGCCGCCACGTTGGCTGCTCGACCGATCCGCCCAACTGCCACACGCTCATCTGCGGATAGAAGTTGCCGCCATAGACCTCCATCCGCCGATCAGTGCCGGCGAGCTCGTCGAGCCAGGCGGTGGGCACGCGGTTGTCGAGCAGGTACTGCCACATCGGGTGGCCCGGCACCACCCGTCCCTCGGTCAGGTCCAGTGCCAGGAACTGGTGCTCGAGGCGCTGGCTGACGGCGTTCTGCAGGCCGGGCACGGATGACTCGACGATCGACATCGCGTCGACGTGGACCATCACCGCGTCATCGTGAACGGCACGGATTGCGTCCACCGTGCGCGCCATGCCGCGGGCGAGCGCGGTCAACACCTGTGCGTAGCCGCGTTCGCTGCGCCGATAGGGCGGCCAGGCGGCGACGCGACCGCTGAAGTGGGCGTGCACGCGTGGCTCGTTGAGCGGCGTCCAGAGCTTGACCAGGTGCCCGTAGCGGTCGGCGACTGCCGCGGCGTACTCGGCTACGCGCTCCGGGTAGTCGGGGGCCAGAAACGTGCCGTCGAGCCAGAGCGGGGCACCGTAGTGGACCAGGTCCAGGATCGGCCGGATGCCCAGCTCCTCGACGAGGTAGGGCAGGGCCTCGTCGGTCCACGACCAGTCGAACTGTCCCGGCGCGGGGTTCACCTGGTACCACGGGATCCCGTAGCGAAGGTAGCGGACGCCGATCGCCTGGATCATGCGCAGGTCCTCGCGCCACAACCGATCGTGCTGGGTCAGCACGTACTCGTCGAGAATTCGTCCCGAGCGAGCATGGACCTGGGGAATGAAGGTGTCCTCGATGCCCAGCGCCCACGCGAACGGGACGTCGAAACCGCGGACAAGGGGAGGGGATGGTCGCGTCCCCCCGCGAGCGAGTCGCATACGGTCGCCCGAGTCGGACCAGGCGACTACGGCCGGATGTTCTGGTTGCGGTTGAACAGGTTGTCCGGGTCGTAGCGACGCTTGATCTCGAGGAGACGTTGCCAGGTCTGTGGACCGTACGCTCGCTCGACGGCTTCCTCGCCTTCGTTCGCCAGGAAGTTGACGTAGGCCTGGCGCGGGCCGGGGGCGACCCGCTCGATGGCCGCTTCCGTGAAGGCGTCCCACTCTGCGAACGTGGTGGGGTCCTCGAACATTGTGCCCAGCGCGACCAGGGCCGGCCAGTGCCGGCCGGTAAAGGCAGTCGCCTCCGCGGGCACCCGGCTGGCCGCCCCGCCGAGGTTGCGAAGCTGGAAGAGCGAGCCGACCGGCGCGCGGTCAATGAAAGCGACCAGCTCGTCGAGGGCGGTGTCGCTCACCTCGCTTACGTAGGCTGACCGCACCGCCAGTGGCGCCGGCGCCTCCGCCTCTGCCATCAGCTGGTAGATAGCGGGATACGGCATCGGCTCGATCATGTCCATGTATGGCGTTCCGGCCGCGCGGATGCGGTCGACGACCGCTGACCCTTTGTCAGGGTCGCCATCCCAGACGAGCGCCGTCATCGCCACGGGGGCGAAGTGCATCTGTTCGGGGACCATGGGCATCGGCGGCATCCGCATCGCACCGAGGATCACTGTCAGCTCTTCGGGAGCCTCCATGGCGATGTCGATCACGGCCCGCAGCACCTGCCGGGTGAGCGGTTGGACGGCCATGCCACCGAGAACGGTTCCGATCGGCTCCAGGCGGTATGTGAAGCGCGTGGCAACACCGAAGTTGCCGCCACCGCCACGCAACGCCCAGAAGAGGTCCGGGTTCTCATCGTCGCTGGCTGTCAGACGCTGGCCGTCAGCGGTCACCAGGTCGACCGACACCAGGTGGTCGATGGTGAGGCCGCGCTTGCGCACGAGCCAGCCGATCCCGCCACCCAGCGTCAGTCCGGCAAGGCCAACGGAGCCGGTGTCGCCGAATGGCGTGGCGACACCGTGCTCGAATGCAGCCACCGTGTACGCCGCCGCTGTCACACCCGCCCCGGCATGTCCCACGCGCTGCTCTGCGTCGATCACGATCTGATCGAGGCCGGCCAGGTCGAGCAGGATGCCGCCTTCGATCGCGCTGTGGCCAGCGAAGGAGTGACCACCCGATCGGATGGCCAGCTCGATGCGGTTGTCGCGGGCGAAGTTGACGGTCTGGACCACGTCCTCGTCGTTGGCCGCGCGCACGATAAGGGCGGGATGGCGATCGAACGCCAGGTTATGGATGAGGCGTGCCTCCTCGTAGCCCTCGTCGCCGGGGCGGAGCACGCCGCCGCTGAGCGAGGTCTTCAGGGCCTCCAGAAGCTCGGGTTCGATCGACGGGGCGCGCGGCTCAGCGACCATTGGAAACTCCCTTCGTGACGTATTTGGAGGATAACCCCGGGAACCCCCCTGCGGGCGCCGATCAGCCACAATCGAGCGATGGCCGAGCAGAGCAGTCCCGGCGAAACGCGCATCGATCGCTGGTTGTGCGCCGTCCGCCTGGTCAAGACGCGGCCGATGGCGACGCAGCTGTGCGAAGGCGGTCACGTGCGGGTCAACGGCAACCCCGCCAAGCCGTCGACCAAGATCCGCCCCGGCGATGAGGTGCGCGCCCTGATCGTGGCCCGCGAGCGGATCGTCGAGGTCGTGCGGCCGATCGAGACCCGTGTCGGCGCGCCGGTTGCCGCCGAGTGCTATGTCGACCGGAGCCCGCCGCCGGCGGTCAGGGAGATCGCCCCCGGCGTGAAGGTCGTTCGAGGGGAGGGTCGGCCGAGCAAGCGCCTACGTCGCGAGCTCGATCGCATCCGGCGGCTCGGCCAGGGTGGTTAGCCCTGCGGCCGTTGGTGATGGATGGACCAGTGAGGCGCCACAAGTCGCCATCTCGCGAGCTCACCACACGTCGCCCGGACGCCACTCGCAGCTGATGGGTAGTGTCAGGTCGAGGGCAGGGGAGCTTCTCGTCGTCAGTACCAGGATGTATCCGTCTTCGTCGGGCGTGGCCTGCTCACCGGTGTCCGCCCGAACGAACGATGGGCCCTGCCACGTCTGCCAGCCCAGCCGGTGATAGAAGGCGTGGCTGCCGGTGCCCAACGCGCCGAGCTCGAAGTGCGTGCCGATGTAGTCTTTGACGAGGCGCATGACCGCACTGCCGTAGCCACGACGCTGGTGCGTAGGGGAGGTGGCCACCGCCTCGACGTAGCCGGTTCGCAAGGGCCGACCGCCGACGCGGAGGTCACGCTCGACAACTGCGGCGTGGGCAACAATCTCCGAGCCCAGCAGGGCCAGCCAGTGCATACCGCCCAGCGAGTGCTGCCAGTCGTCCTCGGTGAAGCCACCATGATCGTCGTCGGCGAAGGCCGCCCATAGCAGCCTGCGCATGCTGGCCACCTCGGAGGCAGTCAGCTCGTGGGTCGGTAGGGCGCGGATCCTCAGCACGGGCAAGGGCTTCCAGTTCGTCGCCGGTGGCACATAGTGTGCGTCATGGATAACGATCCCATCAGCACCAACCCCAGCCTGTATCGCGTGCGTGCTCGAAGGGACGCACGTGATCTTCGTGGAGCTCAAGGAGGTCGCGGCCCAACCCGCACACCAGCCCGAGGCACTCGGCCCGGCGCGATGAGCAGCACGGATGAGGCCTGGTCGCGCGAAGGGGTAGAGCTCACCAACCTCGACCAGCCGCTCTTCGACGAGGCCGGCGCTACGAAACGTGATCTCGTCGAATACCTCGACAACGTGTCCGATCGGATCCTGCCGGTGCTCGAGGACCGTCCCCTGTCGGTCATCCGGGTCCATCGCGGCCAGGAGGCGTTCATGCAGAAGAACGTGCCCGGATACACGCCATCGTGGGTGCGCACCGTGCGGGCATGGGCCGAGTCGTCGAAACGGGAGGTGTTGTACGCGCTGTGCAACGACCGGCGGACACTGCTCTGGTTCGCCAATCAACGGGCCATCGAGTATCACCCCGCCCTGGTCCGCGCCGACCGGCCCGGCGAAGTCACCCACCTGGTGCTCGACCTGGACCCGCCCGAAGCGAATGCCTTTGACCTGGCCGTCCGAACCGCCCACGCGGTGCGCCAGGCGTTGGCCGATGTGGGCCTGGCCGGCGCGGTGAAGACCAGCGGCGCCAAGGGCCTGCACGTCTTCGTCCCCGTCCACGAGGCATCGGTCGAGGACGCGGCCGCGGTGACCCGTGCAATAGCCGCGCGAGCCGAGAAGATAGCGCCCGACATCGCAACAACCGCATTCGTGAAGGCGGATCGCGGCGGCAAGGTGTTCGTGGATGCCACCAGGGTCGGCGGCGCAACGGTCATCGCGGCGTATAGCCCACGCGTCCGACCCGGCGTGCCCATCTCGTTCCCGGTCGCGTGGGAGGACCTCGACGGCATCAACCCGGCCGATTTCACGATGCGCACCTGTCTGCCGAAGCTCGGCGGCCGCGACCCCTGGCGCGAGCACATGCCCGATCCACAGCGGCTGCCCGTCGAGCTGATCAACGAGGGCCAGGCCATCCCGGTCGCCCGCGTCCAGGCGATGCATGAAGGCAAGCGTCGCGGCCGCGCTGCCCGCGATGCAGGCAACGACTCCGGCTGATCGGGGACCTCCAGCGGCACAACCGTGGAGTCCGAGTTAAGGCTTGGTGCCCTGATAGCCTTCACGTCGCCATGCCGTACTTCATGGACCGCCACGACCTCAACGGCGCCACCGCGGCCGACATTGCCGCAGCGCACCTGAAGGACGTCGAGACCCAGAAGCGCCACGATGTGGACTTCGTGACCTACTGGTTCGATTACGAGCGCCAGCACGCGTTCTGCTTTGCCCGCGCGCCCAGCCGGGAGGCGGTGATCAGCGTCCACCGCGAGGCGCATGGCGAGCTCCCCAGCCAGGTCATCGATGTCGATGAGCGGGACCTGGCACGCTTCATGGGTGGCCTGGCGAGTCATCCGCTGGGTGATGCCTACGTGGACAGCGCCTTCAGGGCCATCCTGTTCACGGATCTCGAGGGCTCGACCGACCTGACCGCGCGGCTGGGCGACGTCGGCGCCATGGAGGTGCTGCGCCGCCACGACGCCATCGTGCGCGAAGCGCTGTCGGGTACGGGCGGCACCGAGGTCAAGCACACCGGCGACGGGATCATGGCCTCGTTCCGCAGCGTCAGTGGCGCGATCGAGTGTGCGGTGGCGATACAGCAGGTCCTCAGCGCGGCGGAGGCCCGAGCTGAGATGCCGGTGGGGGTGCGCATCGGTATCGCTGCAGGCGAGCCGGTCGCCGAGGGCAAAGACCTTTTCGGTACGCCCGTCCAGCTTGCAGCGCGGCTGTGTGCGCGCGCTGCTCCGCGCACGATCCTGGTGCCGACGGCGGTGCGCGAGCTCGCGCAGGGCAAGAATTTTCGCTTCGCAACTGGCGGCACGCTGCGCCTCAAGGGCTTCAGCCAGCCTGTCAGGACGGCACTGGTGGAGTGGCGCGAGCAGCCAGCCTTCGGTCGCGAATCCTGACTGACATTGATCAGTGGCGCGGTGGAAAGGCGGTCGCCATCACCGGTAACCAGTGGTCGACGTCGAGGGTCCCGTGGTCGTTCATCCCGCGGAGAGCCTTCTCCAGGCTGCGTGGGCTCTCGAGGCGCAAGCCCTCGAACTCCTTTGGCGGTCGGAATAGCGGCCACGATGAGCCGACGAAGCAGAGCACACCGACGACCCGGGGCAGGGGAGTGGTCCCGCTACCGGCGATGATCTTCACGACTCGCTCGACCTGCCAGCGGAGCCCGTCGGCCATCTTCGAGCGGTCGCGACCGCCGACGTAGAGACGCAGGTCTGTCCGCCACAGCGGTCCGCGATCGCGCACACGAACTACGCCCTCGTAGCGCTTGGCGTCGATGACGTAGATGCCCGACGGCGCGACCACGATGTGGTCGATGTTGGCCGGACTGCCAGGCACCCGCCGGTCATGCAGCGCCCGACAGCCGACCAGGCCATCCAGCATCGCGCCGACCTCCTCCTCGCCGACGGCACCGGTCTCCCAGGCTCGGGTTGACTGCGGCTCCGAAGTCAGAGTCAGCGCCAGTCCGCCGAGTCGGTTGCCCAAGCGACCGCGCACGCGGGCGTCCCGCGCATCGCGCAGATGCTCGTAGCGCTCCCGCGCAGACCGGCCGGCAACACTCTGCTCCACCGGCCCGACCGTCTCGAGGTGCACGGCCGGTCCGTCAGTCGGGCATTCGATGCAGCGGATGCGGCGCAGCCGCCGCTCGTAGATGGCCGGCTCACCCACATCCAGGTGGCGACCACACTTGAGGCACTCGCCGGCGTACTTGACACGCCACGGCTCAGAGTCCATGCGGCGGGCATTCTGGGCCAGACAGTCCCGCCCTCACATGCCCCGAAAGGGTGCTTCGCGACATTAAGTTGCGCTAGGCTTGACCGACCCAAGCTGAGGAGGGCGGTCGGGCACTTGGCGCAGGCAACGGGCACGACGACCATCGAGAACCCCGTCATCAACACGCCTTTTGCCGAGCCCGCACGCCACTTCGTCATGGCCGATGGCCAGCCCACCGGCGAGATCGACGATCGGCGTCGGCCCTCCGAGTTCTTCGTCCCGGTAGCCCGACCGCGCAAGGCATCGGGCGCCCAGCTGACGATCGACTACGGGGGCCTGACCCGCCAGCAGCCGAACGAGATCGTCAACGAGATCCGCCAGTCGGTCGCCCGGTGGCGAGCCCAGGGTTACCCGCACACGACCAGCGTCACCCGCGACCTGCTCGCCCATTGGCAGAGTGAGGACCGGGAGCGGCGGCTCTTCTTCTGCCAGATCGAGGCGGCAGAGATGGCCATCTACCTGACCGAGGCGGCCGAGCGCATCGGCGACACCAAGGCGCTCAACGTGATCCGCCAGGAGAACGCGACGCTCAACGGCGGGCTGCCGCGTTTCGCCTTCAAGATGGCAACCGGCTCGGGCAAGACGGTGGTGATGGCCATGCTCATCGCCTGGCAGGCGCTCAACAAGCAGGCCAACCCGCAGGATCGCCGCTTCAGCGACAAGTTCCTCATCGTCACGCCGGGCATTACCATTCGCGACCGGCTGCGCGTCCTGCTGCCCAACGACCCGCAGAGCTACTACCGCCAGCTGGAAATCCTAAGCGCCGAACAGATCGAGCGCCTGCACTCGGCCACGATCGTGATTACCAACTTCCACGCGTTCCTGCGCAGGGAGAAGATCCAGGCGGCGAGCCTGACCAAGAAGGTCCTCGCGGGCGGGGCGGATGACGATCGGTTCAAGGAGACGCCGGCTGAGATGGTCCGCCGCGTCTGCCGTGAGTTCGGCAGCTCGAAGGGCATCGTGGTGCTCAACGACGAGGCTCATCACTGCTACGCGCCGGCGCCCAAGGAGCAGGCAGAGGAGGGGACCCTCGACGCTGACGAGCGCTCGCTGGCCAAGAAGGACCTTGAAGAGGCACGAGTATGGCTGTCGGGCCTGCAGGCGGTGCAGGAAAAGCTGGGGATCAGGGCCGTCTATGACCTGTCGGCCACGCCGTTCTTCCTCAAGGGCTCGGGCTACGCCGAAGGCACGCTGTTTCCGTGGGTGGTCAGCGACTTCGGGCTGATGGACGCGATCGAGTCGGGGATCGTCAAGATCCCGCGCGTGCCCGTCAGCGACGACTCGATGACCGGCGAGGGGCCGATGTACCGCGACCTGTGGCTTCGCGTGCGCGACGCGCTTCCGCGCAAGGGCATCAAGGACACGCCGATCGACGGTGAGCCGATCATTCCCAAGGAGCTCGAAGGCGCGCTTCGCTCGCTCTACGACGACTACGAGCGCAGCCACGCCGCCTGGGCAGAGGCGGGCATGGGCACGCCGCCGGTGTTCATCGTCGTCTGCTCCAACACCGCGACCAGCAAGCTCGTCGCCGACTGGATAAGTGGCTGGGAGAGAGAGCTGCCCGACGGGTCGAAGGTCAATGTCCCGGGCCACCTTCCGCTGTTCACCAACGTCCGCGACGATGGCCTGCTGCTCGACCGGCCGAACACGCTGCTCGTCGACTCCGCCCAGCTGGACCGCGGCGACGCCCTCGATCCCGCCTTCCGCAAGGCGGCCCACGCCGAGATCGAGCGCTTCAAGCACGAGTACGTGACGCGCTTCCCAGGGCGCAGCGCGGAGGACATCACCGATGAGGACATCCTGCGCGAGGTGATGAACACCGTCGGCAAGCAGGGCCGACTGGGCGAGCACATCCGCTGCGTCGTGTCGGTGGCCATGCTGACAGAGGGCTGGGACGCCAACACGGTCACCCACATCCTGGGAATCCGAGCCTTTGGGACGCAGCTGCTTTGCGAGCAGGTTGTCGGGCGGGCGCTGCGTCGCGCGAGTTACGACGCCGACGAGAACGGCATGTTCGAGCCCGAGTACGCCGAGGTATACGGCGTGCCGTTCAGCTTCCTGTCCGTGTCAGGGAAGGGGAGGGTCAAGAAGCCACGCCACATCCGGGAGGTCCGCGCGCTGCCCGACCGCGCCCACCTGCGGATCGAGTTCCCGCGCGTCATCGGCTACCGCTTCGAGATGCCGACCGAGACGCTCGAGGCGCATTTCGACGAGACCTCGGTGCTCCAGCTGAGCCCTAAGGACGTCGCGACCGAGACCCAGCTCGACCCGATCATCGGCGAGCGCGAGATCCACCAGCTCAACCTGCGCGACCAGCGGATGCAGACCGTCGCCTTCACGGTCGCCAAGCGCACGCTGGACAACCACTTCCGCGACGAGGACGAGGCGCCCCGGCCGTGGCTCTTCCCGCAGCTGCTGCGCATCACGCAGGACTGGATCGAGCAGTACGTCGAGCCCTACATGCACGACCACGCCTACCCGCAGCTGCTGCTGCTGGCCGAGTACAGCCACGCCGCTGCCGAGAAGATCCAGCGTGGCATCTACGCCGGGACTCGCGGTGAGAAACGGCTGATGCCGACGCTGCGCGCGTACGAGCCGATCGGCTCGACCGACGATGTCCGCTACGAGACGACCAAGACCTGCTACGAGACGGAGAGGAGCCACGTCAACCTGGTGCCGCAGGACTCCGGCTGGGAGTCGAAGCTGGCCGAGGTGCTCGAGTCGATGCCGGAGGTAGTCAGCTACGTCAAGAACCAGGGCCTGAACTTCAAGATCCCGTACACCTATGAGGGCCGGGCGGGCAACTACGTGCCCGACTTCCTCATCCGGCTGCGCGACGCCGAGTCGACCGCCGATGACGACCTCCTGACCCTGGTGCTGGAGGTCAGCGGCGAGGCCAAGAAGGAGAAGCAGGCCAAGGTCGCCTACGCCGAACACCAGTGGACCGAGGCGGTCAACAACTGGGGCCAGCTGGGCCGATGGGCCTTCATCGAGATCACCGACCCGTGGGATGCGGAGAGCCTCATCCGGGAGCGCTACTTGAGCGGCAAGCAGATGGCCGCGCGTCCGGCATGACGTCGGCCGCCTTCTCGTACGTGGAGATCCCATCAACCATCGATCCTGCCCGTCCACTGATCTACAAGTGGGAGATCCGCGACAAGGACGGACAGCTGCTCCACTGCTATGTCGGCAAGGCGTCAGGCGGTGCCAGCCGACCGAGATGCGCCTACGCCAACAACGTCCGCCGCCTCCGTGTGGGGCTTCCCTGGCACGGCCAGCCGACGCGGGGTTACCGCCAGATCCACCATCGGCTGTCGGAGGCGGTAGACGCTGGCCACGACGTCACTCTTGTGCTCCTGTGCAACATCGAGGAGGGCGAGGACATCAACGAGGTCGAGCGCCGGATGCGACTCGAGCACGGCTGCGACGGCCGGTGAGCAGCAATGCCCTCGACTTCACCGCGGATGGCCTCCGAAGCGCCGGGTTTGTCGGATTTAAGTCCATAGCGAGCTTGCGCGAGAGCAAGTGTGCCGAAGTGCCGTCAAGCCCGGGGGTCTACATGGTCCTGCGAACCTCCGGACTCCCGCCGCAGTGGCTCGAGACGAGCACGGGGGGCTGGTTCAAGAAACGGAATCCAACCGTCGCGGTCTCAGTCTTGGAAGCCAGGCTCATCCAAGAGACGCCGGTTGTCTATATCGGCAAAGCGGATGTGCTGCGGAAACGGCTGCGGGACTACTTGGCGTTCGGAAGCGGGAAGCCGGTGGGGCACTGGGGAGGTCGCTACATCTGGCAGCTCGGTGACGCTGACGACCTGATCGTGGCGTGGAAGGTAGTCGAGCAGCCAGGGGTGGTCGAGGGCGAGCTGCTGCGCGCGTTCTCGGCTCGATTCGGCGCTCTGCCATTCGCTAACCTGAGGTTCTAGTGAGTAAGGCACTGCTAAGCCGTGGCTGACAGACTCAAGGGCAAGTCGACACCGGTGCGCGCCATCAGCCACCCATCCGACAGCCGCCCCAACATCCCCACCGCCGAGCTCGAGTCGTTCGCCCGCACAGAAGAGAAGAGGCCCGCGACCGTGCGCTACCCACGCGACCCTACGCTCGACCCGCAACTCGTCTGGAAGGGCAAGGACGAGCAGGACGCTCACGACCTCGAGGTGCCGGCCGTCCCGATCTACATCCAGGAGACGATCGATCCCCTGGCGCTGATCGAGGAGCTGCGCGCCGAGAGCGAAGGCCGGCGCAGCGAGCAGCAGCTGGGCTTCTTCGGCCCGTACAGCGAGCTGTCGTTCGAGGAGAAGGTCGACTTCTACCGCCACGCCGGCAAGTGGACCAACCGGATGATTTTGGGCGACTCGCTGCTGGTCATGACCAGCCTGGCCGAGAAGGAGGGCCTGAAGGGCCAGGTCCAGACGATCTACGTCGACCCGCCATACGGCATCAAGTTTGGGTCGAACTGGCAGGTCTCCACGCGCAAGCGCGACGTGCGCGACGGCAAGGACACCGACCTGACGCGTCAGCCCGAGCAGGTGCGCGCGTATCGGGACACCTGGGAGCTCGGCATCCACTCGTACCTGAGTTACCTGCGCGATCGGCTGGCCGTGGCTCGCGAGCTGCTGACCGAGTCAGGCTCCATCTTCGTTCAGATTGGCGACGAGAACGTTCACCTCGTCCGCTCTCTGCTGGATGAGGTATTCGGCGCATCCAACTTCTGTCGGGAGATCGTTCTTACCAAAGCATCGGCGCAGTCATCGGTTCTACTTCCGAGCGTTAACGACTTCCTGCTTTGGTACGCAAAGGACGCTGAGCGTGTCAAATACCGTCCCCTGTACGCAGATCGCGAGCCATTTGAGAACCCGACAGAGCGGTTCATTTGTGTCGAGACCCTTCGCGGGGAGGTCATTGATCTTTCAATCGGGCAGAAGACTGGCCACGTGCCGATGCCGGAAGGTCGGATCTGTCGATTGTGGCCGCTCTATTCACAAACGCCGAGCGCATCTTCAGTGTTCGCGTACAGGTTCGACGGCCAAGACTTTCGCCCGCCAGCGCGATACGGCTGGCAAACCACCAAAGCGGGCCTCGACCGGCTGGCTGCCGCGGGTCGTCTACACGCCATTGGGAAGTCGCTGACGTGGAAGGTGTACCACGACGAGTTTCCATACAAGCTGATGAACAATACCTGGTTGGATCTGCGTCCCGGTGGCTTCGGCGAGCGTCGTGTCTATGCGGTTCAAACTGACACGCGAGCAGTCGCGCGGTGCGTCGTCATGACTACGGATCCGGGCGATCTCGTCCTAGACCCCACCTGCGGCTCGGGTACGACGGCCTACGTCGCCGAGCAGTGGGGCAGGCGATGGATCGCGATCGACACCAGCCGTGTCGCAGTCGCACTCGCGCGCTCGCGCCTGATGTCTGCCAGGTACCCATACCACCTCCTTGCCGACTCGGAGGCCGGCACACGCAAGGAGGCCGAGCTGACCGGCCAAGCGCCGCCGTCGCCGATGCCCTCCACGACCAACGACGTCCGCCGCGGGTTCGTCTACGAGCGCGTGCCGCACGTGACGCTCAAGTCGATCGCCCAGAACCCCGACATCCGCGAGGGCATGTCGCGCGAGGAGATCGACGCCGCCATCGCCCGCCACGCCGACACCGAAACGCTCTTCGACCGCCCCTACGAGGACCGTAAGGTCGTCCGTGTGTCGGGGCCCTTCACGGTCGAGAGCCTGTCGCCCCATCGGGTTCTGCGCCATGGGCCGGAGGACCAGACCGCCGAACCGCAGCCATCGTCGCCCGACTCGGGCCAGTTCGTGACCAGCATCCTCGACAACCTGCGCCGCGCCGGCGTGCAGAACACCAAGCGCGCCGAGCGCCTCGAGTTGAGCCGTCTCGACCCGTACCCGGGCGTCTACGTTCAGGCCACCGGCGAGTACGCCGAGAACGGGCACAACCGCACGGTGGCGGTGGCCATCGGGCCCGAGTTCGGCACCGTGGGCCCCGAGCTCATACGCGAGGCGGCCAAGGAGGCCGTCAAGATCGCCGACCTGCTCGTCGTCTGCGGTTTCGCCTTCGACCCGCTGGCAGGGGAGGAGGCCTCCACCCTCGGCCGGCTGACGATCCTCCAGGCGCGCATGAACCCCGACCTCGCGATGGGCGACGAGTTGCTCAAGAAGACCGGCTCGGGCAACTTGTTCATGGTCTTCGGCGAGCCCGACATAGAGGTTTCGCAGGCCTCCGATGGCATGGTGACGGTCGAGATCCGCGGGTTGGACGTCTACGACCCGACCACAGGTGCGTTGCGCTCATCGTCGGTCGACGACATCGCCGCTTGGTTCCTAGACACCGACTACAACGGGGAAGCCTTTTTCGTCCGTCACGCCTACTTCACCGGCGCCGACGATCCCTACGACCGCCTGCGTCGCGCCCTCCGCGCCGACATCTCCGGCGAAGCCTGGGCCACCGTCAACTCGACCGTCAGCCGCCCATTCCCCCGGCCCAAGTCCGGCAAGATCGCCGTGAAGGTCATCAACCACTACGGCGACGAGGTCATGAAGGTACTCCTCATCGACACAGCGACTAACGGGGGGACGTAGTCTTGTGCGTTGCGTGCGCCCCGGTGACTGATAGTTCGTCACCTATGCGACCGATGTCCTAAAGTGCACCTGCAATCACTGCGGCTGCATCATTTCAGATCGTTCGATGAACTGACATTAGACCTCGCGCCTACGACAGTCATTGTCGGCGCGAACGACACAGGAAAGTCCACTGTTCTCGAGGCAGTGTCATGGTTGTTCGGAATACATCGGACCCTGGACTGGGATCGGGTATTGCGGAAAGGCACGTCCTCAGAAGACCCCGAGCTCAGGCCTCGAGTTGTCGGTGTGCTTGCCGGCTTCTCCGCTGAGCAGATCGCGACGCTCGGACCGGCGTTGGTGGACGGAACCTTCACAATCGGCGTTTCTGCAACGACAGGCAGCGAACCCCGGCTCGTGTGCAGCATGGAGAAGGCCATCGAGTTGGTGTCATCCATCGAGCCGGATGACGTACAGGAGTTCTTTCCCGGATTGTCCGCGGCGGGCATCGTTGCGGACCTTGTCGCGGCCGGCGACATCACGGTAATCGAGGGCGACTGCTGGATGGATTGGGGCCTCTGGGAGATCATTCCCGGGCTCGCTTGGCTCGACATGGCGGGCGGTCCACGAGGACTGGTACATGTCGTGCCCTTGGGTGGTCCACTCGACAATAGTTGGCGACCTGAGGCAGTCGTAGCTCCTATATTGCGCTATCACCTTCGTGCAAAGCTGTCCTCAGAGCCGCGAGCGTACTCGTTTGCCAAAGACTCACTTGAGGCCTTATCTGGTGTGAATCTTGCGATCTCCGAGCTCATGGAGCGTCTGAATGTGGCCCACAGCACGCTGGCACGCCGGGACACTCGATACGGAGACGTGAAGTGGTCCGCCGAACAGTGGCTTGACGATGCGATCATCGCGAATTTGGCAGGCGCCGTGCTAGAGAAGGGGGTTGGGTCGCCAGATGCTAGGGTCCCGCTAGATGCGCTCGGGCCGGGCGCCAGGCGATCATTGGCCCTTGCTGGGCTTGAACTATATCGTGATCCTGAGTTGTGGCCCCTCGCCATGGATCCGATACTTCCGCGTCTCGCATTGCTGCTGCTGGAAGAGCCGGAGGCGGGCCTGCATCCCGCGGCGCAGAGGCAAACCGCGAGGCGGCTGAAGGACTGGAGCACCTATGGCCTTCAACTCCTGATGGTGACCCATTCGCCCGCTTTCGTTAATGCTGCTCCTATCGAGGGAGTGCGGCTAGCGCGTCACAGGCTGAGTTACCCAGTGACAAATACGATCATCCAGCCTGCTGACTTAAGGGAGATCCAGAAGTCCCTTGGCATCAAGCCATCTGACATCTTGCTCGCGCGTAGATTCTTGGTCGTCGAGGGCGAAAGCGACAGATTGGTGCTGCAAGCTTGGGCTGCACGAATAGGCGCTGACCTGAAGGCTCATGGGATACAAGTTGTCCCTGCCGGAGGCCATGGCAAGACTAGTTACATCACGCGCTTTATGGAACTTGCGTATGAGACGGCTGATTTCGTCTTGCTGCTGGACGGCGGCCCAGAGACCGCACAGACGAAACGAAGCCTGACCCGGCAGTTCGGCGAGCGAGTACGAATTGTCAGGTTGAAGCGGACGTCCATCGAGAGCTACTTCGCGCCGAAGGCTGTTGTGGCTTGGCTTCGGCTTCATGGCGCAGCCGACCCTGCCCTCGAAGGCGAGGTCGCGCGGCGACTACAACGCCAGGCTAACACCGTTCGCGTCCTAAGCGGCTTGGCCGACCGCCATCTTGGCCGCTCGTTCGACAAAGTCAAGGACGGTTCCACCATTGCTCGGCTGACGGGAGAAGAAGACATTCCACCGGAGATCAAGACGATATTGGTCGAAGTGCTGGAGGATACATAACTTCTCTTATCGGAAGTGCCGTGTTGGGCTCTTGAGGCGAGACGTAATATGCGGACGTGGACGATCCAGTAGCCAACATCGAGGCGGCGTTCGAGCGCCACTGGCGCCACTTTGGCGAGTATCCCGGCGCCCACCTCCGCGACGAGGACGGCGTGCTGTGGTTTGAGTCGCCTATCCGGCAGCTGCCATACAACTGGGTCATCCGTACCCGGATCGCCAATGCCGACAAGGCCGAGGAGGTGATCGGCCGCGTCGCCGAGACGTTCCGCGCCCGAAACGTGCCGTTCATGTGGGTGCATCGGCCGTCCGACACGCCGAATGACCTGGGCCGACGGCTGGCGGCCCACGGGCTGGACCTCGTGGAGACAGCCACTGGCATGGACCTTGATCTGACTGGTGGGCGCGCGAGCCCGACCGGAGTGGTGTTCGACTCGAACAAGTCGACGGGCCTGACGCCGACCCCCGCGGGCTACGCGACTATGAAGAGCTGATCCGGACCTACTGGTCCGTACCTGAAAACGAGCGTCACCTGATCGAGATGTTGAACCGGCACTGGACCGGGCAGCGCAATCCGGGGTTCCGGCTGGTGGCGTACCTGGACGATCGGCCGGTCGGTAAGCTGTTCGCCAACCTGGAGGACATGCCCGGCTGGATTGCGATCTATGGGGTCGCGGTCAAACCGGAGGCTCGTGGTCGTGGCGTGGCGACGGCACTCATGAACGAGGCGATCGACCGCGGCAAGCAGGCAGGCGCGCGGCGCTGCATCCTGCACTCGAGCTCGATGGCCAAAGGGATGTATGGCCGGATGGGGTTTGTCGAACGCTGCGAAATTCCGGTGTTTGCGACCGACGCGCTGTTCGGCACACATCACCACTGACGCCTCGAGGCTCAGCTCCGGTATATAGCCCTGGCGGTCAAGGTCCTCCTCGTTTGACTTGCTGGGAGCAGGATCGACAGGTGGTGCACCAAGGTGGAGCGACACGCCTTCAACAGCCGCCCCGGCCCGGTGGAGCTGCAGGCCGCGCGAGCCGCGACGATCCCGGACGTCATTGCCCCTGGCCTGCGTCTCCTGTTCGTGGGCATCAACCCCGGCCTGTGGTCTGCCGCCACCGGCCACCACTTCGCCCGGCCGGGCAACCGTTTCTGGAGGGCGATCCACCAGGCGGGCCTGATCCCTGCCCCGTTGACGCCGGGCCGACAGCACGAGCTGCTCGAGCACGGCCTTGGAGTGACCAACCTGGTCGGGCGCACAACCGCCAGCGCCGCCGAGCTGAGCCCTGACGAGCTGCGCGCCGGCGCCCGGGCGCTGGTCATCAAGATTGAGCGCTATCGGCCAGCCAGGGTCGCTTTCCTCGGCGTGTCGACCTACCGCCTCGCCTTTGGTCGGCCGAAGGCCACGGTTGGCCGCCAGCCCGAGTCGATTGCCGACGCCGAGGTCTGGGTCCTGCCCAACCCGAGCGGTCTCAACGCCCATTACCAGCTGCCGCAGCTGGCGGCCGCCTATTCGGCGCTGCGCGAGTAGCCTGAGCGACGCATGACCCCACCGATCCTGGCTCACGTGATCTACGTCACCGAGGCGCGGGATTCTCCCGATCCCCTCGGCTTCCTGCTGACCACGCTCTCCGAGCCGGTGGCGCTGCTGCTGATCCTGGGTGGCTTCGCCGCGGCCCTGGCTGCGTTCGGGCTGTGGCTGCGCTGGCGTCCGGCGCTGGCGTGGTGGGACCGGCTCGTTGAGCGAGCTTGGACGTACCGCGAGCTCGTGCCGTGGATGCTCCGCCTGTCCTTTGGGCTGGTGCTGATCGGGGCCGGCCTGAGCGGCGCTGTTTTCGCGCCGCAGGTGGGCATCGGCGGCTGGCCGCACATTCTCCAGACGGCCCTCGGCTTCCTGCTGCTGCTCGGCTTCGCCGTCCGCCTGGCGGCGTTGGTCGGCCTCGCCGCGTATGCCGTAGCGCTGGTGCTCGACCCAACGCTCGTGATCATCTTCGATGTCGCCGGCGGCCTTGCGGCAGTCGCGCTCCTCGGCCCCGGCAGGCCCAGCCTGGACGACCTGCTCAAGGCGGCCTTCCCCCGCGGTCCCGGCGGCGAGCTGGCCACCCGGCTGCCGGCCGCTCAGCGCTTCGAGGACGTCGTGCCGCTGCTGATCCGCATCGGCCTGGGCGGAGCTCTACTGGCCTCGGGCATCGTCGACAAGCTGCTCGTCTATGAGCAGGGCCTGGCCACGGTCGAGCGCTACAACCTGACCGCGGTTGTGCCGGTCTCGCCGGAACTGTGGGTTGTCGGCGCAGCACTGGTCGAAAGCGCGCTCGGGCTGGCGATCCTGGTCGGGGTTGGCACACGCGTGGCGGCGATGACCGCGTTCTTCGTCCTGACGCTCACCCTCTTCGCACTGCCCGACGATCCGGCCATCGCGCACGTCGGCCTCTTCGGCCTGGCCAGCATTCTGGTCGTGCTCGGCGCCGGCCGCTGGAGCATCGACGCCCGTCTGCCCGCGCCGCGGCGGCAGCCAGAGGCGGTCAGAGCCGCCTGATCACGCGGGCCGGGTTGCCCGCCGCGACCACGTTCGGCTCCACGTCGCGGGTCACCACCGCCCCGGCGCCCACGACCGCGTTCTCGCCGACCGTGACGCCGGGCAGAACAATCACCCCTCCCCCGAGCCATGCGCCATCGGCGAGGGTGATCGGCCGACCGGACTCCCAGCCCGCGCGTCGACGCTCCGGATCGAGCGGGTGGGTAGCGGTCAGCAGCTGGACGTTGGTGGCGATCTGGACGTCGTCGCCGATCGTTATGGCGCTGACGTCGAGGAACACCGCCCCGAAGTTGACGAAGGTCCCGCGGCCGATGCGGATGTTGCTGCCGTAGTCACAGAGGAAAGGCGGTCGGATCACGCTCCCCTCCCCGACCGCGCCGACCAGCTCGGTCAGGAGCTCCGTGCGCAGGGCGTCCTCATCGATCGATGAGGCGTTGAAGCGCTCCAGCAACAGCATCGCCCGCCGGTGCTCAGCGCTGAGTTCCGCGTCGACGATGTAGTCCTCGCCGCGCAGCATGCGCTGCTTCATCTCGCCCATCGCACCAGTCTGACGCCGCGGGTTGACGTACGCCCTACACTCCGCGTGCCCCACCGACGGGACGGTCGGTCGGCATGCGTGATTGAGCATCGGAGGACCGCTGCGCCGTGGAGTTCCTCGAAGTATTCACCATGCCAGACGCCTGGATCGCGCTGATAACCCTGACTGCGCTCGAGATCGTGCTGGGCATCGACAACATCGTGTTCATCACCATCCTGGTGGCCAAGCTGCCCGCCGAACAGCGCGACAAGGCGCGGATCATCGGCCTGGGCGCCGCGATGGGCATGCGTATCGCGTTGCTCTTTTCCATCGCCTTCATCATCGGGCTGACCCAGCCGCTCTTCACGGTCTTCGATCATGAGGTGTCGTGGCGCGACATCATCCTGGTCGGCGGCGGGCTGTTCCTGATAGCCAAGGCCACCTTCGAGATCCACGAGCGGCTGGAAGGGGCCGAGTCGCATAAGACGACCGCCGGCGTAGCCACCGCCACCTTCGGCGCGGTGATCGCCCAGATCATGCTGCTCGACATCATCTTCTCCCTCGACTCTGTCATCACCGCCATCGGCATGGCCGATGACATCCCGGTGATGGTCGCGGCCATCGTCATCGCCGTCGGCGTGATGCTCCTGTCGGCAAAGGCGATCGGAGAGTTCGTTGAGCGGCACCCCACGCTGAAGATGCTTGCCCTCGCCTTCCTGCTGTTGATCGGCACGGCGCTCGTGGCCGAAGGCATCGAGGTGGCGATCCCCAAGGGCTACATCTACTTCGCGATGGGCTTCGCGGTGCTGGTCGAGTTTCTCAACCTGCGCACGCGCTCCCGTCAGCCGCTGCCGTTGCGCGACGCCTACGTCAAAGAACGTCCGGCAGACGGCCCGCCCGGCCCGGCCTAACCACGCTCGAACGTCAGCAACCATGCCGGGCGCCGGCGAGGGATGCCCAGGCGCCTTGCCCAGCTCGAGCCCAGTCGCTCGACGTCATCGTCGCTCGCTGGGCGGAGCTCCCGGCAGCCCAGCCCGATGTTGGCGTAACGGGCGGCCAGGTCACCCATCGACTGGGCCGTCGTCAATGGCAATCCAGCTGACGAGTCAACGCCATCGATGGACAGCATCAGCTCCAATCGAGCGCCCGTCCTCAGCAGGCCGGCGACAGCCGTCACCTGCGCAGGCTCGGGCAGGGCCAGCCCGCGCAGGAGCGATCCCCACGGCAGCACGACGGTGACTTCGTCCGCGCGGCCGGCCAGAGGCCCGGGCAGGGTTTCGGCAGCGGCGGCCAGGAAGAGGGCGTTCGGCAACCCTCCCCTGCGCGCCGGCGCCGCGGCGCGGCGCGAGGTCGCGGCCAGCGCTCTCGCGGCCGCGTCGAGACCGATGACGAGCGTCCGTGGCTCTCGTCGGGCACGGCGGACGACCCCCTTTCCGTCGCCCGTGCCGACGTCGACCACCACCCGCTCATAGCGGGCAATCAGCCTGTCGAGTTAGCCGACGTCAACCTCGTGGAGGTCGAGGCCAATGACCTGTCGCATGGATGAAGTCTAGGCCGGGCTGTCCAGGCGGCGTCGAATCTCCGCCTCGTACTCCGGGAAGTAGCGGCCGATCGCTGGCAGGTCGAAGCGGCGGAGGATCGAATGCTGCGGCTCCCGCTCGAGCAGGAACCGGAAGGACGCCCCCACGAGCGCTTCCGGGTCCTGGGCGTCCGGGGCCAGACGCTCCATGACGCTGCGTTCGACGAGGACGTCATGGACTGTCGCCGCCGGATGGGTGCCCACGACCACGTGGCACTGCCAGCCGAGACCCGCCGGGCGGCACTCGACGCGAATTTCGTTGTCCGTGATCAGCCCCGTGCCTTCGCCCAGTCGGCGGCGGCACGGAGCTCGCCGGCGAAGGTCGGGGCGACACGACCGCGGACGCGCACGTCACGAGCCCGGTAGCTGATGTCGACGGTGCCTCGCTCACGGACCCGGGAAAGCAGCTCGCCGGCCGAGTAGGGTAGCGAGACGTCGACGTCTTCCCACAGGTCGGCCAGCATCTGGGCCAGGCGCGCGCGGAGCAGGTCCATGCCATAGCCGGTATGCGCCGAGACCAGCACGCTGCCGGCGATCGACGGGGCGGGTGTCGACGCGTCCACCGCCGCCGGCTCGACGAGGTCTGCCTTGTTGTAGGCGAGCAGGCGCGGCTTCTCGCCGGCGCCCAGCTCGCTGAGCACCTGTTGCACCGTCTGGCGGTGCTCCGGAGCGTGGCGATCGGCGACGTCGACGACCTCGAGCAGGAGGTCGGCGCGGTTGACCTCCTCGAGCGTCGCCCGGAAGGCATCGACCAGCTGGTGCGGCAACTTGTGAATGAACCCCACGGTGTCGGTGGCCACGGCGGACTGTCCGTCACCGAGCTTGACCGTCCGGCTGGTCGGATCGAGCGTGGCGAAGAGCCGGTCCTCTGCCCGCGCCTCGTCGGAGCCGACCAGGGCGTTGAGCATCGAGCTCTTGCCTGCGTTGGTGTAACCGACTATGGCGATCGTCGGCACCAGCCGGCGATCGCGCGAGCGAGCGGCAGTCTCGCGCTGGCGGCGGACCTGCTCGACGCGCTCCTTGAGCTTCTTGATGCGGTCGCGAATGACCCGCCGGTCCGTCTCGAGCTGCGTCTCGCCCGGTCCGCGGGTACCGATGCCGCCCCCTGTCCGCGACAAGTGGGTCCACAGGCGGGTCAGCCGCGGAAGCTGGTATTCGAGCTGGGCCAGCTCGACCTGGAGTCGGCCCTCGTGGGTACGCGCATGCTGGGCGAAGATGTCCAGGATCAGCCCGCTGCGGTCGAGCACTTTGACACCCAGCAGGCTCTCGAGCGCCTTCTGCTGGTTAGGGCTCAGCTCGTCGTCGGCAATGAGCAGGGTCATGCCGGTCTCGGCCTTGGCCTGTGCCAGCTCCTCCGCCTTACCCTTCCCCACGTACCAGTTGGGATCGACGTGACGCCGGTTCTGCCACTCTGCGCCGACGACCTCGGCGCCGGCGGTGTCGGCCAGGCTGGCCAGCTCAGCCAGCGAATCCTCGGCCGTCCAGCCCTCGTCCTGGCCAGTGTCGACGGCAACCAGGAACGCCTTTTCCCGTGGCGGGCGAAGATCGATCAGCTTCTCGGGACCGTTGGCACGGCCGTTGGCGCGCGGACTCACCCGCAAAGCATACGTAACGTTCGCGCGCCTGCCAGTGGTGCCCCATCAGCGGGCCGCATGGCACGTTTGATCGCATGAGCGATGACGAAATTTCCCGTGCCTCCGAGGCGCCGCGCGAGACCCCACTGGCCGGCCCGGATCCCGAGCCCGAGGACAAGCGTAGAGAGCTGACCGGCGACGAACCTGAGGGCGACCAGGTTGCCTGGCTGGGACGCGACGAGGTCGACGAACGACAGGCCGAGCTGACCCACACCGAGCTGTACATGGGCGAGCTCGAGGCCGGCACGCGCGAGCGCGGCACCGGTGTGGAGGACCTGACCGAGCTGGGAATGCGCGACGGGGAGACGGCCAACCCCGCCGTCGCCGCAGAGGAAGGCATGACCTGGGTGCCGCCTATCGATCCCCCGACCGCCGTATCGGCGGACGATCCGCAGGGCGCACAGATCGCCGCCGGGTTCGGCGACTCGGCTGTCAGCGAGCCGTATGACCACGACCACGGCACCACCGGCCTGGCTGACGAGGACGAGCTCAGCGCCCGCGTGCGCGAGGCGCTTCGTGCCGATGCGGCGACCAGCCGCTACGCCGATGATCTTGCCATCGGTACGCGCGGCGGAACGGTGGCCGTTCGCGGGATGGTCGACGACGTCGACGACAGCGACAACGTGGTCGAGGTGGCCAGCCGGGTCACCGGCGTAGCGGAGGTCATCGACGAGCTCGACGTCAGGGCGCTCGAGGACCGCTAGCCAGGAGGCCGGGGCTCGTCAACCAGAGCTGTGAGTCGGCGACTCGAGCAGCCGATTCAGGGCGCTCATTGCATGTGGCAACGGATCCGATGATGCATCCAGCCACTCGACGCCCGGCTCTGCTCGAAACCACGCTCGCTGGCGACGCGCAAGCTGGCGCGTCCGACGCACGTCCAGCGCGATCGCGTCGTCGACGCTCAGACGACCGTCCAGCACCTCGAACGCCTCGGGGTAGCCAAGGGCGGTGAAGGCGGGCAGCTGCGGGTCCCAGCGCTCGCGCAGCCTCCGTGCCTCCTCGATCAGCCCGTTCTCGAACTGCCAGCGGGCGCGCGCGGCGATCCATCCATCGTGCGTGTCGCGCTCGACGTCAAGCCCGAGCCAGACACCAGGCCCGGGGTAGCCACGCGGCGGTGGGGGCAGTTCGTCGCCGACCACCTCGACCCGCTCCAGCGCACGCACGACCCGCCGCGGGTTGCCGAGGTCTGTTCGCCGTGCCACCTGCGGCGCCCGCGCCCGCAGCCGTGCCACAAGCGCATGCAGCCCCTCCCCCGCCAGCTGCCCCTCCAGCTCGGCGCGCCTTGCCGGGTCGCTGCCCGTCTCGGTAAGGGGAACGCCACGCGCGACGGCCCGGATGTAGAGGCCCGTCCCACCGACCAGCAGCGCGACGCCCCCGCGCCGGGCGATCCCCTTCAGCGCGCGACGGGCATGGGCCAGGAAGTCGGCGGCGGTGAAGCGCTCATTCGGATCGACCAGGTCGATGCAGTGGTGCGGGACGCGACCCTGCTCCGCGGGCGACACCTTGGCCGTGCCGATGTCCATGCCGCGATAGACCTGCCGCGAATCTGCGCTGATGATCTCGGCGCCCTCGATCCGCGCGGCAAGCGCCAGCGAGAGGGCCGTCTTGCCGGTCGCCGTCGGGCCACAGATCACCAGCAGCGGTGGATGGCCCTGCTCTCCTCCCGCGCTCTCAGGCGGCGGCGCTGCCGACGAGGGCATACGGACCAGCCCGCTCGACGCGAACGGTGACAAGCCGGCCGAGCAGCTCCGGCCCGCCGGGAAAATGGACCAACTTGTTCTCGCGGTTGCGTCCGGCCACGCGGCTGGTGCCCGCGGCGCCATGGTCATGAGCTGAAGGCGGCCGGACCTGGTCGACGAGCACCTCTGTGGTACGGCCGACCCACGCCCGGTTGGCGGCCAGGCCGATGTCCTCCTGCAGGTCGAGCAGCGCCTGCAGCCGGCGCTTCTTCTCGCTTCGGGGGACGTTGTCGGCGAGGCGGGCCGCGGGCGTCCCGGGGCGGACGCTGAAGGCCGCCGCGAAGACCTGCTCGAAGCGGACCTCCCGCAGCAGCTGGAGCGTGCGCTCGAACTGCTCCTCGGTCTCACCGCAGAAGCCGACGATCACGTCCGTCGTCAGGACGATCCCCGGGATGGCCTCGCGCAGCCGCCCGACGAGCTCGATGTATTCGCTGCGGGTGTACTGCCGTCCCATCCGGCGCAGCACGACGTCATCGCCCGACTGCACCGGCAGGTGCAGGTGCTCGCACACCGACGTGCATTCGGCCATCGCCCTGATCAGCCGGCCGCCCAGGTCCCACGGATGGGAAGTGACGAAGCGCAGCCGCGGTATGGCCGGCACCCCGTCCGCGGTCCGGATGGCGTCGATGGCGCGCAAGAGCGCAGCGATGTCAGGCTTGCCATCGAGGTCGAGCCGACGTCCGATGTCGCGCTGGCGGCGGACATCGGCGAAGCGCGTGTCGGCCGGCAGGTCGTGCCCGTACGAGTTCACGTTCTGTCCCAGCAGTGTGACCTCACGGTAGCCGGCGGCCGCCAGGCGCCGGGCCTCCTCCACCACCTCGTCGAATGGACGGCTCCGCTCAGGGCCCCTGCTGAAGGGCACGATGCAGTACGTGCAGGTCTTGTCGCAGCCGTAGATGATCGGCAGCCAGGCGTGCGTCGCGCTTTCCCGCCGTGGCCGGACGGCCATCCGGCCCGGCGCTGTGGCATTGGCCAGGCCCAAACGGGCAGCGAGCTCGGGCTCCTGGTCAGGCGTCAGGAAGAGGTCGACGGCCGGGTAGCGCCGCTGCAGCACGTCGCGGTTGTTCTCGCGCACCGAGCAACCGGTCAGAACCACTCGCAGGTGTGGATTGGTCTCCTTCAGCCGGGCAAGGTGGCCCATCCGCCCGATGACCTTCTGCTCCGCCGCTTCGCGGATGGCGCACGAGTTGATCACGATCAGCTCGGCCGACTCCAGGCTCGATGCCTCAGCGCAGCCCGCGTCGAGCAGGGCGGCGGCCATCTCCTCCGAGTCGGAACGGTTCATCTGGCAGCCGAGAGTCCACACGTGGAAGCTCGGCAAGGCCAGATCCTCCGTCGCGAACTCGGACAGCGCAAGCGCGGGAGCGAGCGGCGTGCGTGGCGTCGCAGCGGTGGTCGGCGTGACCGCCGCATCGAGCATAGGCAGCTCGCGGCGTGGAAGCGTCTTCACCGGCTTGGCTGTGTCGCCAAAGCGTCGAGCAGCCTCTCGCCCACCTCATCGGGCACCCAGGTCGTCGCCTGCGCCTCGGCGTAGCTCATACCGTCGCCATGGTAGTCGGAGCCGCCCGTTGCCAGCAGCCCCCGCTCAGAGGCAAAGGCGGTCATGCGCTCGACGGTCTCGGGCTCGAAGCGACGGTAGTTGACCTCCAGACCGCGCAGGCCCCAACCCACCAGCAGCTCGATCAGCTCGGGCTGCTCGGGTGCCGCCGGGTAGTGGGCCAGGACGCACACTCCACCGGCCTGATTGATGGCATCGATCGCCTCGCGCGTGGCCAGGCCCTGGCGCGGCACGTAGGCCGGGCCGTTGCGGTCGATCCACAGGTCGAACGCCTCCTGCACGCTCCCCACGTGGCCGGCCTCGACCATCGCCCGGGCGATGTGTGGGCGGCCGAGGGCCTCCTGCTCGGTAAGCAGCGGTGCCATCTGATCGTCGATCGGCCTGCCCAGCCGGCGCAGCGCCTCGATGATCAGCAGCAGCCTCGTCTTGCGACTGTCGCGCTGGGCGGCGAGGCGCTCCTCGAACCGCTCGTCGTCGGCATCCACGCCGAAGCCCAGGATGTGCAGCTCGCCTTCCTCCAACTGGACGCCCATCTCGCGCAGCTCGCGGTCGGCGATGCTGTTGATCTCGACCGCCGGGATGAGCTGGGGCCCATCGGGTTCCGCACCGCGGCCTAGGCCGGCAGCACGAAGCTCCCGATAGCCGGCAAGCGTGTCGTGATCGCTGACTGCGGCCAGGCGCAGTCCGAAGGCGTGCATGTCGTCATACAGCTGGCGCGGGGACAGCACGCCGTCCGACCGATCGGTGTGGGTGTGCAGATCCACCCGATTGCGGCGCGGGGTGACCATCTGGCCGACCGGCTCCTGGAAGCGGCTCTGGACCTTGCTCAAGCTTCGATTACCTTCTGGATGCGGCCGATGGCGCGGGCGCGCCCCGTGGCAACCTCGAGGTCAAGCTGGATGGCGTTCAGCAGCACGTCACCGGTGCCGACCTCGAAGCGGGTGGGCAGCGCGTTGAGGAAGCGCGGCAGGACGGTTTCTGGGTCAAAGCCGATGACGCTGTACAGCGGCCCGGTCATGCCAATGTCGCTGACGTAGGCGGTGCCGCGCGGCAGGATCCGCTCGTCGGCGGTGGCCACGTGCGTGTGCGTCCCGCAGACGGCACTGACCCGCCCGTCCAGGTGCAGGCCGAGAGCCGTCTTTTCGCTGGTTATCTCGCAGTGGAAATCGACCAGGCGCACCGGCGGCAGCTCGTCGGCGCCGCCCTCGAGCAGTTCATCGATCGTCGTGAACGGGTTCTCGATCGGCTGCATGAACGTCCGTCCCTGGGCGTTGATCACGGCCACCTCAGAGCCGTCGGCGGCATGGAACACGCCCCAGCCGCGGCCCGGCACGCCCAGGTCGCCGTAGTTGATCGGGCGGAGAATGCGCTCGTCGCGATCCAGCTCGGCGTAGATCTCGCGCTTGTCCCAGATGTGGTTGCCGCTGGTGATCACGTCGACGCCGGACTCGAACAGGATCGCCGCCGTGTTGCTCGTCAGGCCCATTCCGCCGGCGAGGTTCTCACCGTTGGCGATGACGAGATCGACGCGACGCTCTTCGCGCATCATGGGCAGGGTTCGCTCGAGCGCCTGCCGACCGGGTTTGCCTATGACGTCGCCGATCATGAGCACCCGGACGCTGCCCAGCTCGGGCGCCTCGGGGGGTGGCGTCAGACGGTCGGCCGCGCGGACCTCGGCAACCGGGCGCGCCCCGGCGGCGGCCTCTCGCTCCGGCACGCCTACTTGGCGTACTCGACGGCGCGCGTCTCGCGAATGACCGTGACCTTGATCTGGCCGGGGTAGGTCAGCGACTCCTCGATCTTGCGCACGATGTCCCGCGCCAGGCGCATCGAGGCCAGGTCGTCGATCTCCTCCGGCCGGACGAGGATGCGTACCTCGCGCCCCGCCTGGACTGCGAACGACTTCTCGACCCCCTGGAAGCTGTTGGCAATCGCCTGCAGCTCTTCGAGACGCTTGACGTAGGTCTCGGCCGACTCGCCCCGCGCACCGGGCCGGCTCGCGCTGATCGCGTCGGCGATCTGGACGATCGGCGACTCGATGCAGGCGTACTCGACCTCCTGGTGATGGGCGGCGATGCCGTTGATGACCTTCATCGACATGTTGTGGCGGCTGGCGATCTGGGCCCCGATGGCGGCGTGCGGCCCCTCGATCTCGTGGTCGACTGCCTTGCCGATGTCGTGCAGCAGGCCGGCCGTCTTGGCAACCATCGTGTCTGCGCCGATCTCGGCGGCGATGACCGCCGCCAGCCGGGCGGTCTCGACACTGTGCTGGAGCACGTTCTGGCCGTACGAGGTGCGGTACTTCAGCCGACCGAGCAGCCGGATGACCTCCGGCGGCAGCCCGGGCACGCCTGTCTCATACGCAGCCGACTCGCCTGCCTGGCGCATCACCAGCTCGACCTCTGCCTTGGCCTTGGCGACGACTTCCTCGATGCGGCCGGGATGGATCCGACCATCCTGGATCAGCTTGTTCAGTGCAAGGCGGGCAATCTCACGACGAACCGGGTCGAAACCACTGATCAGCACGGACTCGGGCGTGTCGTCGATGATCAGGTCGATGCCGGTGGCCTGCTCCAGCGCGCGGATGTTGCGGCCCTCGCGGCCGATGATCCGGCCCTTCATCTCGTCTGACGGCAGCTGCACCACGGACACCGTCATCTCGGCGGTGTGATCCACCATCACCCGCTGGATGGCCGTTATGACGACGTCGCGGGCCTTTTCCTCGGCTTCCTCGCGCGCCTTGCGCTCGATGACGCGGGCCAGCCGCACGGCATCATGCTCGGCCTCCTCGCGTACCTGCTCGAGCAGGATCTGTTTGGCCTCCTCGGCGGACATCTGGCTGACGCGCTCGAGAGCTCCGATCTGCTCCTGGCGGGCCTGGGACAGCTCTTCGCGCGCCTGGTCGAGCTCGCGCTCGCGCGAGATCAGCTTTCGATCGCGTTCCTCGAGCATGTCGGCCCGCTGGTCCAGCTGCTCGTCGCGCTGAAGCAGGCGACGCTCGAGGTTGGACAGCTCAGAGCGCTTGGCCCGAGCCTCGTCCTCGGCCTCGCGAGCCAGCCTGACCTGCTCGTCCTTCGCCTGCAGGATCAGGTCCTTCTGCTGGGCGCGGGCATCAGCGACGATGCGCGCCGCCTTCTCCTGGGCCGCTCGGATGGACTGCGCGGCCAGGATGCTGCGCGCAACGAGGCCAAGCACGAACCCACCGGCGATGGCGAGCAGGGCCACCGCCGCCAGGATGACGGGGTCGTTCATCTTCTCTCTGCCTCCCATCCAGCCTGCGCTGGAAGGTATGTCGTTCTCTCTCGGCCGGCGCGGGATGCGCCGAGGCGCCTCGCTGGGCGGCGAGGCTGCTGACGATGGCGAGGCGGCCGGCCGCGGGACGAGCGACCCGTCCGTTGGTGCGGCAGCTCCGCATGGGCTTGCGCTTGCGCGAAGCCTACCCGGGTTTCGGCAAGGTTGCCAATCGGATGCGCGCCCGCGGGCGTCCCGCCCGCCCGTAGTGGCGGCGGTGGTCCCCTAGGGCCGGGTCGTGATCGTGATCGGTGGTGACAGGGCGCTCTTGTTGCCGGCCGCGTCGATGGCGCGCACCTGGTAGGTGAACGTGTTGACCTTGAGCCGCTGGTCGGTATAGGTCAGCGCCGTCTGCTGGGTG
>DATLGJ010000043.1:0-131215 GCA_035540555.1 Candidatus Limnocylindrales bacterium | reverse complement strand
CCCCTGAGCCGACCCCCGAGCCTGAGCCGGAGCCGACCGAGCAGCCCGAGGCAGGCCGAGGCGGTGGTGGTAACTCCGGCGGCGGCAACCCCGGTGGCGGCAACCCCGGTGGCGGCAACCCCGGTGGCGGTAACCCCGGTGGCGGTAACTCGGGCGGCGGTGGCGACTCCGGCGGTGGCGCCGGCGACGACTGATCAACCCATCAAGGCTCAAAGCAGGAAAGGAGGTCGACAGATGGCCCAGCAGACAACTAACGGCGCCGACAGCGGCGTCATGGCCGATGCCCAGGAGAGGCTGAAGGCCAGTGCCAACCAGGTGGCAGAGCGGCTGCCGGAGGCGCTAGCGGGCGCCCAGGAAGCGGCCCATGACGCCCAGGTCGCCCTGGACGGGATGTCGGACGAGGCACTCATCGCTGGCACAGGCTTCTCGCTTGGCCTCGCGGTGGGACTCTTCTTCGGTGGGGTGAACAGGCTGCTCATCCTTCTTGCCGCCATCCCAGGCGCAGCCATGGCAGCCACCCTCTCCGGCCGCCGCCAGGGTGGCGCTTCGGCGGCCCGGCGTCGGGCCGAGCGCGCCGCGACCGGCGAGGGCTGACCGGAACAGCTCCGAATGCTGAAGGGCGGACCCCGACGGGTCCGCCCTTCTTTCATCTCTGCTGCCCGGCTGTCGGGGCAATTTGTCAGGCGGTCGCCGCCTCCGGCTCGGTCGCGCTCTCGCCGGACTTCGTGTCGGTTGAAGCGGCGTTCGGATCGCTCAGGTTGCCCTCGGTGTCGAGCACGTAGCCGATGCCCTGGAAGGTCTTGATCGGACCCGGCTCGCCGGGCGCCGCGCCAAGCTTGCGTCGAACGCGGCTGATCCAGACGCGCAGGTACTGCAAGTCGTCACGGTATTCAGGGCCCCAGACCTTGGTCAGCAGCTCGGTGTGAAGGACGACCTTGCCGGCATTGGCGGCCAGGTGCTGGAGCAGCAGCCACTCGGTCCGGCTGAGCGACACGAGGTCGCCGCCCTTGGTCAGCAGGCGCCGCTCCAGGTCGATCTCGATGTCGTCGAATGCCACGATGCCGGCGCCCGGGGCAACACCACTCGCTCGACGAAGCACTGCCCTGACGCGGGCGGCAAGCTCATCGGGATGGAAGGGCTTGGCAATGTAGTCGTCGGCGCCCAGATCGAGCCCCTTGGCCTTGTCGCTGGTCGATCCCTTGGCCGTCAGAAGGATGACCGGCACCGGTCGCCATTCGCGCAGCTGGCGCATGACCTCGATGCCGTCGAGATCGGGCATGACGATGTCCAGCAGGACGATGTCCGGCCGCACCTCGTCGGCCTTCTTGAGCGCTTCTTCGCCCCCGCCGGCCGTGACGACGCGGAACCCCTCGTCGTGCAGGGTGAGTGCGACCAGCTTGGTGATGCGCGGCTCGTCGTCGGCGACGAGCACCAGTGGTTGGCTGTTCATAGATCCTCCTAGACGGGTCCCCTCTCCACTGTATCGAGTGCTCTCTATGGCCCGGACTGCAATACTCATTACACGCGCATGTCAAGAACGCCTTTGACCGACTCTCGAACGTACGGCGCTGTATCGTCCGCCGGAAATGTTGGCTGACTGGACCGTTCCTTGACCCCGCGCCGGAGCCGCAGCTGATGCGCGGCGAAGCCTATCGGTGGTTTGCGCGAGGCATCGGGCTGGCGCTGGGCGTGGGACTGATTGTTCTGCTTGCCCTCGGGCTGGGCATGGCCGCGCGCGTAGCGGTGCTCGTCTTCATCGCCATTCTGCTCGCCTCCGCGCTCGATCCGCTTGTCGACAGGCTGCGGGCGCGACTGCCGGTCGGGCGCGGCGTGGTGGTGCTGCTCGTCTACGCCGTCTTCTTCATCATCGTCCTGCTGCTGGCCTTCCTGATCGTGCCCGGCGCGATCGCACAGTTCGGCGACCTGGGCCAGAAGCTGGCCCCGCTCCTCGCCGACGCCCGGGCGTGGGCGGCAACGATCGAGCCGCGCGCGCTGTCGCAGAGCCTGCGGGCGGTCATCACGGCGGTCGAGCAGACCGTGGCCCGCCCGGTACCGGACGAGCCAGACGCGGATGACATCATCGCCATCGGCCTGACCGTTGCCGATATCGCCATCTCCGTGGCGGCGGTCCTGGCGATGGTCTACTTCTGGCTGACCGGCCGTGCTCGGCTGCAGCGCTTCGCGCTGGCCATGCTCCCCGAGGACCGACGCGCCGGAACGCGCGAGGCATGGAACGAGGTCGAGTTCCGACTGGGGGCATGGGTGCGGGCCCAGCTCATCCTGATGGGGTCAATCGGCCTGATGACCGGCGTCGCCTATGCCGTGATCGGCCTCGAAGGCGCCGTCCTGCTGGCGGTCATCGCCGCCCTGGCCGAGGCGATCCCGCTCGTCGGCCCGGCACTCGGCGCAATCCCGGCGCTAGTGGTCGCAGCCACCACGGGCAGCATCGAGACGGTGCTGCTGGTGGCCGTTGTCTACGCCGCCATACAGACGGTCGAGAGCAACGTGCTGGTGCCGATCGTGATGAGGAACACCGTCGGCGTGCCTCCGTTCATGGTTGTGGCCGGTGTGCTGGCCGGAGCGGCCATCGCCGGCGTGGTCGGGGCGGTCGTGGCCGTGCCGCTCGTGGCTGCCGTGATCGTGGTCCTGTCGCGTATCCAGGCCCGTCAGTCGGTGGTCCTGCTCGAGCCTGCCGGCGTCGAGGAGCCGGGTCCTTTCGAGCGATCCGAACCGCCGGAAGTGGAGGCCGCCGGGCCCAACCCGGTGGCTGGTGACTAACCGACTCGCTCCCGAACGGGACAGCGCGAGACCTCAGCGCAGAACGGCGACGGAATCGACCGGCAGATGCACCGTGCCGTCGACCAGGCTCACATCGTCCCCTGAGGCAAGCAGCACCTCCGCGGCCTTCACGGGCAGGCTCAGCGCCTGGCTGCCGACATTGAATACCAGGGTGACCGACCCCCGCCGGAAGGACAGCCAGCGCGCATCCTCCTCGTACTGGACGAAAACGTGATCAAGCCGACCGTCCAGCAGCTCAGGCAACGACCGCCGGAGCCTGATCAGCCGGCTGTGCCACTCCAGCATCTCGGCGTGGATGCCGTCGCCTCGCTCGTTCCAGCGCAGCCTTGAGCGCTCGAAGGTCTCGATCGCCTGCGGGTCAGGGACCGACTCGGGATCCCATCCGAACGCCTCGAACTCGGCGCGTCGCCCCTCGCTGACGGCGCGCCCCAGATCGCGGTCCGGATGGTCGGTGAAGTATTGGAACGGCGTGGAGGCCGCCCACTCCTCGCCCTGGAAGAGCATCGGCACGAACGGCGCCAGCAGCACCACCGCGGCCCCAACTTTGAGCCGCCCGGTGGACATCAGCGCCGCGCTGCGCTCACCCACGGCCCGATTCCCCACCTGGTCGTGGTTCTGCAGATAGCCGAGGAACCGCCAGCCCGGCAGGCCGTCAGGCGCCCGCCCGTGCCGCCGGCCGCGAAACTGGGCGAACTCCCAGCGATAGCGGAAGGCGTGCCGCAGGGTCTCGGCAAGGTCACCGACGGCGCCGAAGTCGGAGTAGTAGCCGTCGCGCTCCCCGGTCAGCAGCGAGTGCAGCGCGTGATGGAAGTCATCGCTCCATTGCGCATCGATGCCATACCCACCAACTTCCGGCGGCCGCACCACGCGCGGGTCGTTGAGGTCGCTCTCGGCGATCAACACCTTGTGCCGGCCGACCTCCGCCTCGAGGAGCTTCACCTCGGCCGCCATCTGCTCGAGGAGGTGGACTGCTGATGTGTCGACGAAGGCGTGGATGGCGTCTATGCGCAGCCCATCGATGCGGTAGTCGCGCAGCCACATCAGCGCGTTGTCGACGAAGAAGCGGCGGACCTCATCGCTGCCCGGACCGTCAAGGTTGACCGCGTCGCCCCAGGGGGTCGAGTAGCGATCGGTGAAGTAGGGCCCGTACTGGCCGAGGTAGTTGCCGGAGGGCCCCAGATGGTTGTAGACGACGTCGAGGATCACGGCCAGGCCGCGGCGGTGGCATTCATCGACGAGCCGGGCCAGGCCATGCGGGCCGCCGTACGCATGGTGGGGCGCATAGAGGTCGACTCCGTCGTAGCCCCAGCCGCGGTTGCCCGGGAACTCGGCCACGGGCAACAGCTCGACGTGGGTGCTGCCCAGCTCGACGAGCTCGTCCAGTCGCTGCACGGCGCCCTCGAACGTGCCCGCCTCCGTGAAGGTGCCTACGTGCAGCTCGTAGATCACGGCGGAGGGCAGCGGCGGAGGCTGCCAGCCATCGTCCGTCCATTCGAATCGCGAGAGGTCGAGACGCCGCGACGCGGCGTGGACGCCGCGCGGCTGCCATGGCGAACGGGGATCGGGCAAGGGATCCCCGCCGTCCAGGCTGAAGCGGTAGTCAGTGCCTGACGACACCTCCTCCTGGGCCAGCCACCAGCCACGGCCGATCTGCCGCATCGGCAGGCGCCGGTTCGACAGCACGGCTTCTACCCGGCGCGCTGACGGTGCCCAGACTGGCAGCCAATGGGGTTCCAGAAGGTGTCGCTCCTCGAGCAACCTGACAGGCTGGGCAGGGCCGCTCAAATCAGCGGCTCCGGCATCAGCAGCGCCACGGGGAAGTCGGTCAGCAGTTCGTCGAGTCTCACCTCGCCGCCGTCCCGGACCTGGTCGCTCAGCTCGTCCCGCCATCGGCCGCCGGCCAGCGTGATGCAGGTGTCGCCCCAGCCCTCCCCGCGCCGGCGCGCCAGCCGCTGAGCAACGACGACCGCCTCCCCCCCGCGAGCGAAGGCGACCACGTGCTCCGCCTTGGCACCTTGCGCCGTCAGCGGCAGGTAGGAGCTCTGGGCCCCGAACAGCTCGGGTCGCCGCGCGCGCAGTGTCAGCACTCGGTGTATCAGCCACAGCTTCGGGAAACCCGAGCTCATCTCCGCCAAGGCCTCGGCGGCGGTCGCCGACCTGGCGCGGTCGAGCATCTCGCGGCGCAGGCGATAGTCCACCGGCCGACGGTTGTCGGGGTCGACCAGGCTGAGATCCCATAGCTCGGTGCCCTGGTAGATGTCCGGCACGCCGGGTGCAGTCAGCTTGAGCAGCGTCTGCGACAGCGAGCTGATGTATGCAGAGGGCAGAAGGCGCCCCAGGAAGGCCTCGAGTGACGCAATGAACTGATCGTCCTCCAACAGGCGCTCGATGAAGCGACGCAGCGCCCGCTCATAGCGCTCGTCCCGGTCCGTCCAGGAGGTGAACGTCTTCGCCTCGCGAACGGCCTTCTCCATGTAGCCGCCGAGCCGATCGCCGTCGACGGGCCACGCGCCGACGAGCGTCTGGTACAGGAAGTATTCGGTGTTGCGGTCCGGGAAGCGCCCCGTCCGCTTGGCCCGGTTCATCTGGGTCCAGTGCTCGACCGCCTCGCGCCAGTCGTCCGGCATCTCGGACAGCGCACTGATGCGGCAGCGAACGTCCTCGCCGCGCTTGTGGTCGTGGGTGGCGGTCGCGAGCATCGTGGTCGGCCAGTCGGCCTGCGTACGGCGGCAGGCTCCGTGGAACTCCTGCGGCGACACACCGAAGTGGCCCGGCTCGCCCCCGACCTCGTTGAGCGAGATCAGGCGGCCGTACTCGTAGAAGGTGGTGTCCTCGACTCCCTTGGCCATGACTGCGCCCGAGAGCTGCTGGAAGCGGGCGATCAGCTCTGCCTCGAGCTGGCCCGGGTAGTTGTCCAGCAGCAGGTCGCGCAGGAACCGGAGCAGATCCTCTCCGAGCTCCTCGCCGCGCCGCCAGCGAGCTTCCGCGACGGCCGCTTCCAGATAGGCCCGGTCCGTCTCGGGCAGCGTCTGCTCGCCGGGTCGGAGATAGATCCGGTAGACGGGCAGGCAGGCGACCAGCTCCGCGAGGGCCTCGCGCAACTGAAGGCGTGTGTAGTCGCGATGGCGGCGATGGCGCTGGATGACGTTGACTGCCAGCTCGGTCAGGCGGGTCAGCTCGGCCGCAAGCAGCTCGCGCATGACGCGGTGCTTATTGCGATATGCGAGCTCGTCGAACGGCTCGCGCCTGCCCGTGTAGTCCTGGTAGAGGCGCGTCATCGGCTCCTCGCCGGCGGGATCGACGAACAGTCCGGCCACGCGGTTCATGAAGTCGTAGCCGGTCGTGCCGTTGACCGGCCAGTCGTCCGGCAGCTCCTCCTCGCGAGCAAGGATCTTCTCGGCCACGATCCAGCTGTGTGGCGCCGCCGACCGCAGCCGCCCGAAGTACGCCTGTGGGTCGCGCAGCCCGTCGGGATGATCGACGCGGACCCCGTCGATCACACCGTCGCGCAGCCACTGCAGGATGAGCTGATGGGTGTCGCCAAAGACGCGCTCGTCCTCGGTGCGCAGCCCGATCAGCGTCGCCACGTCGAAGAAGCGCCGGTAGCCGAGCTCCTGACCGGCCATCCGCCAGAAGGCCAGCCTGTAGTTCTGGTCTTCCAGCAGCTGGTGCAGCCGGTCCGGGTGCTGGTTCCACTCGGCGACGATGTCGTCGACCGTCGCGGCGATTTCCGGGTGGTCCCCCAACAGTCTGGCGAGCTGGACCCTGAGCACCTCCTTGTCGCGGTGGCGTCGAACAACGCTCTGGCGGTCGGTGGCAGTCGAGGCCGGCAGTGAGCCCATCGCGGCCCCGATGAAGACCAGCTCGTCCGCCTCGGCCCGATAGCCGGCCTCGGTGATGAGCCGCTCCAGCGTTGGAGGGGAGACCGGGAAGCGGCGCTCGTGGTAGCGGACGTGGAACGAGCCACCCTGACGCTCCAGGCGGAGCTCGCCCGCGTCGAGCACGCGCCCGTAGTGGTCGCCCAGGACCGGCAACAGGACAGTGTCGGTCAGCGGCGAGCCGACGGGATCCCAGTCCACGTCGAAGTAGCGGGCGTAGCTGCTGGAAGGCCCGTTCTCGAGCACGTCCGTCCACCAGGGGTTCTCGTCCCCGCCGATGGCCATGTGGTTGGGCACGATGTCCAAGATCTGGCCGAGGCCGCGATCACCGAGCACGCGGCAGAAACGTTGGTGGCCAACCGCGCCACCAAGCTCGACGTTGACCTGCTGTGGGTTGACAACGTCGTAGCCGTGCGTGCTGCCTGGCGCGGCCTGCAGGTACGGCGAGCTGTAGACGTGGCTGACGCCGAGGTTGGCAAGGTAGTCGGCGGTCCCGGCCGCCGCGTCGAAGTCGAAGCCGGCATGGAGCTGCAGGCGGTAAGTCGCCCGCGGACCCTGGGCGCGGGCGGGGGAGCCTGCCCCGTTGCTGCGACCACGAGCGTTGCCGGAGCGGCTGGCGCCCTCGCGGCCGTTGCCGCCAGCGCCGCCCGAAGCGCGCTCAGCTGGCACGTTTCATCAGCACCAGCGAGCGAGCCGTGACCGTCAGCGCACTCTCGGCCGGATGCTCCGCCGCGGGCTCGGCTGCGCCAACCTCCGGCCGGGCGGTGTCCAGCACCAGCTGCCACGCCGACGCGTAATCACCGTTGGGCAGTCGGAAGCTGACGTCGCTGGGCGAGGCATTCAGCAGCAGGTAGAAGGAGTCGTCGCTGATGCGCTGGCCGCGCTGGTCGACGCCCAGATCGTGACCCGACAGGAAGAGGCCAAGCGCCTGGCTCCAACCCTCGCCCCATTGTTCGTCTGACATCGGCGTGCCGTCCGGCGATAGCCAGGCCAGGTCGGTGACCTCCGCGCCGCGTATCGGCCGACCCTGGAACCAGTGCCGGCGACGGAAGACGGGATGGTCATGCTGAAGCTTGATCAGCCGGCGGGTAAACGCGAGGAGCTCGTGGTCGACGTTGTGCCAGTCGTACCAGCTGATCTCGTTGTCCTGACAGTACGCGTTGTTGTTGCCGCCCTGGGTGCGTCCGATCTCATCGCCGCCCAGCAGCATCGGGACCCCCTGCGACAGGAACAGGGTGGCCAGGAAGTTACGCTGCTGGCGGCGGCGAAGGGCGTTGATCTGGAGGTCGTCGGTCGGTCCCTCGACGCCATGGTTCCAGGAGCGGTTGTGGCTCTCGCCGGGGATCTCGCCCTCCAGGTTGGCTTGGTTGTGCTTCTCGTTGAACGAAACCAGGTCGGCGAGGGTGAAGCCGTCATGGGCGGTGACGAAGTTGATGCTGGCGTGCGGCCGGCGGGCGCTGGTGGCGTACAGGTCCGAGCTCCCGGTCAGCCGGTTGGCCAGCTCGGACAGCGTTCCCGGCTCCCCCCGCCAGTAGTCGCGAACCGTGTCTCGGTACTTGCCGTTCCACTCGGACCAGAGCGGGGGGAAATTGCCCACCTGGTAGCCGTCTTCCCCAACGTCCCATGGCTCGGCGATCAGCTTGACCTGGCTGACGATCGGATCCTGCTGGATCAGGTTGAAGAACACGGCGGTCTGGTCGACCGCGTGCACCTCGCGGGCCAGGCTGGTGGCCAGGTCGAAGCGGAAGCCGTCGACATGCATCTCGGTAACCCAGTAGCGCAGGCTGTCCATGATCAGCTGCAGCGCGTAGGGATGACCGGCGTTGAACGTGTTGCCGGTGCCGGTGGTATCGAAGTAGAAACGCTCGTTTCCCGGCACGAGCCGGTAATAGGCGGCGTTGTCGATGCCCTTGAAGCAGAGCATCGGGCCGAGGTGGTTGCCCTCTGCCGTGTGGTTGTACACCACGTCGAGGATGACCTCCAGGCCGGCCTCGTGCAGGGCTGCGACCATCGCCTTGAACTCGGCCACCTGCTCGCCGCGCTCGCCGGATGCGGCGTATTCGTTGTGCGGAGCGAAGAAGCCAATTGAGTTGTAGCCCCAGTAGTTGCGCAGTCCCTTGCGGGTGAGCATGTCGTCCTGCACGAACTGGTGCACCGGCAACAGCTCGATGGCGGTGACGCCAAGCTCGGTCAGGTAGCGGATCGCTGCGGGGTGGGCAAGGCCGGCGTAGGTGCCGCGCAGCGCCTCCGGGATCTCCGGATGGCGCATGGTGAAGCCCTTGAGGTGGGTCTCGTAGATGACCGTCTCGTTCAGCTGGCGCCGAGGCAGCCGATCGTTGCTCCAGTCGAAGTACGGGTTGACCACCACCGAGCGCTGCGCAAAGGGTCCACTGTCGGCGTCGTTCACCGGGCCATCCGGGTCGCCAAAGCGGTAGGCAAAGAGCGACTCGTCGAAGCGCGGCTGGCCCTCGATCGCCTTCGCATACGGGTCCATCAACAGCTTGGAGGGCAGGCACCGTTGCCCCCTGGCCGGCGCCCATGGACCATGCACGCGATAGCCGTAGCGCTGTCCCACCGGCACCCCCGGCACATAGCCATGCCACACGAAGCCCGACCGCTCCGGCAGGTCCAGCCGAACCTCACTGCCGTCGTCATCGAACAGGCACAGCTCGACGCGGTCGGCGACCTCCGAGAAGAGGGCGAAGTTGACTCCCACGCCATCGTAGGTAGCGCCGAGCGGATACGGCTGACCGGGCCAGATCTCCCTGGGCTCGGTGTTCGAGGTGACTGTCGTGGCGGGTGCGGGGGCGACGGTGGCCAAGGGGGATCGCTCCTTGGGAAAGTGGGCAGTGTGCAGAACGACGGTAATCAGGCCGGGCATCCGGGACGGCGGCCAACCTGGCCATCCTGTCTGCCCATCGTGACGCAAACGCGCCCCGGCGTGCGAGCGCGCGCACGCCGTCGCCGGTTGCATGACTCTCGCAATCCGGCGCTCAGTCCGTCGGGCAGCAAGCGCAACCGGCGCGGGTGGAACCTTGGTCGCATGAGCGAAGAAATCGGCCGGTCTCCGGTCAACGATCCAGACGCGCCCCAGCTCCCCGACCAGCCCGACGCCCAGGGCCCGATCGGCGGTGACGCCGGCGCCCATGAGGGACCCATCAGCGAGCGGGTCGGGCGTGACCCGGGCAACCTCGGCGATGAGCCGCCGACCGCCGGTGATGTGACGTTCCCCTCGACCGAGCCCTCAGACCTTTCGATGTAGGAGCGACTGACGCCATGAGCACCAGCGATTACGGCAGCACCAGCGGCTCCGACAGCCGCGAATCGCGCGCCCTGATGGAGCGCCTGATGACCTTCGACCTGCACTCCGAGATCGACCGGCTGCGCAGCGAAGACCAGTGGAATGACGGCGATCGCAACTCGCGCATGCTTGCCAAGGACGTTGACTTCCGTGTGCTGCTGACCGTCCTGCGCAGCGGCGCCACGCTGGACGAGAACGACGGCGACGCACGCACCAGCCTGCAGGTCATCGGTGGTTCGGCTCGGCTCGAGACGGCCTCCGGCTCGGCAGAGCTCGGCGCCGGCCAGATAGCGGTCGTGGACGCCGGCCAGCCCTGGAGCTTCACCGCCAAGGAGGACTGTGCCGTCCTGGCCACGCTCGCCTGGCCACGCGAGAAGGCGGGAGTCTAGTCGCCCATCCACTGGCGCGGCACAAGGGCGCACGCAACATGCGCGCGCTGGGCCGCCGAGCTGCGTGAAAAGTACAGAGCGTTGGGCCATCCGGAGCCGGACGCACGGCGCCCCAGGCGCCGCTGACGCGCTCCGCAGAACTCACGCGCCCAGCGCTCCCTGCTGGTCTAGGCTGACGCCGCATGTCGCTCGAGACCTACCGCCGCAAGCGCGACTTTCAGCGCACGCCCGAGCCAGAAGGCGGCGAGCCCGGCCCTGGCGCGCCGCCGAAGGGCAATCGGCGCTTCGTTGTCCAACGCCATCGGGCCACTCGTCTGCACTACGACTTTCGGCTCGAGATCGACGAGGTTCTGATGAGCTGGGCCGTCCCGAAAGGTCCGTCGCTCAACCCACGCGACCGACGTATGGCGGTCCACGTCGAGGACCACCCGCTGTCGTACTTCGACTTCGAGGGCGTCATCCCCAAGGGCCAGTACGGCGGCGGCGACGTGATCGTCTGGGACTGGGGCACGTTTGACCCGGAGGAGACCGACGACCCGGGTCAAGCGGTTCGCAAGGGAGAGCTCAAGTTCAGCCTGGCGGGCGAGAAGTTGCGCGGCCGCTTCACGCTGGTCAAGACCCGCTCGGCCGGCGCCGAGGAGGACAGCTGGCTGCTCATCCACAAGAACGACGAGCACGCGGACCCGGGCTGGAATGTCGACGACCACCCGCGCTCGGTCAAAAGCGGCCGCACCAACGACGAAGTCCTCGCCGGCATGCCCGCGCTGTGGGACAGCAACGCGCCGGCCGCCGAGGCCGAGATTGACCTCTCCCGTGCGCGCGAGGGGCCGCTGCCCGCCTTCATCGAGCCGATGAAGGCCACCGCCGTAGATCGCGCCTTCAGCGATGACGATTGGCTCTTCGAGCTGAAGCTCGACGGCTACCGGGTTGAGGCGGTGGTCGAGGCCGGCATCGCCCGGCTGTGGACCCGCAACAGGCAGGACGCGGGGACCTACTTCCCCGATCTTGCCGAGATGCCACCAACCTGGATCCGGGCCGAGAGCGCAATCGTGGATGGCGAGGTCGTGGCGCTCGACGACGAGGGCAACCCCAGCTTCGCCCTGCTGCAGGAGCGTGCCGGCCCGCTGCGCGGCCGATCCCCCAACCCGGCCGCCGCCCCGATCGCCTATTACCTGTTCGACCTGCTCTACCTTGACGGTCGGTCTCTGCTCGAGGTGCCGCTCGAGCACCGCAAGCGCCTGCTGAGGTCGGTCCTGCGCGATCACCCGATCGTGCGCTTCGCGACCCACGTCGATGAGGACGGCGAGTCCTTCCATGACTTCGTCCGCCAGCGCCAGCTCGAGGGAATGGTCGCGAAGCTGCGCACGAGCCCCTATGAGCCCGGCCGGCGCTCGCGTTACTGGCTCAAGGTAAAGGTGCGCCGCGAACAGGAGGTGGTCGTCGTCGGCTACGAGCCGGGCAAGGGCAGCGCCAGGGACCTGGGCTCGCTGCTGGTGGCGGTGCGTGACGGTGACGGCTACCGTTTCGTCGGGGAGGTGGGCAGCGGTCTCGACGCCAGGTCACGGCGTTACTTCCGGGACGAGCTGGAGGCCCATCTGGCCGACAAGCCGCCGGTAGACAACCCCCCGCGCATCCGCGGCGCGCGCTGGTCGGAGCCTCGCTTGGTCATCCGGATCGAGTTCACCGACTGGACGTCCGACAATCTCCTCCGCCAGTCTTCGTACAAGGGCCTTGACGTCGGCCGTGATCCCGCCGATGCACGGCTGGAGCAGGAGCAGCCCGCGCGCCGGCTCGCCCATGCCGCCGAGCGTTCGGTGGCGAAGGTAGGGCGTCGCGAGATCAAGGCTTCCAAGGAACGGAAGGCGCCCGCTTCGACGTTGCCGGCGCGCCCTCACGCCGGTGCGGCCGAAACCCCCACGTTCGAGGGGCTGCCGCAAGCCGCCACGGCCATCGAGCTGGAGACGCTGGAAGAGATGAAGCGGGAAGGCACCTGGCGCATCGGCGGGCGCCAGGTCCGGCTGACCAACCTGGACAAGGTGCTCTTCCCCGCGACCGGCTTCACAAAGCGCGACCTGATCCGCTACTACGTGACCATCGCCCCGGTGCTGCTGCCCTATCTGCGCGGCCGGGCCGTCAACCTGTGGCGCTGGCCCGACGGCATCACCGGCCACCATTTCTGGCAGAAGGAGATACCGCCGTACGCGCCCGAGTGGATGGCACGCTGGCGCTACCCGGACGCCAAGCCGCGCGAGAGCCACACCTACATCGTCGCCGACCAGGTCGCGACCATGGCCTGGCTGGCCAACCACGCCACGATTGACATCCATCCCTGGACCTCGCGGACGGCCAGCCATCGGCAGCCCGACTACGCCCTGATCGACATCGATCCCGGCCCCGACACGACGTGGGACGAGGTCATCGAGCTGACACGCGTATACCGCACGGCCTTCGAGCACCTCGGCGTCACGTCGTTCCCGAAGGTCACCGGCAAGCGAGGCATCCAGGTGTGGGTGCCTGTTCGACCGGGCTACACGTACGACGACACGCGTGACTGGGTGGAAGGGCTGTCGCGGGCGGTCGGGGCGGCGCTGCCCGACCTCGTTTCGTGGGAGTGGGAGAAGTCGGCCCGCGGCGGCAAGGCCCGCCTCGACTTCACGCAGAACGCAATCAACAAGACGCTGGTCGCGCCGTACGCCGTGCGGCCGGTCGAGGGTGCCGCCGTGTCCACGCCGCTCACCTGGGACGAGGTGGACGATCCAGATCTGCGCCCGGACCGCTGGGACATCCGGTCCGTGCTGGATCGGGTCGCCGAACAGGGCGACCTGTTCGCCGGTGCGCTGACGGTGGAGCAGGAGCTTCCACCCCTCGGCTGACTGCACCCAACGCGCGCCGGCTCGAGCCTGGGCCGGTCAAGCGTCCCTTGCCCTCGCTGGTATGCTCGCCTCCCGTTCGGGGAGGGTTGCCGTCGGGGAACGGGGACAGGAGCGGTTCAATCGTCACCACCGAGAAAGCCTTCGAGGCCGACGACACCCGCCGTTCGCCGCTTGGTCGTGTGCTGGCACAGCAGGCGGCCGTCGCCGAGATGGCCCAGCGTGCGCTCGACAGCCGCGAGCTGGGCCAGCTGCTAAACGATGTTTGCGTGCTGGTCGGGCGCGTCCTCGAGAGCGACCTCGTCGACGTGCTGCAGGTGTCGGAGGACGGAGCAACGCTCCGCATCGTGGCGGGTGTCGGCTGGCGACAGGGGGTAGTCGGCAATGTGACGCTGCCGGCTCAGGGCGGCTCGCAGTCGGGCTTCACGCTGGCGACCGGCGGACCGGTGATCGCCACCGACTTCGAGACGGAAACGCGCTTCCGCATCTCCGAGGTGCTCGCCGAGCATGGCGCCCGGTCGGGCATCGCCGTTCGCATCGGCGGTGCCGAGGAGCCGTTCGGCGTCCTCGCCTCGTTCTCGACGGCCCGCGCTGCCTTCAACAACGACGATGCGGCCTTCATGCAGTCAATGGCCAACGTGCTGGGGTCGGCCGTCGCTCGGCTGCGCGCCGAAGAGGGCCTGCGCCGGTCGCGCGACGAGATGGCCGCCATCGTGGCCAACGTCGCCGACGGCATCCTCGTGCACAGCGCTCAGGGTGGGTTGCTCTTCGCCAACGATGCGGCGGCCAGGCTTTGCGGCTTCGAGAACGCGCGCGACCTTCTGGCGACCCCCTGGCAGCAGATGATGTCCGCCTTCGAGCTGCTTGACGAGGAAGGGCGACCGATGGCCGAGGATGGCCTGCCCGCCGGTGTTGCCTTCCGCACCGGCCAGCCAACCGACCCCACCCCGGTCCGCTTCCGTATCCGGGCGACGGGCGAGGAGCGGTGGTCAATGGTCCAGGCGGCACCGGTACGTGACTCGGATGCCCGCGTCGAGAAGGTGGTCAGCGTCTTCCGCGACGTGACCGATCAGCACCGCCAGGAGATGGTGCGCGAGATCGTGGCCGAGGCCGTCGGGTCGCTCACCTCCACCCTATCGATCGAGGACGCCACGAGACGTCTGGCCGAGCTGTGCGTTCCCCGCCTGGCCGACTTCGCCACCGTCGAGCTGCTGGATGCGGCCGGCACGATCCGCACGGCTGCGATCGCCCATGCCGACCCGGCCAAGGTGGCTCTTGCCCAAAGGCTGCGCGAGGTCCGCCCCGTGCAGCCGGACGCGTCGGCTGGCCCTGCGCGCGTGGTGCGCGAGGGCAGCAGCGAGCTCGTCGAGGTGACAGAGGAGCTGCTGCGCGCTGGGATCGCCGAAGGAGAGGAGCTGGACCTGCTGCTGGCCATGGAGCTGCGCTGGTACATCTGCGTGCCGCTGCTGGGCCGAGGCGGCCCGATCGGAGCCCTGACGCTTGTCCAGGCGGACTCGGGGCGCCGCTTCACCGAGCACGACCTTCGCCTCGCCGAGGAGGTCGGCGCGCGTGCCGGCATCGCCCTGGAAAACGCCAGGCTTTACAAAGACGTTGACGAGCGGCGCGCGGAGCTCGAGGCGGTCATCGGCGCGATGGGCGAGGCCGTTCTGGTCTTCGATGCCGGCGGACGCCTGCGCGTGAGCAACCGGTCGGCAGCCCGTCTCTTCGGCGGGCAGGCCCCCGCGACGATGGAGCGGCTTGACCGCCTGCTCGCGGGCGACGGGGTGGAGGGAGAACATCGCCTCGAGTCGACCGGTCGCTGGGTCGAAGCGCGCGTCTACCGGCCACGGCTCAAGGACGCTGGGCCGGCCGTGGCCGGAACCTCTGTCGTGGTCCTGCGCGACATCACCGCTGCGCGCACCGCACAGGTCGCCCGCGAGGCGTTCATCGGCGTCCTTTCGCACGAGCTGCGCACGCCGATCACGACGATCTACGGCGGCAGCGAGCTGCTCGAGCGTCAGCTGCCGGACCAGCAGCGCCTGGAGATCGTGGCCGACATCCGTGCCGAGTCGGAGCGCCTTGCACGACTGGTCGAGGACCTGCTGGTCATGAGTCGGGTCGAGCGAGGCGGGGTGGAGATCGGCGATGAGCCGGTGCTCATCCAGCGCGTCCTGCCCGGACTGCTCGACCTGCTGACCGCTCGCTGGCCGGCACTGCGCGTCCGAACGGACATCGCTGATGGCCTGCCGGCCGTACGGGGTGACGTGACCTACCTCGAACAGGTGCTGCGCAACCTTCTCGTCAACGCGGTTCGCTATGGCGACGCCCTGACGAAGGGCATCGAGATCGCTGCGCATGACGGGGACGCCCGAGTCACCGTGCGCGTCTTGGACCGCGGTCCGGGCCCGGGCACGGATTTGCCTGAGCAGTTGTTCGAGCTGTTCTACCGCGCTCCTGCTGCGCGCTCCGTGCCGGGCGGCGCCGGAATCGGCCTCTTCGTTTGCCGCCAGCTGGTCGAAGCGATGGGTGGCCGGATCTGGGCCACGCCTCGCGAGGGCGGCGGCACCGAGTTCGGCTTTGAGCTGCCCGTCATCGACCCGATGTAGAATCGGCCACACGCTGGCGAGTGGCCAAACGGTAAGGCACCTGACTCTGGATCAGGGGATTCAAGGTTCGAATCCTTGCTCGCCAGCCAACCTCCTACCACGGCCTGCGGGCCGACCACCAGCGGGTGCCCGACCCTGACCACCGAATCCGTCACCACGCCCCCGTCCGAGCGCTCGGACTTCATCCGGGAGATCGTCCTGACCGATCTGCGGTCGGGCAAGCACGACTCGGTCGTTACACGCTTCCCGCCGGAGCCGAATGGCTACCTGCACATCGGCCACGCCAAGTCCATCTGCCTCAATTTCGGTATCGCCCGGGAGTTCGGCGGCCGCTGCCACCTGCGCTACGACGACACCAACCCGCTCAAGGAGGAGCAGGAGTACATCGATGCGATCGAGCGCGATGTGCGATGGCTCGGCTTCGACTGGGGCGAGCACCTCTACCACGCGTCAGACTACTTCGAGCAGCTCTATGAGTGGGCTCGGCACCTCATCCGCGAGGGCAAGGCGTACGTCGACGATCAGTCGGCCGACCAGATCCGCGAGAACCGCGGCACGTTGACCGAGCCGGGCCGAAACAGCCGTTGGCGCGACCGTTCAGTGGACGACAACCTGGACCTGTTCGCGCGGATGCGGGCCGGAGAGTTCCCCAGCGGCGCACGGGTGCTGCGCGCCAAGATCGACATGGCGTCGCCCAACATCAACATGCGCGACCCCGTGCTTTACCGCATCGTGCATGCAACCCATCCGCGGACGGGCAACGCCTGGTGCATCTACCCGACCTATGACTACGCCCACGGCCAGTCGGATGCCATCGAAGGCGTGACCCACTCGCTGTGCACGCTGGAGTTCGAGGGTCATCGGCCGCTCTACGACTGGCTGATCGAGAACCTGCCGGTGCCGTCACGGCCACGCCAGATCGAGTTTGCCCGGCTGAACCTCACCCACACCGTGCTCTCGAAACGGATCCTGCTCAAGCTGGTCAACGAGGGCCACGTGCGTGGCTGGGACGACCCACGCATGCCGACGCTGTCGGGGCTGCGCCGGCGGGGCTTCCCGGCCCAGGGCATCCGCGACTTCGCGGCGATGATCGGAGTGGCCAAGTCGGACAGCATTGTCGAGTTCGGGCAGCTCGAGTACGCCTGCCGGCAGGTGCTCAATCGCACGGCACTGCGCCGGTTCGGCGTGCTTGACCCGCTGAAAATGGTGCTCGAGAACTATCCGGAGGGGCAGGTCGAGGAAATGTCCGTCCCCAACAATCCGGAGGATCTCGACGCAGGGAACCGGACAGTTCCATTCAGTCGGGAGCTGTGGATCGAGCGCGAGGACTTCATGGAGGAGCCGCCGCCCAAGTTCTTCCGGCTGGCGCCCGGCCGCGAGGTCCGACTCCGCGGGGCCTACTTCGTGACCTGCACGGACGTGGTCAAGGATGGCGAGGGCAACGTGGTCGAGCTGCGTTGCAGCTATGACCCGGCGACCCACGGCGGCGATTCGCCCGATGGCCGCCGGCCCAAGGCGACCCTCCACTGGCTATCGGCGGGGCACGCCGTGCCGGCCGAGGTGCGCCTCTACGGCCACCTGTTCCGATCCGCCGAGCCGGGCACCATGCGCGACCTGTTCGACGACTTCAACCCCGAGTCGGAGGTAGTGCTCCAGCGCTGCTTCGTCGAGCCTTCGCTGGCGGGAGCCGGATTGTCAGCCGGCGATACGTTCCAGTTCGAGCGGTTGGGGTACTTCACCGTCGACCCCGACACCACCGCGGGTCGACCCGTCTTCAACCGCACGCTGACGCTGAAGGACACCTGGGCCAAGGTGCAGGCCAAGGCGGGCAGGGGCGCTGGCGGCTCGTAGTAGACTCGAGAGCGCCTGACGGGCGCCGCTGGCGCGTGGCTCAACGGTAGAGCACCTGACTCTGGATCAGGGGGTTCCAGGTTCGAATCCTGGCGCGCCAGCCAATCTCCCTGACGGGCGACTACGGGGTAGGCGGGGAGCTGTAAAGCTCCTCCAGGCCGAGCAGGTCACCGAGGCCGAGGGTCGCGTCACCGTAATCGCAGTAGTCGCTGAACGGCCTCATCGTCAGGTCGCCGTGCCGCCGCTGACCGACATGGTCCAAGCCGAAGGCATGCCCGACCTCGTGCGTCATCACCGCCTCGAGGATGTGTTGTGTGCCGCGGCAGTCGTCGTGCGACAAGGTCCACCACTCGTCCACGTTGATCAGGATGTCCGTCGCTGCCACCCGGTCGTCGTCGTAGTAGTAGTCGCACATGATCGCCAGCGCCCACTCGTAACCTTCCGGCATCTGGCCAAAGCTGACGACGCTGAAGTGGTGCCAGCGCACCTCCGCTTCGGAGCAGGCGGGGTGGACGGTCGGGCCGAGGTAGTGCGCCCTGGCGTGAACGTTGTCCGGTCGGCCGCACAGGTTGCGCCCCTCGGTGACGTTGGCGAACGCCTGCTTTACGACCTCCAGCGCCCGCTCTGCGTCGAGGTCACCTGGCACCGAATGGGGGTTGAAGCGCCGACCAAGGGACCGATCCCAGCGAATCCCATTGAGCCTGTATGCATCGTCGAAGCACTCTCTCCCCTGCGGCTCCTCGATCGGCGTGGGAGACGGCCTGGTGGTGGGCAGCACCTTGAGCGGTGTCGGTCGAACGGCAGGCGCGCTTGGCAGGGGCTGGTTTGGCGTGCTGACGGGGTGAATTGACCCGTCCGTCGGCCGAGTCGTGGGATCGACCGACGCGCGAGCAGTTCGGGCCGGTATCGAGGCAGGGTCGGGCGCCGCGCTGGCCACGGACGCGGCCGGTGCGGGGGTCTCGGTATGGACCGCCGGAGCAGCAAGGCAGCCGAGCACGGCAAAGGACACCAACGCCCATGCCGCCGCGCCCCTCATGCCTGCCCCTCTTCGTGCATGTAGCTCGCACCATAGCTGACGAGCGCAAGGCAATCCCTAGAGCCACCTGCACGGCCTGCGTGGAGCGATCGAGGGTCCACGGATCGGCGCGCCGTGCGCAACATGACCTGGGCACCACGCGTCCACTTCGCCGATGAGACTGATCGTCCTCGCCGCGGCACTGACTGCCTTCCTTGGCGCGAGCGTAGCCGCCTCCTTTCTCGTGGTCGGCGGGCCTATGGCGCTGAGGGGCCCGGTGGCCTTGCAGGAAGCCTGGGCACCGATCTACGGTCTGATAGCCGTCTCGGCGGCCGTAGTCGGCTACCTGCTAGGCCGGCCGGTGCGCAGACATCTTGGCTACTTCGAGTTCGGCGTGGCCGTTGCCGGCGCGTGGATCGGCGAGTACATCGTGCTCGCCAGCAGCTTTCTCGACAACGACCTCAACCCGTTCAACGCGGTCCACTACTGGGTTTTTGCGACAGCTGGACCGTTGCAGCCCTTGGCGGCACTGGCCCGGGGCTGGCTGGCGCTTGGGCGGAGGACGGTGGGCGAGGCTCCGAAATGAACGCGGCGCCCGGACGAGGTTTATAGACATCACTCTGGCCGCGGGTCTGCCACGCGGCCCATGAACAGGATCGAGCCGGTGTGGCGGTCCCGGACGAAGAAGAGGAACGGTCGGTCGGCCCTCACCTCGACGGCCGGCGCCGAGCCGGGCATCTCTGCGCCGGTAGCCGCGGCGGCCTCGGTGCCCTCCTCGTTAACCTTCACCACCGCCTCGTGCTCAACCCCGCCGACCCACAGGTCGGAGTCGCTGATGCCGGAAAGGTCGCCGCCTCCGAAGAGGTCTTCGATGCCCAGCTCGCGCATCAGCGGGACGAGATCGCTGTGCTGGCTGACTTCGAAGCGCGGCAGCGAGATCGGGACGTACGACTGCTCCCGGAGGTCGGCGACGATCGAGTCGAGCCGATCCTTGTCGAGATGGGCCTCGAAGCTGGCCAGGTCCTGCGGCACGATGACCAGCATCGTCAACCGGCCGCCTTTGTACGCCAGCTCCCCGGCCACCCAGTCGTCGCCGCCTGCGATCGGGATCATCAGGTGGTTGCGCATCATCGGCACATCGATGGTCGACCCGTCGGGCAGGTGGAAGGGAGCGTCGCCCGTCCAATCGGGGTCAAAGGGCTCGTCCCACACGGCCTTCATGTACTGCGCGTCGACGATGACCAGTCGCGTGTTGCCGGTGACCTTGCCCGGGCCCATCAGCTCGGGGATGAGCTCGCGCGTCAGCTGCGCGACCCAGTCGTTGATTACCGCGCGGGCGTGGTCGGGGTCTGCAGTGAAGTCGAGCGTCGCCAGCGGCGCGCCGTAGTCGCGGCTGAGAGTCTCCAGGAAAGACTCCTTGAATGGGAAGTCGCGCAGCCCGAAGAGGCGCGTGCCACGGGCCATTTCGATGCCATCGATGTCATTCGCCTCAAGCAGCGAGGCGTCGAGCGCGCCCGCGGCGCGATGCAGCGCATCGTCGGACAGGTCCAGATGCATCGCTGAGCGCATCTCGGCGGCGGTGCTGCCCCGCGCTCCGGCATAGGTCATCGTCAGGGCGTTGGAGATGCTGTCAGGACCAAGCACGATGTTTCCGTCCTCGCGGGCCAGCAGCCGAAAGATGTCCAGGCCAAAGGCATTCCTGGCGGCGGCGATCGAGCGCAGGTCCTTGATGGTCACATCCGCGACCGAGCGCTCACCACGAACCAGCACGTCGGCACCCGGGATGGCGGCGATCACGGCGGCCGTGGGTGATGCCTCCGGAGGAGCCTTTGGCGAGGTCGTGGGATCGGCCCCCGGCGGCGACCCTACGCATGCGGCGAGGAGCAGGGACATCGTCGCTGCGGCGGCACGCATCTGCCGCCTACCGGTCGCAGTATCGAGCCGTCGGCGCACTAATCCCTCCTGGCCGGGCATCGCGGTGCAAGAGCCGCTCCGTATATTGCGCGTTGACGCGCCCGCTGAGGATTAAGTTTCGGCAGTCAACCCGCGGCGCTGGCGCTGGAGGCGGCAGGACGCAACTGTCGAGCGGCTGTCTTCAGTTGACACTGGGGGTGCCTGGCTCCGCGGGCGTGATCTCGAGGACCCACTCGATGGGCTCAGCTTCGGGCAGCGGAGCACCTTTGCCGTCGCGCAGTGCCAGCTGCAGCGTCGCCTGTCCAGGCAACACGTCGACGGCCAGGCTGACCGGTACCACCACCGCCTGGCCGGCTGCGAGCGCGAGCGGAAGATGCACCTCTCGGGCAGCGCCGTCGAACCCGACGACCAACACGACGCGCTCGGCGGCTTCCCCCCACGCGGCGCTGCCAAGGTTCCGGACCTTGACGTCAAGCGATAGCCGCTCACCCTGAGGAATGCTGGCAGGCACCTCATCGACAGTGCGAACACGCCCGGCAAGAGGTCCGCGTAAGCGAACCTGGGACGGCTGGAAGGTGGGCACCTCGCCGGGCAGCGCCTCTCCCGTACCGTCTCGGAGCTCGAGCGTCAGCAGGTAGTCGCCGGGCTCCTCGGGCGAGCGAAGGGCAAAGCGCAGCTCTCCCCTGGCAGCACCCAACGGCTCGCTGAGGACCTCAAATCGCCCTATCCCCGTGAGTGACGCGTCTGCATCGACGGAGGAAGCCGTTTCCGCACGCGGGGCGATGAGTGCGTTGACTGGCCGGAGGGCGTCGACGAGCGGGCCCAGGGCGGCGGACTCGAGGTGGATCTCGCCCGCCGGATCGTCGCGACCGCTCGTCGCGGCCGTGGCGGGTGCTTCGCCGGAAGGCTCCACTGCGACGAGCTGCCAGGTAGCGGCAACTCGCAGTGTTGGCATCTTCGCGTCCCACCGGCGCGGCGCATACGCGATCGCTACCTCGATGGCGTCACCGGCGAAGGCGCTATCCGGCGCGTCGGGCGCCCCAAGCTCAAAGTCCGAGATCGCGGGCGTACGCGGCGGCAGCGGCGGGGTGGCCGCAGCCCAGACCAGATCGCCCGCTTTCCAGATGGCGCGGTGCAGCGCGTCCGCATCGATCCATTCGCCCCCGAACCCGCTCCCACGACCGAGAGGATCCATCAACCAGATGCGGTTTTTGGCGTGCTGGTAGCGCTCGATGTAGACGGAGTGGCCGGCCGTGAGCGCAGGTATCCAGCGAACGTAATGACGCGGCAGCTTCTCGGGCCACAGGTTGACCAGTGCTCCACCTCCGTTCTCCAGCCGGGTAAGCAGAGCCGGCCAGGTCAGCGGGTCGCCGCCGTTTGGTGACCAGCGCAGCTCCACGCCGCTGACCCTGGCCACTGCACGACGGAGCTCAGCCAGGGTTGGCCCGCCGTCCTCGGACGGAATCCCCGTCGCTCGTCGCAGGAGATGCTGCGGCGCGGCCTTCCGACCGTGGGTCCACTTGTCAACGAGCATCTGCGCCGAAGCAAAAGCGCAGTTGTTCAGGAGCTGCCTGACGTGGCGGGGACTGTATCCGGGACGAGGCGGGTCCGGATACGCCAGCTTGCCGCTGCGCGTTGCCGCTCCGTCGCTGCGCGACTCGCGCGCTGCCGCCGGGCTCGCGGGCACCGCAAGGCACGTGACCACGACAGCGAGCAGGAGCAACAGGCGCGCGTGACGGGGCATCGAGGCAAGTTGACCTCGACAGAGGCCAGACGTCGAGCCCGCTCATGTACCTCGGGCGCGGCTGAAAGTACCGACTTCCGCAGGCTCTCTCGACGACCCAGATGAGCGGGGGCCGCAAGCGATCCCGTCCGAGCAGAAACTGCCCGGCGGGCCAGGGCCCTCTGCGTGTCTTTGCGTGAGACTGGCGGGAGGTCAAAGCCGAGGGGCGGCCCGGCCGTGCCGAACCGCCCCTGACTCAAGCGAGATAGTTCCTCGCGTACCTAGATCTCGCGCGTGTGCCCGCGGCTCGATCCGGTGTCGTCGATGTCAAACTCCTCGCGCCGGACGGTGTCGTCGACGTGCCGGGTCTCCTCGTGGCTCGACTTGGTGATTTCCACCTCCTCGACCGGTCGGGCGACCTTGCGGACCTCGACGTCCTCCTCCATCAGCGGCACCGTGATCCGCTCGTTGTCGCGGAAGGCTTCGTCGCTGCCGACACCGGTCGTGGCGTCTGCCGTGACAGGATGGCGCTCGACGTGAATCTCCTCGCGGCGAACCGGGACCTCGATCGTCTTGGTGTCCTCGACGACACGCTTGCCGATGGTTACCTCGCCGGCCTGCCGCTGGACCTTGCTGGCCTCCAGATCCTCCTCGTAGCGGGTGATCCGAGTGCCGGTGTCGGACCTGCGCTGGCCCAGATCGCCGTTCTCGCCGGCGGCGTTGAACGACTCGTCGCCCTGCTGGCGGTCATAGGCCTGAGGACGCTCGTCCCAGCCTCGGCCTTCGAGCTCGTCGCCGCGGATGTTCAGGTACCAGTCTGAATCGTCCTCGCGGGCAATCTCCTGGCGCGGCACGAAGATGTGATCCTTGTCGCCAATTCCCAGGAAGCCGCCGCCGCGCTCGACGACGACGAAATCACTGTTCAGCTCGACGATCTTGCCGATCTCGTCGCCATCGGCGTCCCTGAGGCGGTAGTCGTCCTCGAGGTAGCTGGTCACCTCGCGACCGGAATAGGGGCTGCGTTCTTCGGTCATCTGTGCCTCCCCCGTACTGGACGGGCTTGTGGGGTGTGGACGCGCTGCGTCCGCTGACTGCCTGGGCGCTGGGGTGCCCAGCCACACCTACCTTCCGGGGGCGACGGGGGCAAGCCGCGCTTGCACCTCGGCCGACCTCCTTGCGGGGCCGTTGCGAACCTTGGACAAAGCGCTGGGCGAGCTGGGGTCCCGTGGATAAGTCCGGCAGCGTCCCCGCCGGGCGTCGTCAGGGTCGACGAGGGGTTGGCAGCTTGGCCACCTGATCGAGGATTCCGACCAGCGCCTCGGGCGCCAGGACCTGGGCATCGTGGCCCACCGGCAGGTGGTGGTAGTCCCAGCCGTCGGAGCGTGCTCGGTCGGCAAAGCGCTCAAAGACCCAGCTTTGGGCGTCCGCCGGCCGGCAATCGATGTAGCTGCGTGGCACGGTGTCGGACGCGCCGCTGAGTCGAATCGGCTGGTCGAAGCAGGCCAGCGGGTGGGGGACCAGCTTCGGCGCATACCACCCCTCCATCTCCGGCGGGCCAAGGTCGCCGGGATCGAACGGCGAGGGGACCTGCCAGCCGTCGCCTGTTTCGGCCGCAAGCTGGCGGAAAAGATCGACGAAGCGTTGGGGCGAGAGGTCGATCACCGAATCGCCGTCATTCGGCACGAAGGCGTCGACGTAGACCAGCCGACGAATGCGCTCAGGCGCTCGATCCGCTGCGCCGGTGATGACCGCTCCACCGTAGCTCTGCCCGACCAGCACGACATCGGACAGGTCCTCGAACTGGAGCACCATCAGCACGTCGGTGATATGGGTGTCGAGGTTCACCTCCGGGCTCGCCAGGTGCGACCGATCGCCGAGCCCCGTCAGCGTCAGACGATGCGGCTGATGTCCCCTGGCGGCCAGCCGGTCGGCGACCTGGCGCCACTCCCAGCCTCCTCCCCACCCGCCGTGAACCAGAACGAAGGTCGCCATACCAAGCATGGTAACCGTGGCGTCGCACGGAACCGGTCAGCAATCGCGCTCAGCAGTGGAGACGTCCACCAGTTCGAACTCGAGCGAGTCGACCGACAGCGACAGGCGGTCTGCCAGCGGTGCCACATCGGCGACGCGCAGCGGGCCGACGATCTCAAGCTCGCCGCCGAACCGCGGCGCGTTGAGCATTGCGGCGGCCACAACGACGTCCCCCACGACGAGTGCGACCTGCCCGCCAACGCGCTCCGCGGCGAATTCGTCCAACGCTTCCGCGGCGTCAGGGTGCAACGTGAGGTGGAGCGCAGGCTGTCCCATGATGTCAACGGCAGGGACTGCGACGTCGATGGCCGCGGCGCCAACGAGACCTCGCTCCATGCTGTCAGCCGAGTCGCCAGCTTGCACGGCGACGCCATCGGGTACGGCCATCAGCCCGGCTGGCGCGGGCGCCTGCATGCGCTGTCGAGCCCGGTTCAGCGCCGAGCTGTCGGGGCCGGCCGGCAGCTCGACGATGATGTGCCGGCCGTCTTCAGTGTGGAGGACGATGTCCTGACCATCCAGCCCCAGCGCCTCTGCAGCACGGAGCCGAAGCACTTCGCCAGCGCGAGCCATGTCCTCGCCGCGCAGCTCCTTGCCGTCGCCGATGGGCAGCAGCGTCACGCGCTGCCAGGCACCGCACCGGGGCTCGATCGACGGCGCGAAGGTAGTCCGGGCATCCGGGATCTCGATTGTCACAAGCCCGTCCGGGTCGGAGGCGACGGTGGCGTCGTCCGTCGCCCCGCTCAGCGCGGCGCGAACCTGGTCGACGACGCCGTCATGGCGAGCGGCAATCTCCAGGTGCAGGGTGTCGCCGATCCACTCGATGCGCCGGATCGGGCCGATCGGGCCATCACTTACGCCCCGCTCGATGGTCATCAGCGCTCGCCAGCTCGAGCGCTCGCTGAGGTCCAGAACTGGAGCCGGCAGAGGCCCGCCGGACGACAGCACCTCGATATAGCCGCAGGCGTACCACCCTCCATCGCGCTCGCCACCGCCAATCTCGACGATGTCGCCATCACGCGCCACGACGTCACCGTCCGGATCGCGCACGACTACTGATCCTCCGTCATCGCCGAGCCGGAAGTAGGGCTCCCAGACCAGAGGCGTACGGTCGGTGGGGGACGCCTCGAAGCCGACGGCCGGGTCCAGCGCCAGCTCTGAGTCGGAGACGGCAGCAAGGGTACCGACGATCTGCGAGCCGGGGCACTCCCTCGGAGATTGGAACGGCGAAGGCGCCGGCGTGGGCGCGCGCTCGACAACGGACGGGCTGGGCTCCGCAGCCGGCGGCATCGAGACGGGTCGCCACATGGTGGCCACGGCCCCGGCTATGAGGACCAGGGCCGCTATGGCAGCTGCCATGGCAACCGGCGGCGCGAAGTGCGACCGACCCTGCTTCCCTGCCGGCAGATGCCCGAGCGCACGCTCGACCAGGTTGGCCGGCGGGTCTGCGTCGGCTACGTCGTGCAGGATCGCTGACAGGCGCTGCTCGAAGTCCATAGCTACGCCTCGACCCGCTGGCGCATCTTGCCGATCGCACGATGCAGCCTGGCCTTGGCAGTGCCGAGCGGGATGCCCAGCAGAGCCGCCGCATCGGCGACGGTCAGGTCACGGCCGTAGTGCAGAGCAACCAGGATCCGCTCGTCGGCAGTCAGCAAGCCGAGCGCCTGCAGCAGGAGGTCTCGGTCGGCCACCCGCCCGGCGTGGTCGGGCGCAATCGGGCCGTCGGTCGCCACTATCTCGGTCACCTTCGGCCGCCGGCCCATGCGCCGTCCGTGCTCGAGGATGACGTTCGTCGCCAGCCGCCGAAACCATGGCCTCCAGCGCGCTGGATCGCGCAGCTTTGGCAGGTCTCGCCATGCCAGCAGGCAGCTCTCCTGGAACGCATCCTCGGCCTCCATCTGATCACCCAGCACGACACGGGCGAGGCCATAGGCCCAACGCGCCTCGCGGGCGATCAGGACCCCGAACGCTCCCTCATCGCCGGCGCGAGCTGCGAGGACTTCGTCAAGCTCGGGCATCCGTCAGTAAAGGTGATGACGGCCCACAAAAGGTTGCATCGGCCGGAGACTACCGGGCCTGGGTAAGCGCGCGCTGCCGCGTGCGGGCGGCCCTTCATCGTCCCGGCGCCCGCGGCCGTCTGCGCGTACCGCGTGCATGGGCATGCACCGGCCCCATGAGCAAATGAAAGCGACCCGGCGATTGTGGCCGGGTCGCGTGGTGTGAGTCGTCGGTTGTTTGAGCGCGCGCTAGAGGGCCCGGCCGGCCTCCTGCTTCTCGACCTGCTGGGCCAGCTGCTTCATCTCGGCCATCCGCTGCCCAAGCTCCTCGAGCTCCTCACGTGAGAAGGCGTCACGGGCAGCCTTGAACATTTCGCCCTCTTCCTCCTCGATGTGATGCTCGATGTTCTCCTTGGCGACCTTGAACTTGGCCGTCCAGGTCTCGTCTGTCACGGGCGTCTGCTCGAGCTCGGCGAAGATCTGGTCGACGACGTGATGCTCCTCATACCCCTCGAGCGCGAGGTCTTTGGCCTTCGGGTGCTGCTTCAGCGCCGGGTAGAAGACTTCCTCTTCGATGCGCTCGTGGATCTCGAGCTCCATCTTGAGCTTGGTGAACAGCTCAGTGCGCGTCTTCTCCGCGCGCTCCGTCGTCTCCTCGCCCTCGTCGAGCATCTTCTTCACGCGGTCGTGGTCTTCCTTGAGCAGGGTCAGGGCGTCCATTCTTCCTCCGGTCTCTGTCACGGCAATCGAGGCGACCCTATAGAGCGCTCCGTCGCGCCGGTGGTGGGCTGCCGTCCATTGGCGTTGCGCGCCGATTGCAAGCGGAGCCAACCGCCCGATCGGCATCAGGTGGCAGGCACGCACGGGCCGCTCGTCCACTCGATCGCGCCTACCATTGCCGGGTGACTGACGAAACCGAGAGGCGGCCAGGCGCACGCGAGCTGATGCAGGCCCTGGGGCTTTACGTGGACGGACCCGTGCGCTGGGGCCGGCCGGTCCCCAGCCGATCGCCCGGCATCTTCGTTGTCGAGCTGCCTGGTGCCCCCGACGAACCACCGATCGACTATCCGGCGGTCCGTCGCTGGGTCGACCGAGTGCCCGGCATGACGATCGACGGTGCGCCGGCCACGCCCCAGGAGCTCGCCGCACGGCTGCGCTCGTTCTGGCTGCCGACAGAGCCCGTGCTCTACGTGGGGCGCTCGGCCAAGACCATCGGGGGGCGGATGGCGGCGATCCAGGCGACACCGCTGGGCGACGCTCGGCCGTCTGCCGCCGCCAACTGGCTGAAGACGCTCAGCGTCGAGGGCGAGCTGCGCGTCTGGTGGGCCGAGACCGACGCCCATGAGGAGTACGAGGACGCCCTCCTCTCCCAGGTGATCGCGCGGAACGATGGCCGGTCACCTTTCGGGAACCCCGGCGCCGCATCCGGTGAGCGTCGCGACGATGGCATCCGTGGCGCGCTTCTGACCGATGATGCAGCGCCGGCCAGGCCGCCATCCTCGCGCAAGGCCAGAAGCAGCGGGAGCGCCCGTGCTTCCGCATCCACCGGCACCGCCGCGCCCGCACGCCGGCCAAAGGTCCCGGGCACGCCGCCCAAGCCCGGTGCCGCCCCAACTCACCTGACCGCCGATGGGCTGGAAAAGCTGACCAGCGAGCTCGACCACCTGCGAACGGTCACCAGGCCCGAGGTCATTGCCCGAGTTGCCGCCGCCCGCGCACTGGGCGACCTGCGCGAGAACGCCGACTATGAGTACGCCCGCAAGGAGCAGTCCTTCATAGAAGGTCGGATTCAGTCGCTGGAGCAGATGCTCCGCAATGCCGTGGTGATCGAGGCACCGACCCAGTCGGACCGCGCCCACCTGGGCTCAACGGTCGTCGTCGAAACGGGCGGCGAGGAGGCGACCTACCAGCTCGTCGGGCCAACGGAGGCCGACCCGGCGGGCGGGCGGATCTCGAACGTCTCGCCCGTCGGGCGGGCGCTGATCGGCGCGCGAGCAGGCGACGAGGTCAGCGTCTCACTGCCGGCTGGGACGGTTCGCTACCGGGTGCGCGAGATCCGCTAGAAGTCAGGCGTCCTCGCCCGGCAGGTCCCCGTCTTCATCGTCGCCGAGCACGGTCAACTGGCGAATCCCGCCGTCGGCCTGCGCGCGCGAGCGTGAGCGCCCGGCGCCGGCGTCGGCGCCCATCCGCCGCCGTGTCTCGACGTCGACGCGACCGCCCTCGCCCTCCTGTGCCGGATGCTCGACCAGCGCCACCAGCCGGTTGGCCATGAAGCGACCTGTGCGGACGGGCGTGCCCGACCGGGTGACCTCGGTCACCTCGACCACGCCACGGGCGGTGGTGATCTCGATGCGCCGACCGGCGCGCGTGGCCTCGATCTCAAAGGTCTGAGTGCCCTGGCCGGTGTCCACCACCGCCTCGACGCGATCGCCCTTCATGACCCGCAGCATAGCGCGGCGCCAACCGCCGTCCGTTCAGCCGCCCTGCTCGCCGATGTCCTCCCACCAGAGCTCGGGGTGCTCGGCGATGAACTCCTCCATCATCTCGACGCACTCGGCCAGGTCGAGGTTGACGACCTCCACGCCGCGCGCCCGCAGGTAGTCCTCGCCGCCGTAGAACGTGCGGTTCTCGCCCATGACCACCCGCGGGATCTTGTAGAGAAGGATTGCGCCGGTACACATGTCGCACGGCGAGAGCGTGGTGTACATCGTCGATCGCGCGTAGACGGCCGCCGGCTGTCGGCCGGCCACCTCGAGTGCGTCGGTCTCGCCGTGACGGATAGCGCTCCCCGCCTGGACCCGGCGGTTGTGACCGGCGCCGACGACCTGCCCGTCGACCACCAGGGCGCCGCCGATCGGGATGCCGCCCTCGACCCGTCCGATCTTTGCCTGCTCGATTGCGACCTGCATGAAGCGAAGGTCATCTGCCTGTCGGTCCATCCTTCCTCCCGCTGATCAGTTACGCCGGTACGGCTTGAGGTAGGCGCCGGGGTAGCGAAGGCCACGGCCCGACAAGGCGAGCGCGACGATCACCACGAGGTACGGCAGTGCCAGCAACAGCTCGAACGGCACCGCGTCGAAGCCGGGCAGGATGCGCAGCCGGAACTGTAGCGAGAAGACGGCCGAGAACAGCAGCGCACCCAAAACTGCCGGCAGGATCCGCCAGCGCGCGAAGATGACAAGCGCAACGCAGACCCAGCCCCGGCCGGCGATGATCTCGAGGGTGAAGGTGCCCAGCGAGGCGAGCGTGAAGAAGGCACCACCGACGCCCATCAACGCGCCGCCGAACATCAGCGCGAGGTAACGCGTGCGCGCAACCGAGATGCCCGCGGCGTCGGCCGCCTCTGGGTTCTCGCCGACGGCTCGCACGGCGAGACCGAAGCTCGTACGATTCAGCAGCCACCAGGCCAGCGGCACCAGCGCCAGGAAGGCGATGTAGGTCAGCACGTACTGGCTCAGCAGGCCCAGCCCGAGGAAGTCGATCAGCGGAAACGGCTCGATGCTGGGCAGCGTGGCTCCGGCACCGAAGTACACCCGGTTGACGAACTCCGATACGCCGATCAGCCCGAGCGTGATGCCGATTCCCGCGACGTGCTGGTTCGTGCCGAAGGTCACCGAGAGGAGCCCCATCAGGGCACCGGCCAGCGTGCCGATGACTATCGCCGCCGCGACGCCGAGCCAGAGCGAGCCGGTCCAGTACGCGACTGCAAAGCCAAAGAACGCGCCGGCATACATCGTGCCCTCGATGCCCAGGTTGAGCACGCCGGCCCGCTCCGAGTAGGTCTCGCCGACGGTGCCGTACACCAGCGGCGTGGCATTGCGCAGCGTCGCGCCGAGCAGCGCCAAGAGGTCGGCGAATGGCATCAGCCGGCCTCGTCCGCGACGGCGTCACGTCGCGACCGCCGAAAACGGTCGAGGAACGTGTCGATCAGACCGTAGCGGTGTAGCGCGAGCAGCGCCACGGTAACCAGCAGCAGCGTCGCCTGGATGATGTCGCCGAGCTGCGAGGGCACACCAAGCGTGCGGCCGGCGGCGCCGGCACCGACCCGCAGGTCGCCCAGCAGCAGCGCGGCGACGGCCACGCCGGGCATGCTCAGGCCACCCAGCGTGGCCACCACTATGCCGGTGTAGCCGAAGCCGGCCGACAGGCCGGCGGTCAGCCGGTACTGCACGCCGGCGACCTCGCTGACCCCGGCGATGCCGGCGATGGCGCCGCTGGCGAGGGCCGCCCCGAGCAGGCTGCGGCTGACGTTGATGCCGGCGAACCGCGCCGCCGCCGGGCTGAGCCCGACGGCCCGCAGCTTCACTCCGACCGTCGTGCGCGTCAGCACGAACCAGGCCACGCCGATCAGCACCAGCGCCAGCACGAAGCCGAAGTGGACACGCGAGCGTTCGAGCAGCAGCGGGAACTGGGCGCTGGCAGCAATCCGCTCGGACTCCGGAAAGCCGGTCTGCGGGTCGCGCCACGGTCCGTGCAGCAGGGCGTTGACGAGCAGCAGCGCCACGGGATTGAGCAGCAGTGTGGTGACGACCTCGTCAATGCCAAGGCGAACCCGCAGCAGGGCGGGCCCGAGTGCCCAGGCGGCGCCGGCAAGGGCGCCGCCGGCGATCATCAACGGCAGAGCGGCGAGCATGGGCAGCTCACCGACCAGCGTTCCGATCCAGGCGGCCGCGATCGCGCCGCAGAGCAATTGCCCCTCCGCACCGATGTTCCAGTAGCCGCTCCTGAATGCGAGCGCAACCGCCGCACCGGTGAACAGCAGCGGGGTGGCGGCGACCAGGACTTCGAGCAGGGTGAAGGTGCTTGACAGCGGAGCGACCAGGTATGCGCGGTAGACGGCCAGCGGCTCGGCGCCTGCCAGCAGAACGAATGGCGCGGTCAGCGCCGCCGTGACCAGCACGGTCAGCGGCAGTAGCGCGAGAGCTGCCCAGGACACTCCGGCGGTATAGGCGGTAAGCCTGGATCGCATCAGGCGCTGCCTGTTGCGCTGCCGGGCGAGCGCGCCAGGGCCGCCTCGTCCGTACGTCCGGCCATCAACAGCCCCAGCCGCTCGGGGTCCGCCTCGCTGGCCGTGACCTCGCCCATCACCTGGCCCTCGTACAGGACGATCAGCCGGTCGGCCAGCTCCAGAAGCTCATCGAGGTCCTCCGAGAGGAGCACGATCGCGGCACCGCGGGCGCGCTGGCGGACCAGCTCGCCGCGGACGTACTCGGTTGCCCCCACGTCGAGGCCGCGAGTCGGCTGCGCTACGACGATGACTGTCGGCTCGCGCGCCAGCACGCGGGCGAGAAGCACCTTCTGCATGTTGCCCCCCGACAGCTGGCCGATCCGATCACGCGGCCGCGCCTTGATCGCGAAGCGCTCGATCATCTCCTCGGCATAGGCGGTGACGCGCCGCTCGTCGAGCAGCGGGCCGCGTCGGAACTCGTCGAGGTGCTCCATCACCAGGTTGTAGGCGACGCTCATCTCCGGGACGACGCTGGCGTGGCGGTCCTCCGGAATGCGCCCGACGCCGGCCGCCATCACCTCGTCGGGCGATCGCCCGCCGATGTCGCGGCCCTGCACCGTGATCGAGCCCGCGGTCGGCCGGCGCATTCCCGAGAGCAGCTGTGCCAGCTCGGTCTGGCCGTTGCCCGAGACGCCGGCCACGCCGAGGATCTCACCGGCGGCGACTTCGAAGCTGACCTCGCGCAGGGCCGGCAGGCCGCCGGCGCCGCTGGCCGACACGCCATCCACGCGCAACACGGGTGCGCCGCGCTCGGCTCCGTGGTCGGCGGTTACGCCGAAGGTCGGCCGGCCAACCATCATCGACGCGAGCTGGCGGGCGTCGGTGTCGGCCGTGCGGACGGTGCCCACCACGCGGCCGTGCCGGAGCACCGTGACCTCGTCGGTGATCTCGAGCACCTCCCGCAGCTTGTGGCTGATGAAGACCACGGACATGCCCTCCTTGACCAGCCGGCGCAGCGTCTCGAAGAGCTGGCTGACCTCCTGCGGCACGAGAACCGCGGTCGGCTCATCGAGGATCAATACGCGACACTCCCGGAAGAGGGCCTTCAGGATCTCTGCGCGCTGCTGCTCGCCGAGAGAAAGCGTGTCGACCCGGGCGTCGGGATCGAGCCGGATGCCAAAGCGCTCGGCGGACTCGCGCACGCGGCGACGCGCTGCGGCGAGGTCGAGGCGCAGACCTCCGGTCCGCCCGAGAACGACGTTTTCCGTAACGCTCATCGGGCCGACCAGGCTGAAGTGCTGGGTGACCATCCCGATGCCGGCCTCGATCGCGTCGGCCGGCGAGCGGATGCGTCGTGCCTCGCCGTTGATGCGTATGTCACCGGCATCGGGAATGTTCAACCCGTAAAGGATCCGCATCAGCGTGGTCTTGCCGGCGCCGTTCTCCCCGAGCACGCCGTGGACCTCGTGCGGCCACAGCGTCAGGTCGACGCCGTCATTGGCCAGCAGCGGGCCATAGCGCTTGGTTATGCCGCGCAGCTCGACCTGCGGGACAGCCGGGCGGCCGGCGGCTGGCTGCGTGGCCGGGCGCTCGGTCATGGCGCCGATCGCGTGGCCATGACCGAGCAGCCAGTCGCCGGTCCGATCACGCCTGCGGATCAGGTGCTGCGACTCAGCCCTCGGGGATCACCGACCCCGGCGGCGTGGCCTCGTTGATGTCGACTCGGAAGAGGCCGCTGCGGATCTCGCCCTCGCGCTCGCGGACGCGCTCGACGAGATCGTCCGGCACGCCGCCGATCACGTCTGTGTTGATGTCCGCAAGTGAGGCGCCGCCCTTCGCGAACATGCTGAAGTCCTTCAGGTCCTGCGCCGTGTACGCACCGGCCAGCACCTGGTCGATGACGTACTCGACCGTCGGCTCCATGTTCCAGACGACGCTGCTGACGACGTGCTCGGGCGCAAGCTCACGCTGGTCTGACATGTTGCCGAACGCGAGCACGCCGCGCTCGCGTGCCGCCTCGATGACACCGAAGCGCTCCGCGTACAGGACGTCGGCGCCAGCGTCGATCTGGGCGAGCGCCGCTTCCTTGGCGGCCGCTGGATCGAACCAGCTGTTGAGGAACGTGACCTTGACCTCGACCTCGGGGTTGACCTCCTGGGCGCCGGCGATGAAGGCGTTCGTGATCCGGTTCACCTCGGGCACGGGGTAACCACCGACGACGCCGAGGACGTTCGACTCGGTCAGTCCCCCGGCGAGCATGCCGGCCAGGTAAGCCGGCTCGTGGATCCAATTGTCGAAGACGGAGAAGTTGGGATCAGCCGGGCCGCCGCCGGAGCCGAAGACGTAGGCGATCTCCCGGAACTGGTCCGCGACTCGTCGGGTGGCCTCCTCGTTGCCGAAGGCGTCGCCGAAAATGATGTCCGGAGCGTTCTCGCCCTGCGACACCTCGAGCAGCTCGCGCTCCATGTCACCCGAATAGCCGAGGTCGTCGGTGTAGCTGTACTCGATCCGCCCGGCTGCCTGCTCCTTCTCGAGCGCGCGGTGAATGACGCCGTCCCACGGCTCTTCGATCTGGGTGGCGAAGGCGCCGAAGACGCGCAGCTTGCCTTCGCCCGGGCTTGCCGCCGGCGAGCCCGTAGGCGGCGTGCCGGCGCAGGCGACGAGCAGGCTTGCCGTCAGTGCTGACGCAACGAGGGCGCTCAAACGCCTGCCCGGCCGATTCTTCTGCCGATACACGATTCCCCTCCTGCTGTCCTGCCGCCGACCGGCGGCGCCGAGCAGTTTATGCCAGCGCCGAGGCCGCTGGAAGCCTAATGCGCCACCTCTCGGCCGGCTATTCGCGCGGCCAGCTCAACCAGCGTTCGGACGGACGCCCCCTGCGGTCCCTTTGGGGTGAAAGGTCGCTCCTCGTCCAACCAGGCCGAGCCGGCAATGTCGAGGTGCGCCCACTCGGCATCTTCCCCGACCACGGCGTCGAGGAAGGCCGCGCCCTTGATCGACGAGCCGTAGCGGGAGGAGCTGTTCTTCAGGTCGGCAACCTCACCCTTCATGTCGTCGCGATACTCATCGGAGAGGGGCATCGGCCAGATCCGCTCCCCCGCCGCGCGACCAGCTTCAGCGAGCTCCGCAACGAACGGTTCCGGCCGCCCGAAGACCCCGGTGTAGTGCGAGCCCAGCGCGATCTTGATGCCTCCGGTCAGCGTGGCCACGTCGACCAGTCGCCTGGCTCCCTGGCGCTGGGCGTAGGTCAGGCCGTCGATCAGCACCAGCCGGCCCTCGGCATCGGTGTTGATCACTTCGACGGTCTTGCCGCTCATGCTGGTGACCACGTCGCCTGGCTTGGTTGCCGTGCCGCTGGGCAGGTTCTCGGTGCACGGCGCTACACAGAGCACGTTGATCGGCAGCTTCAGCCGTGCGATCGCGCCGATTGCGGCCATGACCGACGCGGCCCCGGTCATGTCGTACTTCATCACGTGCATGTCCTCGGCGGGCTTGATCGAGATGCCGCCCGAGTCGAAGGTGATCCCCTTGCCGACCAAGGCCAGGTCGTAAGCAGCGCCGCCGTCGGCCTGCGTACCCGCGCGGCCTCCGAGTCCCGCCTCGCGGCCGAGGTAACGAAGCACCACGAAGCGCGCTTCCTCTGCGCTGCCTCGGGCAACGGACAGGAATGAGTGCATGCCCAGCTCGCGGCATTGCGCCTCGTCGAGCGCCTCGTGCTCCAAGCCCACCTGTTCGGCCAGTCGGCGCGCCTCCTCTGCCAGAAGGGTCGGCGTCATCAGGTTGCCCGGCTCGTTGGCCAGCCGGCGGACCCAATTGACCGCCTCGCCGACAGCCTGCCCGCGCTCGATTGCGGCGCGCAGCGCATCGCCGGCGCCATCGCCTCGCCCATTCCCGCCTCCCATCAGCAGCTGGACGTCCTCGATCGGCGGCAGCCCGCGCTCGTTCTCTTCCGAACGGTGCGCATCGGGGCGCCACAGCGCGTAAAGCACCCCCTCAACGGCAGCCTGGACGGCTTGAGCCGTTCCCAGGGCAGCGGCATCGAAGGTCACCGTCAGGCGCCGGGTCGTCGAGTGGAGCAGCGTGCGAGCCCCGGCCGCGACGGCCTTGCGGGCGCGCTCCATGTCGTGTTCCTCCCGTCGCCCGGTGGCGACCACGATCATGCGCATCGCCCCGTTGCCAGCCTGGCGCAGGTGTGTCGTGGCGGTGAACAGCTTGCGTGGCCCGACCTCGCCTGCCACCCACTCGGCGACCCGCCGTTCCTCCTCGGGCAAGTCGGTCGGGGCGCGGCCGTCGGCGTCGACTGGCACGATCAGGGCGTCGATGGCCGAGGGGTCCAACTGATCGATCGTTCGAAAATGCACGGGACAACGGCTCCTGGGTGCTGGGGAGGCTATCGGTGGCAAGGTTATAGAGTTGGCCCATGAGTCGTCGGATCTTCAGCTTCGAGTCGCCCGACCGGTTCGTCTGCGGCGCGCTGGGCGAGCCGGGACAGCGAACCTTCTTTCTGCAGGCCTCCAAGGGCCGCCAGACCGTTTCGGTTGCGCTCGAGAAGGCGCAGGTCGCCGTCCTGGCTGAGCGCCTGGCGCTGCTCCTCCTTCGCCTCCGCGAACAGGGCATCGCGGCGGCCGACGGTACGAGCGCGCAGATCCTGCTCCCGCCCCAGCCGGAGGCGCTGGCTGAGCCGGTCGTCGAGGCATTCCGAGTCGGCAGCATGATCCTTTCGTGGGACGAGGAGAGCGAGAGGGTCGTCATCGAGGCGCACGAGCTCGGCGGCACCGCGTCCGACGAAGACGAGGATGCGGAGGTGGTGGAGATCCCCGACGACGACCCCAACGGCCCGGACCTGGTACGTGTCCATCTCGAGCCGGCGGAAGCACAGTCCTTCGTAGCCGGAGCAGTCGCCGTGATGCAGGCGGGCCGGCCGCCGTGTCCGAATTGCGGCGAGCCACTCGACCAGACCGGCCACTTCTGCGCCCGGCGCAACGGCTACGCTCACTGACCAGCCCTTGAAGGGCGGGCTTTCGCAGGACAGCTGGCTGACCAGCGGCGAGATTGAGCTCGTCGGCAGGGTGCTCGACGCGACAAATGCGACATACCTGGTCGAGGTCGGGATGGCCGCCGGGCCGGTGCGCCGGGCGATCTACAAGCCCATTCGTGGCGAGAGGCCGCTGAGCGACTTTCCGGTGGGGACCCTCGCCAATCGCGAGCGCGCCGCGTACCTGTTATCCGAGGCAACTGGCTGGCGGATCGTGCCGCTGACGGTGCTGCGCAACGGCCCCCTCGGGCCGGGCATGGTCCAGGAGTGGGTGGACGAGGATGTCGAGACTGACATCCTGGCCCTGCTGCAGGCGTCGGATGAGCGGCTGCGCCGGATCGCGGTCTTCGACGTGCTTGCCAACAACGCCGACCGCAAGGGCGGCCATCTGATTCCGGTGCCGGACGGCCATGTGCACGGGGTCGACCACGGCATCTGCTTCTCAGCTCAACCGAAGCTGAGGACCATCCTGTGGGCCTGGCGGGGCCAGCCGCTCAACGAGGAGGAGCTGTCCGGCGTCGAGCGCGTCTCCGCCGCTCTGGCAGGAGACCTCGGCGGGCAGCTCCGGCAGCTGCTGAGCGCGGCCGAGGTTGAGGCAACGGTTGGGCGGGCTCGAACCCTCCTTGACCAACCCAGATTCCCCCATCCTGATTCGACGCGACCAGCGATCCCCTGGCCTCCGTTCTGAAGCTGTAAGTAGCGCGCAACGCGCGGTCGCTCGGCCTGCCGGGGATGCAAGCGCCGACCGCCTACTGTCGGCGCATGGAGCTGCTTCTCTTCCTCGGCCTCATGGCGGTGGTCGTCATGCTTGCGCTCGGCGTGCTCGCTTTCCTGCGCCAGCGCCGTGACGGCACCATCCTGGTCGTGTCATCAATCCCCGTGCGGGCCCTTGACGGGCGGCGCCGGGCGCACACAGGGCGGGCTTCGAGCGCCCATAAGTGACCCGCATCATGCGGGCGTCCGACCTGATCGGGATGCCCGTGGTCACGCTCGATGAGGCACGCATCATCGGGGAGGTGCGCGACGTCCTGTTCGACCCGCGCGAGTCACGCATAGCCGGGTTCACCCTGCGCGGACGCGGCCTCCTGTCCCCACCGCTGCTCGGCTTTCTGCCGGCAGAGTCGATCCACTCGGCAGGCAACGACGCCGTGATGGTGCCCGACGGCTCCGTGCTCGTGCGCGAGAAGGAGGCCATCAAGCAGCGCATCGCCGACCAGCGCGAGGCGCCGGGCGCGGAGGTGATCACAGTAGACGGGGTAGAGCTCGGCCTGGTCGGGGACATCGTGCTCGAGTCGGCCGGCGACCGGCTGCGGGTGGTCGGTTACTGCCTGGAACGTGAAGATGGCCGTGAGCTGATCGTCCCGGCACCCGAGGGCCAGGAGGAATGGAGCGAGCAGATAGTCGTTCCGAGCGGGACGGAGCAACTGGCCGTGGAGGGCCTCGTCGGGTTCAGCCGCGAGCTCGAGCGCGCGCGCCAGCGGCGCTCTGCCGAGGGTTCCCAGCGATCGGCCTCATTGCCGCGGTCTGAGGCTCCTGTTTCGGGGCGAGGCGAAGACACGTGATCCGGCTGAGCCAGCTGGTGGGCCAGCGGGTGATAGCCAAGGGCAGCGGAGCCCAGCTGGGCAGCATTCGGCATGTGCTGCTGGACCCGCAGCGCGGCAGCATCACTTTTGCGCACCTGGTAACGGCCGAGGGCAGGCAGCTGATCATGGCCTGGTCATCGGTGACCGAGGTGGGTGTCGATGGCGTCTTCGTGCACGGCGGCGAGGTTGCCCGACCGGCAGAAGGTGAACAGGAAAAGCGCCTTGTCGGAGGCGAGCTCGAGCTGTTGGGCAAGAGCGTCCTGACCGATGAGGGCGACTCTCTCGGCGAGCTCGAAGACATCGAGCTCGACGAGCTGTCAGGTCGCGTCGCGCGTCTCCATGTGCCAGGTCAGGCGGTTACCGTCGGCCGCTTCGTCACCCTCGGACCGGACGCGATCATCATCGCTGCCACCAGGCCAAGCTCGACCGCCGCGTCGGCGAGGTAGATCGGCCGGATCTGGCGCCGCTTGACGAAGACCATCTCGCAGGTGGCGATGGCCAGCGCGCCGAGGGTCCCGATGCGGGCCGCGTCGCGCCGCCCCTGCGGACCATCTGCGACAAGCAGACCCAGCCCCGTGGCGCTGACCAGCGCGCCGAACGACTGGACCAGCCACCTGTCCGTCTTGGGGCCCGTGACCAGCTCGAACGTACGCATGTCGACCAGCGCCCAGGCTCCGGTCGCCGCCCAATAGAGACCGAGCGCGCGCAACGGGTCCAGTTCGAAGGGCGGCGCACGCAGACCGAATCGGCGCGGGTCAATGCGCACGGCGGGCCTCAGCGCAGATCTGCAACGGAAGCTCCGAGCTCGTCGGCGTGGCCCAGGACCTCGAACAGTCCGCGCAGCGGGATCGCCAGCCATTCGGGCCGGTTGTTGAGCTCGTACGCCAGCTCGTAGAGAACCTTGTTGATCATTGACGCCTCGAGCAGGCCAGCTAGCGCCTCGTCGCTCCGCGGCACGAAGACCTCGTCGCGGGCTTCGTGCAGGTAGCCGCGCAGATAGCTGGCCGATGCCCAGCGGTACCAGAACCGGCCCCACGGCTCGAGCCGGGCGACGTCTTCCGGTCGGATCTGATCACCGACACGCTCACTCAGCAGGGTGCCGAACGCGGCGTAGTGGAATGAGCGCAGGATGCCCGCGACGTCGACCAGCGCCGGACGCTTGTGGCGCCGCTCGGAGAGCGGCCTGCCGGGCTCGCCCTCGAAATCGATGATCACGAAATCGCGACCGGTCCAGAGCACCTGGCCGGTGTGGAAGTCGCCGTGGACGCGGATGCGCGCGGCATCGAGCGGCTCACCCAGCAGCCGCCGCAGCCGACCCATGATCTCGTCGCGCATGTCAGCCGCGCGTCGGGCGTCGGCGCGCAGCTCCGGCGCCAGCGAATCGGCCTTGGCAGACAGCAGCGCCAGGGCGTCAGAGGCCTGGTTGCGCATGTTCTGGAAGAGCGAGCGCTGGTAGAACGGGTTGAAAGGCTCCGGCGCGAAGGCTGGATCGTCTCGCTGGGCAGCGAGCGCACGGTGCAGCTCCGCCGTGCGGACGCCCAGCAGCCAGGCCGAGTCCAGATACGGCGCAGTCAGCTCGCGCACCTCTTCCGGGGGTTCCTGGGCGGCGGCATCCAGCAGCGCGGGCACGTCCACGCCGGAGGCCGGCGCGTCGGCGTCGCTCGCCGCCGCACGCTCGAAGAACGCGCCGACCTGGTCGAGGGTGTGCTGCCAGGCGTCGCCCTGGTTGGGGACGTACTCCTGCAGGATGCCCAGCGCGGCCGGCTCCGGACCGGCTTTGTAGGTCAGCCAGCCGGCGAGTGCCGGTACGTGCTCGAAGCCCGACTCGGTCAGAGCTTGGCTGACCTCGAGGTCCGGGTTGATCCCTTCCTCGATGCGCCGGAACAGCTTGAGCATCAGCCGCTCGCCGAAGGCGACCGAGGTGTTGCTCTGCTCCGACCGGCCGGGCACCGGCGTCAGCTCGGCGTTGCCACGCAATCGCTTGAAGCCACGTGTTGAGCTGCCACTCAGCTGGCCGCGCCGCCCCGAGAAGCGGCGGCGCCCGGCCATCCCGTCGAGCAGGCCCGCGGCCACGGTCGCGTCATAGAGCCCGTCGTAGAGCAGCAGCTCGTCGTGACCTTCCGCCCCTCCCCTGAGCCGGGCGATGACTGCCTGGGGGAACTCACGCGTGATCCGCTCCTGCTCCTGGCCGTGAGCGTAGGCGAGCGCCAGCGGCAGCACGTACTGCTCGCTCTCACCGTCGGTGAACTCCACGTTCAGGATGGCCAGTGCCGCCTCGCCCCCGGCCGGACTGGGCAGGGGCACCGAGTCCTGGACCGCAACGCCCTTGATCCGACGCGCCTTGGAGCGGAACCAGCGACGAGCGCGGAGGTATGCCGGCAGCAGACGGAGCAGCTGTGCTGCGCCGCTGCCGGACAGCAGCTCCGCCAGGCTGCTCGCCTCCAGCTGCGGTACCGGCTCGCCGCTGCCGCGCACCTCCGTGCCGCGGCCGCTCGGATCCGGCTCCAGGCTGAACCACATGAAAGAGTGCGGGCCAAGGGTGATGAACAGCGGCCGGTCCGAGACCCGCGGAAACTCGACGCGGCCGAACATCTCGACCGGCACCAGGCCGTGGTGGTCGGGCAGGTCGAGCTCGGCGTACTGCACGAAGCGAGAGGTGTTGGCCACGACGAGGATCCGCTCATCGCCCAGCTCGCGCAGGAAGGCTACGACCTTGCGGTTCTCGGGATGCAGGAAGGTAAGCGATCCACGACCAAAGGCATGGTGCTGCCTACGCAGGGCGATCAGCCTCTTCATCCACCACAGCAGCGAGTTCGGATTTCCCTGCTGCGCGTCAACGTTGACTGCTTCGTAGTGGTATTCGGGATCGATGATCACGGGCAGGTACAGCCGCTGCCGGTTGGCGCTCGAAAAGCCCGCGTTGCGGTCGCTCGACCACTGCATCGGCGTGCGCACCCCGTTGCGATCGCCCAGGTACACGTTGTCGCCCATGCCGATCTCGTCGCCGTAGTACAGGACGGGCGTGCCGGGCAGCGACAAGAGCAGGCCGTTGAGCAGCTCGATGCGGCGCCGGTTGTTGCCCATCAGCGGCGCCAGCCGACGACGGATGCCCAGGTTGATCCGCATCTGGGGGTCGTGGGCGTAGACCCGGTACATGTAATCGCGCTCTTCGTCGGTGACCATCTCGAGGGTCAGCTCGTCGTGGTTGCGCAGGAATAGCGCCCACTGCGCACTCTCGGGGATTGCCGGCGTCTGCTCGAGGATGTCGTAGATCGGGAACCGATCTTCCATGCGGACGGCCATGAACATGCGGGGCATGACCGGGAAGTGGAAGGCCATGTGGCACTCATCTCCGTCGCCGAAGTAGGCCACCGCGTCTTCCGGCCACTGGTTGGCCTCCGCCAGCAGCATCCGATCGTCGAACTTTGAATCGACGTGCGCGCGCAGCTCCTTCAGGAAGGCGTGCGTCTCGGGCAGGTTCTCGTTGCTCGTTCCATCCCGCTCATACAGGTACGGAATGGCGTCAAGGCGCAGCCCATCCACTCCGAGCTCGAACCAGAAGTCAAGCGCCTTCTTGATCGCCTCGCGCACGCGCGGGTTGTCAAAGTTCAGGTCAGGCTGATGTGAATAGAAGCGGTGCCAGTAATAGGCCTGCGCGACCGGGTCCCACGACCAGTTCGATGTCTCGAAGTCCTTGAAGATGATGCGCGTCTCGCGATATCGATCCGGGGTATCGCTCCAGACGTAGAAGTCGCGGTAGACGCTGCCCTTCGGCGCGCGCCGTGCGCGCTGGAACCACGGATGCTGATCGGAGGTGTGGTTGCAGACGAGCTCGGTGATGACCCGGAGGCCGCGCCGGTGGGCTTCGCGGATGAACGTCTTGAAGTCGCGCAACGTGCCGTAGTCAGGATGGACGGCGGTGTAGTCGGCGATGTCGTAGCCGTCGTCCTTCAGCGGCGAGGGATAGAAGGGCAGCAGCCAGACGGCCGTCACGCCAAGGTCGGCCACATAGTCGAGTCGCTGGGTGAGGCCGCGGAAGTCGCCCGAGCCGTCGCCATTCGCGTCCTGGAAGGCACGCACGTGCAGCTCGTAGATGAGCGCGTCCTTGTACCAGAGCGGGTCGCTCATGCGCGGCGCCTGCCACCTACGTGCGTGCGACAGGTCATCGGCGGCGCAGGTCGAAGACGTGGGCCGGGCGCTCGATCGGGTCGAGCTCGATCGGGACCAGCGGGCCGCGCCAGGCGTAGACGGCGTCGTCCAGAAGATCGCGCGCCTCGAGCGCCGTCTCGGTCGGCAGGCCCAATGCGGGCAGGTCAAGCTGGAGGGTGCCGCCCTGCCGGGTGGTCGGTTCAAGGCTCACAACGACAAGCACGACGTCCGATCCGTCGGCGCTGGTCTTGCTCCATGCCAGCAGCTGGTCGTTGTCGATGGGGTGGAAGACGACATGCTCGTTCGTCTGGAGCGCAGGGTGATCAGTTCGTGCGCGGTTGAGGCGTCGAATCAACGGAGCCAGGCTGTCGGCGCGTTCCAGGTCCCACGTCCGCTGCTGGTACTTCTCCGAGTCGAGGTACTCCTCGCTGCCGGGCTCGCGCGGGGTGTTCTCGACAAGCTCGAAGGCAGGCCCATAGATGCCCCAGCTGGCGGTCATGGTGGCCGCCATCACGGCGCGGTTGACGAACATCGGCCGACCACCCTCCTGGAGCGTGGCGTGCAGGATGTCCGGCGTGTTCGGCCAGAAGTTCGGCCGGAAGAAGTCGGACACCGGCGGGCGCGACAGCTCACGGACGTACTCGGTCATCTCCTGCTTCTCGGTCCGCCAGGTGAAGTAGGTGTACGACTGGCTGAAGCCGATCTTGGCCAGGCGGTACATCACCTTCGGCCGCGTGAAGGCCTCGGACAGGAACAGGGCTTCAGGGTGAACCGACTTGAGCCGGCCGATGCACCATTCCCAGAACGGAAAGGCCTTCGTGTGTGGGTTGTCCACGCGGAAGATCGTCACGCCCCGCTCGATCCAGAAGGCGAAGACGTCATGCAGCGCCTGCCAGAGCGCGGGCCAGTCCTCCGACTCGAAGTCGAAGGGGTAGATGTCCTGGTATTTCTTGGGTGGGTTCTCGGCGTACTGGACGGTCCCGTCGGGTCGCTGGCGAAACCAGCTCGGGTGCTCCGCCACCCATGGGTGGTCGGGCGAGGCCTGGAAAGCGATGTCCAGCGCGAGCTGGATGCCGTGGCCCCGTGCCGCCTCGACCAGCGCGGCAAAGTCGTCGAACGTGCCCAGCTCGGGATGGATCGACATGTGCCCCCCTTCGGGCCCGCCGATGGCCCACGGCACGCCCGGATCCCCTTCGGTGCCGGTCGTGACGTTGTTGGGGCCCTTGCGGAACTGCCGTCCAATCGGATGGATCGGCGGCAGGTAGAGAATGTCGAAGCCCATGGATGCGACGTAGGGCAGCCGACGGATCACATCGCGCAGGGTGCCGTGCCGGTCCGGGTCGGGTGAGGCGGAACGCGGAAACATCTCGTACCAGGCGGAGAACCGGGCCCGCTCGGGGTCCACGACAACCTCCAGCACGTGCTCGTAGGCCGACTCGTGCTCCCGATCCGGGTAGCGCAGCCCCAGCGCGACCAGCTCGTCGGTGATCTCGTCGTTGTCGCGCAGGCGCCGGGCGTCGCCCGGCTCGCCGGCCGCCTCTGCCCGATCGGCTGCCTCCTCCAGGAGCTGTCGGCCGATCTGCAGGTCCACCGTCACGTCCTGGTCCGCCTCGATGCGCTTGGCCAGGTCGTGGTGCCAGGTGCCCAGGCGATCGACCCAGCCGACGACCGTGTAGCGGTAGCGGCCCAGCTCCTCTAGCGAGATTGTGGCCTGCCAGAGGTCGTTACCCAGGGGCTCCATCTCCGTCTCGTGCCATGCCGGCTCAGGCGCCGCCGTGGTCACCGGCCCCGCCCAGCGCAGCACGACCCGGATCTCGTCGTGGCCGTCGCCGAAGGCATCGGCCCGGACGTTCAGCCGGTCACCCACGACACGCTTGACCGGGAAGCGGCCGCTATCGACGCGGGGCGTGACGTTCTCGATGACGACCCTCTGTCGGCCGTCGGCGGGCAGGTCGCTCACTGTTCCTTCGATCTCATCCTCCGGCCGGCCGACTTCTCGAGCCTGGCCGCCTTATCAGCCTTGGTCGGCTTGTCAGTTTTGGCCGGTTTCTGGGCCTTGGCCGCCTTGGCATGCTTGGGCGCCTTCGTCGGCTTCTCGGCCTTGGCCGCCTTGGCTGGCTTCGGCCCTGCGGACGACTGCAGCGCCGCGGCCAACCGGTCGACACGGTAACCGGACTTCTCGGCGGCGGTTCGCAGCTGTCGGCGCTGGCCGGCCGCCACCGGCAGAGCGTCCACGGCTCGCTCGAAGCGCTCCTTGTTGAACCACTCGATGCCCTGGTGGTGGTTTACCCCGATCATCCGGCGAAAGCGGGCGCTCTGCAGCAGCTCGCCGGGCAGGCGCCCATTGAGGCTCTCGCCGTCGACTTCGGGCGCCCGCCGGCGCAGCTCCAGGCGAAGGGCGATCAGGTCCGCGTCCGGCAGCACCCGGTCGACCAGCCACTCGTCGATCCAGGCGCCGCCAGCCAGCGCCGGACGGTGCCGCGCAACGAGGTCGTCGATAAGCTCGGGCAGAGGGCCGGACGTCAGCTCGGCGTCCACCGGCGGCGAGTCGCTGCCCAGCAGACGCGCAACCTCTGTCAACGCGCCTGCGGTGCGCCCCTCGCGGAGGGCCGCGTGGAGAGGGGCCAGCTCCAGCTCGAGCATCGCGTCGTCAAGCGACGGCACCCCCCTGCCGCCGAGGTAGTCGGCCAGCCGACGCCAGCGGCCGTCGTGGTCGACCACGTCGCGCAGGTCGAGGAACACGTGGCAGCTGTACGCGCCGAGCTCGAGGAACAGCCCCTCCCTCGCCAGGGCCGCCTGCGAGCGCAGATGCTCGAGCCCGGTGCGCAGGTCGCGCATGACCACGAACCGCGAGTCGTCTGCGACCAGTGCGAGGCCGTCAGCGAGGGAGCGGCCGGTTACGGCCGCGCGGCGGATCCAGCCGCGCGTCTCGGCATAGCGGTTGTGGTAAATGACCAGTGAGCGCTGGTCGCCGCGCCGGTTGGAGTAGGCGAAGACGTCCTCGTTGACCGAGCCATCTTCGGCCTGAAAGTCGTACAGCACGAAGCCAGCCGATTCAGCGAAGGCCTCCCGGCGGTGCAGCAGCGGGAATATCTCCCGCTCGTGGCGGTCAATCAGGTCCTCATCGGGTTGCTCGTCGATCCTCGCCCGGCGGAACTCCATGCCGTACCGCTCGGTCAGGCCCTCGACCTGTCCGTGGCCGAACATCGGCAGCCCGGGCATCGTCGCCATCACCGTCGCCACCCCGAAGTACTTGTCGCCCTTGCCGAACTGGTCGACCGCCGTACGCTCGTCGGGGTTGTTCATGAAGTTGACGTAGCGCTTCAGGATCTGCGGGTCGAAGGCAAGGGTGTTCTTGACCACCAGCCGGTACTCCGCGTTCTTCTCGTCGCGCATCATGTTCATGAACGCGCTGTTGTACACGCGGTGCATGCCGAGGGTGCGTACGAAGTAGCCCTCCATGAGCCAGAAGGCCTCGGCAAGCAGCAGCGTGTCGGGCGCCTCAGCCGCGACCCGATCAACGACCTCGCGCCAGAACTCCTCCGGCATGCGCTGGTCGAAGTCACGCTTGGTCATGGCGAACTCCGCGCGAGACGGTATCGCGCCGCTGCCGCTTCCGGGCTCGGGGTACCAGAGTCGCTGGATGTGCCGCTTGGCCAGCGTCATGGCAGCGTCGAAGCGGATCACCGGGAAGCGGCGCGCTACCTCGAGGATGGTCTGGACGACCGCCTCGCGCACGTCCGGATTGAGGTAGTCCAGCTGGGCGGTGTCGTTCCAGGGTGTGCTGGTGCCGTCATTGCCGTGGTAGACGTAGCGCACCTCCCCCGACCAGCGATCCACGCGCTTGAAGGTCACTGCCGCATCGGTGTTGTCGAAGTAGTGATCCTCCAGGTAGATGCCGACCCTCTCGTCCGACGAGAGGTTGGGGCCTTCGTAGCTGTAGGCCGGGTAGGGCGGGTCCGAGCGCGAGACGAACCAGTCCGGATGCTCGACGACCCAGCGCGAGTCGATGCCCATGTGATTGGGCACCATGTCGCTGGCCAGTCGGATGCCGCGCGCGGCCGCGCGGTCACGCAGGTTGCCGTACGCCTCGTCGCCACCCAGATCGGCGGCGATGCGGTAGTCCATCAGCGAGTAGGCAGAGGCCACGGCGTCGGGCTGGCCACGCATCTGCTTGATCGTCTGTGAGGCGCGGCTGCGCTCCCACAGCCCGATCAGCCACAGCCCGCTGAAGCCCGCATCCGCCAGCCGATCGAGCTCCTCGTCGGGGATCTGGTCGAGGCGCCAGATGGGGCGGCGGTGCTTGCGCGCGAGCTGGTCGAGCCAGACGTAGGTGCTCTTGGCCACGAGCACGAGCCGCGGCATCCAGTCCAGGTCCTGGCTGAAACGCTCGGGCTCGCCCTCCAGCTCGGCGAACTCGTGCAGCGCCGAGGCGTCGCCATCGCCGTCCACGCCCCCGCGGTTCCCGCCCATTGGATGGAAGCGCATCCAGGCCGCGCGCTCCTCCTCGGAGATGACATCCAGTCCGACCAGCATCCGGTCGCCGAAGCGCTGCAGCGCGAATCCCCAGCGCTCACGCAGCCAGCGAAGCTGGCCGGCCAGCGAGTCGCCGGCCTCGAGAGCTGGCCTGCGCAACAGCGTGATGAGGTCGTCCCCGGCGGGCCCGAAGGTGGGCCGGGCGCGGAAGAACGCGTGCAGGCCGCGGATGATGGCGGGGTACGCGCTGCGCTCCTCCAACGGTCGGTCGTCGAACAGCTCGCCGAACGGTGCGAAGGCCGGGTTCTGATTGGCCAGCCACAGCAGCAGCAGCTCCTCGAGCACCAGCTCCCGGTTATCGGTGCCGCCGGTCTTTCCCTGGAGGTACTCGGCCGCGGCCAACGATTGGTGGTAGACGGCGCTGCCCGGAAACCGCTCCACGAACTGGAGCAGCGCGGCGTCGAGGGTCTCACGACCCAGCCGGCCCTCCAATTCGGCCAGGGCGTCGCCCATCAACCGAGGGTCAACCTGCTGCCGATAGAGCTCGATCACGTGATGGAGGATCTCGTCGACCAGACCCATCGCGTTCAGGTCCCCGGCCCGGACGGCCGCCCCGGGGTCGGCCTGCAGGTCGCGCTGCGCGTTGATTGCCGCCGCAAAGCGGCGCGACGCGGCGTAATCAGCGAATACGACGTTGCCGCTCAGGCCGAAGAGCACGTCCTCGAAGCCGTAGCGTGCTCGTGCCTCCCGAGAGACGTGGAACTCGTACCGTGGCTCCGCGGGTCGTGGGCGGGCCGTCACTCCGCTCGCGCCGACGAGGCGGATGGTGAGCGCTGCAGGTACCTCTGGTCCATTTCGTCACTCTAGCGTGCGGGTCACTCTTGGGCCAATGACTGCTCAAGCACCGACCGGTTACGGGCGGCTCGAAATAGCGGCCCAGGAGGACTGGCTCGAGCCGCACCGCGGCAGCCACCGCCGACGGGCGGGGATGCGTCGGCAGGGGCGCCGGTACCTGGCCTTCGAACGGGCGCGCACCCGGCGCCACGCCGTGCCCGCGGTACTGGTCGTCCCGGCGGTGGCCTCGCTCAATGTCCTCGCCATGGCCTTCGTCGGCAGCGAGGCGCTGACGCTGACGCTTGCGGCCCAGGGCACGTTAGGGGTGCTGGCGCTGGCCGGCCACATCCTGCTGCGCGGCCCGCTGCGCACTCACCCGTCGCTGGTCGTCGGCTTGATTGCCACCGGCAGCTCCGTTTCTTCGGCATTTTCCGGCCTGGCGGAGCCGGCCTTGACGTGGCTGGCGGCGGGCTGGCTGCTGGTAATTCCGCTGGGCGTCGCGTTGCTCATCCCATGGCGGCCACTGAGCCATGCCATTTGGCTGATGGTGAACTCGGCGATTGCGCTGCCGGCCATCATGGTGATGCCCGGGTTGTCGGACAACGATCGCTTCGCCCTGGCGGTGACCGCCCTGGCGACCACCGGCATCAGCCTTGCCGGCAACCTGCTGCACGAGCGCGAGGACAAACGGGCATTCGCTCTTCGCGAGGCACTGATCGCCAGGCGGGCCGAGCTCGCCGACGTCAATCGGGCACTGCACGCCAGCCTGCGCCACGATCCGCTGACCGGCGCACGCAACCGCATCCGGCTCGCCGAGGACCTCGTCGAGGCGCGCGCGGGCATCAGCCGAAGCGGCGAGTCGTGGGCCCTGCTGGCGATCGACATCGACCACTTCAAGCGGATCAACGACCATTTCGGCCACGCAGCCGGCGATCGTGTCCTGGCTGAAGTGGTCAGGGCGATGCGCGAAGCGCTGCGCCCGATGGACGGCGTCTACCGGACGGGCGGCGAGGAGTTCTTCGTGCTGCTTCCTCGGGCGACCGAAGGCGAGGCATTCACCATCGCCGACCGTCTGCGTCATAACGTCCGACGACTGGCCCTCGCCAACCCTGGCAACCCACCGCTCGGGGTGGTCACGGTCAGCATCGGCATCGCGATGCTGGGCCCCGAAGGCCTTGGCGCCGACGACGACTCCTGGCTGGCGCGGGCGGACGGAGCCCTCTACTCGGCAAAGGCCGGCGGCCGCAACAGGACCGAGATCGCCGGGCCGACCGCGAACCTGAAATCTGCGCTCCGCCCATTGCCGGAGGGTGGCGGCACTCCCGCCTCGCCAGCCACCTGGCCAACCGAAGGAGAGCTTGCCGTCTCTCGACCGTAATCTAGGGCGCCTCCAGCCCGTGAGCCTGGAGCAGCTTCTCGTCGGCGAGCAGCTCGCCGGTCGGTCCGTCGGCCGCCACCCGCCCCTCGTCGAGGACAATCGTCCGGGGGAAGACCTCGGCAACCAGGCGCATGTCGTGGGTGCTGACGATCATCGTCTGGCCCATCGTGCGCAGCAGCTCGACCAGCTCCCGCCGGCCGCGCGGGTCGAGCCCGGCAGTCGGCTCATCAAACACGACGATGGCCGGGTCCATGGCCAGCACCGTGGCCATCGCCGCCCGCTTGCGCTCGCCGAGCGATAGCCGATGGGGCATGCGCCGCTCGAACCCCGTCAGGCCGACGGCTGCCAGCGCCCGCTCGACGCGGGTGTGGATCTCATGGTGTGGTACGCCCATGTGCAGAGGGCCGAATGCAACGTCCTCGTAGACAGTCGGGCTGAAGAGCTGGTCGTCCGGGTCCTGGAAGACGAGGCCAACCATCGCGCGAATGCGGCGCACGCTCTGCCGATCGACGACAACGCCTCCGACCCGGACCGTCCCATGGCCGGGCTCAAGAATGCCGTTGAGCTGCAGGATCAGCGTGCTCTTGCCAGCCCCGTTCGGTCCGACCAGAGCTACCTTCTCGCCCGCCGTGATGGCCAGGTCGATGCCACGCAGCGCCTCGGTGCCGTCGGGGTAGACGTAGTGCAGGTGCTCGATCTCGACCGACGCCGCCATCGGCTGGCTCATCGGCCTGCGACCAGGTGAGCGGCGGCGACATAGATCAGCAGCCCGATCACCAGCAGCAGAAGCGCCACCACCTCCATCCTGGGCGGCCGGGTCAGGGCCATGTGGCGCAGCTCCGACTCGAACCCACGCGACTGCATTGCGGCGATGATCCGCTCGCTGCGCTCGTACGAGCGGATGAAGAGCGAGCCGACCATCGAGCCGGTGACCCGCGCCCGCCACAGCACGGATCCGCCGTCCGGCCGCCCATCGGGCGCGGCCGCTGAGCGCGCCGCCCTGGCCCGGCTCATGCGGCCGGCTTCCTCCCCGAGCACGCCAAGGTAGCGGTACATGAATCCGATCACCGCTACGAAGATGCGCGGTACCCGCAGCTCGCGCAGCGCATCAATCAGCTCGTGGAAGGGGGTCGTGAAGGCCAGCAGCACGGCCACCTGCACGCTCAGCCAGCTCTTGAGCAGGATGGTCGCCAGCATGCGCAGGCCCTCGCCACTGATGGTCATCATGAGCGGACCGACGGTCAGCGTGCCCAGCGGGTCCTCCGGGCGAGTGAAGACCAGCGGGATGGCGGCCAACGCGAATGGAGCCGCGACCAGGCCGTTACGCGCCACCCGCAACGGCCCCACCCGGGCCCACAGAGCAACGAGGACGATCGCCAACCACGCCACCGCGAGGGCAACGAACGCGCCCACGGGCAACAGGGTGATGGCCAGGATCGTTGCCACCGCGGCGATGAGCTTCAAGCGCGGGTCGGCCCGGTGCAGCGGGCTGTCGCGCGGCAGATACCGGTCGAGGTTCACGGCTTCGGGCCCCGGGGGCGTGGCCGGCTAGGTTCGCCGGCGGGCGAGCAGCCTGCCAAGGACGAGCATCAGCCCGACGACGACGACCACGCCGACCAGGCCGGCCACGATGGTCGACGCGACTCCCTCGAGGCCGGGCAGGGTGTAGTCGGGCAGGACCTCGAATCCCGGGTCAGCGCCGGCGCCGACGAACCCGAGGTCTTCTGCCACACGCTCCAGCCCGTCCGGATCTTCCGAGGCCCAGATGGCGGCGGCGATGACCGCCACCGCGGTGATGGCCAGCGCGATGGCCAACCACGCCGTCCGCGACAGCCGATTGCCGGCCACGGCGTACTGTGGCTCGTCCGGAGGGGTCCGTGCGGTCATGCCGCGCTGCTCCTTCCAGCCACTTGTCTTCCGGCGTCGCGCAGGCGGAACAGGTCCGCCCGTGTGACCGCGATGAAGCCGAGCGCGGCGGCCGTGATCAGCGCCTCCCCTATGCCGATCAGGGCATGGACGCCGAGCATCGCCGGCAGGGCCACCTCCAAGGGAGTCGTGCCCGATGCCGCCAGCTGGAGCGTCATCGCCACGGCGCCGGCCACCACCGCCATCCAGGCGGCGATGGCAGCGGCCGGCACCCGACCGCGGGCTTCGCCACCCATCGCGCCGGCAAGCGCCCGATACACGTAGTACCCACCGAGAGTGCCGACGATGCCCATGTTGAAGATGTTGGCGCCCATAACCACAAGGCCACCATCCTGGAAGAGCAGCGCCTGCACGGCGATCACGCTCGCCATCACGATCGTGCCCACCCACGGGCCGAGCAGGACCGCTGCCAGGACACCGCCCAGGAGATGCCCGCTTGTGCCGCCGATCACGGGAAAGTTGAACATCTGCGCGGCGAAGATGAACGCCGCCAGGACCCCCATCAAGGGGATTGCACGATCGTCAAGCGTCCGGTTGGCACGACCTACTGCGACGGCCAATATGACGGCCGTGATCCCCCACATGATCAGCGCCACCGGAACGGTCAGGAAGCCATCGGGAGCGTGCAGGTCGAGCCCGCCATCCCCTCGCGTGAGGATAGGTGGCGCCATCGCGGCGAGCAGCGGAGTGATCACCTGCGCATAGTAGGCCTGCCGCCCGCCTTGTTGCAACCAGTTGCAACTGCGGAGAGTCGCCAGAGTCGCCCTATACTCGAGCCGATGGCGAAGAGGAGCGGCCCGGCAACCGACCAATGGGCCGAGATCGGCAACGAGCTGCGCAGACGCGGCATGCGCTGGACACCGCAGCGGCGCCTGCTGCTGCGCGTCCTGGCGCGGACCGACGGCCGCCACATTACGGCGACCGAGCTGATCGAGCGCTGCCGGACGGAGGATCCCGACACGACCCCCTCGACGGTCTACCGGACGCTCGATGTGCTCGAGGAGCTGGGCGTGGTCCGCCATGCCCATGGCATCGACGGCCGAGAGGAGTACCACGTCCTGCCCGACCGCGAGCACGGCCACCTGCGCTGCACCGGCTGCGGCAGGAGCTGGGAGATCGAGGCGGATGAGGCGGCAGCCCTCGTTGGCTCGCTCCACGGCGACCGAGGCTTCGCCGTGGACCTCTCACATCTCAGCGTCGTCGGCACCTGCGCCGAGTGCCGGAGGGAGGACCCGGCGCCAACGGCGTAGGCTTCCGCAGATGGACACGGCATGGCGCTGGATGCTCGCCGGAGCGGCCGCGGCAGCGCTTGCCCTCGGGGCTGGCGAGTTGGCGGGGGCGCTGGTCGGCGGGGCCTCGCCAATCGCGGCCGTCGGGGCCCTGGTCATCGAGCTGCAGCCACCCGGCGCCAAGGACCTGATGGTCCAGCTTTTCGGCGACCTGGACAAGCCGGTCCTGGAGCTGGGCACGGCCGTCGGATCGCTGCTCGTCGGTGGGCTGATCGGCGCGCTGGCCAGGGTCTCCGTCGCGCTGGCACAGCTCGGGTTTGCCGGGCTCGGCCTGGCTCTGGGCATGCTGCTTGTCCGGGACCCCCTGGCGGGCCCGCTGGCCGCGCTGATCGTGGCGGGGGCGGGAGTCGTCGTCGCAGTTGCCGCGCTGCCGCTGCTGGTCCCGCTCCGTCCTGCCGACTCGCGGAGCATCCCGGCCGACACGGCCATGGGCGCGGCCGTCGGCCGCCCGGTGGAGCGCCGCCAGTTGCTGTTGGTGACCGGCGGCGCATTTGCTGTGGGTGCTCTGGTGGCGCTCATCGGGCGTGGGCTGAGCCTGCGAGTGCCCGAGGTGACCGCCCCGATGGCCCTTCCGCGGCCAGCGGAGCCGCTCCCTCCCCTGCCCCCGGCCGCCGAGCTGGCCATTGAGGGCGTCGCGCCGATCATCGTGCCGGCCGGCGAGTTCTACCGCATCGATACCAACCTCACCGTGCCGCGGATCGACCCCGAGACGTGGCGCCTGCGCATCCATGGCATGGTCGAGCGCGAGGTCGTGCTGACCTACGACGACGTGCTGGCCATGCCGCTCATCGAGCGCTACGTGACGCTGGCCTGCGTCTCCAACCAGGTCGGGGGCTATCTGGTGGGCAATGCCGCCTGGACGGGCACGCTGCTGCGACCGCTGCTCGATCGGGCAGGGGTGCAGGCGGGGGCGACCCAGATCGTGGGTCGCTCGTTCGATGGCTGGACCGCCGGCTTCCCGACGGCTCACCTTGACGGCGAAGGCGCCGAGTCGCTGCTGGCGGTGGGCATGAACGGCGAGCCGCTGCCCGCCCAGCACGGCTTCCCGGCCCGGCTGGTCGTGCCGGGGCTGTATGGCTACGTGTCGGCGACCAAGTGGATCACCGAGATCGAGCTGACCACGCTTGAGTCCTTCGACGCCTACTGGGTCCCGCTCGGGTGGGCCAAGGAAGCGCCGGTCCTGACCCAGTCGCGCGTCGATGTGCCACGGGGCGGAGCGCGCGTGGCCCAGGGCCGGGTGGAGGTGGCCGGCGTGGCCTGGGCGCCCGCGCGCGGGGTGGCGCAGGTCGAGGTCCAGCTGGACGATGGCGACTGGCAGTCCGCTGAGCTGTCGCTGCCGTTGTCCGACGCAGCCTGGGTCCAGTGGCGCGCCTCGCTGGACGTGAGCAGCGGCGCGCACAGCGTCCGCGTTCGGGCCACAGACGGCACCGGGCAGCTGCAGGAGTTGCGTCGCACGCCGCCCGCCCCGGACGGAGCGCGCGGCTATCACGAGGTGACCTTCACCGCCGCCTGAGACCGAACCAAACGGGGCCAGGGCGGTCGGGACGGCTACAGCCGCCCGGCGTCGATGATCCGCTTGAGGAACTGCTGGGTCCGCGCCTCACGCGGCGAGTTGAGCATCTGCGAAGGTGGTCCCTGCTCGAGGATGGCGCCCTCGTGCAGGAAGCAGATCCGGTCGGCGACGTCGCGCGCGAACCCCATCTCGTGCGTGGCCAGCACCAGCGTCATGCCCTCGTCGGCCAGCTCGCGGATCACGTCGAGCACCTCCGCCACGAGCTCCGGGTCGAGGGCAGCGGTGATCTCGTCGAGCAGCATGATGTCGGGCTGCATGGCCAGCGCGCGGACTATCGCTGCCCGCTGCTGCTGTCCGCCGGACAGTCGGTCGGGGTACTCGTCGCGCTTGTCGGCCAGCCCGAACCGCTCGAGCAGCGCCATCGCTCGCTCCTCCGCCGCTCGCTGCTGCAGCCTGAGCACCTTGCGCGGGGCAAGCGTCACGTTGCCCAGCACTGTCATGTGCGGAAACAGGTTGAAGGACTGGAAGACGATCCCGATCCGCCGCCGGACCCGGTCGACGTCCACGCCGTGGGCGGTGATCTCCTCGCCCTCGATCACGATCCGCCCCGCGTCGACCTCCTCGATCAGGTTGATGCAGCGCAGGAGGGTCGACTTGCCCGAGCCGGAGGCGCCGATCAGCGCGACCACCTCGTGCTCGCGCACCGTCAGGTCGATGCCGCGCAGCACGTGCAGCTGACCGAAGGATTTGTGCAGGCCCTCGACGACGAGCGCGTCCGCCCTGCCGTTCATCGCGGGCCTGACCCCAGCAACCGACCACGCCGGCTGCCCCCGCCCACCCCGCCGACGCCGCCCAGCTTGCGGGTGCGGTCCCGGCTGGCGAAGTAGTCGACCAGGCGAGCGGTCGGAATCGTCAGCAGCAGGAAGAAGAGCGCGCAGACGATGTACGGCGTGAAGTTGAAGGCCCCGCCAGCGATGATCTGGCTGCGCCTGAAGATCTCGACAACGCCGACGAACGAGACCAGGGCAGTGTCCTTCTGCAGCCCGATGAAGTCGTTCAGCAGCGGCGGGACGACCCGTCGGATGGCCTGCGGAAGCACCACGAAGCGCAGCCCCTGAACCCTCGATAGGCCGAGCGACCGGGCCGCCGCCTCCTGGCTGGGGTGGATCGCCTCGATGCCCGCGCGATACACCTCCGCCACATAGGCGGACCAGACGAGGACCAGCGCGACGATGCCCCAGAAGAAGGGCTCGTTGATCAGGCCGGGGATACGCAGGCCGGGTACGCCCAGTGCAAGCAGGTAGATGACCAGGATGCCGGGGATCGCGCGGAAGAACTCGATGTAGCTGATCGCCATCAGCCGGAACGGGAAGAAGACCGGCCCGGGCAGGCTGCGCATCACGGCCAGCACGAGCGCGAACACGAGGATCGCCACCTCGGCGATGACGAAGATCTGGATGTTGCGCCAGAGCGACTCGGCCAACAGCGGCACGGATCGCGCGAAGAGCGCCGGGTCGAAGAAGGCCGCCTGGACCCGATCGAAGCCGGGCGCATTGACGACAGCGAAGATGATGCCGCCGAACACGACCAGCGTGCTCAGCGTCGCGATCATCACTCCACTCGGGCGCATCCGCCCGAACAGCCGCGACCCGCGACGGGCACGGAGCTCGTCGCGGGTCGTATGGGCCTCGCCAGTCATAGGCGGCGCGGAGTCAGCAGCGGATTACGGCTCGAAGAACGAGACCCCCAGCTGCTGACCGATGTTCTCCTCGAAGATCTCGTCCAGCGTGCCTTCGGCGCGCAGCTCCGAGAGCGCCTGGTTCACGCACTCGGTGAAGGGGCTGTCCAGCTCGAGCACGGCACCGACCTGATCGGTCTGGGCCGACTCCGGGAAGGCCCCGACGATGGTGCCCTCGGGATCGGGCGTGTCCCAATCCTCAAGCTGCGCGTCGCGCATGTAGAACGCAGTGCCGAGGTCGACGACGAGGCCGTCGATCTGGCCGTTCTGCAGGGCAGTCAGCGCGGTCGCGTTGTCCGGGAAGACGGACGGCTCGACGGTCGGCTGAATGACGTCCTCGATCAGCTGGTAGCTGGTCGTGGCCGCGGCGGCGCCGAGGCGGTACTCCTGCAGCCCCGAGACGGTGGTCTCGTCGGCGATGTCGTTGCCGGTCAGCGTCAGCAGCGACTGATGCGAGTCGAAGTATGGGTCGCTGAAGTCAACGGCCTCGGCGCGCTCCGGGCGGATCGACACCTGGGCCATGTGGAAGTCGAAGGGCTTGGGGCCTGGGGCGAATGCCTGCTCGAAGACGGCGTTCTGGAGCCACACCACCTGGTCACGGCTGAATCCGAGCCGTTCTGCGATGGCGTACGCCGTGGCGCTCTCGAGGCCCTCGCCGCTGTACGGATTGCTGACCTCCCAGCCGGCATCGTCGTCCGGCTGCCCCTCGTACTCCTCCTCCGGGTCTCCGCCCCACCAGGGCGGAAAGGCCGGGTTGTCAGTGCTCAGCGTCAGCTGTCCCGCGTTCTTGAGATGCGGGCTGTCCGGGCCACACTCGGTCCCAGCCGGCGTCTGCACCGGCGTCGCGGCCGGCGTATCTGCCGGCGTCGGAGCTGCAGTCGGCGGTGCGCCTGCGCCACAGGCGACCAGCACCAGCGACAGCGTCGCAGCACCGGTCACACGAATCAAAGCCATTGACGGGTCCTCCTCTTTGGAGAGCGCAGGATAGCGGAGGTCATCGATCGATGATGGCCGCGACGACCGACAGCGCGCCGCCGGCGAGCATTCCGTAGAACGCCATCACCGCCGGCGCCTCGGGTGGCGCCACGACCAGGAAGCCCAAACCGCTCGAGGCCAGGATCAGCCCGTAGCCGGCGACCACCCAGCGGGGCGTGAATGGCGCAAGCCACCAGGCGACGACGACGATGAAGTGGACCACCGTCGCAATGGACAGCAGGAATACGTCGACTGACGATCCCTGCCCCTGCAGCGAGAGCCAGAGGAAGACGAGCAGCGCCACCCCACCAAGCGCCGCGACCAGGCGCGCCAGACCGTTACGCGTCAATCAAACCGCCTTGAACTGTTCGAAGGGCTGAGTGCAGCTGCGGCAATGGTAAATGGCGCGACACAGGGTTGGGCCGAAGGCGTTCTCCAGGCTGGTATTGCGAGAGCCGCAGTACGGGCACTCGGCAACCGGCAGCACCGGCAGGGCGCGGTCGTCGTCAGCTCCCGCCACCGGTGGCGCGAAGCCGCTCTCGCGCAGCCGGCGGCGGCCCTCCGGAGTGATCCGTTCGCTTGTCCACGGCTCAGCGAACGTGATCTCCACCTCGACCTCATCGGCGAAATCGTCCAGCCGCTCGAGCACCGCCTCACGCATGACACCGATGGCGGGGCAACCGACGAAGGTCGGCAGCAGCTCGACGCGGACGCGCCCCGGAGCGGCCTGCACACTGCGAACCACACCGAGGTCGACCACGGAGATGGCCGGAATCTCGGGGTCATGGACATCCTGCAGCGCGGCCCAGACGGCCGACTCCAGCGGTCGCCGCAAGCCACGGCCGGAACCCGGCAGCCGCCGGAGGCCGGCGGCTTCGCGCGCAGCCGAGCCAGCCGGCTCGGCTGAGGAAGCACGACTCGGCGCGCTCACCATTCGACCCCCTCCTCCAGCCGCACGACCTGGGTGAACTCGTTCCAGAGCCAGCTGAACGAGTGCGACGGCGGGGCGTGGTCCCTACCGTTGGCCGGAGGATTGCCGTCGACCGGCGCGGGCAGCCCGAGGCTTTTCAGCACGGGTCCGACCTCCGAGCGCCACCGCTCTGCCAGCTCGGCCATGGAGGCCGCGATCAGGCCCGCCTCGACAAGCAGGCTCTCCCCCGCCAGGGGCGTGAAGACCGAAGAGCCGTCGGGCAAGAGCGTGGCCAGCGACTGCTCGAGCCTCCGGCGCGGCTCCGGCCCACCTTCGGCGAGGCGGCGCAGCCAGGCGTCCAGGTGGGCCAGGTGGTAGCGCTCCTCGCGGCGGATCTTGGCCACGACCTCGGCCAGCGGCTTGAACGCCGATTCCTTCAGTGCCGCGAGGCGGACCGCGTCGGCCGTCTCGTACAGCCACCGGCGAGCAATCGAGAACGCCCAGTCGTTGCGGGCATGGTCGACCAGCGCCGAGTGGCGGTAGTCCTCCGGTTGGCGCCCATAGGCCATCCGGTCGGCGGTCTCGCCGGTCAGCTGGCCGAGCATCTCGTAGAGCAGCCGAGCGTGGCCGATCTCGTCCTGCGCGATCGAGCTGAACGCAACGTCTTCCTCGAGCATGGGTGCGATGCCCGTCCACTCTGAATCCCAGAAGCCGATCACGAACTCGTCGTCGGCGAGTGTCAGCAGCAGCTCCGCGAGCGCATCACGCAGGTTCGGGTTCAGGTCGCGCCGGTCGAAGCGAGGCAGGTCGGGCTCGATGACCTGGCGAGTCGGGCGGCGCGTCTCGGCGGCGGTCATCGGTCTACCTTGGCCTTCTCGCTCGCCGCGCGCTGCTTGGCGACCTCGAGCTTGTCGCGCATGACGTACCCGCCGGGCCGCTTGAAGCTGCGGTCGAGCGGCGGCTGGAGGTAATCCGGATCGGACAGGTCCGTGATCTGGCTGCGCGGAACGATCCACAATCGGACGCTCTCGTTGCGCCGGCTGTACAGCTCGCGGGCGTAGTGGGTGGCCAGCTCGATGTCCGGCGCGACGACGTTGCCGGCATGACGCATGGGGTCGCCGTCCTTCTCCTGGCGTAAGACCTCAAAGACGTCGGTCCGGGCACCCTGGCCGAGCCGGCCGGCCTCATCGTGGCGGCCCTGGCTCGGCTGGGCCTCGGCGGCGTGCGCGGCAGTCGGGGCACCCGGCTGGTTGAGCGGCCCGGTCGTGCGGTTGGAAGTCACTGAGTGTTCCCTTTTGATCGCGCCTATGAACGAATGTGCTTGGTGGCGATGCACAGCGGCACGCGGCGATCCGGGCGGAACTGGGACCACTCGTCGTGGGACAGCTCAACCTCGAGCCTGTCGGCGCTGCGCGCCACCCGCCCCCTGCGCAGCGATGAGGCGACGGCGCCGATGAGATTGCGGATGGACTGCATCAGGTGGCCCGCAGTCTGCCCTGTCAGGCCGCCGCCGCAGCCGGCGCGGCGAGCACGGTCCGGCGCACCCACGCCGTCTGGTCCCAGCTGAGCCGGCGGAACCCGAGCCGCTCCTGCGACTTCGGGCCGTTGTTGGTCACGACCGTGCGAAGCTCCTGCCAGTCAGGCTCGGTGTAGCGCCATTCGCCCGTCGACTCATCGAGGCGCAGCTCCGGGTCGGGCGGATACAGCCCGATCTCCCACAGTCGCGGCACGTACGTCGAAAGGAACTCCTGGCGCAGCTGCTCGCCGGTCTTCTCCTTGATCCGCCAGAACAGGTCGCGGTCCCGGGCCGGGTCGGTGCGCGGGCCGTGCATCTGCATCAGCGGGCCCCACCAGCGATCGAGCGCCTCCTGGACCATGTCGCGCTGCTTCTGCGAGCCGTTCATCATCGTCACGACCACGTCGCGCCCGTGCATGATGTGGACTGACTCCTCCCAGCAGATCTTCTTCATCGTCCGCGCGTACGGGCCATAAGAGGAATCGCGCAGCGCCTGCTGGGCCACGATCGCCGCCGCGTCGACCAGCCAGGCGATGATGCCCACGTCGCCCCACGACTCGGTCGGGTAGTGGAAGACGTTGTGGAACTTGGTCCTGCCGTTGAGCAGGTCCTCGATCATCTGCTCGCGCGGCTTGCCCAGGTCCTCCGCCACGCGGTAGAGCAGCTGGGCATGGCCGACCTCGTCCTGAACCTTGGCGGTCAGCGCCAGCTTCCGCTTGAGGGTCGGCGCCCGCATGATCCATTCGCGCTCGGGCAGAACGCCCATCAGCTCCGAGTTGGCGTGCATCTCGACGAAGCGCAGGACGCCGGTGCGGTACTCATCGGGCATCCAGTCGCGCGCCTCGACCTTGAGGCCGCCGTGGACATGCTCAACGAATGCCTGGTAGCGCTCGTCGGGGGTCAGGTCCGGGTCCGCGAAGACGGGCGTTGGCCGCTCTTCCGGTGGCAGGATCGGGGCGAGGGAGATGGGGTCCGTCATCGGTCAATCCTTTCGCGGTGAGGCTGGCGCGTCGCAGGTCAGCGCGCGCAGGAACAGATCGGCGTATTGGTCCGCAATCTCCTGCGCAGACAGTGGGCCGTCGGGTCGGTACCAGGTGGCAATCCCGTTCAGAGCGGTCAGGATGGCGGTCGCCGTCACGCGCGGGTCGACGGCCGAAAACGTCCCGGCGGAGATGCCCTCGCCGATGGCCTGCCGGAACAGCGCCTCGTAGGCGTCCCGCCGCTCGGCCATCTGGGTGCGGCGGTCGGGCGACAGGAAGCGCCACTCGTGGAGGAATACCGCGGCGTCACGCTGGCTGCTGGTGACGACCTCGACGTGAGCGCGAACCATCTGGCGCAGCCGGGTCGTCGCCAAGGTGGTCGAATGGTCCGCGGCCAGCGGGGCAACCTCGGCGTTGAAGCGGTCAGCGGCGCGGCTGACGATCGACCACAGCACGTCCTCCTTCGACGCCACGTGGGCGTAGAGGCTGCCGCCCTGGATGTTCAGCGCGTGGGCAATGTCGCGGACGCTGGTGGCTGCGTAGCCTCGCTCGCGGAAGAGCGTCGAGGCTGCGTCCTCGATCTGCTGCCGCCGGCTGGTCTCAATGGCCATGGTGCTGGCACTCTAACAAACGGTTGTTAGGATGGCAACCCGGCGAGGCCAAAAGGTGCTCGCAATCGGGTCAACGATCGATTAATGTGCCGGCGATCGACCGCTACCGGCGGCGACAATGGCGGCCGTGCGCACCTGACCGGCATGACCAGCCGGCACGGCTGCGAAGTAGGAGGAGAGGCAATGCGCGCTCTCGTGTGGCGCCCGTCCCGGGCGCTCGCTCCCGTTCTCGCTCTGGCCCTGATCGTCGCATGCACGACCACGCCGGCGACAAGCCCTGCCCCGACCCCGCGGCAGACGGCGGGCCAGAGCCCCGCGGGTGGCACGCCACCCGCCGGCACGCCGTCCGGCAGCGGCGAGGTCGAGATCTTCAGCTGGTGGACCGCGGGCGGCGAGGCAGACGGCCTCGAAGCGATGTTCGAGGTCTTCGCCGACAGGCACCCTGAGTACCAGATCGTCAATGCCGCCGTCGCAGGCGGCGCGGGCACCAACGCCCGGGCGGTGCTCGCCACGCGCCTGGCGCAGGGCGATCCACCCGAGTCGTGGCAGGGACACGCCGGCCAGGAGCTGATCGGCACGTACGTCGCGGCCGACCAGCTCGAACCGCTCAACTTCCTCTTCGAGGAGGAGGGCTGGCTGGACGTCATGCCGGAGACGCTGATCGAGCAGATCTCGAGCGACGGCAACATCTGGTCGGTACCGGTCAACATCCACCGGGCCAACGTGATGTGGTACGTCCCAGCCAACCTCGAAGAGTGGGGGGTGGAGCCGCCCACCAGCTGGGACGAGTTCCTCTCGACGGCACAGACGCTGCAGGACGCCGGCGTGACCCCGTTGGCCATGGGCGAGCAGTGGACCACCCTGCATCTCTTCGAGACGGTGCTGCTGGGCGAGCTCGGCCACGAGGCCTATGCGGCCCTGTGGGATGGCACCGGCGACTGGAACAGCGCTGAGCTGACTGCAGCACTCGAGACCTTCAGCCAGGTGCTCGACTACACCAACGACGACGCCTCAACGCTGCCCTGGGAGCAGGCCGCTCAGCTGGTGCTCGACGGCGACGCTGCCTTCAACATCATGGGCGACTGGGCGGAGGGCTACTTCGTCTCCCAGGGTCTCGACCCGGCTGACGGCTCGTTCGGGTGGGCAGCGGCGCCCGGCAGTGACGGTGTCTTCCAGTGGCTGTCCGACAGCTTCGTCCTGCCGTCCGGCGTCGACAACCGCGAAGGCGCCCTTGCCTGGCTGCGGATCGCCGGCTCCAAGGAAGGCCAGGACGCGTTCAATCCGGTCAAGGGCTCGATCCCGGCCCGGACCGACCCGGATCGGGAGCTGTACGACGCCTACCTGCAGTCGGCGATGGACGATTGGGAGAGCAACGAGCTGGCCGGCTCGCTGACGCACGGCGTGGTAGCCAATGACGCGTGGAAGGTCGGCATCGATACGGCTCTCGGGCTGTTCCTGGCCGACCGCGACGTGACGGTCTTCCAGACCGCGCTGGCCGTGGCCTGCACCGCCCTGGGCCCGTGCGAGTGATCGGCGAGACAAGGTAACCAGGACGGTCCGGTGTCCCTCGGGGCACCGGACCGTTTTCGTCAGGCGACTGCGCTGATGACATGACCGCCGCGCGCGCGCTGCGTCGGCACTGGGTGCCGATAGCAATGCTCAGCCCCTCGATCGTGCTGATCGGCCTGTTCGTCTACGGCTTCATCGGCTGGTCGCTGCGTGTCTCGCTCAGCGAGTGGCAGGGCTTGATCCCCGACTACACGTGGGCCGGGCTGGCCAATTTCGCCGACCTGCTCAACGACCGGCGCTTTCAGATCGACATCCGCAACACGGTCGTCTTCACCACGTTCTTCATTGGAGGCTGTGTCGGGCTGGGCCTGGTGCTGGCCATCCTGCTCGACCGCAAGGTGCCTGCGGAGTCCTTCTTTCGCAGCGTCTTCCTCTTCCCGCTTGCCATCTCGCTGATCGTCACCGGTGTCGCCTGGCGCTGGCTGATGAACCCGAGCACCGGCCAGCGGACGACGGGCCTCAACCTGCTGCTGGACAGCCTCGGCCTGGATGCGCTGATGAGCGCGTGGCACACCAGCGAGCCGCCCTGGGGCATGGCTTTCGTGGCGCTGCCCGCCGTCTGGCAGATGACCGGCTTCACGATGGCCCTCTTCCTGGCCGGCCTGCGCTCGATCCCGGAGGAGCTCAAGGAGGCTGCCCGTGTCGACGGGGCGAGCGAGCTGCAGGTCTACCGGCGCATCGTCCTGCCCCTTCTGCGGCCGGCCCTGCTCAGCGCACTGATCATCCTGGGCCACCTGTCGCTCAAGGTCTTCGATCTGATCATCGCGTTGAGCGGCCGGGACCTGCGGCTCGACGTGCCGGCCATCTACATGTGGACGACGACGTTCGACGCCAACAACTACGCGCGTGGCGCCGCGATTGGCATCTTCATGCTGCTGAGCGTGGCGATTTTGGTCGTGCCCTACCTGGTGTGGTCGATGCGCCGCGAGACCGAGCTGTGACCTACCCGATCCCGCCGGCCACCATCGGCCCCCGGAACCGTTTCAGCAGGCGCCTGCCGACTCGAGCCGACGTGACGCGAGGCCTCACGCCGGGCAACCTGATCAAGCTGGCCCTGCTCGGGTTTCTGGCCGCCTTCTTCCTGCTGCCCGTGTGGGTCATGCTGATCACCGGCCTGAAGCCCTTTGCCGACGTGAGCCTGGCACGCATGTGGGAGCTGCCCTCGGGCCTCTACGTCGACAACTTCCAGGCCGCCTTCGCCGCCCTGGGCCCCAACCTGGCCAACTCGGTCATGCTGGCGATCCCCGCGGCCCTCCTGTCGGCGACGCTCGGCTCGATGAACGGCTACATCCTCTCCAAGTGGAAGTTCCGCGGATCGGACGTCATCTTCACCGCCTTCCTCTTCGGCATGTTCATCCCCTATCAGGCGATCCTCATCCCGCTGGTCCAATTCATGCAGCAGATCAACCTGGTCGGCGGCATCCCCGGGCTGATCCTGGTTCACGTCGTCTACGGCATCCCGATCACGACGCTGATCTTCCGCAACTACTACGCGACCGTGCCCGGCGAGGTGATCGAGTCAGGCCGGATCGATGGCGCGGGATTCTTCGGCATCTACCGCCACATCGCGCTGCCGCTCTCGTTGCCCGGCTTCGCGGTCGTGCTGATCTGGCAGTTCACCAACATCTGGAACGAATTTCTGTTCGCCATCGTGCTGACCAGACCTAATGCCTGGCCGGTCACCGTTGCGCTCAACAACCTGGCCGGCAGCCAGATCGTGGAATGGAACGTGCAGATGGCCGGCGCGCTGCTGGCGGCGCTGCCGACTCTCGTCGTCTACATCGTGCTGGGCCGGTTCTTCCTGCGCGGGCTGATGGCCGGCGCGCTCAAGGGCTAAGCGCCGGCCAGCTTGAGCAGCCCCTCATTGACCGCGTGGTCGGCGTCGAGCGTCTTGTAGCCGCCGTCGTCGAAGAGGACCGTCACGCCGCCGTCGTCGTAGTGCTGAACGGTGCCCTCGCCGAAAGCCGAGTGGCGGACGCGCGAGTTCAGCTCGAAGGGGACATCCTGTCCCGCAGCCTGGGCGCCGGCGACACGGCCACCGACTTCCTGGTCGGCCGCCCGCAGGTCGTTGTCGCACCTGCCACACCCACCCTCAGCTCCTTCGCCGAAATAGTTGAGCAGGAAGTTGCGGCGACACTCCCGCGTCTCGGCGTAGGCGCGCATCATCTCGACGCGGGATCGGTCATACGCCAGCCGCCGCTCTTCGGCCGCAACCGCCTCACCGGCAACCTCGGCCGGCGTGCGCTGGTCGTCTGGGTTGGCCCGGGCCCGGCCCTTGTCCAACGTGCAGGCCTCGAGCACCGACAAGCGGTCGAGCGCGCGCATCGTCATCGCCCTGGAGAGGTCAACCGCCTGGGCAATCTGCTCGACTGGAACCGACCGGCGGGAGGCTGACGCCCGGAGCCACTCGACCACCTGCTCGAGAGTCTCCTGCTGCAATCGACCACGAGCGGCGAAGTAGCGGCGCAGACCCAGGTCCTCGGCGCGGTAGAAGAGAACGGCGCGCGACGGCGCGCCATCGCGACCTGCGCGGCCGATCTCCTGATGGTAGGCGTCGAGCGATTCGCTCGCGCTCGCGTGGAAGACGAAGCGGACGTTGGGCTTATCGACGCCCATGCCGAAGGCGGTCGTGGCCACGATCACATCGATCTCGCCTCGATCAGCCATGAAAGCGTCCTGCACGCGTTCGCGCTCACGCGCGGGCATGCCCGCGTGGTAAGCGGCAGCGCGCACGCCGGCGCTGATCAGCCGGTCGGCCAGGTCCTCTGTCGCCTGACGGGTCGCGGCATAGACGATGCCCGGCGGCTGCGCGTTGGCAATAGCCTCGGTGAGGGCGTCGATCTTGGCTCGCTCGTCACCACGAGATACCACTTCCAGGTGGATGTTGGGCCGGTCGAAGCCGTGAACGATTACTGCCGGCTTGCGCATGGCCAGCCGCTCGATGATCTCCTCGCGCACCGGCGGTGCCGCCGTCGCGGTGAGGGCCAAGATGGTGGGATGGCCCAGGCGACGCACGACCTCGCGTAACCGGAGGTAGTCGGGCCGGAAGTCGTGGCCCCAGTCGCTCAGGCAGTGCGCCTCGTCCACCACGAAGAGAGAGGGGCTCGAGGCCTCGAGCGCGTCCAGGACCTCGCTGTCGGCCAGCTGCTCCGGCGCCAGCAGGATGAACTCCAGGGCGCCGTCCTCGATCAGGTCGAGCGTCTCCTCCCGCTGCCGCGCGCGCAGGGTCGAGTTGATCAGCGCGCCTTCACCTGCTTCCATGCCCTCGATCGACTGCAGCTGGTCGCGCTGCAATGCAAGCAGCGGCGAGATGACCACCGTCGAACCGGGGATGAGCGCCCCGGCGATCTGGTAGATGGCGGATTTGCCCCCGCCGGTGGGCAGTACGGCGAGGGTGTCCCTGCCCTCCAGCACGGCTGCTACCGCCTCCGCCTGGCCCGGCATCAGCTCCTCAAGGTTCAGCAGCTCTCGTGCTGCACGCTGGATCCGCGCCGGTGAATGGTGCCGTCCGCCGTCTCCCCCCGAGTTGGTCATTGCTGCTCCTGGACCTTCCCCAGCAGCGGCACGAGGTACCAGAAGGCGATCAGGCCGATGGCAGCCGCCGCGGCGACGCCGAGGGCACCGACGTCGCCGACCACCACCTCCGCAATCAGGTAGACAGCGGCCGTGATCGCCACGGCCAGGCAGAGCAACCCGCCGATCACGAGCCGATTGGAGATGAGCAGCATGCGCAGCTTGTCGCCGGCCCGGAAGCGCAGGCGGTGGTAGCTGGCCGGCGTGATGAGCATGATCGTCGCCGCCGTCGTCGCCAGGAAGGCCACGAAGTAGACCGCCCGCTCGAGGTCGGTCACCTCGGCGAAGCCAGGCTGGAAGGGCAGGATCAGCAGGAAGGCAAAGAGCACCTGCACGCCGGGCAACGTGACGCGCAGCTCGTTGAGCAGCTCGATGACCTCCCGGTCGATCCGTTCCTTCTCGGTTTCCTCAGCCAAAGCTCGGGCCCTCCTCCGCCGGGCATGTTCGCCAGTCGGTGTTCGGCAGTCACTCCCGGGCAGCCCCTGCCGTGCCATCAATCTCGTTGCGAATCGGCTGCGTACCTGGCCTCGGATCGCTGAGTGGCAGCTCCAGCCACCCCTCGCGCAGCGCACGCGTCGCGAGCTCGGTGCGCGAGGCGACGGCCGCCCGCTCGAATACGCGCCTCAGGTGCGTCTCCACGGTCTTTGGCGCGATGCCCAGCTCGGTAGCAATCTCGTCGTTGGAACGTCCCTCCACCACCAGCCGAACTACCTCCATCTCGCGCGGGGTCAGAGCCAGGGACTCAGCCGGACGGACGGAGAAGGTCAAGCCGCCGGCGGCGGCGTTGCGGATGGCGGCGAGCAGCTGGTCGATCGGGGCGTTCTTGAGGACGAAGCCCGCGGCGCCCAGCTTGAGCGCCGCCTGGGCGTATTGCGGGTAGTCGTATGCGGTCAACACGACGACGGCCGGCCGCCGCTGCGGCCCGCCCTGCAGCGCATTGAGGCCGCTGTCCTGGCCGAGGCGGACATCGAGCACGAGCACATCGACTTCGGCCGCGACAAGGATGCGCTGGGCGTCCTCGACCGACTCGCCCCGGGCCAGCACCGACATATCCGGCTGGGCAGCCAGCAGCGAAGCGATGCCCTCGCGCAGTACCGGGTGGTCGTCGACGACGGCCACGCGGATCGGCGCTGAGCCCACGGCATGCGGCTCGGCGCGCGGGTCGCTCACTGCGCCCGCCACTCGAGAGCGACCTGCGTTCCACCGCTCGGCCACCGACGGATGTCGAGCAGAGCGCCGACCTGCTCTGCGCGCTGGCGCATGTTGAGCAGCCCGAAGTGGCCATCTCCGGCCTCAGCCCGCACCGGGTCGAAGCCGCCGCCCGCGTCATCAATCGACAGTGAGGCACCCGACGGGCTGGTCCAGTAACGCACCACGATCGGCGGCCGGCCGTGGCGCACGGCATTGGATAGCGCCTCCTGGGCCACCCGGAAGAAGGCCAGCTCCACGTCGGCCGGCGGCCGCACCTGGTCGCCGCGCTCGAGCCGCACCTCGCCTCCGGCAAGCCGCGCGACGCGCTCGACGAGCCACTCGAGCGCAGGCCCGGTGCCCAGGTCATCGAGGATCGGCAGGCGGAGATCGCCGCAGATGGAGCGCAGCCGATCGGCGATCTCGCGCGCGGTCCTCGCGCCCTCCCCTTGCCCGCTGCTGTCGAGCTGCCACGCGAGCAGGGTCAGCTCCTGCAGCGCGTCGTCATGGATATCCGCCGCGATGCGTGATCGCTCGGCCTCCATTGCCGCCACGACAAGGTCGCGCTGCGTGGTGGCGACCGAGGCCGTGCGGGCGAGTGGCCTCACTGCGAGAAACTGGCCCGCAAGCACGAAAGCAATCCACAGCAACAGCGGCAGGAGGGCACGGGGCGAAAGGGCCACCGGCCAGCCGCTCCACAGCGTCAACAGCGCGATCGCGGGGGTCAGTCCGATGACACCAACCTCGAGCGCTGAGACCACGCTGCGTCCCGGCTCGGACGGGGATGCTCGCCACTCGGCGCCGGCCAGGATTCCCGGCGCAGCTGTGGAGGCGGCGATGGCCAGCACGCCGGCCAGGGCTACGACCGACTGCGCTCCCGAGGGATCCCATATGAAACCGGAGACGACGCCCAGGCCGGCGCCGGACGCGGCCAGGGCAAGCGCCAGGACTCGCCCGGGGATCCGATGGCGCTCAGGCAGGCGGTCGGCTAGTCCGGCGCCCACCACCCCGCTGGCGGCGCCGACCAACAGCCATGGCACGACCGAGAGCGGATCGCCAAAGGCACCGGTGCTCATCACTGCGCCGAAGACGGGCATGACGGTTGCAACCGAGACCGGCACTGCCAGCTCGCGGAAAGGCGCCCCTGGAGCCTGACGGGAGAGCCACCAGGATCCCACCACCAGCATCGCGACTCCCCCTGCGACGAACAACCAGCCATACGCCCAGAGCCCGCCCGCCGATACAACGGACAGGGCAATAGCGGCAAGCGCGAGCAGGGCGGCTATACGGTCAGCCGGTCGATCAAGCATCGGCCGCATTGTCACATCGGGCGGCGACGCTTCCGATCGGGGATTTCCCCTAATCGGCTTCGTGGAACCGGTCGATTGGAGCGCGACCGGCGCGACTCGACGATCGGGTCATGCAAATGAAGCCCGATCCACACCAGCCGCGCCGGCTGCTTGCCGTCCTCCTCGCCGTCGGTGCCGCTGTCATCGCGCCCGGCCTTGCCTACCGCGGCGTGGTCGCCCATCAGGGCCCTCCTCCGCCGACCGCGCTCCCCGCCTGCGTGGTCGGTGACCGACCGGCGCCCGCGGCCGGCCACGACCAGTGGGCCGACACACTTCTCGACACCGAGCACCGCCTGCCGGCCGGCTACGCCCCGCCCGACCTGGTCGATGTCCACTGGAAAGGGCGGTCCGTCCGACTGCGTGCGGCCGCAGTCGGCGACCTGCGAGCGATGCTGAGGGCGGCACGCGCCGAGGGTCGGCGGTTGGACCTGAACAGTGGCTACCGCAGCCACCGCCATCAGTCCGCGCTCTACGAGCGGGCCGTGGCCGAGCAGGGCGAGGCCAGGGCGTTACGCTCGGTTGCGCGACCCGGCCACTCCGAACACCAGCTGGGCACGGCGGTCGACCTGGGCGGTGACCACGGCTGGCTGGCCGACAACGCCTGGCGGTTCGGGTTCCTGATGAGCTACCCGCCTGGCCGCAGCCCGCACTGGACCTGCTACCAGCCGGAGCCGTGGCACTACCGCTATTTCGGGCGCGACAAGGCAGCCCACATCCAGGCCTCCGGGCTGAGCCCGCGCGAATACCTGTGGCTCGAGCTCCAGCCGCAGCTCGGCTCAGCCGGTGCTCTGCAGGCCGGCGGCGACGCCGCTCACCGTCAGGTGCACGAGGCGCAGCAACTCGCGCCGCTGCGGGTCGTCGTCGGGCATGCGGCGCACCCGGCCAAGGAGCAGGACCTGCATCTCGGACAGCGAATCGACGTACGGGTTGCGCAGCTCGATCGAGCGCTGCAGGACCGGCATGTCGTCAAGCAGCCGTTTCCGGCCGGTGAGGTCGAGGATCTGCTCGACCGTGCGCTCGTACTCGGTCTGGATGCTCTCCCAGATGGGCCGCCCCGTTTCGCCGGCCAGCGACGCGTAGCGCTCCGCGATGGCCATGTCGGCGCGGGCCAGGACCAGCTCGGCGTTGTCCAGGGCGCTGGCGAAGAAGGGCCACGATCGGTAGAGCTCGCGCAGCCGCCGCAGGCCGCTGCCCCTGTGACGCCTTCTGTATTCGGCCAGCGCCGACCCGGTGCCGTACCAGCCGGGCAGGTTGGCCCGTGACTGGGACCAGGCGAAGACCCACGGGATCGCGCGAAGGGCGTCCAGCTCGGGCGCCTGTGCGCGCCCAGACCGTGCGGCCGGGCGGGAGCCGATGCCCATCCCGGACAGCTCGCTGATGGGCGTCGCCCGACGGAAGTGCTCCTCGAAACCGGGGTTCTCCCAGACCAGCGCCCTATAGGCGGACCGCGCGTTCTTGGCAAGCTCGTCCAGGACCTGGCGGCCGCCCGCGGCGGCCGCCCGCAGCTGTTCCTCGTGCGCTGGCGTCGACGCCTGCAGGACGGCGTAGGTCAGCTGTTCGAGGTGGCGCAGCGCGATCGCGGGGTTGGCATAGCGGTCGGCGATCACCTCGCCCTGCTCGGTCAGCTTGAGCCGGCCGTCGACCGAGCCCGGCGCCTGGGCCAGGATCGCACGCGTCATCGGCCCACCTCCCCTGCCGAGGGCTCCGCCGCGGCCGTGGAACAGGGCCAGCTCGACGCCGTGCCGCCGGCACACCTCGATCAGCTGCTCCTGGGCCCGGTAGAGCATCCAGGCCGCGGCCAGGGCGCCTGACTCCTTGGTCGAATCCGAGTAGCCGAGCATGACCTCCTGCCGGCGGCCCCGACGCTCCAGGTGCGCCCGATACGACGGCTCGGTGAGCAGCTCCTCAACGATCTGCCCGCAACTCTCCAGCGCATCGGCCGACTCGAAGAGCGGGACGACGTCGAGGGCCGGCACGGCCGACCCAGCGGCCCGGCGGGCCAGCTCCAGAACGGCCACGGCGTCGGCCGCGGAGCGGGTGAAGCTGATCACGTAGCGATGCAGCGCCGCCTCGCCAAAGCGCCGCTGGATCTCGGCGATTGCGCGGAAAGTCTCGAGGGTGTCCCCGGTGGGGTCTCTGCCGGCAAGCGCCGCAGAGTGCACCTCGCTGTGCTGGCGCACCTCGAGGGACAGGCCGTGGAACCCGAACGTCTCGAGCTGCCAGCGCAGGCTCTGAAGCTCCCCGTACACCGCCCGATCCAGCCCCGCCGTGGACATCTGCTCGGCCAGTTCGTCGAGCGCGGCGGAGAGGGCGAAAGGGGTGGGATAGCCGCCGACGATAGCCTCGGCGGGCGGCGCCTCAGCGCTGGTCAGGCGCAGCCGGGTACGCCGGATGCGCTCCGCGATGTAGCCGAGCCGGCGCCGGAACGGCTCCCCCGGGAAGCGGCGGTCCAGCTCCCTGGCTGTATGCGGGAGCTCGGCGGCGTCCGCGGCCAGCCGCTCAGCCAGCGCGCCATCCTCCGGCGCGCGCACCGAGAACGTTTCCATCAGCCGCCGGCACACGGCCTCGTAGGCACGCAGCACGTGGTCGGCCTGGATGTGCAGCGCCTGGCGAGTCGTGGCGGCGGTCACGTTGGGGTTACCGTCGCGGTCACCACCGATCCAGGATCCCCAGTGCAGGTAAGCGTGCGTCCGTGGCGGCACGGCTCCTTCGCGCGTTGGCTCCCCGCCGGCTGACTGGAGGCGCGCCTGCTCGAGCGCGCGGTACAACCGCGGCGTCACCACGAAAAGCGTCTCGTCGAAGATGGCCATCGCGCTGCGCACCTCGTCGAGAGGTCCCGGGGCGACCACGCGGATGGGCGAGGTGTGCCACAGCAGCGTGATCTCCTCGCGCAGACGGCGCCTGGCGTGGGCATCCTCGGCGGGGGTGAGCCGCGGGTCGTCGAGCCGGTCGAGCAGGCGGTAGACGCGGCGCAGGGCGACGAGGGTCGTTCGTCGCCGAGCTTCGGTGGGGTGCGCGGTCAGCACCGGCGCAATCGACAGGCCCCTCATCAGTCGGTCAGCCTCCTCGCCGCGAACGCCCCGACGCCGCATGCCCAGGACTGCGGCGACCACCGACTCATCCACGGCACCCCGGGCGCCGGTTCGAAGGCGCTGGCGAAGCGCGCGGATGCGTTGCTTCTCCTCGGCCAGGTTGGTCAGCTGGAAGTACAGGCTGAAAGCGCGGATGAGCACCTCGGCCTCAGGCAGCCCGATCGCATCGAGCTCGGCGGTCAGCCGTTCGCGCTGGCTCCGTCCTGCCGCCGAGCCCGGCCCGTGCCGCCGAATGGCGATCGTCGACTTGCGCACTCGCTCGACGAGCTCCAGCGCGGCCAGGCCCGCCTGCTCGACGATCACCTGGCCCAGCAGCGCGCCCAGCAGCTTGACCTCGCGTGCCAGCGGATCGCGCGCACGGGCCGTCCCGATCCCTCGCGGCTCGGCGCGGATCGCCGGGTTGTCGGACCGCCTCGAGCGCGGGCGTTGGCTGGGCACGATGCCCAGCCTACAGTCGGGATCACAACCCGACTGCAACGCTCCCCGGGCCGCCTGCCAATACCAACGTTGCCCGGCGCGGCGACGATCGGCGCTGGAGGTGATGAATGCCCGGCAAGAAAGAGCTCCCGGGGACGCTGAAGCGGTCGCCCGCAAAGGCACAGCGCACCTGGATCAAGTCCCACGACAACGCCGTCGACTCGTATGGCGAGGGCGAACGAGCGCACCGCACGGCGTTCGCGGCGGTCAAGCACTCATTTGAGAAGGTCGACGACCACTGGGAGCCCAAGGACGAGAAAGGCCCGTCCGACCCGCGTGCCGCGCGGGGTGGCAAGGAGGCTCGCGAGGGCAAGGGCGAGACCTTCGGCGGCGTCGACTACTTCGGCTCGACGAAACAGGAGCTGTACGAGCGCGCCAAGAAACTCGACGTCGACGGTCGTTCGAAGATGGACAAGAAGGAGCTGGCCCGGGCAATCGCCCGCAAGCAGGGCTAACCACATCGCTCGTGAAACGACAGTGCAGGCGATGGCAAGTCGCTGGCAAGCGTCTCCCCCTAGCGTCCTGGCTATGGCCGGTAGAGAGCGCCGCATCGAGCGATCTGTCTGGCTCATGCATCGTGACCTCGCCGAGCTGGGCGAGGATCTGCGGACTGCGCGGCTGATCGCCGGCCTGACTCTTCGTGAGGTGGCCCAGCGAGTGGGCTGCGCGCCATCGGTCGTGCTGGGGGTGGAAAGGGGCGCCGAGCCCGGGCCGCGACCGGATCGGCTGGCGATGCATGCAGCCGCAGTCGGGATGCGGGCGCGAGTCAGGGTCTATCCGGAAGGCGAGCCTCTCCGCGATGCCGGCCAGGTGCGGATGTGGACGTCCTTCCGCAGCCGGCTGCCTGTGGGGCTGGCGATCAAGGTAGAGCAGGCCGTGACAGGTGACCCGGCAGACCGACGGGCGTTCGATGCCGTCCTCATGCTGCCCGGCTGCCGCTGCGCCATCGAGCTCATCACCCGACTTCACGATTGCCAGGCGCAGCTTCGCCAGCTGCACCTCAAGCAGCGCGACGGGCAGACAGATTGTCTGATCGTCGTGCTCAGGGACTCCGAGCACAATCGGCGCGCCCTGAAGGCCGTCAGGGAGCTGCTGCGCGACGCCTTCCCGCTGGACACCAGAGTAGCGATGGCCGCGCTGTCGCGCGGGCGCGACCCCGGCGCCAACGCCATCGTCTTCATCTAGCCCGCGAGAACGGCGCCACGTTCGCCGAGGGCAAAGAAACGGGGACGGAGCGCGGCGTAAGTCCCACGGACGTCTACCTCCCCGCGACTTGTTCGACACCCTCGAACGGACGCGGGCCAAGCTCACCGCCACGACGCCTGATTGCCCGATGCGCCCCGGTTTGTTCGGCGCGGGCGAACAGACCCTGTCGGCGCCGGCTCGCACCGGCCGCCCTCAGCTAGCGAAGCGCGAGCAGTCTCTCGGCCGCCGCGTTGAGCGTCTCGACCTTCTTTGGGAAGGCGAACCGGACCTTGGACCGACCCAGCTCAGGGCGCGAGTAGAACGAGGAGCCGGGCACCGTCGCCACGCCGGGCGAGGCAGTCAGGCGGCGCGCAAACGTGACGTCATCCTCGTCGGTCAGGCCGCTGATGTCGGTCATCACGTAGTACGCGCCGTCGGGCGGGGATGCCCGAAAGCCGGCCGCGTCCAATGCCGCCATCAGCACATCCCGGCGCTCGCGGTAACCGGCTGCCAGTGCCTCGTAGTAGCCGTCCGGCATGGACAGCGCCACTGCGCCAGCCGCCTGAAGAGGCGCCGCCGCACCGACGGTCAGGAAGTCGTGCACCTTGCGGATGGCGGCCGTCAGCGGCCGCGGAGCGATGACCCAGCCCACCCGCCAGCCCGTGACCGAGTACGTCTTGGAGAGCGAGTTGATGGCAACGGTGCGATCGGCCATGCCGGGCAGCGTGGCCATCGGGATGTGCTCGCCGTCGTAGAGGATGTGCTCGTAGATGTCGTCGGTGAAGCACACAACGTCGTTTTCGATGCACAGCCGTGCGATCAGCTCCAGCTCGGTCCGGCTGAAGACCTTGCCGGTCGGGTTGTGCGGCGTGTTGAGCACGAGCCCCCGAGTGCGCGCCCCGAAGGCCCCGCGCAGCTGATCCTCGTCGATGGACCAGTCGGGCTCGTGCAGGGTGACGTAGCGCGGCACGGCCCCGGACAGGATGGCGTCGGGGCCGTAGTTCTCGTAGAACGGCTCGAAGACGATCACCTCGTCGCCGGGGTCGAGCAGCGCCAGCATGGCCGCAATCATTCCCTCGGTGGCGCCGCAGGTGACCGTGATGTCCGTCTCGGGGTCCACCAGCCAATCCGGATGGAAGCGCGCCGTCTTCGCCGCGATGGCCTGCCGGAAGTCCCGCGCGCCCCAGGTGATGGCGTACTGGTTGATATCGGCATCGATGGCTGACTTGGCGGCCTCTTTGAGCTCTGCCGGGCCGGCGAAGTCGGGGAAGCCCTGGGCCAGATTGACCGCCTCGTTGGCCATCGCCAGGCGCGTCATCTCCCGGATGACCGACTCGGTGAAGGTGTCAGCCTTGCGCGAGATGCCGGGCATGGGCACCGAATGATAGGCCGGCGGCGAAGTTCAGGACGGCGTCAGGCGGCGCTTCAAGGGGCTCCCAGCGCGAGGGGTGGTGCGCTCGCCTCTGGTCCGGCAGCTTGGCCGAGTAATGCCAGGGTTGCCCAGACGATGCAGTGGTCGCCGGTCGCCGGCGTGCACTCGGTCGAGATCGAGAGTGGCTCGAGCGGTCCGCCTGTCAGCACATAGTCAATGCGCAGGATGCCCAGGGGCAGCGCCGACAGGCGCAGCGGACGCCAGGTGCTGCCGGGCCCCACGCCCACCCGCCGGTGACTGTCGACCAGGCCGGCCGTGAACTCCCCGTAGGCGACCTCACGATCGGTCACGTTCAGGTCGCCCAGCACCAGTACAGGTCGGCCGGCCGCCAGGTGGTGCTCGAACATCGAACGCAGGTGAGCCAGGTCATGGTCCCGGCCCTCAGCGGCGTAGCCGACCGGCAATGCGCCCCCGGCAAGGCCGAACCGGGGCGGCAGCGGGTGGGCCGCCAGCGTGACGATCGGTGGGCCGGACGGCGCCTGGAGCTCGGCCAGGATGTGCGGCGGATCAGTGCTGCGTTGGCGCTCGCGCAGCGGATGAGCGCTGAGAAGGCCCATCCCCAGGACACCGTGATGCGGCGCCAGCAGGCGATGGGGGAAGCGGGCGCGCAACTCTGGCGATGCCTCGATCGCGAAGGCATGCGGCGGGGTCAGCTCGGGCAGGGCCACCACCTCTGCGTCCGAGGCCAGCAGGCGGTCGACCACGTCGCGCGCACTCGCCTCGCCGGCGGCCAGGTTCCAGGTCGCCACGTGCAGCGGCGCGTGCGCAGCCGGCACGCCTGGCGGCAACGCGATCATGGCTGGCCCGAAGCGCAGGGCACCGACGAGCGCGGCCACGGCAACCACTGCCAGCAGCGCCCGCCTGCGCATGACCAGTGCCGCCGGCAGGAGCACGACGAGCGGCGCAAAGAGGTGCGGTGCGCCGACCTGAGCGATGGCGAGCATCCCGTCGCGCTGGGGCCACAGGAGGTGCTGAACGGTCTGCAGCAGCAGGGCGCCGGCATAGGCGATCACCACCGTCCGGGCAACCGTCACGGTGTCGTCACCGGCATGGCCCGCCGGCGCAGGCGGGCCAGCGGGAATGTGGCCATGGCGATGCCGGCGATGACCAGCCCCACGCCGGTCAGCTGCGCAACCGATGGTGACTCGCCGACCAGCAGCATGGCCAGGAAGATTGCCGCCACCGGCTGTCCCAGAAGGATGATCGAGGTGGTGACCGCCGGCAGCCTGGGCAAAGAGATGGAGATCAGCAGGTATGCCACCGACTGCGCGGTCACGCCGAGCAGCACCAGCCAGCCGTGCTCTGGCCAGCTCGGAATGAGGTTCAGCTGCCCGGTGCCCAGGCCGAGGGCGAGCGCCACCCCGGCCGTCGAGGCCGTGGCGATGGCGACCGGCTCGGCCGTTCGGGTGCGGTTGATCGGACGAATGATGAGCAGGTACGCGGCATAGGCGATGGCCGTCAGGACCCCCAGCAGGACGCCCAGTGGAGGGTCGATGCCGTAGGTGCCTGCGCCGATCACGCCTGCGATCAGGACAACCCCGGCCAGGATGATCGGCAGCGCGGCGAGGGTCCGGCGCGTGGGTCGCTCACCGAAGATGAGCCAGGCGGCGATGGCCACGATGACCACCTGCAAGTTGCCCAGGACGGTGGCCATGCCGGCGCCTACCGCATCGATCGCGTGGTGCCAAAAGAACAGGTCCAGCGCAAAGAACGCGCCGGCCACCACCGACAGCAACCGGGCCTTGATCGATAACGGCCGCGAGCGGCGCATCTCCAGAAGGGCCACCGCGGCCAGCAGCGGCAGGCCATAGAACGCGCGGAAGAAGGTCGCCGTGTCGGCGGTCACGTCGGCAAAGCGATAGATCACGCCGGAGGCGGCGATGAACAGCGCGGCCAGAAGCGCCGTCAGGCGCGGGTGATCGACCAGGGCCGTGACGAGAGGTCGGAAGATCTCCAGCATGCAGCGCCGTGCACGCTACCGCAGGCACACCGCCTGCGCATCACTCACGTGCAGCTCCCAGGCTCGTTGAGTGGTCCGTGTGATCAGGGATTGGTCAGCGGCTGGCGCCGACGAGTTGCCCGCCCTCGGCGACTTGGTGGCAGGAGAAGTATCCGCTCCGCTCAGCGGCCCCGCGGTCTACCCGACCGGTCAGGTCCCAGGCGCGAACAGCGTGCACCATCAGGCCGATCACGTGAGCTGCCGGCAGGCCGACTTCGGTCTCGATCAGGACGACGCGTACGCCGAGCCGCTGGGCGGCCGCAGCCGCTGCCCGGCAGGCGCCATCGCCTGAACCTTCGATGAGCGCTAGCGGGCGCCGCTCGGCTGGCAGACGCGCCAGCGCGTCCACGACCTGGCGCATGAGCGACGTGTCGCGCACGGTGTTGACCACGGCCTGCGCTCGTCCTAGCGCAGCGTCCGGGGCCGCTTCCTGCAACTGCGCCGGGACGTGACCGCGTGCACGAAGCTCCACCATGAGCATCCGACCCAACCTGCTATCGGTGCCGGTCACCAGGATGTCCGCGACGACCAATTGAAGCTCCCCGCGTGTGCGATACTCGTTAAGTGCGTGTAGCCAGTATCCGCCGCTAACCCGCTACTGTCAAGGAACTAGTTGTGGACGAGTCCGAGCAGATCAGGCGCGACTTCGCCGCCCGTTGGGGCAGGATCGGTGCGGCTTGGGGCGTGGCCCCGTCGACCGCGACCGTGCAGGGATACCTGCTGGCCCACGGCGGTCCACTCACCGAGGCTGAGGTCAGGATGGCGCTGGGCCTCTCACACAGGGCTGCCCTGCTAGCTCTCGCCGACTGCCAGAGCTGGGGGCTTATCGAGCAGGTCGAGCCACGACGGGTGGGACAGCGGGGACCGGCGGCCAAGGCCTGGGTGCCCGTCGGCGACAACTGGCAGTGGTTCCGACAGGTCGCGCTGGCGCGCAAGGAGCGCGAGACCGATCCCGTGATGCCGCTGCTGGAGGAGTGCCAACGGCGAGCGACCGAAGCTGGCGCGGACGCACTTCGACAGCGCCTGGATCGACTGGTCGAGTTCGTCCGGCTGTTCAACCGCGGGATCGGGGCGGTAGTGGGCACGGAGGCAACCGACCTCGAGCGCCTGTTCCGCGTCCTCGATCGGATCGATGACCGCTCGATGCAGCGCCTGATCACACAGCTGGCGGGCCTGCCACCGGGCGAGCTCGCCGATGCGGCACGCGCATTGGGCCGGCTGCCGCCCTCGACGGCCCGCCGCCTGATGAGGCTGATCGGTCAGCCGGGAGTCGGTCGGCTGCTCGGCGCGCGAGACGCTGTCGGAAGCGACTGATCGGAAGAGACTGCACTCGGCCTCGCCGGCGCGGAGTGAACCCGGGCGGGCGGACAGTCGACCCGAGGCGGACGGGCCGATACTCTTGGGTCACTGCGCATCGCCATCGGGGGACTTGGCGGCCAATCGGGTCCGTGGTCTCATCTTCTGGCGCGACCGACGAACGGACCCACGCACCACGGCAAGGCCAGGAAGGATCAGTCAACGGCAGATGGGTGCCCCGCCCCGCGACACCGACCAGCCCGTCCCGCGGATCTATCGCGGCCCCACCCCTGAGGTGGCCGCGGCGGCGTACCGTGCCGATGCCGCGCAGGCGCAGGCGGCCGGCTACCTGCCTGTCTCGCATCGCTGGGACCGGGACGATGCCGGTCACGTGCTTTCGGTCGTGTACCAGCTGCGTCTTCAGAACGCGCCGCTGACCGACGGGCAGGGGCCCGGATCGCCGGCAGGCCAGCAGCCCGAGAAGACGCCGGCGAAGCCGGAAGCGGAGGCCAGCAACGCCCGCCGGCGCCACGAGAGGCTGATCGCCCAGGTGCTGGATATGCACTGCGCCGGCGAGCCGCTCCGAATCATCCGCACCGGTTACCCCGATGTTCCCAGGCTGCCCGTGCTCGAGCGCCGAAGATGGGTGAGCGAGCACGCCGATCATGTCCGCCGCGCGGTGGTCAACGAGCCGCGCGGGCATCGCGACATGTACGGCGCGGTCATCCTGCCGCCATACCGACCTGACGTGGATGCCTGCCTGCTGTTCATGCACAACGCCGGCTACAGCACGATGTGCGGGCACGGCGTTATCGCGGTCACCACCGCGCTCATCGAAGAGGGCCTGTATCCCGCCGGCGTGCCGGAGACGACCATCCGCTACGAGGTGCCGGCCGGCGTCGTGTCGGCGACGGCGATCGTGCGGAACGGGCCGGATGGGCATGGCCACCTTGTTGACCAGGTGCGCTTCACCAACGTGCCCTCGTACCTCGCCCAGCGGTCCATCGCCCTGCGGCCGGACGGTGTGGAGCTGCACGGGGGTGCGGCCGAGATCGGCGCGCTGCCTGTCGACATGGCCTTTGGCGGTGCCTATTACGGCATCGTCGACGCCGCCCACCTCGGGCTGCGCGTGGTACCCGGCCAGGCGTCGGCCCTGCGCCGCGCCGGAGCGGCGATCACCGAGCTGCTGCGCCGGGATCACCAGCCGTCGCACCCTACCGATGAAGACCTGGCGTTCGTCTACGGAACGATCATCGTCGACCTCGAGCCGGGCACCTCGCCCGATGGCCTGGCGAGGGAGGCGCACGTCCGCAACGCGACGATCTTCGCCGACGCCGAGCTGGATCGCTCGCCATGCGGCTCGGGCACCAGCGCCCTGCTCGCCCAGCTTTACGGCCGGGGCCTGATCGGCGCCGGCCAGGAGCTCGTCAATGCGGGGATCACCGGCGAGCACTTCGTCGGCCGGGTGGAAGGCGAGACGACGCTGGGGCAGGAGCGGGCGGTCGAGACGAGCATCGCCGGGCGCGCGTTCCTGACCGGCTACGGCACCCTGGTCATGGACGAGCGCGACCCACTCGCCGAGGGCTTCCTCCTGGGCTGACCAGCCGGCCGCGCAACCGGTCGCGGCCCACCTGTGTTATCTCGGTGTGTGCATGGAGCGCGACACTGATGCCGACCTTCTGGCGCGCCTGGCAGCGCAGCCCCAGGCTGCGTTCGGTGACGTGGTGACGACGTACGGGGGCCTCGTCTTCGGCGTGTGCCTGCGGGTGCTGCGCGAGCCTGCCACCGCCGAAGACATTGCGCAGGACGCGTTGGTCAATGCGTACCGGGCCCTGTCGAGCTATCCGCGCGAGCGCATCCTCGCGCTCCGCCTGCGTCCCTGGTTGGCGCGGATCGCGCTCAACCTGGCGCGCAACAGCCTGCGCTCCCACCGTACGTCGACGACGCTCGAGGGCGACTTCGAGCCAAGCGCGCCGAGTACCGACGAGCCGCTCAGCCTCGCCCAGCGCCGGGAAGAGCGGGACATGTGGGCGCGGCTGCTGTCCGAGCTGCCGGAGCGCTATCGGCTGGCGGTCGCGCTGCGCCACGTCGATGGCCTGTCGTACTCGGAGCTGGCCGAGGCGCTCGGGCGTCCCGCCGGCACGGTCAAGTCCGACGTCCACCGCGGCCTGGCCCTTCTGCGCGCCGCCTATGACGCCGAGCAGCGCCGCGCCGCCCGGCCCCGCCACAGGCAGGCCGTCTAGATGACCGACCGCCGGCTCGCTGATGCCCGCGCCCTGGGCCGCCGCCTGCGCGAGCTGCGCACGCCGGCACCGCTCGGCCTGCTGCCCGGCGTGCTCGACCGGATCGGCGAGGCCGGGGACTGCTACGCCCTGGTCGACGGCCCAATCGGGCCGCTCTTCGTCGCCTTCGACAGCCGGCCGGCCGTGACCCTGGTAGCGCGAGCGGGCGACCCTGGCCAGTTCGAAGAAGAGTTCCACAGCACCTTCGGTCGAGCGGTCCGGCGGGTACCGGAACCCACCCCTGCGATCGCCCGCCTGATCGAGGCGCGTGTCTGGGGCCGCGGCCGTCCGCCGACCAGCGCCGGCGTGGACCTCGCCTGGCTGCCTGACTTCGAGCGGCAGGTGCTCGAGAAGACCGCCGAGATCCCGCGGGGGGAGATACGACCGTACTCGTGGGTGGCGGCCGAGATCGGCCGACCGCTGGCGGTGCGGGCAGTCGGCAATGCCCTCGCGCGAAACCCGATCCCCTTCGTCATCCCCTGCCACCGCGTGGTGCGCGCCGACGGCACCATCGGGCACTACGGCGCAGGGGGCCCCGAGTCCAAGCGCGCGATCCTGGCCGCCGAGGGACTGGACCCGGCGGAGCTGGTCCGGCTGCCGGCGGCCGGCATCCGCTATCTCGGCTCGGACACGACGCGCATCTACTGCTACCCGTCGTGCCGCAACGCTCGGCGCATCGCGGACGCCCACCGAGTGGCTTTCAGGACGGTCGAGCAGGCCCATCGGGCCGGCTTCCGGGCCTGCCGTCACTGCCGGCCCGTCGCCTCACCCAGCCGAGCAGCCTGAACCGACGGTCCTCAGCCCGGCCGCCGGGCAGCGGCAAAGACGATCGGCGGGTGCCAGAAGAAGGCCTCCGCTGACAGACGCCCCAGGCGCTCGCGCGCCGTCTGCTCGAGGCGGGCTCGCTGCTCCTCGCTGAGGGCGCCGAGCAGCGGCCGCTCGTCATAGGCCAGCTTGTACTCGAGGTACTGGTCCATCGTCCAGTGGTAGTCGAGCTCGTCCTCGCGCGCGACCACCTCCCGGAAGCCAGCCCGCCGAAGCTGCACCGCGGCGGCGGCCGCAGACGGGACGTCCCCGGCGCAGCGCTCGCCGCCATCGCCCGTCGGCTCCTCCACCCCAAGTGCCAGCACTGCCTCGTCGAACTCCTCCATTGGCCGAAACGGCTCGCGCAGGTCGCGATCCAGCCAGGTGACGTAGGCCAGCACGCCGCCCGGCCGCAGCAGTCGGTGCGCTTCGCGCAGGGCAGCTCGACGGTCAGGCACCAGCTGGAACACGAAGGAGGAAACGACCACGTCGGCGCAGGCGTCCTCGAGGGGCAGCTGGTGGGCTGGTCCCCGTACCAGGGTCACCCGGCGACCGAACTCATCGACCGTCCCGCGTGCCACGTCGACCATGCCCTCGGCGGCATCAGTCGCGATCACCGTCGCGCCCGGCCAGCGCTGCAGCGCCGCCCGGGCCAGGGTGCCCGTCCCGGTGCCCACGTCGATCACGGTCAGCTCGCCCGGCGGAGGGCCTCCGGCGTACCACTCGACGTAGTCGATCAAGGTGGCCGAAGTCGCTTCGAGGACAGGCGCCCAGTAACGCTCGTAGTCGCGTGCATTGAGGTGGTAGCGCTCGACGACGTCGTTCAACGGCGATGTGGCCCTCCCAGCGTGACGGCGCAGGGATGATAGCCCGATCCGGTCGCCCGGCGAGCTCGCTGACGCCGCCTGGCCCATTTCGGTACGCTGGTGACGTGGCCGACACCAGTCAGCCGAGGCGAACCGTCCCGCTCGGCTCACGATGGTCACCCCGACAACGCACGTGGATCAGCGTGGCGGCCCTTGTCGGGGTGTTGCTGCTTGCCGTCACCGCGCTGGGCGTCGTGGCTCTCGAGCCGCGCCCGGCAGGCGCTCCGCAGGCGATCATCACCCCGGTCGAGGACCTCGACCGACGCTGGGGGACGTACCTCTCCGAGCGAGAATGGGGCACGCCGCGGGAGGCGCTGGGTGCCGATGGCTGGGGCCTGTCATGGCGCGGCGCAATCGACACCGACTACCGCCACTCGGACGACGGGATCGCCGGGCTGACTGACGTCAACAACGAGTTCCGCGTGGCATGGGCCTTCTGGGACGGCCAGCAGCCGCACGTCACCGAGCGGTTGAACGGCGCGACCAACCCGCAGGGCGAGGCCGGCGAGCAGATACTCGAAGACCGGGTCTTTCTCGAGAACACCCCCACGCACTCGTACAGCCGGCTGGCCTATACCTACCCGCCGGAGCGGCCCGCCTTCGACATCCAGCTCGAGCAGGCCAAGGTCGACTCGCTGCGTCAGGTGATGATCGCGACGGTCACCAACACCAGCGCTCGGGAGCAGACGCTCCACGTGGTGCTCAAGGCCTGGATGGCGCCCGCATCGTCGGTCGAGCCGGTTACCAACGGGCTGCAGCTCAATGGCGCCGACTCGAGCCTGACCGTGGTCGGCGAGGCACCGGCCAGCTGGCAGATCGCCTCGGCCAAAGATGCGCTCGACCGCAACCTGCGTGGGGGCGGGCTGCGCGGTGACCAGGGTGGCCACATCGGCGCGCTGGCCTACCGGTTGACCATCGCCCCGGAGTCGAGCTCGTCGGTCAGGATCGCGCTGACCGAGACACCGCTCGTGACCGACAATGGGGCGCCGCCCGATCAGGCAGCCGTGATTGACGCCACCCGCGCCCTCATGCGCCAGGCACGCACCATCGCCGGGGTCAGGCGGCTGGAGGCTCGCCAGCTGTTCAGCGGCGACGTGTCCGAGCACGCGGATCTGTACCGCCAGGCGCTGATGACCCTGCTCTGGAACCAGTCGTACTACAGCTGGGACGGCACGACCGGCGTGAATCCCGAGTGGGCCGGGCGGGTAGACGCGCGCGACGTGCTGATCATGCCGGACAAGTGGGAATACCCCTGGCTCGCCTCATGGGACAGCGCCTTCCACGCCGTCACCGCGTCGCTGGTCGATCCCGAGATCGCGGCCGACCAGCTGCGCTTCATCCTCTCCGATCGCTGGCAGCAGCCGGACGGGCACATCCCCTGCGGCGAGTGGGTGATGGACGAGGAGTGCCCCCCGATCTTCGCCTGGGCGGCCTGGCGGGTGTACCAGGTCAGCCGAGATCGGGACTTCCTGCAGGACGTCTATCCGGCCCTGCAGGCACATTACGACTACTGGTGGCGGACGCACACCGTCGGTGAGGATCTGTTCACGGGCGGTTTCCTGGGCATGGACAACCTGCCTAGGTCACCGCGCCAGCCCCAGGCTGACGCGTCGGCCTGGATGGCGTTCTTTGCGCGGGACCTGGTGCGCATTGCCAGCGAGCTGCGCGACGTGGAGTCCTCCGATCGCTACTGGGCGGAGCGGGGCAGGATCCAGGATGCGATCAACACCCACCTGTGGGACCCCGAGACCGACTTCTACTATGACCGCGCCGCCGACGGCGGTTTCGTCCGTCACAAGTCCTACAGCGGGCTTGTTCCGCTGATCGCAGGTGTGGTTCCGGCAGACCGCATGCCGGCCATCCTCTCGGCCCTGCGCGACGAGCGCCAGTTCCTGGCGCCGGGGGGCATCCGCAGCATGTCGGCCTCCAGCGCCCTGTACCAGCCGGGACTGAGCGACCGCGGCGTGAACTCTAACTGGCGCGGACCGGTGTGGCTGCCGATCAATTACCTCATCCAGCGCGCCCTTCTCGAGGCCGATCCCTACTTCGCCCACGACCTGCGCCACCGACTGGTGACGATGGTGTCCGAGGACTGGCAGCAGACCGGCCGGCTGCATGAGTTCTACGACGGGGATACCGGGCAGGGTCTGGGAGCCGATTCACAGAGCTGGACGAGCCTCATCGCCAACCTCATCGCCGAGGGCTGGCCGGCGGAGTAGACCACTCTCCCGGAGGGGCCGCCCGCGGATCAGTCGGCGGCCACCACGCGCAGCACCTGTCCGCCGGCGCCCAGAAGGTAGACCTCGCCGGCCTCGTCCTCACCGAAGCTGGTCACGTTGATGTCGCTTCGGCCGACCTCGTGAACGGGCACCGGCAGTTCGGTCGCCCGCAGCGCATGCTCGGCGTCAAGTGCCCAGACGGTGCCGCTGCAGTAGTCGGAGAAGAGATAGAAGCCCGCCAGATCGCCGACCTCGCCGCCGCGGTAGACGTACCCCCCGGTGACCGCGCAGTCGCTGCCGGTCTGGTACCAGGCGATCGGCGGCACCATGCCTGAGCTGTCGCAGTCCGACTGGCCGAAGCACGCCGGGCCCTCCATGACGTTCCAGCCGTAGTTGCGACCACCACCCACGCCGGACGGCTCGACGTTGATCTCCTCGAAGCGGTCCTGGCCCACGTCGGCGATGAACAGCGCGCCCGTCCGGCGGTCGAAGCTGATCCGCCACGGATTGCGCAGGCCATAGGCCCATATCTCGGGCCGGGCACCGTCCGCGCCGCCGGCGAAGGGGTTGTCGGCCGGGATCCCGTAGGGGTCGGCGTCCACATCCACTCGCAGGACCTTGCCCAGCAGAGTGGTTCGGTCCTGACCGGCCTCGAGCGGGTCTCCCGCGCCGCCGCCGTCGCCGCTCGAGATGTAGAGCATCCCCTCCGGCCCGAACGCCAGCATGCCGCCGTTGTGGTTCGGGAACGGCTGCTCGATGCGCAGCAGTACACGCTCGCTGGCAGCTTCGGCCGGATCGTCGACCGTGGCGCCGGCGCGGAGCTCGGCCACCACGTTGGCGCCGTCGCGTGCGCTGTAGTTCACGAAGAACCGCCGGTTCTCGTCGAACGCGGGGTGGAACGCCAGCCCGAGCAGCCCTCGCTCGCCGGCAAAGCTGACCCGGTCGCTGATGTCCAGGAAGGGATCCTCACGGAACACGCCGTCCGGCGTCCCCACGTGGATGATGCCGCGCTGCTCGACCACGTAGATCAGCCCGGATCCGTCACCAGCGTGGGTCAGGAAGGTCAGATTGTCGAAGCCGTCGGCGACGACCTCGAACGTGATTGCTGGCGCCCGGACGGGTGTGACCGGCGCCGTGGTGGGTAGCGCGGGGTCGGTGGGGGCGGTAATCGACACAGCGGGCGATGGCCCCGCGGGCGGCGGCGTGGGCCGGGTCGTCTCACCCGGCTGGTCAGGCGCTTCGGTGGGCGTTCCGGCCGTTCGGGGCAGCCCCGGCGACGGCGTCTGCTGGCCCGCCGGCCCGCAGGCGGCCACGACCAGCACCCCCGCCATCAGCGCGCTCATCGCTCTTGGTCGCATCGGTGGCCTGGCTCAGCTCGACTCGGGCGCGTCGCGGTAGCGGACGGCCAGCAGTCGGCCGCCGGCGTCGCGGTACTCGACCTCGACAGGCTCGCCGCTGGCCAGGTGCTCGCGCAGGTGGGGCGCTGGCTTTCCACCGTCGGTCAGGGCAAGCACCTCCACCTCGAAGGCGAGCGTGCGCCCATCGTCCGTCCTCAGCGTGAAGTTGTCGACGCGCGCGAGGTCGGGTCCGTCAACTGCTACGACAACGCCCCCGATGCGCTCGGTCAGCGCATGGGGCTGGGCGGACTGGGCGACGACGATCGCCATGACTGTCATCCCCGAGAGCAGCAGGACGAAGGCGAGGCGTCGCAGGATCAGGACCGCAGCGAGAAGGCCGCCTCGGTGTCCAGGCCCAGGTCGCCGATCTGCCCGGCCGCCTCGCCGGCGTCAATCCGCCCACAGCGGGCCAGCTCGGCCAGCACGGCCGCGGTGATGCTTTCGGCGTCGACCTCGAAGAAGCGCCGCAGCGCCTCACGCGTATCGCTGCGGCCGAAGCCGTCGGTTCCCAGCGAGCGCCACCACCCGCCCGGCACCCAGCGCGTGATCAGGTCCGGCCAGGCCGTCAAGAAGTCACTCGCAGCGACTATCGGTCCCCGCTCGGCCGGCTCGCGCAGCAGCTCACTCACCAGCGGCGCCCGCGGCGGCTCTGCCGGGTGGAGCCGGTTCCAGCGATCGACCTCGAGTGCCTCGTTGCGCAGCAGCTGGTAAGAGGGCGCCGACCAGACCTCGGCGGCGATCCCCCGTTCGGCCAGCATCTCCTGCGCACGCAGGACCTGGAGCATGATCGTGCCGCTGCCCAACAGCGTTGCCTGCAGCGGCGCCTGCCCCTTGCGGCCGTTGCCGTCGGCGTTGCCGAGCTCGGGAGCAGGGCGGAACCGGTAGAGGCCGCGGACGATGTCCTCGTCGCTCACGCCTTCCGGTCGCGGTGGCATGGCGTAGTTCTCGTTGTAGAGGGTCAGGTAGTAGAAGACGTCCTGCGGGTTGGCGCCGTACATGCGCTCAATCCCATCGCGGATGATGACGGCCGTCTCGTAGGCAAAGGCCGGGTCGTAGGCACGTATCACGGGGATCGTCGAGGCGAGCAGCAGGGAGTGGCCGTCCTCGTGCTGCAGGCCCTCGCCATTGAGGGTCGTCCGACCTGCCGTTGCGCCGAGCAGGAAGCCGCGTCCGCGCGCGTCGCCGAACTGCCAGAACATGTCGCCGGTTCGCTGGAAGCCGAACATCGAATAGAAGATGTAGAACGGGATCATCGGCTCGGCGTGGGTTGCATAGGAGGTGCCGGCGGCCTGGAATGAGGCGGCCGATCCGGCCTCCGTGATGCCCTCTTCGAGGACCTGCCCGTCCTGCGCCTCGCGGTAGCTGAGCAGCAGGTTGGAGTCGACCGGCTCATATAGCTGGCCCAGGGCCGAGTAGATGCCGACCTCCTTGAAGAGCGGGTCCATGCCGAAGGTGCGCGCCTCATCGGGGATGATCGGCACGATCCGCGCGCCGATTCCCTTGTCGCGCAACAGGTTGCGCAGCAGCTTGGTGAAGGCCATCGTGGTCGAGGCCTCCTGCGATCCCGAGCCGCCCATGAACTCGCCGTAGACCGCATCGCCGGGCAGCTCGAGCTCCTTCGTGATCACCACCCGCCTGGGCAGCGGTCCGCCGAGGGATGCGCGCCGATCGAGCATGTACTCGATCTCCGGCGACTTGGGGCCGGGATGGTAGTAGGGAGCGTCCTTGAGCTTCTCGTCCGGGATATCCAGCTCGAGGCGGTCCCGGAAGACCTTCAGCTCCTGCTCGGTCAGCTTCTTGGCCTGGTGGGTGATGTTGCGACCCTCGACGCCGGTGCCCAGCGTCCAGCCCTTCACCGTCTTGACCAGGATCGCGGTGGGCTTGCCGTCCATCCTCGTCGCCGCGTCGTAGGCAGCGTGGACCTTGCGGTAGTCGTGGCCGCCTCGGCGCAGCTTCAGCAGCTCGTCGTCTGACAGATGAGCAACCAGTTCCTGCAGCCGGGGATCCGGCCCAAAGAAGCGCTCGCGAATGTACGAGCCCGTCTCCACGGACAGCTTCTGGTACTCGCCGTCGATGGTCTCGTTCATCTTGTCGACGAGCACGCCGTCCAAGTCGCGCGCCAGCAGCTCGTCCCATTCGCGACCCCAGATGACCTTGATCACATTCCAGCCGGCACCGCGGAAGACCGATTCGAGCTCCTGGATGATCTTGCCGTTGCCGCGCACCGGCCCATCCAGCCGCTGCAAGTTGCAGTTGACGACGAAGGTCAGGTTGTCCAGCCCCTCACGAGCCGCGATAGATAGCGAGCCCATCGCTTCCGGCTCGTCGGTCTCGCCGTCCCCCAGGTAGGCCCATACGCGGCTGTTGCTGGTGTCCTTGATGCCGCGGTGGTGAAGGTAGCGATTGAAGCGTGCCTGGTAGATCGCCGAGATCGGGCCGAGGCCCATCGAGACGGTGGGAAACTCCCAGAAGTCTGGCATCAGCCGCGGGTGGGGGTACGACGACAGGCCCTGCCCCGGAACCACCTCCTGGCGGAAGTGATCGAGCTGTGACTCGCTCAGACGCCCTTCGAGGAAGGCGCGGGCGTAGATGCCCGGCGCCGCGTGGCCCTGGAAAAAGACGTGGTCGCCCATGCCCTCGGCGTCCTTGCCGCGGAAGAAGTGGTTGAAGCCGACCTCGTACAGGGTTGCCGCACTGGCGTAGGTGGCCAGGTGGCCACCGATCCCGGGAGCCTGGTTGTTGCCGCGCAGCACCATGGCCACCGCGTTCCAGCGGACCAGCCGACGGATGCGATGCTCCATCAGCTCGTCGCCCGGGAACTCCGGCTCCTGCTCAGGCGAGATGGTGTTGATGTAGCGCGTCTGGGTAAGCGCCGGCAGGCCGATGTTGAGCTGGCGCGCGCGCTTGAGCAGCCGATAGAGGATGAACTGGGCCCGCGCACGGCCGGCGGTCGAGGCAACCGAGTCGAGCGATTGGACCCAGTCGCGCGTCTCTTCCTGGTCGCGGTCGGGCAGCTGGCGCTTGAAGTCGCCGTACTCGTCAAACATCTACATGGCCATCTTACGTTCGATGGCCGCCGACCGTCGTTGACTGCGCTCGCCGCTCACCGACCAGCTCAGCCGGCGATCGTGGTGCTGACGGCGGGCCGCTATGCTGACCGCCATGACCGTGGCCAGGCATGGGCTGGGGATCGACGTCGGCGGCACCGGCGTCAAGGCGGGCGTAGTCGATCTCGAGACGGGCCGGCTGGTGGGCGCGCGCATCCGCGTTCGAACTCCCGTCCCTGCCACGCCCGGCTCAGTCGCCGAGGTGATAGGCCAGATCGTTCATCGGCTGGCCGAGGGGGTCGAGCTGCCACCGGACCTTCCGGTCGGCTGCGGGCTGCCGGGGGTCGTGCTGGATCGCCAGCTGGTCACGGCGGTCAACATCGGCCCCGGCTGGTCTGACGAGCCGGCCGGGGACGTGATCGGCGCGGCGATCGGCCGGCGCGTGCATGCGATCAACGATGCCGACGCGGCGGGCATGGCCGAGATGGCCTTCGGAGCCGGCCGCGGCCAGCACGGCTCGGTGCTGATGCTCACCGTCGGGACCGGCATCGGCAGCGCCCTGTTCCGGCGCGGCGTGCTCTACCCGAACACCGAGCTGGGCCACCTGCGCATGAGCGGGCGGGCCGCCGAGACGCGCCTGTCCGGTGCTGCCCGAACGCGGCGCAAGCTGAAATGGCGCGACTGGGCGGAGGAATTCAACGTCTACCTCGGCAGGTTGGAGGCCTATCTCTGGCCGGACCTGATCATCCTCGGCGGTGGGGTGAGCAAGGCCTTTGCCGAGTTCAGCGACCGGCTGCGCACCCGGGCGCCGATCGTTCCGGCCCACTTCCAGAATGCCTCGGGGATCATCGGCGCGGCAATGCACGCCGCCGAGATGGAGAGCTACCAGGCGCCCGTGCCGACTGCCCCGGAGCTGGCCGAGGCCGTCGCCGGCGACGGCCGGTGACGTTCCAGGTTCACCTCCTCGACGCGACCTATGAGCTGTTCAGGGCCCACTTCTCGCCGGGCCGGCCCGACGCGCGCGATCCATCGGGCAGGCCGGTCAAGGCGACCGTCGGGCTGATCGAGAGCACGCTGGCGCTGCTGCGCGAAGACGGCGTAACGCATCTCGGCTGTGCGACCGACCACGTCATACGATCGTGGCGCAACGAGCGCTGGGCGGGCTACAAGACCGAGGCCGGCGTGCCGGTCGAGCTGCTCGACCAGTTCCCGCTGGCCGAGGATGCGCTGCGCGCCCTGGGCGTGGTCGTGTGGCCGATGGTCGAATACGAGGCCGACGACGCGCTCGGCGCGGCGGCGGTCCGCTTTGCCGACGATGCGGCGGTAGAACGGGTGGTCATCCTGACGCCGGACAAGGACCTTGCGCAATCGGTGCGCGAGGATGGTCGCGTGGTCCAGTACGACCGGCGCAAGCGCGAGTTCTCGAATGCGGACGGCGTACGCGCACGCTTCGGGGTATCGCCCGCCAGCATCCCCGACTTCCTTGCGCTGGTCGGCGATTCGTCCGATGGCTACCCGGGCATTCCCGGCTGGGGCAAGCTGTCGGCAGCGGCCGTGCTCAGCCGCTATCCGCACCTGGAGGACATTCCCGACTCCGTCGCCCGGTGGGACGTCACCGTGCGCGGCGCAGCCAAGCTGGCCGCGTCGCTTCGCGAGCACCGCCAGCTGGCCTTCCTGTTCCGCGAGCTGGCCACCATGTCGCTCGATGCGCCGATCCCACAGTCCCTCGACCAGCTGCGCTGGCGGGGGGCGCCCCGTGCCGCCTTTGTGGCGATGGCCGAGCGGCTGGGCCAACCGGCGCTCAGTGAACGGGTCCACCGCTGGGCCGACTGAGTCGCCGACCCTGCTGTCGCCGGCCATGAAACGCGACGGTCCTGCCGGACGGTCGCGCCTGTCGGTCGCTTTCACGCTCACGGCCACCGCGTGTGCGGATAGGTGCCTTTTGGCCGATTGGGCGGCGGGCGGGCGGCTGCTATCCTCCGGCGAGCCTCGCACACGAGGCAGAGGGGCCATCAAGCGACGTGGGGGTTACCGTCATCAAGGCTTACCGGTCTCGGTTGCCCGCCGCCCTCGGCGTGCTTGTCCTGCTCGTCACAGCGGCGCTCCCCGCATCGGCGCGCGATGCGCAGCTCGAGCCTGCAGGGCAAGGCGCCTATATCGTCGTCCTGCGCGACCACGTGGGCGAGACGGGCCGTGCGATCCGTGCGCTGCAGGCCGTCCGCGGGTTCGAGCCGACGCGCGAGTTCCCGCTGCTCAAGGCCTTCGCTGCCCATCTGACCCCGGAGCAGGTCGCCCGGCTGCGCGCCGACCCCAACGTAGCGATGGTCAGCGAGGATCGCCCGGTCCGCGCGATCAATGGCTTCCCACTGAAGGCGGGCGAGAACGTCCCCGCCGGCGTACGCCGGGTCGAGGCCGCCACGACTGACCTAGTGCGCGACCCCAGCGGCGCGAGCGTTGCCGTCATCGACTCCGGGATCGACCTCGCCCACCCGGACCTGAACGCGGCCCACGGCATCAACTGCGTCGGGTCGAAGCCGGCGATCGACGACAACGGCCACGGTACGCACGTTGCCGGCACCATCGGGGCGCGCAACAACGGCGCCGGCGTGGTCGGGGTCGCCCCCGGCACGCGACTGGTCTCGGTCAAGGTCCTCAACGCCGGCGGCGAGGGCCTCTGGTCGCAGGTGATCTGTGGAATCGATTGGGTGACCTCGACGCTCACCGACGAAAACCCGGACAACGACATCCGGGTGGCCAACCTCAGCCTCGGCGGCCTTGGCCCGCAGGTGAAGTCCTGTGCCACAACCACGGACGCGCTGCACAAGGCCATCTGTCGCGCAACGGCGGCCGGCGTCACCTTTGTCGTCGCGGCCGGCAACGAAGGCTGGCAGTTCGACCACGCCACGCAGCCGAACGTGCCCGCCGCTTATCCGGAGGTCCTCACCGTCACGGCGATGACCGACACCGACGGACGGCCGGGTGCCACCGGCGGCGCTGCCACCTGCGGCGGGCTCAGCGAGCCCGATGACCGCTTCGCCTCATTCTCCAACTGGGCTCAGACATCGACCGGCCTGGCCCACCTCATCGCGGCTCCCGGCACGTGCGTCCGCTCGACGGCCGCCGGCGGCGGGTACACGCTGATGAGCGGCACGAGCATGGCCAGCCCGCATGTCGCCGCTGCGGTCGCGCTCTGCCTCGACAGCGGCGGCGAGCCCGGGCCCTGCGCCGGCCTGCCGCCGGCGCAGATCATTGCCCGGATGCGCCAGGAGGCTCAGGCCGCCAGCCAGGCCTCGAGCGGCTACGGCTTTACCGGAGATCCGCTCAGGCCCATCAGTGGACGTCACTATGGCCACCTGCTGCGCGTCGGCGTCCAGCCGCCCAGCGGCTCGGGCGACCCGCAGGCGCTCGGACCCGCACCGCAGGTGATGGCCACGTCGCCTGTCGCCGGCAGCGTCGGCCAGCCAACGGGGACGGAGGTCAGGGTCACCTTCGATCGACCGGTCAACCGCGTCGTCACCCAGGCCGCCTTCTCGCTGACGCGGCCCAACGGCGCGACGGTCAGCGGGACGTTCGCGTGGCAGTCCGACACGATGGTGTTCCATCCGTCGGCCGCGCTGCCGGAGGGGACGACGCTGCGGGCCCGTGTCGAGGCTACGGCTCGCAGCGCCGAGGGGACGAACCTCGCCCAGCCGGTCGAGTGGACGTTCAGGACGATCAGCAGCGGCGCCAGCGCACCGGTCGCGGTGGTCCTCGAGCAGCGCTCCGTGCGCTCGGGCGGCCATGGCCGGCTGGCAGCCAATGACGGCTCATTCTTCGAGGTCAACTCGACGCTCCGTAAGACCTTCACGAGCTCGTGGTACGCGCGCTTTGCCAACGTGCCGCGCGACGCGCTGTCACTGACCGTCTCGTACGCTGGACGCAACACGCGTGCCTGCAGCCAGGTCGTCCAGGCCTGGAGCTACGCCAGCGGCAGCTGGGTCCAGCTCGATGCGCGTACCGTGGGCACGACCAAGGTGCTGATCAGCGCTGGCCTGCCGGGCGCACTGTCTTCGTACGTAGGCGGCAGCGCCGCCACGGGTGAGCTGCGCGTCCGCGTTCGCTGCACGACCGGTGTGGGCACCTTCTACGCGCGTGCCGACTACATGCGGCTGTCCTTCACTCGACCCTAGCGCGCAGCGCCTCCTCCCCGGTCAGCAGGAATCGCAGCGCATCGGGCAGCCGGCGCGCCCATGCCGGCTCGTTGTGCGGCGCGTGCCGGTCCTCCACGTAACGCAGGTCCCGTCCGACCTTCATACCCGCACCTACCAGCGCGTCGCGCAGGCGTCGGGCATCCGCGAAGCCGCCGCGCCATTCGCGCCCACCCATGTCGAGGTGGACCCGTGCCGGAGGAAGTCCCCGCTGCACTATCTCGCGCAGGATCCCGTATCTGCTCCAGCGAATCGAAGGACTGATGACGCCGGCGAGCCCGAAGGTCTCGGCGTGCGTGAGCAGGCCGTAGATGCTGATCAGGCCCCCCATCGATGAGCCGATGATGCCCGTCTCCATCCGCTCGGGGCTGGTCGGGAAGGACCGGTCGACGAGCGGCTTCACTCGGCCGACCAGCCAGTCGAGGTAGGCATCCCCTTTGCCGCCGACCATCTGGCCTTCGCGCCACATGGGCTCGCTCGAGCGCCACGGGTTGTACTCGTCCATCCGGCCATCACCGGAGTTCGGGATGGCCACGGCAATGGCCTCGATTCCGTCGCGCGCCAGCGCCTCGAGCGCTTCGTCGGCGCGCCACTCCCCCGCATAGGAGGTGTGCGCGTCGAAGACATTCTGGCCGTCGTGGAAGTAGAGGGTCGGATAGCGATGCCCGGCGCCCCGGCCGGCCACCAGCGACGGCGGCAGCCAAACGAGGATCTCGCGGCCGGGGATGCCGGGGGCGCCATCCAGCCGCCGCCAGACGCGCACCTCGCCGGTCACCGTGTGGCGCCGGCCGTGGACCTCCTCGTAGGGCAGCCAGCGGCTCACGCCGCCTGCCAGCAGGCGCGGCCGCCCATCAGCTGAGCATCTGCAGCAATGTCGGGTGATGGGTGGGCGCGGCGGCGACGAGACCGATCGACCTGTCCGGGTGGGCAAGGTCGAACCAGGGGCCGCCGGCCAGCGTTGTGACCGATGCGCCGCCCTCGGCGGCGATCAGGCCCGCGGCGGTGATGTCCCACAGCGACAGGCCGCCTGACTGGACGAACGCATCGAAGCGGCCGTTCGCCACATAGGCCAGCGAAAGGGCCGCGCTGCCCATGACCCGAGCCACCCGGATGCTCTTGCGGATGGCCTGCTCGCGCCTGGACCAGCCACGACGCGGAAGCGCCAGCGAGACGACCATGTCGGTCATCTTCTCCTTCGCCGGGTTGCCGATGGGCTTGCCATCCAGCAGCGCGCCGCCGCCCGCCACGGCCGTGAAGAGATCGTCGCGGAGCGGGTCGTAGACGACACCGGCAACCGGCTGGCCCGCCTCGACCAGCCCGATGCTGACGCAGAAGAACGGGATCCCGTTGGCATAGTTGACCGTCCCGTCGAGCGGATCGATGACCCACATACGCCGGGGCGGTGGGTGGCCGCCCGTCCCCTCCGGGGAGATGACGTGAGTGCGGCCCGATTCCTCGGCGACGAAGCCATCCCCAGGGTAGGCCCGGCTGATGGCGCCGATGATCAGCTGCTCCGACATCCCGTCGACCTCGGTGACGACATCAAAGGCCGACTTGTGGACGATGCTCTCCAGTCGCTCGTAACGCTCGACCTGCAGCTGCCCCGCCCGGCGTGCTGCCTCGACAGCCACGCCGAGCTCGCCGGCATAGGGCAGCGGCTGGGCCTGCATGGCAGTCTCGGGCACGGACCGGATTGTAGGATGGCCGCCGGGGCACACACTTCCAGCGCGCAGCCGAGGGAGCATGAGCAGCAAGACCTGGACCCTCGTTGCGGCTGTGCTCGGGTCGGCCGTGGTGTTCCTCGACTCGTCAGTGCTGCCCGTCGCGCTGGCTCGCATAGGCCAGGAGCCGCGCCTGTTCCTCGATGTCTTCGAGGCGCTCAACTACGTCCACTACGGCTACCTGCTCACGCTCTCCGCCCTGCTCGTGCTGGCCGGTGCGCTGACCGACTATCACGGCAGGCGGCGCATGTTCGGGCTCGGCCTGGTCAGCTTCGCGCTCACCTCGCTCGCCTGCGGACTGGCCCCCAACCTGGAGCTGCTGGTCCTGTTCCGGCTGTTGCAGGGCGCTGCCGGAGCACTGCTTGTGCCCGCCTCGCTCGCACTGCTGACCAACGCATTCAGCGGCGAGGAGCAGGGCCGGGCCTTCGGCATCTGGGCGGCAGCCTCCGGCGCGTCGGTCATCCTCGGGCCGTTCGTCGGCGGTGTACTGGTGCAGGAGGTCAGCTGGCGGGCCATCTTCCTGCTCAACCTGCCGTTTATCGCCCTGGCGATATGGGCACTCCGAACGCACGTCGCCGAGAGCCGCGACCCCGAGGCGGTGCGCCACTTCGACTGGCCGGGCGCGCTGCTCGTGGCGCTGGCCGTGGGGGGCCTCAGCTTCGGTGCGATCTACGGGGAGCAGCGCCAGTGGGCCGACCCGCTCGCCCTGGTCGCGCTGGCGGCCGGTGCGCTGTCGGCCGTCGCGCTGCCCTTCTACTTCGCCCGCGTCCGCCACCCGCTCGTGCCGCTGTCGATGTTCCGCTCGCGCAACTTCAGCGTAACCAACCTGTCGACGCTGCTGATCTACGGATCGCTCTACGTCGTCTTCTTCCTCGTCCCGATCTACCTGCAGGGGACTCTCGGCTACAGCGCCGCGGCGGTGGGCCTGGGCATGATCCCGAACTCACTCTTCCTCGTCTTCCTGTCAGCGCGCTTCGGCGGGTTGGCCAGCCGGCTCGGGCCGAGACGGTTCATGGCAATCGGTCCGCTGCTGATGGGCACGGGCACCCTTTGGCTGGCGCGGATGCCTGCCGAGAGTCAGGCCTGGCAGCTCAGCCTGGGTGATCCCCAGACCTACGTGCCGGGCACGGGCTATCTGCTTGACGTTCTGCCGGCGATGCTGGTCCAGGGTTTGGGTGTGGCGATCATGGTCGCGCCGCTGACCACCGCCTTGATGCGCTCGGTGCCCGGTCGACAGGCCGGCCTCGCCTCGGCGATCAACAACGCGATATCGCGGGTTGGCCCGCAGCTGGCCGGCGCGCTGATCTTCGTTGTCGTGACGATGACCTTCTATGCGGCGGTCGGCCAGCGCCTGCCCGGGCTGGACATCACCTCGCCCGAGGTGCGAGCGGTGATTCCGCCGCTGGCATACCCGACCGCCGAGCTGACCCCGCACGAGCTCGGAGCTGTCGTGGTGGCCTCGACCGAGGCTTTCCGCCTCGCCATGATCTGCGCCGCCGCCCTTGCCATCCTGGGCGGGCTCGTCAACGGACTATGGATCAGCGACCGGCAGGCGCTCGGTGCCCCCAAGGGCAGCGAGCCGGACCTGTCCATGCCACGGCCGGACCAGCCGGGGGCTGATGACGCGACCAGTTGATGACAGGACCAGTTGATGAGGCGACTAGTTGCAGAGAACGGCGACCTGCAACGGTCGCTCGTGCGGCACCTGCGCCTTGCGCAGGTCCCGGGTGAACTGGCGAGTCTCGCCGGCCCCGATCGACTCGCTGAAGAAGACGTGGTCGCCGCTGCCCACCAGGCCGCCCTGTGAGATCCGGCAGCTCGCACGAGCCGGATGATTGCCCCGGTTGGTGACGTTGAGGACAACGCGCGTGGTGCCGTTCTCGCCGGCGGAAGCCCTCACGACCGTCGCGTCGAACGGGCCCCCGGCTCTCGTGAAGCCGGCGGCCAGGCCGAACAGGATGAACCCCACGATCAGGCCGATGACGATGGTGCCGTGGACCTGGGTCGTGCTCGGTCCCTTGATCCCGCCCGGGTTGTCGTGCTCGCACAGCGGGACCCCCTGCGGGGTCGGCCTGCCGCACCGAAAGCACGTGTCATTGGGGGCCGTGTTAGAGGTTGAATTCGTGCCTGACATGCTCACCCCAGCGTAGCGCGAGTGGCCGAAGCGGGTGGCCCCGGTCAACCAGCCAGATCCGCCCGTGCGGCTGCCTCCAGCAGCGCAGGCAGGTCTACCGGCCGGACCCAGCTCACGACGAGCTCGTCGGCACCTCGTGCCTGCCACTCGGCGGCAAAGCCGGCCATGTCCTCCAGCAGCGGCTGCGCGCCGGACGATCGGTCGCGGTCCAGCTCGACCGCCAGCAGATGGGCCACGTCTGCGCGCCGCCGGCCAACCCGCTCGAGCTCCTCCAGGTGGACGGGCAGCAGGCGCTCGTAGTCCGCGGCATTGGTCGTCCAGGCGTCGCCGGCCCGCGCGGCCAGCCGGGCACCGGCCGGCTTCTCGCCGCCGACGATGATGCGCGGCGCCGGGCTGGGCGCCGGATGAGCCCACGCCGCGCTCAGCCGGAAGTGCCGCCCGGCAAAGTCGACCGGGCCGCCGGTCCACAGCCGGCGCATGACCTCGGCGGCCTCCTCCAGCCGCTCTGCGCGTGCAGCGGGCTCCGGGAAGTTGATCCCGTAGGCGTCCATCTCGGGCTGGTAGCCGCCCACGCCCAGGCCCACCTCAATCCTCCCGCCCGATTGCTCGGACAGCGTCGCCACCACTCGTGCCAGCACCGCCGGATGGCGATTCATCACGTTGCTCACGAAGCTGCCCACGCGAAGCCGGTCGGTGGCGGCCGCGGCAGCGGTCAGCGTCGTCCAGCACTCGAGCACCGGCCGCGCCCTGTCCGTGCCGCGGCTGACGAAGTGGTCCCAGCACCAGACCGCCGAGTAGCCCGCCTGCTCGGCCTGCCTTGCGGACTCCCGCCACCACGCCGAGCTGACCCCGATCGAGGTCAGGTTCAAGCCGATCGGGATCACGTCGACTGCGGCCCGGCCTCCAGCGCGACCTCGATCATCCGGTCGGTGGCCCCCTCGAGCTCCGACAGCGGCAGGTAGGTCTGCTCGGACGTCTCATCCTCGGCCAGGGTGTCGCTGACGGTAAGGATGCAGCCGGCACGAACGTCGGCCCCGCTGCCGGCCGCGCGCGACGCCAGGTAGAACAGCACGGCAGCCTCCATCTCAAAGGCCAGCACGCCACGCGACCGCCACTTGGAGACGTAGTCCTCGTCCGGGTTGTAGAAGACGTCGACCGAGGCAACCGGCCCAATGTGTGGGCTGATGCCTTTGGCTCGTGCCCCGTCCACCAAAGCGCGAGTCAGCTCGAAGTCGGCTGCCGGCGCGTACGGGTCGCCGTGGAGGTAGGTGCGCGTGCTGCCGTCGACCGGCGCCGCGGCCGTCGCCACGACGATGTCACCGGTGCGGATGCCGCGACCGATGCCGCCGCACGTGCCGATCCGGATCAGCCGCTTGACGCCCAGCCGGAGCAGCTCCTCGGCCACGATCGCCATCGACGGCGTGCCCATTCCGCTGGTCTGGACGCTGACCGGCCGCCCCTGGTAGGTGCCGGTATAGCCGAGCATCTTGCGGTGGTCATTGACCAGGCGGGCGTTGTCGAGGCCCCCATCGAACATCTCCGCCACGCGCGTCGCGCGGTTCGGGTCGCCCGGCAGCAGCACGGTCGGGGCATAGTCGCCTTCTTCGGCGCGCAGGTGGATCTGTGGCATTGGCGCAGTCTAGCCCGCAGCCGCGCCCGCGGGCCCTAGCCGCGCCGGCCGAGCGGCATCCGCCAGAAGGTCGACCACCTGCCCGACTGGTCCATAACCATCAGCTGGGCTTCGCGGGCAACGTCAGGTATCGGTAGCAGCGCAGGCAGGGCGCGCTCGGCCGCGACCAGCCAGTCCAGCCGCTCGTCCTGGGCAATGGTCAGGTGCGGGACCACGTCCTCGTGCGCGCCGCCGTAAGGCGGGTGCTCCGGGAAGGCCTGCATCAGCGCTCGGGCCAGCCGGAGAAACGGCTCGGGCGGCTCGGGAGCCAGCCAGACAACGTTCGGCCAGCGACCCATTCGGGCCAGGCTGAAGCTGAACGATGGCTCCGTCGCGACGACTGCCGCCACCTGCCCGCGTACCTCCTCGGTCAGCTGCCCCGGCGGCATGAACGGGTACAGCAGCGTCACGTGCGCGGGCACTCCGCGGGCAGCGGCTGGATCGAAGCGATCGCGCAGGCGACGCACGGCGATGGGCAGATCGACCGGCACGACGATCGCGGTCTCGCCCGGCGTGGCCCCTGCTCGGGTGGCCGACATGCCCCGAAGCGTATACGTTGACCGCGTGCAGTCGGGCGCGACCGTCGAGTTGAGGAACGTCACCAAGCACTACGACCGGCAGGGACCCGCCGGCCGTGGCCTCTCCGACGGCGTCTCCCCGGGCGCCGTCAACGACCTTTCGCTGACCGTACCCGCCGGGCAGACCTGCGTGCTCGTCGGGCCGTCTGGCTGCGGCAAGACGACCACGCTCAAGATGGTCAATCGGCTGATCGAGCCGACCAGTGGCCAGATACTCATCGACGGCCGCGACATCGCGCTGGAGGACCCGGTTCAGCTGCGCCGGCGGATCGGCTATGTCATCCAGCAGGTCGGACTCTTTCCTCACCAGACGATCGGTCAGAACGTGACCACCGTCCCCGGGCTTCTCGGCTGGAGCAGGCAGCGCATGGGCCAGCGCGCTGATGAGCTGCTGGCCCTGGTCGGGCTCGAGCCCGGCCGTTACCGCGACCGCTTCCCGGCGCAGCTGTCGGGCGGCGAACGCCAGCGGGTAGGCGTCGCGCGCGCCCTGGCCGCCGATCCTCCGCTGCTGCTGATGGACGAGCCTTTTGGCGCGGTCGACCCGATCGTCCGGGAGCGCCTGCAGGACGAGCTGCTGATGCTCCAAGAGCAGCTGGCCAAGACGATCCTCTTCGTGACGCATGACGTGGACGAGGCGATCAAGATGGCCGACCTGATCGCGGTCTTCGAACAGGCCGGGCGCCTCGCCCAGATCGGCGCGCCGAGCGAGATCCTCGCCAAACCTGCCTCCGACTACGTTGCTCGCTTTGTCGGGGCCGACCGCGGCCTGAAGCGCCTCTCCCTGCGCCGCGTTGCCGACGTCGAGTGGCTGCCGGCGCTCACGGCCCGGACGGGTGACGATGCGGCTGAGATCCACCGGCGAGCAGCGCGGTCGGGGGACCGGTACGTGCTGATAGTCGACGGCGAAGATCGACCCGTCGGCTGGCTGTCGGCTGCCAACCTGCCCACGCAGGGCTCCCTCAGTGAGGGGATATCCGAGCCGATGTCGCCGCTGCTGGACAGGCGAGCGACCCTGCGAGACGCGCTGTCGATGCTGCTGGCGGCCGACGTCATGGCCGGTGTCGTGGTCGACGAACGCGGGCGAACCCTTGGCCTTTTGACCATCGAGCAGATCGCCGGCGCGCTGCGAGATGCGTGAGGGCGAGCCGCTCCTCGACCTGGCCTGGATCGAGCGTAACCTCGACCAGATCGCGGACCGGCTGCTACAGCACCTGAACCTGACGCTCATCGCCGTGATCAGCGGCTTCGCGATGACCTTCCTGCTGGTCCTGCTCATCCGCCGCTGGCGTCGACTCCTGCGTCCGCTGGCCGCCAGCGCGGCGGTCATCTACACGATCCCCAGCCTGGCCCTCTTCGCGCTGCTCGTCCCGGTCTTCGGCCTGAGCCTGCTGACCGCGCAGATCGCGCTGGTCGGCTACACCCTGTTCATTCTCCTGCGCACGTTTGTGGCGGGTCTGGACGGCGTTTCGGCCGACGTGCGCGAGGCAGCCGCGGGGATGGGCTACAGCCCGTGGCAGAGCCTGTGGCGCGTCGAGCTGCCGCTGGCGCTGCCGCAGATCGTGGCCGGGCTTCGCGTGGCGACAGTGACCACCATCGGCCTGGTGACGGTGGCCGCGTTCGTCGGCCAGGGCGGGCTTGGCCAGCTGATATTGAGCGGGCTGCGCACCTTCTTCGCGACGCCGGTCTACGTCGGCGCCCTGCTTTCGGTCGGACTGGCCTTCGCCGCGGACCTGCTGCTGCTGCGGCTGGAGCGTCGACTGGGCGGCTGGTCGAGGGCACGCTGAGGTGGAGCTGCTACAGGGCCTGCTCGCCTGGTTGTCCGAGCCGGAGCGCTGGCAGGGTCCCGATTCCATCCCCGTCCGGCTGGGCGAGCACGTCCTGCTGTCCGGGCTGCCCGTGCTGGTTGCTATCGCGCTGGCCGTGCCGATCGGGTTGGCCATCGGCCATACCGGTAGGTTCCGGCTGCTCGTGGTGACCCTGGCCAACATCGGCCGGGCGCTGCCCACCTTCGCGCTGCTGGTCATCTTCCTGCCGATCGTGCTGCGGCTCGGGCTGGGGCTGGGCTTCTGGCCGACGTTCCTGCCGTTGCTCCTGCTGGCCATTCCGCCGATCCTCGTTGGTACATACGTGGCCATAGCCGAAGCTGACCCCGATGTGCGCGAGGCCGGCCGGGCGATGGGCATGCGGCCGCTGCAGGTGCTGCTGCGGGTCGAGCTCCCGCTCGGGCTGCCGCTCGTATTCGCCGGGATCCGCATCGCGGCGGTGCAGGTCATCGCCACCGCCACGCTCGGCGCCATCGTGGCCAGCGGCGGGCTGGGGCGCTACATCGTCGACGGATTGGCGCTGCGCCAGGATGCGCGCATCATCGTCGGGGCGGTGCTTGTCGCCGTCCTCGCTCTGGTCGCCGACCGGCTGCTGGGGATGGTCGAGCGAGGGGTCGGGCCCCGACAGGACAGCGCCGGCGTGATCAAGGAGCAGCTGGCCCGGCCGGCCTGAAAACGCGCCTGCCGTCCGGCGCGGATATCCTCGGCTCAACGACCGAGCCCCCTGCCGGTCGAGACCGAGGACAAGGAGGACCCATGCGGATGTTCCGCAGCGCTGTCGTCGGGGCGGCCCTCGTCGCGCTCATTGTGGGCGCGTGCGGACCGGGTGGTGACAGCCAGACCCCCGCGGCGCCGGCCGACGGCACGCCGGCCGCGACCGCCCCCGGCGCCGGCACCCCCGCCGGCTCGCCAATTCCAACCATCCTGCCCGGCGCGCGCACGCTCGACCAGGCGCTCACCTTCGGCGGACCACCCGAGTGCCCGGAACGACCGTTCTGCCTGGTCGGCCTGCGCGATGTCTACGACCTCGAGTTCGGTGCCTTCCGCCCGCTCGACGTCGGCGGGCCGATTACCGTCGAGGCACTGGCCAGTGGCGAGATCGACGTCGCCCTGCTGTTCAGCTCCGATCCGACCATCGCGATGCGCGACTTCGTCAGCCTCGAGGACGACATGCAGCTGATGCGTGCCGACAACCTGGTGCCGGTGCTCAACGCCGAGCTTGCCCGGGAGCAGCCGGTCGTCGATCTGCTCAACGAGGTTTCGTCGAGGCTCAGCCAGGAAGAGCTGATCGAGCTCAATCGGCAGGCCGTCGAGGATCGCGACGACCCGCGCGACATCGCCTCGAGCTGGCTCGAGGAGCAGGGCATCGAGGTCGACAGCGGTGCCGGCGCCGGCTACGGCGAGACCATCACGGTCGGCCGGACCAACTTCTACGAGCAGGACATCCTGGCCGAGCTGTACGCGCAGGTCCTGGAGCAGGCCGGCTACACCGTCGACCGGCAGGAGGCATCCGGCGCGCGAGAAGTCGTCTTCGGCGCCCTTGAGGCGGGCGAGATCGACATCCTGCCCGAGTACGCGGCAACGGCGCTCGAGTTCGTCAACGAGGGCGCCGGCGAGGCAAGCGGTGACGCCGAGGAGACCACCGGCCTGCTGCGCGACCGGCTGGAGGGCCGCGGGCTGACCGCGCTCGACCCGGCACCCGCGGCCAACCAGAACGCCATCGTGGTGACGCGCCAGCTGGCTGAGCAGTACAACCTGGTCCGGATCAGCGACCTGGCCCAGGCACTGCCCGACGAGACCCCTTGACAAGGGGGGCGCAGCTGTCAGAGCGGGCTCGGGAGTTCCTTTCGGCCCCACGCTTCGCGACCATCGCCACGGTCGACGCCGACGGCGGCCCCCACCAGGCGGTCATCTGGTACCTGCTGGCGGACGACCACCTGGTGGTCAACTCGATGGACGGCCGCCGCTGGCCGGGCAACCTGCGCCGCGATGGCCGCTTCAGCCTGGTCGTCGAAAATGGCCTCGACTACGTCTCGCTTGCCGGCACCGCCAGGGAGGACACGAGCGCGGCCCAAGCGCAGGCCGACATCGCCCAGATGGCTCGGCGCCATCACCGGCCAGAGGACGCCGAGCGGATGATCGCGACCCGCTTCCGGAAGCAGCCAAGGGTCAGCTTCCACCTGCATCCGAGCCGCGTCCACGAGCACTGGGAAGGCTGATGTGAACGTCGTCGTCCTCTGCGGGGGCTACGGCGGCGCGAAGGTGGCCCACGGCTTCGCGCTCGAGGCCGAGCGGCGACGAGCTGGCGGCGAGGCCACGATCGAGCTGAGCGTCATCGGTAACACGGCCGATGACCTGGTCCTCCACGGCCTGCATATCTCGCCCGACCTGGACACGCTGATGTACACGCTTGGCGGGTGGGCCAACGACGAGACCGGCTGGGGCGTCCGCGACGAGACCTGGTCGGCCGCCGACATGCTCGCTCGGTACGGCCAGCCGACGTGGTTCCGGCTCGGCGATCGCGACCTGGCGACTCACATCGTGCGGACGGAGCGCCTGCGCGCGGGCGAGCGGCTGACGACCATCACCGCTGCGCTTGCGCGCTCACTGGGGGTGGAAGCTGCGATCCTGCCGATGACCGACGACCGCATCGCGACCAGGCTGCGCACGGTCCACGGCTGGCTCGACTTCCAGGACTATTTCGTACGCCGACACCACGCGGACGAGGTACTCGAGCTGCGCTTCGACGGCGTCGAGAGCGCGCGTCCAACCGCCGAGGTGCTGTCGGCGATCGCCGGCGCTGACCTCGTCGTCATCGCGCCTTCGAACCCCTTCGTCAGCGTCGGCCCCATCCTGTCCCTGCGGGGCATGACCGAGGCACTGTCAGCCGGCCGCGCGCGGGTGGCGGCGGTCAGTCCGATAGTCGGAGGCGCCGCGCTGCGCGGTCCAGCTGCTCAGCTCCTGCGCTCGCTGGCCGGCGAGCAGGGAGCGGCCGGCGTGGCCCGTCACTATGCCCGCAGCCATCGGGGGCTGATCGACGTCTTCGTGCTCGACACGGCAGATGCCGCCTCAGCCGAGGAGGTGACCGCGGCCGGCTATCGGACGATCGTCACCAACACGGTGCTCAGCTCCGACGCAGACCGACGGACGCTGGCCGGCGAGCTGCTGGCCCTGGCCGACTAGGGCCAGCGCGAGACGGCCAGCTCGGCGATGCGCTCCATCTGGCTGGCGATGTCTCCTTCCGCCTGCAGCGGCGCCTGCACGACGAGCGTGTCGCTGCCGCGCTCGACATAGAGGATGCCGCCCATCAGCTCGCCGTAGAAGGCAGGCAGGCCGCTGATGGTCAGGTCGCGCCCGTTGCTGATGATCATCTTCGCCGCCTCGATCGTCTCGCCGAACCCGAAGCGGAGGACGAAGATGGGGAAGATCTCGGCCGAGCCGTAAGTGCACTCGTTGGCGGTAGCCGCGGTGATGCTCATCTGGGAGCCGGTGATCTGGCTCACCTCTTCGGGCGTCACCAGCGCGCAGGCCCGGCTCGATCCGGCATCCACTTCGCCGCCGGGTTCCATCGTCTCGCTGCCCATCGGCGTCTCGGCCGGCTCGGGCGTCTCGAGCGGTGCCGGCGTGTCCGTCGGCTCGGGAGTGTCGGTCGGCCGGGGGGTGTCGGTCGGCTGGGGCGATTCGGCGGCCGGCGTGGCGGTCGGCGTATCTGCGGGAGTGGCCGCGGGACCGCCGCCACAGGCGGCGAGCAGCATGGCAAGGAGCAGCGGCACCGCGAACAGGCGCTTGATCACGTATCTCGTCCCCTATCTGATAGCTGGCACGTCTCTGAAACCCGGGGAGTTATAGCACGCTGGCACGGGCCGCGCCGATGGCCCTTTCGGGTGCGTACCATGCAGCAGATGGCTGCCTTCGCCGTGCCGCGCTCGGCCGACCTTTCGCGCCTGCATGCGATCGTGCCGGTGCGCGGGCTGAGCGATGGAAAGGGCCGGCTTGGCGAGGCGATCGACGCCGAAGAGCGGGAGGCGCTCATGCTCGGCCTGCTCGATCGAACGCTCGCCGTCCTGGCCCAGGTGGACGCCTGCCGCCGGGTCCATGTCGTCAGCCGGGACACGCTGCTGCTTCGCCTGGCCACCCGCCGCGGTGCCGGCGCGCTCAGCGATGGCGGGCAGAGCCATGGGGGCGACGGCCTCAACGACGCGCTTCGACTGGGCCGCGACGCTGCCCTGCGTGAGGGGGCGACGGCGGTCCTGTGCCTGCCCGCAGACCTGCCGGTCGTGTCGGTTGAAGCGCTGGAGCGTTTGCTCGACGCCGCCGACGCCGCCCTTGCCGCCGGCCAGGGGCGACCGATGGCAGTCATCGTCCCGTCAGACGCACGCGATGGCACGAACGCGCTGCTGCTCTCTCCGCCGACGGTGATCGAGCCGGCTTTCGGTGGGGCGAGCCTGGAGGCTCACCTCCGCGCCGCCGCGGCCGCCGAAGCGTCGGTCCAGCTGGTGGCTGATCCCGAGCTGGGCTTTGACCTGGATACGCCCGACGACCTCGAGCGGCTGGACGCCGAGCGCCTGCTGGGGCTGGTCGAGCTGGGCGCGAGGGCGGCCGATGACCTGCTCACCTCGCCACAGGACGGCTAGCGCTTGGGCGATGTCCGCGCCACGGCGCTGCCGCAGCTGCCCGAGGTCCGCGCCGGCGACGACCTCGGTGCGCTGATCGCGGACGCGTGGCGTGCAGCGGCCAGCGCGGACGTGGAGTTCGGCCCGCGTCCCTCGGACATCCTAGTCGTGACCCAGAAGGTCGTCTCCAAGGCCGAAGGCCGGACTGTCGACATGCGCACCATTGAGCCGCGCGCGGAAGCGGTCGACTTCGCCCGGCGATGGGACCGCGACCCTCGCCAGGTCGAGGTGGTGCTGCGCGAATCGGCGGAGGTGCTGCGCATGGAGCGCGGCATCATCGTCTCCCGCACGCACCACGGCTTCGTATGCGCCAATGCCGGCATCGACGCCTCCAACACGGGCAACCCGAACCTCCTGACGCTGCTACCGGAGGACCCGGACGCCTCGGCCGCCCGCCTGCGTGACCGCCTTGGCGAGCTGCTCGGGCTGGCCCCGTCCGTGCTGATCAGCGACTCGTTCGGCCGGCCGTGGCGCTTCGGGATCGTCGACGTGTGCCTCGGCATCGCCGGGGCAGCCCCGCTCGACGACCAGCGAGGCAGGCCGGACGCGGATGGCCGACTCATGCGCTCGACCGTGGTCGCCGTCGCCGATGAGGTTTGCTCGGCGGCTGAGCTGGCGGCCGGCAAGGTCAGCCGGCGACCGGCTGTGCTCGTTCGCGGCGTGGAGATGCCGCCCGGCTCGGGCAGCGTCCGCCACGATGTGGTCATGCCGCCGGAGATGGACCTGTTCAGGTAGCCTCCGGGCCGTGAAGATCGGCCTGCAGATCAGCTCGTTCACCTGGCCAGGGGGCGCGGCGGAGATCGGGCCGACGCTCGCCCGGATCGTGCGCACGGCGGACGAGGTCGGCTTCGACTCGATCTGGGTGATGGACCACCTCTTCCAGATCCGCAGCGTCGGCGAGGTCGAGGAGCCGATGCTCGAGGGCATGACCGCCCTGGGCTTCATGGCCGCCCACTCATCGCGGGCGCGGCTCGGGCTGATGGTCGGCGGCGTGCCCTACCGCCAGCCGGGCCTGTGGATCAAGGCGACGACCACGCTCGACGTGCTCTCCGGCGGCCGGGCCTGGTTCGGCATCGGGGCCGCCTGGAACGTGGCCGAGTCGCGCGCCCTGGGCATCCCGTTCCCCGAGCTGCCCGACCGCTTCGCGCTGCTGGCCGACACGCTGCAGCTGGCCCACCACGCCTTCCAGGGGGAGCATGGCAGCGAGGAGCGCTTCGAGGGACGACGGATCATCGCCGAGCGAGTTCTCAACTCGCCCCAGGCGCTATCACGGCCGCGCGTGCCGATCCTCGTCGGTGGCGGCGGTGAGCGCACGACGCTCCGGCTGGTGGCGCGCTATGCCGACGCGTGCAACGTCTTCGGCGGGCCGGACGTGCTGCGCCACAAGTACGAGGTGCTGCGCCGGCACTGTGAAGAGGTCGGCCGCGACTACGACGAGATCGAGCGGACCAACCTGTCGACCATCTCCATCACGCCCGACGGCGCGCGCGGGTCGATGACCCCCGCCGAGCTGGTGGACAAGCTGACCGCCCGCGCGGAGGGCGGCTCGCAGCACGCGATCATCGCCGTCCGCGGCGTGTCGGACGTCTCCAAGCTGGAGTTGATCGGCAGCGACGTGATCCCCCACGTCCGGGGCCTGGGTGAGCGCAGTCCGCTTTCTTGAGCGATACCCCCCCGGAGTATCGGGTCCTGCTACGATGCGAGGCGATGGATAACACCAAGCAACAGTCCTTCGCGCCGATCGCCATCATCGACGACGGCGGCACCGGGGAGTCAGCCGGCACGGTCGCGCTGCGACCGGGAGGCAACGGTCGCCAGCGGAGCGATGGGGACGGAGGGCACTCGAAGGTCGTAATCGTCGGCTCGGGCCCGGCCGGTCTGACGGCGGCAATCTACGCCGCCCGGGCCAACCTCGAGCCAATCGTCATCGCCGGCTACATACCGGGCGGCCAGCTGATGATCACCAGCGAGGTCGAGAACTACCCCGGCTTTCCCGACGGCATCCAGGGCCCCGAGCTGATGCAGAAGTTTCGAGAGCAGGCCGAACGCTTCGGCACCCGCTTCGTTGACGCAGACGTGGAGCAGGTGGACTTCTCGGCCCGACCTTTTCGCCTGTGGTCGGACGGCCGCGAGTACACCGCCGACTCGGTCATCGTGGCGACCGGCGCGTCCGCCCTCTGGTTGGGGCTCGAGAGCGAGACCCGGTTACGGGGCCGCGGGGTCAGTGCCTGCGCGACATGTGACGGCTTCTTCTTCCGCGGCAAGAAGGTTGCGGTCGTGGGTGGCGGCGACACGGCCCTGGAGGAGGCGACGTTCCTGACCCGCTTTGCGCCAGAGGTCGTGCTCGTGCATCGGCGTGACCAGCTGCGCGGCAGCAAGATCATGCAGCAGCGGACGCTCGACAACCCCAAGATCAGCGTGCGCTGGAACGCCGAGGTTGTCGAGGTGCTGGGCGACGAGAAGGTCTCCGGCCTGCGCCTGCGCGACACCGTCACCGGCGAGGAGAGCGAGCTGGACACCGAGGGCCTCTTCGTCGCCATCGGCTACAAGCCCAACACGGACGTCTTCCGCGACTGGCTGGACGTGGATGACAAGGGCTACCTGGTCGTGTCCGACGAGACCCGCTCGAAGATCGACGGCGTCTTCGTCGCCGGCGACGTCCATGACCACCGCTACCGGCAGGCGGTCACCGCTGCCGCCGACGGCTGCAAGGCGGCCATCGATGCGGAGCGCTGGCTGGAGGCGCAGGGCATCGCCGAGGCGTCGACCGCGACTGCTTGGTAAGGTCCGCCTGTCACCCAGCACCGATCCAATAGCAGGGGTCCCTCCTTGAGCCCGTTCGCGCTGTTGCGGCGCAACGACGTCCGACTGTTCCTGACCAGCTTCGCGATCCTCTTCGTCGAGCTGCTGCTCATCCGCTGGATCCCGGCCAACGTCAGGTATGTCGGCTTCTTCGCCAACTTCCTCCTGATCGGCAGCTTCCTCGGCATCGGGCTGGGCATCCTGCTCGGTCGGCATGGCGCCAACCCGCGAGGCTCCCCATTCGCCCTGCTGCTGGCAGCTGTCGTGGCCATCGTCTCCTTCCTGCAGCTCAACATCCAGGTAGCCAGCACCGACGAGATCTTCTTCGGGCTGGCCGAGAGCGACGCCGCTGACCTCAACTTCCTCGTCCTGCCCCTGATCGTCGGGCTCGTCGTCGCGCTGCTTGCTGCCCTCGCTTTGCCCCTGGGGCCCCTGCTCAAGAGCATGTGGCCGCTCAAGGCCTACGCCCTCGACATCATCGGCTCGATGAGCGGCATCGCCGCCTTCGCGATCCTGTCCGCCCTGGGCACCGATCCGATCGTCTGGTTTGCCGCCGCCGCAGTGCTCTTTGGCCTGGTCGAGCTGGGTCGCGTCAGGCTGCGCTGGGCCATAGCCAACACCGCCGTCCTCGCCGGCATCGTCGTCTTCGTCGCCACGACGCTGTGGGCCCAGCCGGACGAGACCTGGTCGCCCTACTACCGGATCGACTCCTGGACGGATGGAATCGGCCGCGAGCACCTGACCGTCGACGGCATTCCGCACCAGGCGCTGCACGCCGTTGACGCGCCCAAGGAAGAGTTCTACGACCAGGTCTACCGCTGGTTCCCCGGTCGCACCTACGAACGGGTGCTGATCATCGGCGCCGGCACGGGCACCGACGTCGCCATAGCGCTGGAGCGAGGGGCCCAGCACGTTGATGCCGTGGAGATCGACCCTGAACTGATGCGCATCGGCGTCGAGCGGCATCCGAACCGTCCCTACGACGATCCCCGCGTCGAGCGTCACATCAACGATGGGCGCGCCTTCATACGCACTGTTCCAGCGGGCACGCAATGGGACCTGGTCGTATTCGCCCTGCCCGACTCGCTGACGCTGGTCAGCTCGCAGGGCGCCCTGCGCCTCGAGTCGTTTCTCTTCACCGAGGAGGCCTTCGGCGAAGTACGCGACCACCTCTCCGACGACGGCGTGTTCGTGCTCTACAACTACTACCGCGACACGTGGCTGGTGAACAAGCTGGCCGGCATGCTCGAGACGACTTTCGGCCACGAGCCGCTGCTGCGGACGTACGCGCAGCACCGGGCGACACTGGCCGCCGGACCTTTGGTTGCCGAGCTGCCAGAGGGCTTGCCGCCGGGCGACGGCGTGGACCAGGTGCCGGCCGTGGCGGAGCCACCGCCGACCCACGCGACCGACGACTGGCCATTCCTCTACCTGCGCAACCCGCATATCTCCGACCATTACCTGATCGCGCTGGCGGTGATCCTGCTGGGCGCGCTGGTTGCCGTCGCGGCCTCGGCGCGGGCAACCGGCACCAGCATCCGCCGCTTCAGCCCGCACTTCTTCGTGCTGGGCGTGGCGTTCCTGCTGCTGACCACGCGCAGCCTGGTCAGCTTCAGCCTCCTCTTCGGCACCACCTGGGTCGTCAACGCGATGGCTTTCTTTGCCATCCTGGCCAGCGTCCTGCTGGCCATCTTCGTCAACGCGCGCTGGCCGATCCGCCGCCCGACGCTCTTCTACCTGCTTCTCTTTGCCTCGATTGCCATCGCCTTCCTCCTGCCGCCGGACGCGCTGCTGTTTGACCCGCCGTGGCTGCGCTACCTCATTGCCGCGGTGATCGCCTTTGCGCCGGTCTTCTTCGCCAACCTCGTCTTCTCGTACTCGTTCCGTGACACCACCACCGCGGATATGGCGTTCGCCAGCAACCTGCTCGGGGCGATGGTCGGCGGCGCAATCGAGTACCTGGCGCTGATCACCGGTTACGGCTCGCTGCTGCTGGTCGTGGCGCTGCTCTATGGAATGGCATGGCTGTTCGCAACGCGCCTGCGGGTCGGCGCTGACGTCGAGCTGTCCGACCGCGAACCGTTGGTCCCGCCCGCGACGCCGGCACCCAAGCCGATCCCGCCCGAGCCCGCCGTCTAGCGTCGACCATGAGTTTCGGCGGCATGCGCGGCGGCGGCGGACGCGCCGGACGGTTGATGCCGCCCGAGGACCAGGGCAATGTGCCGCGCGAGCGGCGCGGCGCCACGATCCGGCGGATCGCGTCGTTCTTCCGACCCTATCGGGGGGCCGTCGGGCTGGTACTGGTCACGATCGTGGTCACCAGCCTGCTCGGGCTGATCAACCCGTACCTGCTCAAGCTGCTGATCGACGAGGCCATCCCGCAACGGGACTTCGGGCTGCTCAACCTGTACGTGGGCCTGATGATCGCGGTGCCGATCATCAGCGGGCTGATCGGGGTCGGCCAGTCGTACCTCAACAACGTGATCGGGCAGCGGGTGATGGAGGACCTGCGCAACGCGCTCTACGCGCACCTCCAGCGGCTGCCGCTGCGCTTCTTCACCGAGACGCGCACGGGAGAGATCCAGAGCCGCCTCTCGAACGACGTTGGCGGCGTCCAGTCTGTGGTGACCGACACGGCCAGCAGCGTGGTGGCCAACTTCATCGTCGTCTTCTCGACGATCGGGGCGATGCTGATCATCGACTGGCGCCTGACGGCGCTGTCGCTCGGCCTGCTGCCCTTCTTCATGTACCTGACCTATCGGGTGGGCAAGATACGGCGCCGCGTCTCGAGCGAGACGCAGAAGAGCCTGGCCGACATCACCGCCATCACCGAGGAGACGGTCAGCGTCAGCGGCATGCTGCTGACCAAGACCTTCGGCCAGCAGGACGCCGCGATCGGCCGTTTCCGCGACGCCAACGCCCGGCTGGCGCGGCTGCAGTTGCGTCAGAGCATGATCGGACGCTGGTTCTTCATGATCGTGGGCGTGGTCTTCTCGATCACGCCCGCCTTCGTCTACTGGCTGGCCGGCTGGCTGGCGATCGAGGGTGATCCAACCGCGCCGACAATCGGCGACATCGTCGCGTTCACCACGCTACAGAGTCGGCTCTTCTTTCCGCTCGGCCAGCTGCTCAACGTGCAGGTCGAGGTGCAGGGCGCGCTCGCCCTTTTTGACCGCATCTTCGAGTACCTCGGCCTGCGAGCTGATATCGAGGATGCTCCGGACGCGGTTGACCTTGAGCCCGAGCGCGTGCGCGGGCAGGTTCGCTTCCGCAACGTGTCCTTCCGCTATCCCGGCCAGCCGCGCACCGCGAACGGCGACCACGAGATGGGGACGATGGCCGAGCTGGCCGCGCGCGCGGGCCCGGATGTTGCGGTCGAGGCCGCCGCCGGACTGGCCGAGCTGGACGGTCTCTCCCCTGCCGGCGAAATGGCGCAGGAGGCGCTGCCTTTCGGCCTGGAGGAGGTCGACTTCGAGGCCCAGCCGGGACAGCTGGTGGCGCTGGTGGGTCCCTCCGGGTCGGGCAAGACGACCACCACGTACCTGCTGCCGCGACTCTACGACGTCGACCGGGGCGCGGTCGAGATCGACGGCCTGGACGTTCGGCAGATCAGGCTGGCCAGCCTGGGCACGGTTATCGGCTTCGTCACGCAGGAAACCTTCCTTTTCCATGCCAGCGTGCGCGAGAACATCCGCTACGCGCGCAGCGATGCCAGCGATCGGGAGGTCGAGGCAGCCGCTCGCCTGGCCGCCATGCACGACCGCATCCGTGAGCTGCCGCAGGCGTACGACACCATCGTCGGGGAGCGGGGCTACAAGCTGTCCGGTGGCGAGAAACAGCGCATCGCGCTCGCCCGCGTGCTGCTCAAGGATCCGCGCATCCTGGTCCTCGATGAGGCCACCTCCGCCCTTGACACCGTCTCGGAACGACTGATCCAGGCCGCCATCGAGCGGGTCATGAAGGGACGGACGACGATCGCCATCGCCCACCGCCTGTCGACCATCCTGCGCGCAGACCTGATCCTGGTCTTCGAGCGCGGTCGCGTCGTGGAGCGCGGGCGTCACGACGAGCTGCTTGCCCGAGGCGGGCTGTACGCGCAGCTGTACCGGGAACAGTTCACCGGCCCCCTATCCGCCGATTAGGCTATTCACCGCAGGCGACGGCAGTGCCACCATGGCTCGGCCGTGCCGTCAAAACATGAGGGGGAGAGATGTCCCGACTGACCGTCGCGTCGGCCGCGTTGTTGGCGCTGATCGTCGTCGTGTTGACGGCGCCCGCCGCCTCGGCCAACAGCCTGCGTCTCAGCGCGACGTATGACGTAGCTGCCACGCTCAACTACGGCGCTGGCACGCTCGTGGTCGACAGCACAGCCACCGTCAGCAACCCATCGGGCGAAGGCGTCTCAGCGCTGTCCTTCAATCTCGCCCCGCTCAAGATCGGTCGGTTTGCGCTCGAGCTTGTAGAGGTCGACGGCCTCGGCGTGACACCCACGATCGACGGCCAGACGATGCACGTGCCGCTGAACAGCACCTTGGGCGCCAACGGTCAGGTCAACGTGCGCATCCGCTACAACGCTACGCTGGCGACCAACAAGACGGACAAGAACTGGCTCTTTGCAAAGCTGAACGGAACCGTCCAGGCTTATCGCTGGATCCCCTGGCTCAGCCGAGCGGTCCGCTTCAACCGGCCCAATGCGGGGGATCCGTTCGTAACCTCGGTCAGCCCGCACGTGCGCGTGCGGATCTCGAGCGAGCGGACGATGGCCTATGCGACGAGCGGGGATCGGACGGCCAGCTCGGGCCTGCAGAAGACGTTCGTCGCACGCAACGTACGCGATTTCAACCTGACCGCGCGGCCGTCGTTCAAGACGGTCAAGGGCTCGGCCGGCGGCGTGACCATCGTGGTCCACTACGACACCCTGCCGGGTGCGACGATGTTGAGCTGGGCGAAGCACGCCGTCGCGCTCTACACCCGACTGGTCGGCGCCTACCCGTATCCGACGCTGCGCATCGTGGAGTCGGGCGGAGGGCACGCGATGGAGTCGCCGGCGATGGTCTGGATCCCGCGCGGCTCGAAAAACCTAAGCTGGCTGGTCAGTCACGAGGTCGCCCACCAGTGGTTCTACGCCGTGGTCGGCAATGACCAGACGACAGAACCCTTCGCCGACGAGGCAATCGTCACGCTCCTCACCCGCGAGGCCACCGGCAAGCGCATCGGGACAGACTGCGCCATCAAGCCGCTCGACCGGACGATCTACGAGTACACCAGCTGCTACTACGGCGTGATCTACGTTCAGGGAGCGGACTACCTCGCCGCGTACCGCAAGCGCGTCGGCGCGGATGCCTTCTGGAGCGGGGTCCGTGAGTACTACAAGCGCTACAAGTTCGACCTTGGCGGCACGCGCCAGCTGCTTGACACGCTCGATGGTCACGCGCCCGGATCGACCGGCGGAGGTCACCAAACGCGCTTCCCGCGCTATTACTGACGGTCACGCGCCGGCGCCCGGCGCGGCGGCGCCTATGCCGGCGCGGGGACCGCGGGCAGCGCCCGCTCGGCAGGGCCGACGTAGCGCACGTCAGGTCGGATCAGGCGGTTGGCTGACGCCTGCTCCAGCACGTGCGCCGTCCAGCCGGCGTGGCGGGCAAGGGCGAAGGCGGCCGGATAGAGGTCGGCCGACGGCAGCCCAGCACCCTGCAGGACGGCGGGGGCGTAATAGTCGACGTTGGTCTTGATCACCCGGCCCGGCTTCATCTCGGCCAGCACGCGGAGCACCACATCCTCCACGGCCACTGCCAGCTGCAGCCAGTCGGCCATGTCGGCCATTCCCTCGGCAACCTCGCGCAGCGCCGCCGCGCGCGGGTCATAGGCGCGATACACGCGGTGGCCGAAACCCATGATCCGCCCACCGCGCTCGATCGTGTCGCGCGCCCAGCGCTCGGCCTGCTCGGCCGAGCCGATCTCGTGCAGCTGGTTGACGACCTCTGAGGGGGCACCGCCGTGAAGCGGCCCCTTGAGCGCGCCGATCGCCCCGGCCGCGGCGCTCGCCATGTCCGAGCGCGTGGAGGTGATCACGCGAGCGGTGAAGGTCGAGGCGTTGAAACCGTGCTCGGCCGCCGTGATGAAGTAAGCATCGAGGGCACGCGCGGCAGCCTGCGTCGGGCGCTCACCGGACAGCATGTGCAGGAAGCCGGCAGTCAGGTCCAGCTCCGGGTCGGGATCGATCGGCTGATCGCCACTGCGCAGGCGCGAAAAGGCGGCCAGCGCGGTAGGCGCAATGGCGGTCAGCTCGCGGGCCTGCTCGACGGTCGGTGGCCAGTCGGCCGCTCTTGCGGCGCCCCAGGCTGATACGGCTGTGCGCAGGGCGTCCATCGGTGCGGCTTCGGCGGGAAGCGCGCGCAGCGAGGCCATCACCTCGGCCGGCAGGGGCATGCAGGGCAGCTGTGCGTCGGGCTCCCATTCGCCCGTCCATAGCAGCTCCGCCACTTGGGCGTAGCTACCGCCGCGGACAAGCTCGACGATCGGGTAGCCACGGTAGAGAAGGCGTCCATGGGCCCCGTCGACCAGCGCGATCGAGGTCTCGCCGGCGAGCACGCCCTCCAGGCCGGGGGAATAGGGTCGAGCGTCCTGCTGGGTGTCGGTCATCAAGCCAGAGTCTAGCCCGCGCGACGGCTTTCAAGGAGCGCACCGGCGGCGAGCATCTCTTCCACCGCCCTATCGCCGTCACCGGGCTGCAGGGCGACCGCCCGGATCGCACGCTCCAGCACCGTCGTCGGGTAGCCGTGCGAGCGGGCATCCAGGACCGTCGATTTGACGCAGTAGTCGGTAGCCAGGCCGACCACCGCCAGGCGGGTGACGCCGGACGAGCCGAGCAGCTCGGCCATCTCGGTCGGTTGCGTCCGGCCGCTGACCGGGTCGCGCATGGTGAAGCCGGAGTAGCCGTCCTCGCCGTTGCTGCCCTTGCGCACTACCGGGCCCTCCCTGCGCAGCTGCGGATGGAGCTCCGCGCCCCACGTGTCGATCACGCAGTGGACCGGCCAGATGCCGCCGTCCTTTTGAAAATGCGGCGTCGTCTCGGGGTGCCAGTCCTGGGTATAGAAGACCCGTCCTCCGGCAGCCAGCACCCGCTCGATCTCCTCGTTGACCAGCGGCACGATCTCCTCGCCGCCCTTGACGTAGAGGCTGCCCTGAGGATCCGCGAAGTCATTCTGGACGTCGACCACGATCAGGCCGGTCGTCGCGTCGTAGGGAGGCACGATCCGATTCTAGGGCGGCGTCTCAGGCCGGCGGGTGCCAAGATACGGCGCATGAAACTTCGACTTGGTTACAAGGCCTCGGCCGAGCAGTTCGCGCCCCGCGAGCTGCTCGATTACGGCATCGCGGCCGAGAAGGCAGGCTTCGACAGCGTCGTCATCAGCGACCACTTCCAGCCCTGGAAGCACACCGACGGCCATGCGCCGTTTTCATTCGCCTGGCTGGCCGCGCTCGGCGAGCGCACCTCGCGAGTGACCCTTGGCACCAGCGTGGTGACGCCCACCTTTCGCTATAACCCGGCGATCGTGGCCCAGGCGATGGCCACGCTCGGCTGCCTCTATCCCGGCAGGGTATTTCTCGGGGTCGGCACCGGCGAGTCGATGAACGAGGTACCGGTCCTGGACATCGAGTGGCCCGAGCCGCCCGAGCGCTTTGCTCGGCTGAAGGAAGCGATCGCGCTGATCCGGCAGCTTTGGACCGAGGACTTCGTGACCTTCCAGGGCGAGTACTACCGGACAAGAAACGCGACCGTCTACGACCGGCCGGAGGAGCCGGTGCGGCTCTACGTGGCTGCCTCGGGACCGGCCGCGGCGCGGCTGGCCGGGCGCGTCGGAGATGGCTTCATCTGCACTTCGGGCAAGGGTGCCGAGCTGTACCGCGACAAGCTCCTGCCGGCCGTCCGCGAGGGCGCCGAGAAGGAGGGGCGCGATTACGACTCGATCGAAAAGACGATCGAGATGAAGGTTTCCTTCGATCCCGACAGCGATCGCGCGCTGGAGGACTGCCGGGAGTGGGCCGCGCTGGCCCTGCCCGGCGAGAAGAAGACCGGAGTCGAGGACCCACGCGAGATGGAGCGCCTTGCCGACGAGCTGTCAGCCGAGCAGGCCGCCAGCCGCTGGATCGTATCGGACGATCCCGAGGAGCATACCGACCGCGTCTGCGAGTACATCGACATGGGCTTCAGCCATCTCGTCTTCCACGCTCCGGGCCCCGACCAGCAGCGCTTCATCGAGCTCTACGGCGAAAAGATCCTGCCCCGACTGCGCGAGCGCTACCCCTAGGAACTGCAGCCTGGCGGCTCGGCGGGCTAAAGCCTGATAGCCCGCCTATGGCCTGACGCTGTCTACTGTCAAACGCCTTGACGTGAGACTGTGTATCATCTCGGCATGGCTGCCGAGCAACCCAACCTGATCAACGCGCTGGAGGGCGCCGGAGAGCGTCTCACGGCACCGCGCCGCGCCGTCGCCACTCTGATCGACGCCCGCGCCGCGCACTTCACCGCCGCCGACCTGCTCGAGGACGCCCGCGCACGGCGGCTGAGCCTGGGCCGAGCAACTGTCTTCCGCACTCTCGAACTGTTCAACGAGATGGGTCTGCTCGAGCGGCTCGACCTGCCCAACGGCGAGCACGCCTACGTCGTTTGCGCGCCGCGCCATCACCACCACGTCATCTGCTCCCGCTGCGGCCGCACCAGCGAGGTCGCGGACCTTGGCCTGGAAGGTGTCCTGGACGACGCCTCATCGCAGACCGGGTATCAGATAGAAGACCATCGCCTCGAGCTGTACGGGCTCTGCCCGGCCTGTCGGGGCCGCACCGGAGGCTCTTGATGAAGCTCGCCATCGCCCTCATCGCTGCCCTTGCATTGGCCGGCTGCGCCGGCGGGGGGCCCGCGCCTGCGCCGACCTCGGGGGAGAGCCCCGCTGCCAGCCCGGCCGAGACTGCATCGGTCACGCCGACCCGTGAACCGGGCACGGAGACGCCGACTGCCTCGCCCGACGCCCAAGCCAGCCCCTCACCTGATACGGCGCAGCTGAGCGTGGTTGCCACCACCACCGTGCTGGCCGACTTCGTGCGCAAGGTGGCAGGCGATCGGGCCGAGGTTCATGCGCTCGTGCCGGCGGGGGTGGACCCGCACACCTTCGATCCATCTCCCTCGGATGCCGTTCGAGTCAGCGAGGCGGACCTGCTGGTGATGAACGGCCTTGGGCTCGACGAGTGGGTGCAGCCGTTCATCGAGCAGGCCGGCGCGGGCAACGTGCGGCTGGTCGAGCTCGCGGAAGACCTCGATGGCGTCGACTATCTAGAAGGTGACGACCACCACGACGAAGACGAGCATGGCGACGATGACGAGCACCACGATGAGGACGAGGACGATCACGCCTACAACCCGCACCTGTGGATGAACGTCCAGTACGCCCGCCTGTACGTCGAACGGCTGGCCGATGAGCTTTCCGCCGTGGATCCGGCCAACGAGTCCGATTACCGCGGAAACGCGGCTGCCTACGACGGGGAGCTGGAGGAGCTCGACGGTTGGATCCGGGGCCAGATCGGATCGCTGCCGGAGGATGATCGACGGGTCATCTCCTTCCACCATGCATTCCCCTACTTCGCCGAGGCGTACGGCATGCAGATCGTGGGGGTGCTCGTGGAGGTACCAGGTCGCGAGCCCAGCGCCGGCGAGGTCGCCGCTCTGATCAGTGCCATCCGCGAGAGCGGCGTGCGGCTGATCCTGGCCGAGGCTCAGTTCAGCGATGCGCTTGCCCAGACCTTGGCGGCCGAGACAGAGGCCGAGGTGGTCAGCACGCTCTATACCGACGCGCTCGGAGATCCGCCCGCCGACACCTTTGCCGGTGCCATGCGCTGGAACGTCGAGCAGATCCTGCAGGCCCTGGAATGACCGATCGGGGCGAGGGCTCGATCTTCGACCCGCACAGCCACCCACACGCGCACCCGGACGAGCGGCGACTGCCCACCGTCGGGGCGGCCGTCGAGCCCGGCCACGCCCGGGCCCACGCCGATGTCTGGCTGAGCGAGGTCAGCGCCGGCTATGGCGAGCGCGTCGCACTGGAGGACGTCAGCCTGGCGGTCGAGGCCGGCACGCTGCTCGCCGTGGTCGGCCCCAACGGTGCCGGCAAGAGCACGCTGCTCAAGGTCATGGCCGGTCTGTTGCGGCCATGGCGTGGACGAGTCGAGATGCTCGGCGCTGCCCCCGGCCGCGAGGCCAAGCGCGTCGCCTACGTACCGCAGGCCGAAACGGTTGACTGGCAGTTCCCGGTGACCGTGGAGGACGTGGTGATGATGGGTCGCTACCCGCTGCTGGGAGCGGTCCGTCGGCCCGGCGCGCACGACCGCCAGCACGTCGAGGAGGCGCTGGCCAAGGTCGGCATGAGGGACCATCGGGATCGGCAGATCGGAGCGCTGTCGGGGGGCCAGCGGCGGCGCGTCTTCCTGGCCCGGGCGCTGGCCGCTGATCCTGCCGTATACCTGCTCGATGAGCCGGTCACCGGCATCGACGCCACCACGCAGGAGGATCTGATGGACATCCTCGAGCAGGAGGCTCGCCGGGGCAGGACCGTGGTCGCGACGACCCACGACCTGGCCTGCGCCGCCCAGCGCTTCCAGCGCGTGGCGATGATCAACCGCCGCGTGGTCGCGCACGGGCCGGCGTCACTCGTCCTGGACGGCAGCCTGCTGGCACGCACGTACGGCGGCCACCTGCTCTTCCTGAGCGGCGGAGCCGTGCTGCTCGACGACGCGCACCACCACGACCAACCCGCCGGAGCCGGCGAGCACCATTACCACGACGACGCGGTCCGTCGCTGATGGAGGCCCTGCTGGAGCCGCTCCAGTTCGCGTTCTTCCAGCGCGCGCTGGTGGCCGCCGTGCTGGCCGGCGTGACCTGCGCTCTCGTCGGCTCGTACGTCGTGCTCAAGGGCCTCGCCTTCATCGGCGATGCGATCGCCCACGCCGCCTTCCCGGGCGTCGTCGCCGCCTTCGTGGTGGGCGCGCCATACGTCATCGGCGGCGGCGTGGCCGCGTTCCTCTCGGCGATCACCATAGGCTGGATCAGCCGGCGCGGGCGGCTGAGGGTCGACACCGCCATCGGCGTCGTCTTCGTCGGCGCCTTCGCCCTCGGCATCCTGATGTTCAGCCGACTGCAGGGCTTCGTCGGCGAGCTCTTCGGGTTCCTGCTGGGGAACGTGCTGGCGATCACGCCGGACACGCTGGTGTCGCTGCTGCTGCTCGGCGGCATGGTCATCGTGACCGTGCTGGTGCTGTGGAAGGAGCTGCTCTACTCGACCTTCGACCCGCTCGGTGCGGCAGCAGCCGGCCTGAGCGTCGGGGCCCTCGACTACCTGTTCCTGGGGCTGATTGCAGTGACGATCGTGGTCAGCCTGCAGGCAGTCGGGATCATCCTGGTGGTGGCGATGCTGGTCACGCCGCCGGCGACGGCCCAGCTGCTGACTCTCCGATTCACCCGGCTGGTGCTGCTCGCGACCGTCCTCGGGGCACTGACCGCCGTCGGCGGCCTCTATTTGTCCTTCTGGCTGGACGCGCCGAGCGGCGCCACCATCGTGCTGCTCCAGACAGCCATCTTCCTGGTCGCCCTCGTGCTCAACCCGCGAACGGGCCTCCTGGCCGGCAGGCGCAGCGTGCCCCCTGAAGCCTCAGCCTGACGAACCGTATTGCCCGCCCGGCTGATCGGCGCTGTCGGGCGGCACCTGATCGGCATCGGCGTCCAGCGGACCAGGGCTCGGTCCTTCGATCGACCGGTCATAGCCGGCACCCTCTACCGGCACTCCTTCTTCTGCGCGGTCAACAGCCCGTGAGTAGCTCGGGTCGCGCGAGAGTGACGCCGGCTTGAGGCCCCTGGCCGGAGCGTGGGTCCGCTCGATCTCGGATGGCATGGGGTAGACACCGCCCTCCGGAATTTCCACCTCATCGAGCTGGCGCTCGCGCAGGCCGCCGGCGCCGGGCGGGGTGTCGGTCCGGCCGATCACCGCATTGTCGTGCCAGCGCTCCTCTTCCTCGAGCGGCGGGCCCTCGTAGAAGTGGTCGCGGTTCTGCTCGTCCATGTCCAGATCTTGCCCAGCCCGCGCACGCAGCTGCGAGATGCCGACACCCGGGCGCGTGGCAAACGTATGGAACAATGGACGTCGTGCCTTCCCCGTCCCAGGGCGCGGTTATCGCCGTCAGCGACCTGCGCAAGTCGTATGGGCCCCTTCGGGCGGTCGACGGCGTCAGCTTCACCGTCGAGCGCGGCGAGATCTTCGGCCTGCTCGGGCCGAACGGTGCCGGCAAAACGACCACCGTTGAGATCCTCGAGGGCCTGCGCAGGCCGGACGGGGGCCAGGCCAGCGTGCTTGGCATCGACGTCGTTCGCGATCCGGGCACGCTGAAGGAGCGCATCGGCGTCCAGCTCCAGACGGCCGCGCTGTATCCGGAGCTCACGGTGCGCGAGTTGATCACCCTGTTCGGATCGTTCTACCGGCGCAGCCTGCCGGCCAGCCGGCTGATCGAGCAGCTGGGCCTGGAAGAGCGCGCCGGCGCGGTCAGCAGGGAGCTTTCCGGCGGGCAGCGCCAGCGGCTGACGATCGCCCTGGCACTGGTCAACGACCCAGAGCTGATCTTCCTCGACGAGCCGACCACCGGCCTCGACCCGCAGGGCCGGCGCTCGCTGTGGGAGCGCATCGAGGCGCTGCGTGACGACGGCCGCACCGTCCTGCTGACGACGCACTACATGGAGGAAGCCGAACATCTCTGTGATCGGGTGGCAGTCATGGACCACGGCCGAATCCTCGAGATGGGCACCGTCCGCGAGCTGGTCGGCCGTCACTTCAGCCAGCGCACCGTTCGCTTCGAGGCGCGGCCACAGCTGACCGACACCGCGCTGGCCGGGCTGCGCGGGGTCAGCCGTGTTTCCCACGAGAACGGCGAGGTCGTGCTCCTGACCGGGGACGTACCCCGCACCATCGGCGGCCTGCTCGAGCTGGGCGACAGCCTGGGCGTCCAGGGGCTGGACATCGCTGTTCGCCGTCCCACCCTCGAGGACGTCTTCCTCCAACTGACCGGTCGCGCGCTGAGGGACTGAGCGGATGAGCCTGCTGCGCGGACTTGGCCCGATGACGGTTGCCAACATCAAGAGCTTCTCGCGCAACCGCGAAGCGATGTTCTGGACGCTCGCCTTTCCGGTCATCTTCGTCGTGCTCTTCGGCGCCATCTTCTCCGGCGGCGGCGGCGGGCCGAGCGCCATCGCCTGGGTGGACCACGACGGGACGCCTGGCTCCGCGCAGCTGCGGGCGGGCTTCGCGCAGGTGCCCCTGTTCGAGCTGCGCGACGCTGATGAGGCGACCGCGCGTCGGCAGATGGCCGAAGGCGAGGTCGAAGCGGTCATCGTCGTGCCGGCCGGCGTCGGCCAAGGCATGCGGCCGGGCGGAGGAGGCCCGCCGGCGACGCTGAGCCTCTACACCGATCCGAGCCGCCCGACGACGAGCCAGATGCTCAACCAGGTGGTCGAGCAGGTCGTCGGGGCGGTCAACCAGCGCCTGTCCGGGGTGCCTCCGGCGCTGACAGTGGAGGTGCGGCCCCTGCAGACGCAGAGCATCAGCAACGCGGCCTACTTCGTGCCCAGCATCCTGGCCATGGCGCTCATGCAGCTCGGGCTGTTCGCCGCGATCCCGCTGGTCGCCCAGCGCGAGAAGCTCATCCTCAAGCGCCTGGCTGCGACACCACTGTCGCGGGCCACGCTGGTCACCAGCAACGTGCTGATGCGGCTGCTGATCGCCGCCGTCCAGACGGTGCTGATCGTCGGCGTCGGGGCGGTGTTGTTCGGCGTGGCGATCGTGGGCAACCTGCTCGTCGTTGTCGGCCTGATCGCGCTCGGGGCGGTCACCTTCCTTGCCATCGGATATCTGATCGCATCGTGGTCACGCAACGAGGAGGCGGCCACCGGCGTGACCAGCGTCGTCCAGTTCCCGATGATGTTCCTGTCGGGCATCTTCTTCCCCATCGCGCTCATGCCCGAGTGGCTCCAGCCGGTGGCAGCCTTCCTGCCGCTGACCTACCTGGCCGACGCGCTGCGCCAGACGATGGTGGGCGGCGCGGCATACGTGCCGCTGCACGTCGGCGTGCTCGTGCTGGTCGGCTGGCTGGTGGCCAGCAGCCTGATCACCGCGCGCTACTTCCGCTGGCACTGATGCCGGCCGCGACCCCGGGACGCCTGCTGGTGGGCACCAGCGGGTTCTCCTATCGCGACTGGGCGCCGCTCTTCTACCCGTCCGGCACGCGGGCGACGGAGATGCTGCGTCAGTACGCTGAGCGCCTGCCGGCCGTCGAGCTGAACAACACGTTCTACCGACAGCCGCGCGGCGAGGCAATCGCCCGCTGGCTGGCCGACACGCCCGGAGACTTCCGCTTCGTAGTCAAGGCCCAGCGCGGCGCCAGTCTTCGAGCGCTCGGCGCGACCGAGCCCTCGGCGAGCAGGGTGGCGGAGATGGTCAGCTGGCTGACAGCGCCCTATCGGCTGTTCGGCGACCGCCTGGGCAGCGTCCTTTTCCGCGTGCCGAAGGACGTGGAGCGCAACGACGACCGGCTGGCTCGCCTGCTCGACGCCTGGCCGGCCGACCTGCCCATGACGATGGAGCTCCAGCATCCGTCCTGGCACGTCGACGAGGTGCTCGCCGTGCTCAGCCATCACTCGGCGGCGCTGTGCTCGACCGACGTCGACGACCTGCCTTCGCCCGATCTGCGGCTCACCGGCCGGCACCTGTACCTTCGCCTGCGCCGGACCACGTATTCGAGCGCAGACCTCGGGGCCTGGGCGGACCGACTGCGTCCGTTCATCCAGGCGGGCGTCGATTGCTACGTCTTCCTGCGCCACGATGAGCGGGGTCAGTCGGCCCTTCGGGCGCTCGAGCTCAGCTCGCGGGTGCTGGGCTGACTGTCGCTCAGCCTGGCGGATCGGTCCGCGTTGATGCCTGGTTGGCGCCCAGCCGGCCGACCAGCCACGCCATCAGGCCGAACCAGGCGAGCCCGAGGAGCGCGCCGCCGAGTGCATCGCTCGGCCAGTGGACGCCGAGGGCCACGCGCGAATAGCCCATCACCACCCCGCCGGCGATTCCCCCGAGGATCGCGGCGGACAGCCGCCAACCGGGCGGGCAGACGACCCACAGGAGCACCGCCATCAGGGCGGTGAAGCGCACCACGTGACCGCTGGGAAAGGCAAATGACTCGCCCAGCAGGTGAGCGAGCACCGCGTCCTCGGGCCGCGACCGGCCGACCAGCAGCTTGAACAGGAACCCCACCGCATCGCCGAGCACGGTCAACCCGACGAGCATCGCCGCCATCCACCGCCTGAGCGCCAGCATGATGACGACCAGCACGGCCATCACCGGCGTCCAGATCCACAGGTCACCCAGCCGATTCAGCACGCGGACCGCATCGCCCCATGAGTCCGGTCCGAGGGCCAGGTCACGGGAGATGTCGAGCTCCCACCCGGCGACCGGCACGAGCCGGGCCCAGGCCGCCATCAAGAGAAATGGAACGAAGGTGGCGAGTGCGAGGCCGAGCAGCCCGCGGCTCACATGCCGATCGGGTGCCAGACCGTCTTCATCTCCAGGTACGCCGCCACCCACTCGGGCCGCTGCGCCCGTCGATCATCGAGCCAGTCGAAGCGCGCGACGTCTCCGCGCGGCGGACGCGCCAGACGCTTGAGGCTCTCGACGGCCGCTTCCTCGATGCTGGTGCGCAGGTCATCGGGTACGCCCCACGTGTCGAGTGCATTCACGTCCATGTGCGCGGCGAGCACCGGCGCCAGCTCGCGCCGCTGGCCGGTCAGGATGTTGATCACGCCGGCCGGCACGTCGCTCGTGGCCAGCACCTCGGCGAGGGTCACCGCCGGCAGCGGGCGCGACTCGGCTGCCAGCACCACGGCGCAGTTGCCGCTGACCACCGCCGGCGCCACGCGCGAGACCAGCCCGAGCAGCGAAGACTGCTCGGGCGCCACGATGCCCACCACGCCGGTTGCCTCCGGGATGGTGAAGTTGAAGTAGGAAGCGCCGACAGGGTTGACCGTGCCCAGCAGCTGGCTGACCTTGTCGGCCCAGCCGGCGTACCAGACCCAGCGGTCGATCGAGCGGTCGACCGACTCGGCCGCCTGCGCGGGAGTCAGCCCCTCGGCGGCGGCGACCTCTTCGATGAACTGCGCGCGGCGCCCTTCCATCAGCTCGGCCACCCGGTAGAGCACCTGGCCGCGGTTCATGGCCGTCTTGCCGGCCCAGCCCGGGAACGCGCCACGGGCCGTTCGCACGGCGTCGCGCAGGTCCTTGCGCGAGGATCGCACGGCGTTGGCCAGGGGCCTGCCGTCGGCGGCGCGAACGACGTACGAGCGTCCCGACTCGGAGCGCGGGAACTGACCCCCGACGTAGAGCTTGTAGGTCTTGCGGACCGGGATGCGGCCACTCGGTGGCGCAGTCTCCGGACGCCGGCGCGGCGTGTTCGAGCGGGCTCTCTCAGCCATCGAGCCCATCGTCGAGATCGAGGTACGCGAGCAGGCCGTGCAGGCCGCCCTCGCGTCCGAAGCCCGACTCCTTGTACCCGCCGAACGGTGAGGTTGGGTCGAAGCGGTTGAACGTGTTCGCCCAGACCACGCCGGCGCGCAGCTTGGCGACCATCGACAGGATCCGGCTGCCCTTCTCGGTCCAGACACCGGCGGAGAGGCCGTAGGGAGTGTTGTTGGCCTTTTCAATCGCCTCGGCCGGGGTGCGGAAGGTCAGGACACTGAGCACCGGCCCGAAGATCTCCTCCTGGGCGATGCGGCTCGACTGGCTGACGTTGGTGAAGAGTGTCGGTCGGACGAAGTAGCCCCGGGAAGGCAGCTCACAGGCCGGCTGGTACATCTCGGCGCCCTCCGCCTGTCCGGCCTCGACAAGCTCCTCGATCTTGGCCAGCTGGGCGGCGTTGTTGATCGCACCGACGTCGGTGTTCTTGTCGAGCGGATCACCCACGCGCAGCGTCGACAGGCGGTCCTTCAGGCGCCCGATGAACGGTTCGGCGATCGACTCCTGGACGAACAGCCGGCTGCCCGCACAGCAGACCTCTCCCTGGTTGAAGAAGATCCCGTTGACAACACCTTCGACGGCCTGGTCCATCGGCGCGTCGTCGAAGACGATGTTGGCCGCCTTGCCGCCGAGCTCGAGGGTGATGGCCTTGTTCGTCCCGGCCACGGCGCGACCGATCGTCTTGCCCACCTCGGTGGAGCCGGTGAAGGCAACCTTGTCGACATCCGGGTGCTGGACGAGCGCCAGCCCGATCTCGCCCGGGCCGGTGACGATGTTGACCACGCCCGGCGGCAGCTCCGCCTGGCGGCAGACATCTGCGAAGAGAAGCGCCGACAAGGGCGTCGACGAGGCCGGTTTCAGGACGACCGTGTTGCCGGCGGCAAGGGCGGGCGCGATCTTCCAGGCAAGCATCAGCAGCGGGAAGTTCCACGGGATCACCTGCGCCGCCACACCGAGCGGTCGCGGCTGGCGCCCGGGGAACGCGTACTCGAGCTTGTCTGCCCAGCCGGCGTAGTACCAGAAGTGCGCGGCCGCGAGCGGCACATCCACGTCGCGCGATTCCCTGATCGGCTTGCCGCCGTCGAGCGACTCGAGCACGGCGAACTCGCGGCTGCGCTCCTGCAGGATGCGCGCGATGCGGAACAGGTACTTGGCCCGCTCGCGGCCCGGCATGGCGCCCCATTCACGCCTGAAGGCCCGCCGCGCTGCGCTTACCGCCTGGCCGACGTCCTCGACGTCGGCGCGAGCGACCTCGGCCAGCGGCTCCTCGGTTGCCGGGTTGATGGTCGCGAACCACTCACCACCGCGCGGTGCGACCTCTTTTCCGTTGATGTACATGCCGTAGCGCGAGCGCAGCTGGACGATGTCTCGCGCCTCTGGCGCGGGAGCGTATTCCCACGGGATCTGCTGGCCATCGCCGAGCGCCCAGGAGCTGGGCGACTCCGTTCCCGGACCCACCTCCCCTGACCTGCCCTTGGCCACAACGGCGCGCGATGGCCGTTGTGGCGCCGTCTCTTCTGACACGCTGCGCATCGTACACCGATACGGGGCGCGAGCTACATTCAACTGAGGTGACCATGTGGTCACACTTAGGGTGCTAACCTCGATCAATGGACCGACTGGAGGGCGCACGGGAACTTCTCGACGGTCCCCTCGAGCCCGTTTTGTTGGCTGGCAACCTGCGCGACCTGGCCCGCATCAACCGACTGTTGGGTGGCGCCAGGCTCTCGTGGCGTGCTTTGCGAGCTGTAGCCCGGGCGGCCGACCGCCGGCTGACGCTGCTCGACGTGGGCACGGGCGCGGCCGACATCCCGCGCCATCTCCTTGCGCAGGCCGAGCGCGACGGCGTCGAACTGGCGATCACCGCCACCGAGGTCCGGCCGGAAATCCTCCACCACGCGCGGGCAGTGGCCGAGGGAACGGGACGATTGCATCTGGAGATCGGCGAAGCCGACCGGCTTGCCTACCCGGACGACTCGTTCGACATCGTGCACGCTTCGCTGGTGCTGCACCACCTTGAGCCGCCCGAGGCCGCCGGCCTGCTCGCCGAGATGTGCCGCGTGGCCCGGCGGGCGGTGATCGTCAACGACCTGGACCGTGCCCGGCGCTGGTGGCTGGGGGCCTGGCTGCTGACCCGACTGACCACCGCCAACGCCTACACGCGCCATGACGCCCCGCTCTCCGTGCGGCGGGCGTACACCCCGGACGAGGCCAGCTCGATTGCCGCCGCGGCCGGGCTGCGTGAGCTCACCCGCCTGCGTGACCGGCTGGGCCACCGCTATGCGTTGGTCCTCGAGCCGGGACGATGACCGTCTCGCGCTCTGCCGAGGTCGCCGTCGTGGGCGGCGGCCCGGCGGGTGCTGCGCTCGCCGCCCAGCTGGCCCGTGCGGGCCGTGAGGTCGTCGTGTTCGAGCGTCTCGCCCGACCGCGCTGGCGCGCCGGGGGCGTGTACTCGTCGCCGCTGACCCGGCGGCGGCTGCTGCGACTCGGGCTGACGTCGTCGGAGGTCGCAGAGCTGCTGCGGCCGATCTCGGCGATGGTCGTTCAGACCGCCGATGCAAGCGCGGCTGCGCGGCTGGCCTATGAAGCGCCGGATCATGCGTGCGGGGTCGATCGAGTCCGGCTGGAAGAGCGACTGCTCGAGCACGCCGGCCGGCAAGGGGCCCTGGTCTGCCCCGCGGCCACGGTCCGCCACGTCCGACTGGGAGAAGGCTCGAGCGAGCTGCTGGTCTCGGCCGACGGTGGGCTCGCCCGGTGGCGTGCTCGGCTGGTCGTCGGAGCCGACGGACCGGCGTCGATGGTCGCCCGGGCGGCCGGGACGGCACATAAGACGCGCCGCTTTCGGCGGGCGGCGTTGACCGGCCATCGGCACGACGCCCAGGCGCCAGCCGACGCGAGCGTGCCGCTGCAGGCGCGGATGATCGTTGGCCTGGGCTGGTACCTGGGCATCGCCCCCGTGCCCGGGCAACGGGTGAACCTGGGCTACGTGCTGGGCGAGAGCTCCCTGCGACGCGAGCTCACCGGCGGCGCCCACCCGGCCGCGATGATCGACATGGCGCTGGCCCGAGTCCGTGGCCCGGACCGGCGCTGGCTCGACGCTTCTCCCACTGACGAGGTTCAGGCACATCTACCGCTTGCGCACAGGGTCTCGCGTACAGCGGGTCCGGGCTACCTGCTCGTCGGCGATGCAGCCGGCTTCCTCGATCCCCTGAGCGGAGAGGGCCTGCACCGGGCACTGGTGTCGGCCGAGCTGGCCGCACAGGCCGTGGCGAAATGGTCGTCGGGGGACCGCTCGGCCCTGAGCGACTACGATCGACGCCTGCGCGCCAGGTTCCGAAGCAAGGACGTTCTCTCATGGCTGCTCCAGCTGTTCCTGCTCCAGCCACAGATGACTCGGTATGCGCTGGAGCGGCTCTCGCGACGGGAGGACCTCAGCGCGACGTTCGCCCGAGGGTTGGCCGACCTCGCGCCGGCTTCGGGGCTGATCGACCCGCGCTTCCACCTCCGGCTGCTCACAGCCTGACCTGCAGCCCTCGCGCAGCGTGCGGTCGCTGATGCGCACGCGGATCGGGATCGAGGTGCAGGCGCCCCCGCGGCGGGTGTTCGAGCTGGCCAGGCAGGTGCCGCGCTGGGCCGAGCTGCTGCCCACTACCGATCAGTGACCGTCGAGTCACATGATGGCGACAGGATTGTGGCTCGTATGGCGGCCTGGCGGCCGGGACGACTGGCCCGCATCCCGGTCAGCTGGCTGGCCGAACACTGGTCGGACGATAGCGACCCGACCGACCTGCGCCTGCACTTCCACCACGTCGGTGGGGTGACCAGGGGCATGGACGTCGCCTGGCACATTCGGCCCGATGGCTACAACGCCTCGGTGACCATCGAGCACGACTTTCGCCGGCCGTTACCCGTGCTGGGCGCGGACCTGATACCCGCGCTGGTCGATCGCTGGTTCATCCGGCCGATCGCCGGCCGCACCCTGGCCACCTTCAAGGAATTGGCCGAAAGCGGGTCCGACTGATGCCGCGCGAGCCGCGCCGGGTCTGGATCACCGGCATCGGCGTGGTGACTGCGGCGGGGATCGGACGCGAGGAATTCTGGCGTGGGCTGCGGGCCGGCCGCTCGCCGGTCAAGCGCATCGATCGCTTCGACCCTTCGGCCTTCCGCTCTCAGATCGCAGCGCAGGTGGACGATTTCGATCCGACCGACTACACCGATGCCCGCACGGCCGGGCGGCTCGACCGGTTCAGCCAGCTGTCGCTGGCGGCCGGCACGATGGCCATGTCCGACGCCGGGCTGGAGCCCGGCACGCGGCGCGGCGCTCGTCCCGAGCGCTTCGCGGTCTACGTCGGCTCGGCGCTGGGTGGCATCGCTCACGCGGAGCTCCAGCATGAGCGCTACATCAAGAAGGGTATCCGGGCGGTTGCCCCGAACCTCGCCCTGTCGGTTTTCGGCGGCGCCGCGCCGGCCAACCTCGGCATAACGCTCAACCTGCACGGGCCGATCCTGTCGACGGCGAACTCGTGCGCCGCCGGGGCAGTGGCGCTGGGCGAGGCCTTCCACCTGGTCCGCTCGGGGGGCGCCGACGCAGCCCTCGCGGGCGGGGTCGAGGCGCCTTTGAGCCCGCTTGCCTTCGGCTCGTTCGACATCATCCGCGCCCTCTCCGACGGCAGCAATCACGAGCCGACGATGTCATGCCGACCATTCGACCAGGCGCGCGACGGCTTCGTGATGGGCGAGGGCGCGGCGCTGCTCGTGCTCGAAACGGCCGACATCGCCGAGCGCCGGGGCGCCCGTCCGTACGCCGAGCTGCGCGGGTTTGCGGCGACCAGCGATGCACACCACATGGTTCAGCCACGCCCCGACGGCCGGCAGGCCGCGCGCGCAGCGCGGCTGGCGCTGGCCGACGGCCGGATGCGCGCGGCGGAGGTGGATTACGTCAGCGCGCACGCCTCCTCCACCCCGCTGGGGGACGTCGCCGAAGCGCTCGCCTTGGCGCGCGCCCTCGGCCAGCGTGCGCGCGAGGTGCCGGTCAGCGGAACCAAGGCCTATTACGGGCATCCGCTGGGCGCGTCGGGCGCGATCGAGGCTGCCATCTGCGCGCTGGCCATCGACCGGGGGTGGGCCCCAGGCACGGTTAACCTCGACGTACCGGACCCACGCGTCGCGGAGCACCTCCCGGGCCTGCTCGACCGGCCGCTGGAGGCGGATATCGGCGCAGCCCTATCGACCTCGTTCGGCTTCGGCGGGCTGAACGCAGCGCTCGCCTTCAGCCGCCCACGCAGCTGATCCCGGGGCTAGTGACAGGCTCCGCTGCCGGAGTCCGAGTAGGCGTCAGAGTGGACGGGCACGAACTGCCAGTCGTAGGCGCCCGGCTGCAGGTCCAGCCGCAGCACGCCGTGCACGTCGGCCTGGCGCGTCTCGGTGATGTCCAACGCCGGATTGCTGAACGGATACAGCGAGGCGCCACCGGTCCCGATGGTGAAGTGACGGATGCCGCGCACCTCATCTGGTGCGCCGTCGGGGTCGACGCGCTGTAAGCGCTCGTACGTGTGGTCGTGACCGGCCAGGATGACGTCCGCACCGTGGTCGTAGAGCAGTTGAGTGATGGCGGCCATCCGCAAGCTGCTGCCGTGGTAGCCGGAGTTGAAGCGCGGCCGGTGCCAATAGGCGAGGACGCATTGATGCGCGTTGTTCAGCAGGTCTAGTCGCAGCCACTCGTATTGGGCACCACCGGGCACACATCGATTGTTGGTGCTGCCGCAGACCTCGCTGTTGAGCGAGTAGATCCGCCACGTGCCGGCCTGGTAGGTGTACCAGCCGCGCCGATCAGGTCCGGCGAGTGGGCCGAAGTAGTCGTAATACGGCCCCGCGCCGGAGGTGGCGTAGTCGTGGTTGCCCGGCGAAGGCCGCGTGCGATGGCGAAAGCGCCCCCAGCTCGGGTCGTAGCAGTTGGCAAACTCCTCGGCCGTGCCGTTGGGGTAGGCGTTGTCGCCGGTGGTGTAGACGACGCCCGGGACGCTCTCCACGAGCTGGGCGGTGAGCTCGGGAGCGGCGCGGTTGCACTGGCCGATATCGCCGGCGCCGACGATGGTCTCGCCGGTCGGCGGCCCGATGACCAGAAAAGCGTCAACGTCCACGCGCGGCCGGCCGGCGGTGCCTTCGACCTCGATGCGCAGGGTACGTCTGGCGGCCGATGTCCAGCGTGCCTGGAACGCGACGCGTCGATGACGTATCCGGTCGCGGCGCGTGTCGACGGTGACGACAAGCATGTCGTCGATGTAGACCCGCGCACGGCCCCGATCGGGCCCGTAACGGGCCACCCAGGCGATGTGCGTGCCGGTGAACGTGAAGGAGACGGCTGCCCCGGCGGTGGTTGAAGATTGACGGACGCCGCGGTGAGCATTGGTGTCCCCGACCTGTGTCCAGCCCGGTCCGTACGCGGCGGCGAGATCGAGCTCATCGGCGTAGGCAGGCCACAGCGGACCGGACGTCCCCCAGCCGCTCACTTGTCCGTCGGCGTAGGTCGCGCGCACCCGAAACCGGTTCTGATCCCATGGCCGAATGCGCAGCACGACCGCACGCGAGAGGGCTGTGGGCAGCTTCGCATCGGCCCACGGTCCCTGGTTGGTGCTCCGTTGCAGGGTGTAGCGACTGACCTTAGAGCCGGCGGCGGGCGCTGCCGGCCAGCTGACTCGCAGTGGGATGGACGTTTCGTTGACCAGCCCGTTGCGCTTCGGCTGAACGGTCGGCGGCGACATGCTGACCTGGGCGAGAGCCGGCTGCGGGATCGCCGTGGCCACTATCGCGCAAACCGCCAGCAGCGCGGTGAGCAGGGTCAATCTGACGGGCGCGACAGGCACTGCCCGGATGATCGTCAAGTGCATCTGCGTCCCCTAGGGCCGGGTCGTGATCGTGATCGGTGGTGACAGGGCGCTCTTGTTGCCGGCCGCGTCGATGGCGCGCACCTGGTAGGTGAACGTGTTGACCTTGAGCCGCTGGTCGGTATAGGTCAGCGCCGTCTGCTGGGTG
>DATLGJ010000042.1:0-58203 GCA_035540555.1 Candidatus Limnocylindrales bacterium | reverse complement strand
CAGGGGCTGGGTGATGGCGACGGAGTCGGCCGGGGAGAGCGGGCGGCATCGGTGCTGGGGGTCGCCGTCGGTGATGGACCAGAGGATGGAGCAGCTTCCGCGCTGGAGCTTGCAGGCGGCATCGCCGACGGCTGAGCGCCGGGCGCGCCACCGGGGGCTGCGACCGCCCCGTTGAGCATCGCCACCACGGCCAGCGCGAGGAGACCGACGGCCAGCATCGCGACGGGGCCTGCTGTCCGTCTGGCTGTCTCTCGCCGGCGCAGCTCCGACCGCATCACCACCCCGGTGCGCCGGGCGGCTGGTCCGCGTGAAGGAGCCCTGCCGGACATGAGGCAGGGACTATAGCCCTGACGGGCAATGTCCATCGCCCGGCGCTAATCTCGCCCGATGACCAGTCGCCGGCGGCTGCCCTACGGCTCATGGCCGTCCCCGATCAGCGTCGAGATGGCCGTCGCCGGCTCGTTGTCACTGCGTGAGCCGCGCCTCGACGGGGAGGATGTCTACTGGATCGAGGGCCGACCACAGGAGCGCGGCCGCCAGGTCATCGTGCGCTGGGACGTCGGCGGGGAGCCACGCGATCTCACCCCGACCGACCACAACGCCCGGACGATGGTGCACGAGTACGGTGGCGGTGCCTACACCGTCGCTGATCGGATCATGTACTTCAGCAACCTGGCCGACGGCCGGGTCTATCGGCAGTTGCTTGGCGAGGACCCGACCCCGATCAGTCCGGCGGGCCCGTTCCGCTACGCAGACTTTGTGGTCGACGGCCCGCACCAGCGGGTGCTCTGCGTCCGCGAGGACCATACTGCCGGGCACGCCGAGCCGGTCAACGAGCTCGTGGCGCTGCCGCTGGCAGGCGGCAAGCCGGTCGTCCTGGCCACCGGACACGACTTCTACAGCACCCCCCGACCGAGCCCTGACGGTACGCAGCTGGCGTGGCTCACGTGGTCACACCCCGACATGCCCTGGGACTCCACTCGGCTGTGGCTGGCCGACGTCGACGATGACGGCCAGGTTGGTCAGGCAAGGCTGGTGGCAGGCGGCAGCGAGGAATCGGTGGTGCAACCGGAATGGGCACCCGGTGGCGGCCTTGTGTTCGTATCGGATCGCAGCGGCTGGTGGAACCTTCACCTGTTGGCCGAACCATCCGGCAAGGGTGCGGTTCGAGCGTTGGGCGAGATGGAGGCCGAGTTCGCGGGTCCGCAATGGGTCTTCGGCATGACTTGGTACGGCTTCGGCGCGGATGGTGCGATCGTCGCGGCGGCCCGTCGCCACGGCCGCGATGAGCTGTGGCGGATCGTGCCCGGCGGCACGGCCGAGCAGCTCGACGTGCCGGACACCGAGATAGGTGACCTGCGCGTCGGCGGTGATCGGGTGCTGTACATCGGCGCCTCGCCCACGGCCCCCAACGCGGTTGTGCTGCTCGATCTGCGCAGCGGCGAGCGCCAGGTGCTGCGAAGCACCTTTGACCTCGACATCGATGCCGCCGACATCGCGGCCGCCGAGCCGATCACCTTCCCCACGACCGGCGGCCGGCAGGCGCACGCGCTCTTCTACCGGCCGACGAACCGTCAATGCGAGGGTTTGCCCGGCGAGCGTCCGCCGCTGGTGGTGATGAGCCATGGAGGCCCGACATCGTCGGCCTGGGGCGGCCTGGACCTGGAGAAGCAGCTCTTCACGAGTCGCGGCTTTGCTGTCGTCGATGTGGACTACGGCGGCTCGGTTGGCTATGGCCGCGGGTACATGCGTCGATTGGACAGCGCGTGGGGAATTGTCGACGTCGAGGACTGCATCAATGCCGCGCTCAGCCTGGCCGAGCGCGGAGAGGTCGACCGAGACCGGATGGCGATCACCGGCGGCAGCGCCGGTGGCTTCACGACCCTCTGTGCCCTCGTCTTCCACGACGTCTTTGCCTGCGGCGCGAGCCACTACGGCGTCGGCGACCTGGAGGCGCTGGCCAGGGACACGCACAAGTTCGAGTCGCGTTACCTCGACCGGCTTGTCGGCAGCTACCCCGCAGCAGCCTCGGTCTACCGCGAGCGCTCGCCGGTCCATGCCTGCGATCGCCTGACCCGCCCGCTGATCGTGCTGCAGGGAAGCGATGACAAGGTCGTCCCGCCCGCGCAGGCAGAGTCGCTGGTGGCTGTCCTGCGCGAGCGGCGCATCCCGCACGCGTACCTGCTGTTCGAGGGTGAAGGCCACGGCTTTCGCCAGGCGGCCAACATCCGCAGCGCGCTCGAGGCCGAGCTATCTTTCTACGCCCAGGTGTTCGGGTTTGAGCTCGCCGATGACATCGAGCCCGTGCCCGTCGAGAACCTGTCCGCGCGTCCCGGGCGCCGACTGGGAGCGAACTAGCACCTTCCTGTTACCCCCAGCGCCCGTTTTCGTAATACCGCGACAAGCGGCAGCGAACGACGATGAGGGCGCGCCACAGCCGTGTGGGCGCGGCAGAGACACGACAGAGGAAGGTTCATGGAGGTTCACTCCCCGGAGCCCATGGTTAGAATCCTGGCAGCGAGGTTCCCCGACCGAGAGCATGCCTGGCAGGCCCTGGAGTCACTGCACGATCGCTTGGACCAATCCGTCGAGGCAGAGATAGCCCCACTCGCCTCCGGCGCCAATGCCGAGGCCGAGGACACCTTGTTGGCCGGCCATTTCCCGGAAGAGCAGGCGCCCCGCGTCCAGGAGATCGTGCGTCAGGCGGGCGGCGAGATCGTGGCCGACGTTGACGAGCGCTGGACACGCCCGCGTTACCAGTCAGGCAACGCGGCCGAAGAGGGCGGTGGCTTCACCTACTGAGCGCCTGGCCGGACGTGCTACAACCAGTCGAATGATGGAACCTGCCGGACCACGGCCCAACGTGCTGATCGTCGGCGGGTTCATGACCATCCCGCCGAACTACTGGCCACTGCGTCGCCGGCTGCTCAAGCGCGGCGCGGCCCGCGTTGACATCGCCCGTCTGTGGCCGCCGGACTGGGCCATCGCGGGGGTTCTGGGTTTCGGGCCGATCCTGCGCCGGACCGGTAAGGCCATCGCGCGCACCTACATCGAGGCCGGTCGCCAGCCGATCATCGTGGTGGCGCACTCCGGCGGCGGTATTGCCGCCAGGCTGGCCATGTCGCACGAACCCTTCCACGGCCGGATAGCAGCGGTGTCGGAGGCTGTCGGCTGCCTCGTGACGCTGGGCACTCCCCATGGGCTGGCCGACCTGGCGAACCGCTACCGCCATGCCGGCCACGAGGCGACCTCGTTCCTGGATCGCGTCACTCCGGGCGCCTGGTTTGCGCCGAGGACCAGCTACTTGACCGTCGGATCTTCCTACCGTCAGGCCGCCCTCCCCGGCCTTGCCGGGCGGGTCGCCGGCGAGGTCTTCTCGATGGTCGTCGGCAGTGACACCGGCGACCCGGCCGGTGACGGCATCGTGCCCAGCGCCGCCGTACACCTGCCCGGCGCGGAGCAGCTGACCTACGAGGACGCGCGGCACGGACACCTGGGCAGCAATTGGTACGGTGCTCAGAGGATGGTCGATCGCTGGTGGCCCTTGGCGCTCCGGCTGTGGGAGGAGGCACTGGCGGCCCGAGAGCGGGGGGTCGGGCCGATCGGGCCGCGGGACGAGGACGCAGCGCGCCAGCTCGACCCGGGGCTTTTGACGGGATCGGGGCCTCGCCCTTAGAATTGGTGGTCGCGGGGTGGAGCAGCGGCAGCTCGTCGGGCTCATAACCCGAAGGTCGGAGGTTCGAATCCTTCCCCCGCAACCAGCGAATACCCGTCCGAAGCGACCCCGTGGACCCGCCTCCCGGGGTCGTTTCATATCCTGCGCCGACTCGTGGCGTCGAGGGGACGCCCGCGTCGGCGCTAGAGGATGCGGGCCAGGTGCTGGTCCAGGACCTGGCGCGGGGGAGGCCCGAAACTGACCGACCGGACGACGCCTTCCCGGTCGATGAAGAACGTGATCGGCAGCAGCTGGCCGCCGTACGCGCGCCAGGCCAACTCGTCGGGGTCGAGCACCATCGGCCAGTCGCCCCCCTCCTCGGCAGCAAAGCGGCGAGCGGCCTCCGGGCCGTCGCGATGGACCACGCCGACGATCTCCAAGCCATCCTGATGATGGCGGTCGCGCACCTCGCGGAAGAGCGGGAACTCCTCGCGGCACGGCAGGCACCAGGAGGCCCAGAAGTTCACCAGCACCGGCCGGCCGCGCAGGTCGGCCAGGCGCAAGGTGCCGCTGCCGTCAAGCCGCTCAAGCTCGAAGTCGGGGGCCGGCTCATTGAGCAGCGTCGACCCGGGCACCTCGACGACCGGCGGTCTATTGGCGAGCTGGTATGCGACCAGGGCGAAGATCAGGACTGCGACGACGCCGACCAGGACGAGCGACAGACGGCGCGCACGCGAACTCAGGGCGACGGCGCCTCCCCCTCTTCGCCCTGCGTGCCGTTCTCGCCCTGCTGGCCGTTCTCGCCCTGCTGGTCGTTGCCCGCCGGCGCGCCGTCTTCGGGCAGCGCGAGGACCGTGCCATTCATGTTGGGGTGGACTCGGCAGAGGAAGTAGTACTCGCCCTCCTCCAGGGCGGGGACGTTGTAGACCATGGTCTCAACGCCGTTGAAGATCTCGCCCTCGAAGTAGACAGTTGCCATAGCCGGCCCGTCGGTGATGTCGACGTTGTGCGGCACGCCGGCCTCCTCATTGTGGAAGACGAGCTCGAAGTCGCGAGCGGCCGGCACGACCAGCTCGCGCCGGTCGAAGGAGACTGAGGTGAACGCCGCTATCTCCGGGCGCTCCGGCACCGCAACCGGCGGCGGCTCCTCCTCACCCGGTGCAAGGGTGGCCAGCAGCCCGATGACAATCGGGATCAGTGCCAGGCCGATGCTCGCCGCAATGACCGTGGCGAAGATGGGCACCATCCGGCGCGGCCATGCCCGCTCGGGGTCACGCGTCTCTGGAACGGCATGGCCATGCTGCTCGGTCGAGTGCCACTCCCTGTTGGCCTCTCGCAGCCAGCCGACTGCCGCGATGATGCCGAGGATGATGCCGCCAACGACCAGCCACGGCGTGAGGATCAGTCCGAAGAAGATGACGACCAGCGCGATCGGCGCGAAGAACGGCCACGGACTCGGCCCGGGCATGTGCACGCCGGGCGGTGGCTCGATCTCCCACGGCGCGCGCTCGACTGCCCCCGCGGCGCCGGCGGGCAGCGCGACCGCGACCGAGCCGTGGCCCAGCCGGTGGGGCGTGGCGTGGACCGCCGCCGATGGGTGGTGCCCCACCTCTGCCTCGCGCCACTCGTGCATCGCGTCCCACAGCCAGCCGATGGTGGCCACGGCACTGACGGTGAGGCCGAGGAAAAGCAGCGGCAGGCTCATCTCCAGGATCAGTGCGAAGAAGATCAGGGTCAGGCCGATGGGAGCGACGAAGGGCCACTTCGACGGTCCGGGCATGTGCACGCCCGGCGGCGGCGAGCCCGAGTGGAGCGGCGGCGGGACGCGTGACCGATTGCGTCGGCCTGCCCTTCGCCACGCGATCGCCATGCCCAGGAAGAAGAGCAGCACCAGCCCGATGAAGAGCAGCGGGATGAGCGCGATCAGGTCCGCCCAGTTGGGCATCAAGATCTGCTCGAGGAAGTCCCACAGCTGCTGGAACAGGTCGGGCCGCTCTTCAGGCATGGCTCTCGGCGCCGGGCGCCGCTACATCCCCCTTGAGCCGCGCAGCAGGACCGCGAAGGTGAACGCCATGGCGATGCCGAGCAGGATCAGCATCGTCGCGCCGGCGCGGTCGAGCCACAGACCGTCGCCCTGCACGAACAGGTAGAGCAGGCCGATGGCGACAAAGGCTGCGCCAAGGATGATCGCGTTCCGCCAGATGAACATCAGCCGTACTCCTTCACGCGCTCAATGGAGGATGTACAACACGATGAACAACGCGATCCAGACGACATCGACGAAGTGCCAGTACGCGCTCACCGCCTCGACGGCGATGTGGTGGCGGGCGGAAAATTGCCCGGCGATGCCGCGGCCGAAAACGACCAACAGGCCGATCACGCCGCCAAAGACGTGCGCGCCGTGGAAGCCGGTCAGGGTGTAGAACAGCGTGCCGTAGATGCCGCTGTTGATGCCAAAGCTCTCTTCCGAAACCAGCAGGAAGTAGTCGTAGGCCTGCATCGCCAGGAAGACGATGCCCAGCAGCAGCGTCACGCCAACCGCGCGGTTCAGGCCCGTACGGTCGCCCTTCCTGATGCGCCACACACCCCACTGCATGGTGAACGAGCTGATGATCAGGATGACCGTGGCGATGATCACGATCGGGTTGAGGTGTACGACGTCCTCGAGGCCGGCCGGCGGCCATTGGTCGGCTGCCGCACGCGCGTTGAAGTACGCGGCGAACAGCCCGGCGAAGAACATGACCTCGCTGCCGATGAAGAGCATCATCCCCAGCAGGGCGGTGTTCATGCCCTGGTCGCCATGGGGCTGGGCGACGTGGCTCTCCTCAGCGTGAGGTAGCTGGACGACCTCGCTGCCTGCGCTCACGAGCGACCCTCCGTCGGCGGCGCGGGATCGCCGCCCTCACGCTTGGGGCGTTCCTCGCGTGGCGTGGCGTCGGGTGCGTGCTCCGAAACCTGTGGCGTGGTGCGGGCGCCCGGCACGTCCGGGTCCTCGTGGCCCTCGACCGGCTCGCCGAGGAACTCCTCGGGAGCGTCGGCGCGGGTCTCCTCGTGCGATTCGCCGCGGGCAGCCGGCACCGCTGCCGCGTGGGGCTCGACGGCGCCGTACTTCAGGTCGAAGAGCGGCCGCTCGGAGCGAACCGGAGGCAGGGCCTCGAAGTTGTACGTCGGCGGCGGGCTGGTCGTGGCCCATTCCAGCGTGTTGGCATCCCAGGGATCGTCGCCGGCGGTGGCCGGCTTTCGCTGCGTGATGAATACGTTCCACATGAACGGCAGCATGCTGATGCCGACCATGAACGCTCCGATCGTCGACAGGAAGTTCAGCTCGGTCCAGCCCGGGTTGGGTGCGTAGTCGATGATCCGGCGGATCATGCCGTCCAGCCCCAGGATGTGCTGCGGGAAGAAGGCCACGTTGGTGCCCACGAACAGCAGCACCCATTGGACCTTGCCCAACCGCTCGTCGAGCATCCGGCCGGTGATCTTGGGCCACCAGTAGTACAGGGCGGCAAAGATGCCGAAGACGGCACCGGCGACGAGGACATAGTGAATGTGTGACACGACCCAGTAGGTGTCGTGCACGTGGAAGTCGAACGGGACCACGGCCAGGAAGGCCCCATCGAGACCGCCGATAAGGAAGAGCGCGATGAAGCCGATGGCGAACAGCATCGGCGTCGACAGGCGCAGCTGGCCGCCCCACATGGTCGCCAGCCAGTTGAAGAATTTGATGCCTGTGGGTACCGCGATCAGGAACGTGAAGAAGCTGAAGAAGGGCAGATAGACGGCGCCGGTGGCGAACATGTGGTGGGCCCACACCGAAAAGCCGAGTGCGCCGATCGACGCGGTCGCGAAGACGAACGCCTTGTAGCCGAAGAGCGGCTTGCGGCTGAACACGGGCAGGATCTCGCTGACCACGCCGAAGGCGGGCAGGATCAGGATGTACACCTCCGGGTGGCCGAAGAACCAGAAGATGTGCTGCCACAGGATCGGATTTCCGCCCAGGGCGGGGTCAAAGAAACCGCCGCCGTAGTTCCGGTCGATGAAGAGCATCACGAAGCCGGCGGTCAGCACGGGCACCGCGAAAAGAAGCAGCACGCTGGTCACCAAGGTGTTCCACACGAAGAGCGGCATGCGCATCAACGTCAGGCCCGGCGCCCGCATCTTGAAGATCGTGGCGATGAAGTTGATGGCGCCGAGGATCGAGCTGGTACCGAGCAGGACCAGCGAGCCCACCCACAGGTCGATCCCGATGTTTTCCCTCACCGACAGCGGTGCATAGCCGGTCCAGCCGGCATTCGCGGCTCCGCCGAAGGCGTAGCCGGAGAAGAGCATCAGCCCTGCCACCGGGATCATCCAGTAGGACAGCGCGTTGATCCGCGGGAAGGCCATGTCGGCTGCACCGACCTGCAGCGGGACGATGTAGTTCGCGAGGCCGGTCCACATCGGCATCACGAACAGGAAGATCATCACGGTCCCGTGGAGGGTGAAGAGCTGGTTGTATGTCTCGAACTCCAGGAACTGGATGCCCGGGACGGCCAGCTCGGCCCGGATGAGCAGCGCGTAGACCCCGCCGATCAGGAAGAAGAGGAACGCGCTGGCCATGTACATCACGCCGATCTTCTTGTGGTCGGTCGTGGTCAGCCACTCGTAGGCGCGCGCCCTGGTGCTGGTATAGGGCCGCGCGCGAGGGGCAAGGGTTGTCGTGGCCATGCTGCTCTACTCTCCCACGCGCAGCGTCCCGACCATGTTCGGGTGGAGGCTGCAATAGAACTCGTACTGTCCGGCCGCCAGTGGTGGCGGCTCGTAGATGACCTGCTGGCCGGGGTCCGCGTTGGGGTCGCCCTGCCAGTCGCTACCGTCCGGGTTCCCGCCGCGGATTGCGAAGTCGTGCGGCGCGAACTGGTCGCTGTTGGTCAGATCGACCAGCCATGGCGTGTCCGCCGGCACTGACAGCTCGCTCGGCTCGTAACCCTCGACGACTCCGACTGAGGTGACCTCGACTGTCGCCGCGTCGGGCGGGGGCGAGCCTCCGGGCGTGGGCTCGGGCTGCTGCTGCTGCTCGGTCACCCAGGCGTCGTAGTCGGCCCGGCTCATCGCCTCGACGGTGAAGTACATCTCGGCGTGCAGCAGGCCGCAGAACTCGGCGCACTGGCCCGTATAGGTGCCCGGCTCCTCGACCACGATGTCGAACTCGTTGACCCTGCCGGGCACGACGTCGAGCTTGTAACGGAACATCGGCACGTAGAAGGAGTGGATCACGTCCGTCGCCTCGAGCCGGATGCGAACCCGCTCCCCCACGGGGACGGCCATGACCGGGCCTTCTGCTCCGGCACCGGTGAAGCTGAGTCCCTCTTCCGGGTAGTTGAACGTCCACTGCCACTGGAAACCGACGACGTCGATGATCACGCCCTGTGGCTTCGGATCCAGCTCCTCGACGAAGGCCAGCGTGTCGATGGTGGCCACGAAGAGCATCGTCACGATCGCGGCCGGGATGGCGGTCCAAACGATCTCGAGAAGGTTATGGCCGTGGGTCTGCGGCGGAAGGCCGTCGACCCGTGGTCGACGCCGGTAGCGGAAGACGATCCAGAGCAGCAGCCCTTCCACGGTCAGGAAGACGGCGACGGCAATCAGGAAGACATAGAAGTAGAGCGAATCAATGGCCTGACCTTCGGCGCTCGCCGCCGGTGGAGCGAAGAATCCGGGAAAAGCCTGGCCTTCGGCGCCGGCCGGCGCACAGCCCGCGATCAGGGTCAGGAGGCCCACCAGCAGGACCGCCATGGCCGCTGGGCGGGCAGGAAGGGACGGGCCGGCCCTCCTTCGCGCTATTGGTTCCTTGTCCGGCGGAGTTGGGGCGCCGACTTCGGGCAAGAACTTCCCTCTGCTGTCTCGCTGGCGTGGGCCAAGGCTGGGGCGTCCACATAATAAGGTGTGCCGCCACGGATCGTCCTCGCTGCGTTGTCTCCGGTCCGCCTTGCCGCAGTTGCCTTCAGCCTGCTGCTGTGCGGATGGCTGCTGCCGGGCGCGGTCTTCGCCCACGGCTATGCCCCGGACCCGGGCTCGCTGGCCGGCGCGCTGCTGCAATGGCGGTTCGATTGGTACGAGGTGCTACCGCTGGTCCTTGCGGGCGTCCTGTTCCGCATGGCCGAGCGCCGCGTGGCGCGCGCCCATCCGCGCAACCCGCACCCGCGCTGGCGCTCCTGGTGCTGGTACATCGCCCTGGGCGTGCTCTTCGTGGCACTGCAATCTCCGATCGGCGTCTACGACACGACCTTCTTCTCGGTGCACATGGTCCAGCACCTGTTGATGGCGATGGTCGCAGCGCCGCTGATGGCGCTCGCCGCGCCGATCACCCTGTTGCTGCGCGTGGCGTCCCCCCGCGTACGGCAACGGTGGATCCTGCCGGTGCTGCACTCGCTGCCGCTGAGGATCATCTCCTTCCCGGTGGTGACCTGGACACTCTTCGCCGGCGTGATGTGGGCAACTCACTTCAGCTCGCTGTACGACGCGGCGCTCGAGAGCGAGCTGCTGCACTTCGCCGAGCATGGCCTCTACATGGGCACGGCCCTGCTGTTCTGGTGGCCGGTGGTGGGCGCAGACCCCTCGCCCTGGCGCCTGCCGCATGCGGTGCGCATCGGCTATCTCTTCCTGGGCATGCCCCAGAGCTCCTTCCTGGGCCTGGCCATCCTGTCGGCCCCGCAGGTGCTCTACCCGCACTACGAGACCGTGGCCCGCGACTGGGGCCCGTCGCCGCTGGCCGACCAGCAGCTGGCCGGCGGGATCATGTGGGCAGGCGGCGACATGGTCTTCCTGATCGGGCTGGTGCTTGCGGTATGGGTCTGGCTGCGCGCCGAGGAGGCTGAGGGGCGGCGCGTCGACGCGCGCCTCGATCGCGAGGCCGCTGCTGCTCGGGCGGCGCGCCGCGGCTAGCGTCTGCGGCGCGCTAGCCGATCGCTCGCTTCACCAGATCGGCAATGTGGGCTTCGTCCGCTCCAGTCAGCTCCTTCAGCGCGAACGAGGTCGGCCACATGTTGCCCTCATCGAGGTTCGCCTCCGGCTGGAAGCCGAAAGTCGCATATCGCTCACCGAACTTGGAGGCGGCCGTGAAGAAACAGACGACCTTGCCGTTGCGTGCGTAGGCCGGCATCCCGTACCAGGTCCTGGGCAGGAGCTCGGGAGCGCTTTCGGTGACGATGGCGTGGATGCGCTCGGCCATTGTGCGATCGGGCTCGGGCATCTCCGCGATCTTGGCCATCACGTCGCGCTCGCCGGCAGCCCTGTCCTTTTGGGCGCGCTCTTCGGCCTTGAGCTCCCTGGCCCGCTCGCGCATGGCCTCCTTCTCGGCAGCGCTGAACCCTTTCCCATCCGTGCGGGCGCGCTCCTTGGCTGCCATCCGCTAGAGCGGCAGGTAGACGAAGACGTCGAGGACGACCAGCGCGAAGAGCCCGGTCAGATAGGTGATCGAGTATCGATAGACGCGAACGGCGCGGCGGTCCGTGCCCTCGCGCCACATGGCGAAGGCGTAGACGAGAAAGACGCCGCCGAGCAGCACGGCGCCGGCGAGGAAGATGAGGCCCATCTGGGCCGCGGCGAAGAAGACCAGCGTGAGGGCGACCATCAGCACGCTGTACAGCGCGATCTGGCGGGTGGTCTCGGGCACGCCGTGGGTGACCGGCAGCATCGGCACCGCGGCTGCCTCGTAGTCGCGCCGCAGGCGCAGCGACAGCGCCCAGAAGTGCGGCGGCGTCCAGTAGAAGACGATGGCGAAGAGCAGCAGCGCGGGCAGGGTGATGTCGCCGGTCACGGCCGACCATCCGATCACCGGCGGCAGCGCGCCGGCAGCCCCACCCAGCACGATGTTCTGCGGCGTGGAGCGCTTCAGCAGCATGGTGTAGATGACGACGTAGAAGGCCATCGCGACGAGGGTCAGGAAGGCGGCCACGAGGTTGGTGAACCAGACCATCACGCCGAACGCCACGACCGCCAGCACGAGCCCGAAGACGAGCGCGCTCTCTGGCTGAATGCTGTGTGCTGGCAGGGGACGGCGGCGCGTGCGCGACATCACCTCGTCGATGTCGCGGTCGAAGTAGCAGTTGATCGCATTGGCCGCACCGGCCGCCAGCGTGCCGCCGATGAGCACCCACGCGACGAGGTCGAGCGGCGGCAGGCCGCGCGCCGCGAGGATCATCGCCGGCACCGTCGTGACCAGCAGCAGCTCGATGATCCGAGGCTTGGTGAGGGCCACGTAGGCGCCGACGCGATCGCGCAGGCTCGGGCCAGGGACGGCCGGGTCGGGCGAGCCGTGGGCGGGCCCGACATCGCTACGGCTGTCGGCCAGGCGGGCCTCGAAAAAGCCAACGAACGCGGCGGCGGCCAGCAGCACCCAGATGGCTGCGCCGATGGCCAGGTGAAGCGCCACCGCCCACGGCGCAAGCGTGGTCCAGATCTGGGCCGCGCCAACGAAGATCTGCATGACGTAGAGCGCCGCCGCGCTGCCCACCAGCACCAGCAGCGGCTGGCCACCCGGCAGGCCGTGCCTGGCCGCCCGCCACGAGGCCCATGCGGCCAGTGCAACGATCACCCCGACCACTGCCGCCACGAAGCGATGCAGGAAGTGGCTCATCTCCATCGCGGCGAAGGTCGGATTGTCCGACCAGCCGGGAATGAGCTGGCCGTTGAACAGGGGCCAGTCGCGGAAGATCAGCCCCGCCCCGATCGCGGTGACGTGGGCCCCGAAGAGCAGCAGCGCGAAGACGGATCCGGCGGTGAACGCCAGTAACAGCGTGAGGCGCTGGTTCCCGCCCCGTTCGGGCTGGGGCCGATCGTAGTGCGAGCGGACGGCGATGAAAGCGAGCATCGCCAGCAGGATCATCGCTGCAGCGAGGTGGGCCGTAACCCACTCCCCGGCGTTGTTGGTCTCGACGGTGATCTTGCCCAGCCAGGCCTGGAAGCCCGTCAGCGCCAGCGCTCCGAGCGACACGCCCACGATAGCCCGCGAGTGCCGCTTGCGGCGCAGCGCCACGACGGCTACGGCGAGCACCAGCAGGCCGACTATCGCGGCCACGCTGCGGTGGATCCACTCGATCCAGGCCGCCGTGTCGCCGAGCGGCGGAATCCACGCGCCGTAGCAGGTCGGCCAGTCGGGGCAGCCCATGCCGGAACCGGTGCCCCGGACGATCGCGCCGATGACGACCAGCAGGTAGGTCGTCATGGCAGCGAGCAGGGCCAGACGCGTGAAGCGGGACATGTGACGTGCTGATTGTATCCACCCCGGCGCGCAGGCCCGCATAAGTGGGGGTCGAGCGATCCGGAGTAAGGTGGACCCCCGATGAGATCTGTCCCTCCTCGCCTCGCGATACTGCTCGCGCTTGGCATGGCCCTGCTCTTCCTCGCCGCCTGCGGCGGCGCAGCGCCGGCCGATCCAACGCCGCCCGCCGGCGTGGAGCCGACGGCGCCGAGCGGATACCCCGGTTGGCCTCCGCAGGACGATGGCGGCGAGCTGCTGCCCATACCGGTGACGTCCGAGCTCGCGGTCGGCCAGAACCGCTTCCTGCTTAACCTGGTCGATCGGCAGAACGAGCCGCTGGCTGCCCCGGACCGGGATGTGAGCCTGCGCTTCTTCGACCTCGCCGCCGATCCGGAAAGCCCGGCAACGACCGTCGAGGGCACCTACCTGCCGACGGTGCCGCAGCTGCCGGGTCTCTACCGGGCGATGGTCGACTTTCCGCGCGCCGGTATGTGGGGTGTCGAGGTCGAGGCAACCGAGCCGGACGGAGCTACGCGCAGCGGTCGGATGGTCTTCTCGGTGCAGCCGACCAGCTCAACGCCCGCCGTAGGCGCGCGAGCGATCGCAAGCACCACTCCCACCGCCGCGACGCGGGACGAGCTGGCCCGGATCTCCACCGACACGGAGCCGAACCCCGACTTCTACCGCGTGTCGGTAGACCGGGCGTTGCAGGACGGCGAGCCCTTCCTGCTCTTCTTCGGCACTCCGGCGTTCTGCAAGACGGCCACCTGCGGGCCGGCAATGGACATCATCAAGGACGTCGCAGGTGAGTTCGAGGGTGACGTAACCGTGATCCACGTCGAGCCATACGAGCTGCAGCAGGTGGACGGGCAGCTCCAGCCGGTTTTGCGTGAGGGCCAGCTGGTGCCCGTGGCGCCGGTCGTCGAATGGGGCCTGCGGACCGAGCCGATGCTGTTCGCGGTGGACGACGAGGGCGTCGTGCGGGCGAAGCTCGAGGGAGTGGCATCGGTGGACGAGGTCCGGTCCGCGATGACGGCGATCGCGCCCTAGCCGGAGATGCGCCGCTTTCAGGCGGCGCCGCTCGAGCCGGGAGCCTGGAGGGGGAGGCCGGCTGCGCATCCCGGACAGGTGGCCGGGCCGGGCTGCCAGGTCGGCAGCGTCAGGCTCCACAGCGCTTCGGCCCGATACGTCGCGCCGCCCGGCGACCGGACCTCGACGAGCCCACCCGACCGGTCAACCAGCACGATCGCCAGGAGCAGCTCGCCGCCACCGGCCTCGATGGGTGGCAGCATCTCTACCAGGGACCCGCCGGTGGTGACCACGTCGTCGACGAGCAGCACTCGCTCGCCCGGCTCGATCCTGAAGCCACGCCGGAACTCGCGCCTTGTCGTGCCGTCGGCTTCGGCGACCTGCTCGGCGAAGATGCCGCGGACGCCCAGCTGCCGCGCGACCTCGTAGGCCAGGATCACTCCGCCGGTGGTTGGCCCGGCGACGACATCGATCGGAGCCTCCAGGGCTCGCGCACGGTCGGCGATCAGCGCGCAGAGCTCGGTCACGGCCGACGGCCACTGCATGACCTGGAACTTCTCGATGTAGCGGTCGGCGTGGCGGCCGCTCTTCAGCTTGAAGTGGCCTTCGCGATAGGCGCCGGCCCGGCTGAACAGGCGCTCGACGCGGGCGGCGGGGGTCTGCTCGCTCAAGGCAGGTACTCGACGCCCTTGGTGCTGGGCCGCTCGCGCCGGGCGGGGAGCGCGCACCCGACGAGCTGACGATGCGTCTGCAGCCCCTCTGCTCGACAGTGGGCGGCAAGCTCATCAATCAGCCGCACCGGCAGGGTCGGGTCGGCGAAGACGGCAGTGCCCACCTGCACGGCGACCGCGCCGGCAGCCATGAAGTCCAGCACATCGTCGAGCGAACCGACGCCGCCGATCCCGACAATTGGGATCCTGACCGCCTGTGCGACCTCGTACACCACCCGCAGAGCGACCGGTTTGAGGGCGGGGCCGGAGAGCCCCCCATAGGTGTTGCCCAGCAGTGGCCGGTCGCGGCGGCGGTCGATGGCCATGCCGGACAGGGTGTTGGTCGCTGACAGCGCATCGGCCCCGGCGTCCGCTATCGCGCGGGCGATCGTTCGAACGTCCGGAGCAGCGGGCGACAGCTTGACCATCAGCGGCAGGTCTGTGGCGGCCCGCACGGCAGCCGTCACGGCACCTGCACCGTCCGGATCGAGGGCGAACTGGAGTCCGCCTTTACCCACGTTCGGACACGAGATGTTGAGCTCGATGCCGGCGATGCCCGGCTGGCCCTCCAGCCGTCGCGCGACCTCCACGTAGTCATCGACCGATTCGCCCGCGACGTTGACTACGACCGGCACCTGCCAGCCCGCCCAATGCGGCGCGTATCTCTCGAGAACCCCTTTTACGCCCGGGTTCTGCAGGCCGATCGAGTTGAGCATGCCGGCCGGCGTCTCGGTCACGCGCGGCGGCGGGTTGCCGGCTCTGGGCTTGAGCGTCGTGCCCTTGCAGCAGATGGCGCCGATGCGTTGGACATCGACCACCTCGCCGTACTCGACGCCGTAACCGAAGGTGCCCGAGGCGACCAGGATGGGGTTGTCGAGTATCAACCCCCGGCCGAGGTCGACGGACAGGTCGAGGGTCACCAGCGCGCGTCCCACTCGATCTCCTCGGACGCGAAAACCGGGCCCTCTCGGCAGACCCGTTGCGGTCCGTCGGTGCCCATGATGACGCAGCCCAGGCAGGCGCCCACCGCACAGCCCATGTTCTGCTCCATCGAGACCTGCAACCACGCCCGGCGGCGGGCCACCGAGGAGCCGCGGGGCGACTGTCGCCCCCGACCTCGGCCGGCCAGGCGTGCCACGCCGAGCCGCTGGTGGCGCGTCGCCGCGAGTCGGGCCATCGCGGCAAGCATCGGCTCCGGCCCACAGGCAAAGCACTGGTCGGCCCAGGCCTCGTAGCGGCCGACAAGGTCGGTCACTCGGCCCGAGTGGCCGAAGCTGCCGTCATCGGTTGCCACGACGTACTCGACCTCGGCCGGCAGCAGCGAGGACGGGTACACCTCGCGCGCGGTCGATGCGCCGAAGAGGAGGACCACCTGGCGGTTGTCGGCCAACGCCTCATCGGCCAATGCCCTGACGCCCGCCATGCCCAGCCCGCCGGCCACCAGCAGCACGTGGCGGCTCTTCGGGTCAACCTCGAAACCGCGACCCAGCGGACCGAGCATCTCGATCTGGTCGCCGGGGCGCATGCGCGCCAGCCACTCGGTGCCCTTGCCCGTCACGCGAAAGTGGATCGACGCCTCGCCCGAGCGGCGATCGAAGGTGTTGATGCTGAACGGGCGGCGCAGCACCAGGCCCGAGTAGTCGGGGGTACGAACGTGGACGAACTGGCCAGCCTGGGCTCCTCCGGCAAGCCACGGTGCGTGGAAACGCTGCAGCCACTGGCCCGGCAGCAGCTGGCGTGACTCCAGCAGCTCGCCGCTGAGCAGCTTCACGGCCGCCGAGCCATCGGTAGTGGCGAGCTCAGGCCGGCTCGCCCTCCTCGTCGTCGGCCGCGATTGAGGGGAACTGCTCGGCCAGCGCCTCGGCCAGGTCACCGAAGACGTCGGTCGGGTCGTAGAACTCGACCAGCTCGTCCGGCGAGGTGAGGCTGCGCCACTCGTCGGTCGCCTCGCGCTCATCGTCAGGCTGGGGCACGACCTCTGCCTCGAACGAGCCGTTCTGGCGGAACCACAGCCGCTCGTCCTCGTCGTCGAGGATCATCAGGTCGCCCAGATGTGAGGCCAGGTCGGCAGCGGCCACCTCAAACTGCTCGACCAGCCGCGCCTCGGCATGCTGGCTGCGCTCCTGGAAGGTCAGGGCCAGGTCGTAGAGACGTCGGGCAGCCTCCTCCGCGCTCGCCGGCTCGCCTTCCGCGGGACGGTTGGCGGCCCACTCGTCGGCCGCTCCGGCGTAGCCCTCTGCCATCTCATCGCCGGGCGCGAGGCTGGGCGCGTCGACAAGGTCCTCGCTGGCGGCGATCGCGCCCGGCACGCCAGCCTCGTCGCGGGCTGCCTCAGCGAAGGCGGCGTAGATCTCGGCCGGGTTGTACAGCTCGACCAGCTCCGCGGCGCTTTCGATCACTTCCGTTTCCGAGTACCACTCGCCGGTGGCATCGTCCTGGTAGCGCGTTCGCGAGCGGAAGGTCCCGTCCGGAGCGACGGAGAGGTAGTCGGGGTCGTCGTCGATCAGAACCATTCCGCCGACGTCTTTGATGTGCCGTCGATTGGCCTCAATGAAGCGCTTGAGCTGCTCGCCCGCGTCGGCAAGGAAGCTGCTTCGCTCCACGGCCGCGTCAGACGCGATCTCGCCCAGCGCTCCGGCTCGCTCGTCCATTGGCTCTCCTCCAGGTGGCTGGTCGGCTTGGTCAGTGCGGCGCGTGGCGTCGCGTCGGAAGCTCAAGGGTGGTACTCCAGGTCTTGGCCCATGCGCTCGCGCAGGAACATCGCATGGTGGCGCTCGAACATCCATTCTCCCGCCCGATGGCCGACTGCCCGCGCCCGCTCGTCGGCCTCCAGCCGGTCAATCGTGCCGTAATCGGGCAGCTCGAGAAGGATCACGTTATCGAAATCCCAGCCGTAGGCGACGTTGTACCAGCCCAGGAAGCGAATGCCGAACTCCTCCTGGTAGCGCTTGACCTGCCGCGGGAAGACCTTGCGCATGAAAAACTTGAAGAACGGGTCGCGCCCGCGGCGCACCGAGAAGAACGTGGCCAGGACGGGCACGGCTTATGCCTCCGGCGGCGTTGGTAGGGGGACCGCAGCCATGGGCGGCATATTGTCACACCGGGGCCAGCGCGACGTGCACCGTTCCCCTCAGGAGCAGCAGCGCTCACCTCTGCCGTGGGTCTCAGCGGGCACCTCGCGCCGCGGGAACCGTGCGGGCAGCTCGCGCCGTCGCTCCAGTGCGGGCAGCTCGCGCCACCGCCCCAGCGCGGGCAGCTCGCCGGGTGAATAGCCTGTCCGGCGTGGGAGCCCGCAACGCGTGCGGCCGGCCGCTGCCGGGCCCCCTGGCGGACCAAACTCGCCAGACGAATAGTGCGTCCGGTGGATTGGCTGACGGGGCCGGTTACATGCCCTTCGCCGGACGAACGACGCGATCTGCGAGTCAGTTGCCGGCAGGCATGGGTGGAACAGGGCGCGGGGGAAGGGCTTCGAGGACTGGTCAGCACTTCGCCGGACATTGCATACGCTCAGCGAGTCGCGGAGTCGCAGAGTGGCGGACTCGCCTGCCACCGATCCGGGCGGGGGCGCTTGGTTACGAGACGTCAAGTCAGTCGTCTCACCGACCCTGGCGAGAGGACCGGCCGATAAGCGGCCGATGATGGAGCGTCAAGCGCTGCCCATCACGATGTGCGGGGTGTCGACACGTGAGTCCCGCGTCACGCGCGGCCGGCGGCGTGGGGTTGAGCTTCAGACGCGCGCGCTATCCGAGCTGCGCCAGCGGCGGATCCTGCTCGGCGTGAGCCAGTCGGCCGTGGGCGCGCAGCTCGGGTGGTCCCAGGCAAAGGTATGGCGGGCGGAGGCGAGCACGGCGCGCGGCCCAACGCTGATCGAGCTGTCCGAGATGGCGTCAGTGCTCGGCCTGGAGCTGTCCCTCGGCCTGCACATGCTTGACGATGGCCTCCGCGACGCGGGACAGCAGGGCCTGACGCGGCGCCTGCGGGCAGTCCTGTCGCCGAGCTGGCACGTCGTGGCCGAGCTGCCCCTGCCCGGTCCCGCCGAGCTGAGAGCGTGGGACCTGTTCCTGCGCCTGGGCGACCACCGCGTCGGCGTTGAGCTCGAGACGAGGCTGCGCGATGTCCAGGCGCTGGTGCGTCGGCTCAGGCTGCGCGAGCGTGACGGTGGCGTAGACGCCATCGTCCTGGTCCTGGCCGACAGCTCGACGAACCGCCGCCTGGTGGGAGAGTTGCGCGAAGCGCTGCGTCCCGACTTCCGGACTTCCCCGCGTCAGGTCCTGGGCGCCCTGAGGGCGGGCAAGCGGTTATCCGGCTCGGGCGTCGTCCTGCTCTGACGCGGCGCGCTCGTCACCGGCGGCGGTTCCGTCCTCGCCGGTCGGCCCTAGCCCGGCGCCGGTCGGCGCTGCCTCGTCGCGGGTCGGCGCTCCCTCGTCGCCGGCATCCCGCTGCGCCTCCTCCTCCAGCTGGCCGACCGTCTTGCGAGCCGTTCCGGACAGGGGTCGGCGCCGAGATCGTCGATCGGCGGCGACCAGGCGAAGCAGGAAGATCATGGTCTGGCCGACGAACAGCAGCAGGACCAGGCTGACCACGAGCAGTGCGCCGCTGATCCACGGGTCGACCGCCATGACCACCGATAGCGGCGTGGCAACGAGCAGCACCGCCAGCAGTGCTATTTGGATCCAGAAGCAGCCGAGGCCGGGACCGCGGTCGGGATCGAGCGGGGCGCCGCGGTAATCGGGCATCTGCGGTTGGTCGCTCATGAAGGCGATGGTATGGCCGGAGGCCGCCGGACCGTCGCGGGCGCGTCGGTCGAGCGCCTCACCTCAGCCGGCCGGCCGGCCCAGATGGGCGAGCACGGCCATCCGAATGGGCACGCCGTTGCGCACCTGCTCGAGGACCAGCGAGCGCGGCCCGCGACTGACCTCGCCGGTCACCTCAATGCCCTCGTTTACCGGCCCCGGGTGCATGAACACCGCTTCGGATGCCGCAGCCCGCATGCTGTCAGCATTGATCTGGTAGCCCGCGACGTACTCGTCCAGTGACAGGTCCAGGCTCGCCATCCGCTCTTTCTGGATGCGCAGCGCCATCACCGCATCGGCCCCGGCGAGCGCCTTCGAGAGATCGTCCGTGAGGGTCAGCCGCCGGCCCGCCGGGAGTCGTCCGGCAAGCTTTTCCCAGCCGTGCAGCCAGGGCCGTGGGCCGCACGCCCACAGATCGGCACCGTCGGCGGTCAGCGTCCACGCATTGGAGCGGGCCACACGCGAGTGGAGCAGGTCTCCGACGATCGCGACCTTCCGCCCGGCCAGCGTGCCCACGGCCCGGCGCAGCGTGAAGAGGTCCAGCAGCGCCTGGGTGGGATGGGCATGGCAACCGTCACCGGCGTTGACGATGCTGCCCACGAAATACCGCGCCGCGACCCACGGCGCGCCGCTCCGGCGGTGGCGCATGACCAGGACGGAGGTGCCCAGGGCGGCGAGGGTGCGCACCGTGTCGGCCAGCGTCTCGCCCTTGACCAGCGAGCTGCGTCCCGGGTCGATGACGACGGGATGGCCCCCCAGCGCCCGTACGGCAAGCTCGAATGAGACTCGCGTCCGGGTCGAGGGCTCCGCGAAGAGCAGGCCGACCGACCGACCTGCCAGCTCGCTCCCGACCCGGGCCGCCTCGTAGCTCGATCGGTGGTGCTCCGCATCAACCAGCAGTGACTCGACATCAGGGGCCGACAGCTCGTCGACGTCGAGCAGGTGCCTCATGCCGCAGCGCTGTCTTGCCGTCGCTCCAGGAGAACCTCATCGCGCCCGTCGCTCTCGACCAGGTGGACTCGCACGAGCTCCTCGCGCGAGGTCGGCACGTTCTTGCCGACGTGGTCGGCGCGAATGGGCAGCTCGCGGTGCCCGCGATCGACCAGCACGGCCAACCTGACTGCTGCCGGCCGGCCAACATCGACGAGAGCATCCATGGCTGCGCGCACGGTCCGGCCTGTGTAGAGGACGTCGTCGACAATGACGATCGTCGAGGCCTCCAGCGAAAAAGGCAGGTGGGTGGCCTTCAGCTCCGGACCACTTTCGGGGCTAGAGGAGATGTCGTCGCGGTGGAAGGTGATGTCCAGCGTGCCGACAGCCAGCGCGACGCCCTCGTTGCGCTCGATGGCCGTGGCCAGTCGCTCGGCGAGTGGCACGCCGCGCCGTTGGATACCAACCAGGGCCAGTCCGTCGGTGCCGCCGTGCTTCTCGACAATCTCATGGCTGATCCGGACGAGCGCCCTGCGCACGTCGTCGGCGGTCATGATCTGGCGGCTGCTCACGTCTCCTCCTGCCGGGCTCGCCGGGCCGGTCGCTGGAAGTGAAGCCCGTGCCTCGCTCCGGGCCAGCATAGCGCCGCGAGTCGGTCAGAACGGGGCGACGGCTCCGTCCACCTCGGGCGCCTCCAGGCGCAGCACACCGAAGCCGTCGGGGCCCCAGGCGTTGACGCGCAGCTCGCCCTCCGGGTTGTGCTCGGCGGGGGCCACCCAGGCCAGTCGGTCCACGCCCAGGCTGAACGAACGCCGCGCAAGCATGGGCGCCAGCAGGGGGGAATCCGCCGCAAGCACCCCGGTTTCGGGATTGAGCCGCAGCACCGTCAGCCGGCCCCATGAGGATCCCGGCGCATCGGCTATCCAATAGCCCAGCAGCGCGCCGTCCGGCGACCAGCGGACTTCCCAGTCGCGCACCGGCTGGCGATCCGGATCGCGCCCGGGATCGAGTGCCTGGAGACCCTCCAACGCCCCGTGCGCCGGAGGCGGGTCGTCGGCGGGATCCTCGCTCGCCCGCGGCTCGTCGTCCTCGGCCACCAGCGGGGGCAGGGTCGCCGGAAAAGTCGGTGCCGAGGGCTCGCTCGCGGCGGTCGCCCCGTGGGACTCGTTCGCCGGGCTGGCGGTAGGCTCCTCGTACGGCTCGGCGGGGCCGGGCACGTCCGGCTCCGGCGCAGGCGTGGGCTCCGATGCCGGATCGGCGAATGGGTCGATGGCCGACCACTCGACCAGGTAGAGAGCGCCGCTGTCCGCCACAGCGGCCGGCCCGCGCCAGGCCAGCGTTCCGTGCCAGGCGACCGCATGGCTCGCCGGACCGTTCAGCTGGGGCAGCCACAGTGGCAGGTCCGCGACCGGCCGGTGCTCGCCGGTCTCAAGGTCGATCACGACGGTCGTGGCGAGCGGCGACTCGCCCGCTTCCTCGGGGGCCAACCGGCTGGCCACGATGCGGTTGCCCGACCAGGACGCGAAGTACGAGGACTGATCGTGGGTGAGGCGCAGGGCAGTTTCGTCGCCAGCCCGCCAGATGTACAGGTCCGGGCCGGCGCTGCCGTCGGCCGGCATGGCGCTGAAGGCCAGCGTGCTGCCATCGCTCGACCATGCCGGCGGTGCGCCCACACCGAGCGCATCCTCCAGGATGGCCAGCACGGCCAGCCCGGCGGCGGGAGTGGGGTCGACCGGAAACGGGCTCAGCCGCGGGTCGATCGGATCCGAGGGATCCGGTCGCGGCGGTAGGCTGACATGCGCCACGGGCGTGGTCGTGGGCTCCGGCGACCGAGGCTCCGGCGACCGAGGCTCCGGCGACAGAGCCGCCGGTAACTGTGAAGGGAGAACGTCGGGGGCTTCCGGCATCATCACGATCGCGATGACCCCGTCCCGGTCGCTGTCACGCCCGCTGATGGCCAGTTCCCGGCCGCTCGGGCTGAGGGCCATAGAGCTGGGTTCGATCGAACGCGACAGGGTCAGCGTGGCCGGCGGCGGGTGGTACCCCACGCAATCGGCAGCCGAGACCGGGCAGACGTTGTTGATGCTGGTGCGATAGATCGAGAGGCCCTGCGGCCCGGACCCGACATAGGCGACCGCCTGGCGCGGCACAGCAAAAGGTGTCGGCGGCAGTCGCGTGGGCTCCACCCGATCGACAAGCGGCAGTTGGCTCATGAGCAGGAGCGCCGCTGCACCGAACACCGACAGCGAAGCGGCGACCGAGGCAACCGAGCCGCCCCGCCCGGAGCGTTGGCCCGCCCGATCGCGGCCAGCAGCCATCTCGGCATCAAGGGCGGTCGCTGTGCGCGCCCACAGGTCGCGCGGTGGATGTGCCGGAGCCAGCTGGCGCAGTGCGCGGCGCTGCTCCCGGTACTCTCGTTCGACGGCCCGGCAGGCGTCGCACCGAGACAGGTGGACGGTCAGCTGCCACTCGTCGTCGAGGGGCAACGGCAGGTCCATTCGGGCAGCCAGCAGCTGGCGGAAGCGCGCGTGCCGATCGGTCTGGCGAAGTCGGCTCACTGGTCGTCCTCGGTCCGCTGGGCCATCGGTGCGCCGGGCTCGGTCAGCGCCCAACGCGCCCGCTCCGCTGCAAGCGCCTGGCGAAGCGACTCGCGAGCGCGGGTCAGCAGCGCACGCGCGGCCACGTGCGATACGCCCAGCGCCGAAGCCAACTCGAGCCCGGTCAGCTCGTGCACCTCGGCCAGCAGCAGCGCCTGGCGCTGGCGTGGCGGGATCGCCGCCAGGGCCCGCTCCATCTCGGCCGACATGCGGCGCTGGAGCGCCAGCTCTTCGGCTGATGCATCGCTTCCGCGGCTCTCGCCGCTCCAGGGTATGAAGCGGACAATTCGGCGCCGGCGCAGCTCATCGAGCGCGGTGCGTCCGGCGATCTGGTAGAGCCAGGCTCGGGCCCTGTTGCGGTCGGCCAGCGTGTCGAAGGCACGGAAGGCCTTGATGAACGTTTCCTGGGTGAGGTCGGCCGCGAGCTCATCGTCACGCAGCATCCGGCTCAGGTAGCTGTAGATTTCGGCGTGGTGAGCGGCGTACAGCTGCTCGATCACGATCCGGGCGGCCGCGCGGTCAGGCACGCCCACCCCGACGTTCACTGCGCGGGTCAGCAGCACGAGCACCTCTGTCAGTGGGACCTGCCTCCCGGCTCTGGGTTGCCAGGGGCTCGCCGAAGATCGGCGCCTCTCGGGTCCTGTGACGCGTCGCCTGGCCATCGTGTGACGCGGCTGCGAGCTCGGCGACTGCCTCCTCGGGGCTGACGGGATTCACCGGCAGCCCAGTGCCCAGCTCCAACCCGGCGATCTCGCGCAGACGGGGATGTATCTCCCAGTGCCAGTGGTACGTCTCGTCGACCCGCTCGCGCAGGGGGGCCGTGTGCAGGATCAGGTTGAGTGGCGGGCCGTCCAGCACGGACAGCCGGCCCAGCACCCGCTGCAGGGCCTCGGCGGCGCTCGCCAGCTGGGCATCGGTGGCCGTCCCGAAGTCAGCCGCGTGATGGCGCGGCACCACCCACAGCTCGAACGGCGAACGCGAAGCGTAGGGGGCGAAGCAGACGCTGGCCGCGTCTTCGTAGACCAGCCTGGTGCCACCGGCCGGCTCGTCGCGCACCAGCCGGCAGAACGGGCAGCCACCTTCCCGGATGACGAAGCGGGCGGCGCCGCCCAGCTCCTCGCTGATGCGATGGGGGATGTGCGGCAGGTCGTAGAAATCGAAGCAGAGGTGGTCGGTCAGGGCGCCCGCCTGACGGCCCCAGTTGTGGACCACGGCGAGGTACTCGGTCTGGCCGCCAGCCCGCGCCTCGGCTATCTGGCGGCGTGCCTCGGCAAGCAGGTAGAAGGCAATCTGAGGAGTTGTCTCGGCCAATGATTCATGGTGCCCGGCGGGCGCCAGGATGGTCTGGTACGAGCCGGCATCGCCGAGCAGTCCCAGCCCGGGGTCCCGCTCAGCGTGGCCATTCTCGCGTGCCTCCCGCTCGGTGCCGGCGACGGTGAATGCCTGCGGCCTGAGCATGCGCACCGCCGCTCCTTCTCCCGCCGCGGCGCAGTTGGGGCAGTCGGCCGGATCCTGCCCCAGGGGCTTGGCCGGTCGGCGAAAGCGAGCCGGGTTGAACTGACGGTCGACGACGACGATCACCCACCAGCCGGTTATCTCGTCGCGCCGAAGCTCGAAAAGCCCGCGCGCCATGGCGACCTACGCGGCGACGGGTACGCGTTCGAGCGCGCGCTCGAACGCCTCGGCGAAGGCAACGCCCGCCCGCTCGACGCTGCCCGTCGATGGCGCGGCTGCCGCGCCCGTCCAGCCCGCCTCACGGGCTATCGAGGTGACCTCCGCCTCTGGCATGCCGCACGGGTTGATCAGCCGGTAGTCGGCAAGGCTGGTCGTGACGTTCAACGCGACGCCGTGGTATGAGACACCGCGCTCGACGCGCAGGCCCAGCGCCCCCAGCTTGCGCGGGCGAGGCCCCTCGGGCTCCACCCAGCAGCCCGGGTAGCCCTCGCGGCGGCCGGCGCTCACGCCGTAGGCAGCGGCGACATCACTCATCGCCTGCTCGAGGCTGCGCACGAACGGGCGCAGCAGCAGTCCGCGATCCGAGAGCCGGATGATCGGATAGGCCACCAGCTGGCCAGGACCGTGGTACGTAACTTCCCCGCCTCGCTCCACGCGCACGACCTCGATGCCGCGGCTGGCCAGCTCGGAGGGCGAGGCGCGCACGTGCGCCGGCTCCGACTGGCGACCGAGGGTCAGCACGGCGGGATGCTCGAGCAGGAGCAGCTGGTCGCCGACTCTGCCCGCTGAGCGCTCCTCGACCAGCTGGTGCTGCAGTTGCCAGGCAGCGCGGTAGTCGATATGGCCGAGCCAGCGGACGTGCAGCCTCATGGCCCGACGATAGCAGCCCCAGCGTCGAGCTCAGTCGATGGCGAGGCTACGGACCAGGCGGGCGTCCTCCGCCAGCACGCCCGACAGAACGCGACCGGCGTCAGCCAGCTCCGCAGCTCCGTCACCGCCGAGGAAGCAGACAACCTGCGGCAGCTGTTCGCTGATGGCGCCTACCGTTGCCCGGGCAGCGTCCACGTCCGCGCCTGTGACCGCCCCGATGACCGCCAGCCTGGCGCCTGTCTGGCGCAGGCTGCGGACCCAGCTCTCGATAGGCACGTCGCTGCCCAGGTAGAGCGTGTCCAGTCCCACCCGGCGAAGGGCGACTGCGAAGGCAAGGGCGCCAAGGTCGTGGCGCGCGTCGGGCGGCAGCCCGATGATCACCTGCGGTCGCTCGCCCGGCCGGCGCGCAGCTTCGTAGAGGACCGCCAGCCGACGCTGGATCCCGTTTGAGACGGCGTGCTCGGCGGCCACGCTCAGAGTGCCCTGCTCCCAGCGCCGGCCAACCTCGCGCAGGGCCGGGAAAACAACCTCCTCCATCGCAATCTCGAACGACGCGCGGGCAAAGGCCTCATCGAGGACCGCGCTCACCTGCGCGCTGTCGAAGTCGACGGCGCTGGCCACCAATCGATCAACCATCCCGTTCCGCGTATCTGGCGCGGACACTCCCGCGTCGACGCTCGCCTCAGACGCGGCGCCTGTGCGCCGGTCACGGAGGACTTCGCCGGCGGCCTCCCGCGGTCGCCAGCCGGCCGAGAGCAGCTTGCGCATCCGCCGGAGGCGTTCGATCGCCTGATCGTCGTAGAGCCGATAACCGGAAGGCGTCCGGGCCGGCGTGACGACGCCGTAGCGCCGCTCCCAGGCCCTCAGGGTGGGGACGCTCACCCCACTGCGCGACGCCGCCTCCTTAATGTTGTACATGGTTCGTGCAGTATAGGCGCGGTTCGCTGTACCGGGCCGGGCGTCTCTGCGCCCGCAACAATTGAACGAACGCTACACAGGAGTCGGGCGCTCGCACGGAGGCCGGCGCTGGACTACGGCTGGTGGAGCGGCTTGCAGTCGCTGCATTCCCGCGGGCCAGTCACCAGCGTGCGATTTGAATTGCCCGGAAATGCAGAAGAGGCCGGCTCCCCTTCAGCCGACCTCTCCTTGGGACGGGGCGTTTTCGCGTCCTCTGCATGTTGCCGCCGGCTGGCCGGCCGCGCCAGCGTGTTAATACGCGAATAGATACGCAAAACGAGGTACGTATATGGTTCTGTAATGTCCCCCTGTTGGCGGCTCAGCCGGCCCGGTGGCGGTAGTGCTGGACGGCCTCCACGCGGTTGCGGGCCCCCAGCTTGCGCAGGATCTTGCCGACGTGGCCCTCCACCGTCCTGGGCGACAGCACCAGCGCCTGGCCGATCTCGCGAGCCGTGAGCCCCTCCGACAGGAGGCGGAGGATCTCCAGCTCGCGTGTTGTCAGCATCTCTGCCACCAGCGGCTGCCTGGTGTCGGTCGTCGAGCCGCTGAGCCGGTCGATCAGCCGCTGAGCCATGCCTCGCGGCATGGCCAGGTCGCCGCGCAGCGCGCCACTGACGGCCCGCAACAGCGCATCGGAGCTCATGTCCTTGGTCAGGAATCCCGACGCCCCGAGACGGATCGCCTCGGCCACGTCGTCGTCGTCGTTCGAGATGGTGAGCATGACGATGCGCGCGGCGGGGACGCGCCGACGCAGCTCGGTGATGACGTCCAGCCCGCTGGCCGCCGGCAGGTCGATATCGAGCAGGATCAGGTCGGGCCGGGCGTCCGCTGCCACGGTCAGTGCCTCCTCGGCCGTGGACGCCTCGGCAACGATCTCGATGCCCGAGCCCTCAAGGGCACGACCGACGGCTTCGCGGACGAGCGCGTGATCGTCGACGATCATCAGCCGCGAGCCGGTTGGGCGATTGGTCGGCATCAAAGCAGCCTCAACGCTCCCGTTGGCAGCAACATCGCCGGTGGCGGGGGGCGTCGACTCGGTGCCCGCAGGGGGTCGAGACGAGTCGAGAAGGGGAGGCGCGACCTCTTCGCCACTGGCCTCCCGAGTTTGGACGGAGCGGTAGAACTTGGCAAGCCGATTGCGGACGGACATCGGCTGCACCTCCCTCGCAGCCGCGCGATCATCTGCGGGCGCGACTGAGCGCGGCTAGCGCGGATGTACGCGAATCGCTACGCGAAGTGGGCCACGTAGGCGCTCAATCGCCGTCGTTCCCGGGTCCCTGCGGCATTGGCTGGACCGCGCCCAGGGGCACCTCCACGACCACCGTGGTACCGGCCGAGGCAGCGCTGTGCAGGCTCAGCTGGCCACCGACAGCCGCGGCCCGCTCGCGCATGCTCTCGAGCCCGTAGCCCGCGTGGTCGGCCGACGCGTCGAAGCCAACCCCGTTGTCGCGCACCGCCAGCCGAAGCCGGTCGCCCGAACGTGACAGCTCGACGCCGACCACTGTTGCATCGGCGTGCTTGCGCACATTGTTGAGCGCCTCCTGCGCAATCCGGAGGAGCTCTGCCGCAGCAACTGGCGATATGTTGAGGCCGGGGATGTCCGGGGCGACCAATAGTCGGGCGCTGATGCCCGTGGACTCCTCGAAGCGTCGAACGGTGCGAGCGAGGATGTCCTCGAGCGGTGCGTCGGAGCGCGAGGAATCGCGCAGCGCCGACACGCTCCGGCGCGCTTCTTCCAAGCCAGCCTGCAGCAGCCCCTCCAGCTCGCCGCGGGCAGCCGCGATCTCATCCGGGCCGGCCTTCTCCGTCAGGCGCTCAGTGGTCAGCCTCGCCAGCCACAGGTGTTGGGCCAGGCCGTCATGCAGCTCGCGGGCGAGGCGAGCTCGCTCAGTCAGTGAAGCATTGGCCAGCTCGAGGTCGCGCATCTCACGCAGGCGCCTGTTGGCCGCGCGGATCTGGCGCAGGCTGGCCGCTGCCTCAGCCTGGATGCCGAACACGACGAACGCATAGAAGCAGATGCGGAGCACGTCGCTCGAGGTGACGAGCCCGCTGTAGACGCCGGGAAACAGCGCGAAGTGGATCTGGGCGAAGGCGGCGATGAGCAGGCCGGCGGCGAGATAGCGGCCGGCTGGCGCGTTGCCGACGCGAGCAGCCAGTGCGTACGTGAAGGCAGCTGCCGCCAACAGCGCGGCACCGCTGGCCTGCAGCGCCAACTCGAGCATGGTGATCCCGGGCAGCGGCCCCGGGAACGAGTCGGGCGCGGCGAGACGGGCGAATGCCTCCGCTCGCAGCAGCGGCGGCAGGGCGGGTTCGAGCGCGTACACGGCCGCCGCGATGGCGAGGCTCCCGGCGAGCGCGACCGGCACGACCATGGTCGACCAGCGCTGGCCAGAGGGCGGCTTCAATCGAAGCACGGCGGCGACCAGCAGCAGACCGCCGGCACCCACACGCAGCAGCGCCCAGGCGTACAGCGGCGCCTGGCGCGACTGCTCCAGGTTGAGTCCCAGCAGCACGTCGCCAATGCCCAGGTCGGCCAGCGTCTGCGCGGCGGCCGTGATGCTGAAAAGCATGAAAGCCGCTGCCTGATAGGGCGAGGCAAGGTCGGCCATGTGGCGGTAGCGCAGCCAGGACAGCCAGGCGGCGACACCTGCGATCAGCGCGGACACCCCGTTGATCAGCAGGTCAAAGCGAGGCGCAAGGACGGCGAAGCGCAGACCCGGCGATACGCCCGTGAGCAGGGTCGCAGCGAGCAGCACCAGTAGCAGCAGCACCAGCCCGACTTCCCCCAGGGTCAGGCCGCCCGGTGGCCTGCCGGCCTCCGTTGCGGGACCGCCGCTTCCCGCCCGATCTCTCATCTGGCGACCGATCATAGGCGTCGGCAGGGCAGCCCCGGCACCGCTCCGGTCAGCGGCGTTCGGCGAACTCGGCCAGCCGCATGACTCCGGCGTCGGCCCGCAGCTCGCAGGCGTTCGCGCCGATCGTCTCGGCGGGCTGGGCGAGATGGCGACAGGCGTGTCCGCCAATGAGGATGTACGTGTCGGGTCGGGATCCGGATCGCACGCGCCCGACCGCTTCGCGGAGGGAGCCAAGGTGCGTGCTCAGCGTTGCCGACAGCGCGATGGCGTCGACGTTGCGTTGCTCGAGAAGCTGCGCCAGCGCAGCCGGGGGCGTTGCAGCGCCCAGGTACAGCACATCCCAGCCGTCGGCCTCGAGCAGGTCAGCCAGGATCCGCGGCCCGATGGCGTGCAGCTCGCCATCCACGGCTGCCACGAGCACCGACTTACCCCGGCGCTCTGCTCGAGGAAGCGCCGCAGATAGCTCGCGAAGAGTGTCCTGGACAATGCTGGTCGTCAGGTGCTCGTCGGCCACCGAGGCCCGCCCGTCCTGCCAGCGCCGGCCGATCTCGTAGAGCGCCTCGGGGAGCACCTCCACCAGCAGCTCCGTCGGGCCCCATCCCTCATCCAGTGCGTCCCGGATGACGCGGCTTGCGTGGCTCAGGCTGGCTCGACTGTCGGTTACCGCATCAACATACGCAAGCGCCAGCTCGAGCCGCGAACCAGCCGCCTCGGTCATGGCTGGATCTCTCTGAGAACGGGTTCGGCGATGCGCTGGAGATCCTCTTCAGCCGCAATCTGGTGATCCCTGCACGCCTGGATCACGAGTTCCAGGTTTCGCCGAAACGGCTCCAGCGGGAAGCCCCGTGCAAGGAGCAGGTCACGCAGCCAGATCACATTGGAGCGCAGCACCTCGGGCGAGTCCAGCTCGATGGCAGTGGCGACCCAGGCAATCTGAAAGGCGGTGTCGTGCACGCCGTAGTCCCGGCCGCGCTGCCCGTAGCGTGCCTTCAGCTCGGGGTGCTCGGCCAGCAGCTGGTCGGTGACCTCAGCCGCCGCGGGCAGGTACTGCCATGGCGGGCCGGCCAGCCCGCGCCCGGGATCGCTCATTCGGCGACGACCTCATACCCGCTCATGTGGTCCAGTCTCTCGAGCTTGATCGCCTCCTTGAGCAAAGGCGGTATTCGGGCATGGGATACGGCGTGGCTGTCGCTGCGCATGTAGCTGCGGAAGCAGTCGCGATCGCGCCAGCGGCTGACCATCCAGATTTCACCGAGGTCTCGTTCCGCCTGCCAGACCTGCAGGTCGATGAAGCCGTCTGCCGTATCAACAAGATGCGCGCGCGAACGGAAGGCTTCGAGCAGCTGCGGGGCCAGGTCTGGTTCGATGCGCAGGCGGGAGACCGATACGTACATGATCACGTCCGTCCAGATGGGTGATCCGAGTCTAAGGCGATAAGTCGAGGGGGAGTGCTCGGGCGCGGTGTAATCTGGTGTCGCCGCCGACCCGGGCGCTCCGAGCGGGAGTAACTCAGTTGGCAGAGTGTCTGCTTCCCAAGCAGAATGTCGCGGGTTCGAATCCCGTCTCCCGCTCCACTTCCTCTCTTCACTTCGAGGCCAGGAGGCCGGGCTGTGCAGCGTCAGGACGACGGGCTTGCGCGGGACTCCCGGGTGGCTATGCTTGACAGTCCCATGCCCTCACCTGATGTGACCCGCCGCCACGCCGTGCGGGACGGCGGCAATCCCGCCGGGCGGCCGATGGTCTTCGCCCACGGCTTCGGCTGCGACCAGACCATGTGGCGTTTCGTGACCCCGGCGTTCGAGCCCGACTACCGGGTGGTGACCTTCGACTACGTCGGAGCCGGCCAGTCCGACAGGTCCGCCTACGATCCGGAGCGCTACTCGAGCCTTCATGGGTACGCTCGCGACATTCTCGACATCTGCCGCGCCCTCGAGCTCGAGAACGTGGTCCTGGTTGGCCACTCGGTCAGCGCGACGGTCGCCCTGCTGGCGGCCATCGAGGATCCCGGTCTGATCACCGACCTCATCCTGATCACGCCCTCGCCTCGCTACCTCGACGACCCGCCGGACTACCGGGGTGGGTTCTCGGCCGCGGACATCGACGGCCTGTTGCAGATGATGGACGTCAATGCCACCGGCTGGGCGGCATACCTGGCGCCCGTGGTGATGGGGAACCCGGACAGGCCCGAGCTCGCCGGCGAGCTCGAGGCCGCGTTCTGCTCAATCGATCCGGTGATGGCCCGCCAGTTCGCCGAGGTCACCTTCCGTGCTGACAACCGGCCGGATCTGGCAAGGGTGCGCACCCCCTCCCTGATCATCCAGGTGACCAACGACGCGGTGGCTCCGATGGAGGTGGGCCACTACATGCATCGACACCTGCCGGACAGCAGCATTTCGATCATCGAGGCGACCGGGCACTGTCCGCACGTAAGCCACCCGAGCGAGACGGTTGCTGCCATGCGTGCGCACCTCGCGGAACGGTCGGAGAGGCAATCCACGACACCGCGCTGAGCCGCTCGGTGGACATCGTGCCCGGCGGCGTCCTGACGCTCTCGCGCGACCTGCGCATCCTTGCGGTCAACCGCGGCATTTCGGTGCTGGCCGGTCGCCCAACGGAGGAGCTCGTCGGTCGGCTGTTCGACAGCATCCTGACCGCTTCCTCCCGCATCCTCTTCCAGACCCACGTCTACCCGGCCCTCGAGGCCGACGGGCGCGTGGAGGAAGTGTTCCTGACCATGGCCCCGGCGAGCGGAGAGTCGCTCCCCGTCCTGCTCAATGCGACACGGACCGCGGGCGACGACGGCCAGGTGGTGTACGAGGCGCTGATCGTGCGCATCCTGGCCCGTGCTCGTTGGGAGCGCGAGCTCCTGGCCCTGACGAGGCAGCTCGAGGAGCAGCGCGGGGAGGCCCAGCGCCTGACCGAGGAGCTGGCGGCCACCGCCGACGACCTGGCCGCCCGCTATGCGGAGGAGCAGCGCAAGAGCCAGCTGCGCGACGTGTTCATGGGCGTTGTCAGCCATGAGCTGCGCACGCCGATCACGACGATCTTCGGGCTATCCCGTATCGTGCGCCAGCGCCTCGACCGGCTGCAGCCGGCCGAGCTGGCCGAGCACCTGGCCGACCTCGAGTTCGAGGCCGACCGCATGCGCCGGCTGACCGAGGACCTGCTGGTGCTGAGCCGCGCTGAAGCCGGCCGCCTGCTGGTCGACGACGAGCCGCTGCTGATGGGCCACCTTGCGGGACGCGTCATCGAGGCCGAGCAGCAGCGAGCGCCCAGCCACACCTTCGTGCTCGAGATGGAGGAGCACCTGCCGCTGGTGGCCGGTGAGGAGCTCTACGTGGAGCAGGTACTGGGCAATCTGCTCAGCAATGCCGTCAAGTACAGTCCGGCGGGGACCGTCGTAACGGCCAGGCTGGCTCGCCAGGACGGGGGCGTGGCAGTCCGGGTGCTCGATCAGGGTCCGGGCATCGGTGAGCAGCCGGCCGACAGGCTGTTCGAGGTCTACTACCGCGCACCAGAGGCTGTCCGGGTGGCGGGCGGAGCCGGCATCGGGCTGTTCGTTTGTCGCGCCCTCGTTGAAGCCATGGGCGGTCGTGTCTGGGCAGCGCCGTCCCCCTCTGCGCCGGGAGCGGAGTTCGGATTCTGGCTGCCGGTGGTGACCGACGACTGAGGCCCGTGAACTTCTCGACCGTTACGCAACCGTTGCGCGGGAGGGCAGTGCCGGGATTGCCCAAAGGCCTGCCGTGAGGCACGGTTGAGCCATGGGAAAGATAATCATCGGCATCATCATCGGCATCGTCCTCGTGCTCTTCGTGCTGGTCCAGTGCATGCAGGCGGTCTTTTAGCCCGACCGCCCTCAACGTTCGGGATCGGTCCGCCTCACCTCTGCGACGCGCCGTCTCTCTATCTGTTCGGCGTGCGCATGCTCTTCGCCCGCGACGTCTGACGCGCGTCGATCGCCCAGCGCGTCGATCGCCGGGCTGCGGCCATAGATCGTCATCTGGTCGCCGGCGTTTATCCGGGTATCGAGCGGCGGGGCGCCGAGAAAGGTGCCATCGCGCCGCTCGACGCCGAGGGTGAGCATGCCCTCGGCTCGGAGGTTCAGGTCGGCCAACGTCCGCCCATCGGCCCAGTGGCCCTTCTCGATCGGCAGCACGACGACCTTGTGCTCGCCGGCCAGGTGGAGCAGCTCGGCGTAATCCGTCACGTCGATCGACGTCCAGCGTCGGAGAGCGCGCGTGGTGACGTGCGACACGAGCCTGTCGACATAGCGACTCGTTGCCAGCAGCCACAGCGTGACCAGGCCCGCTGCCAGGACACCCAGTCGCAACCCCCAGTTGGTCGGCTCGCCCGTCTCGATGAAGGTCAGCAGCAGCGATCCGACAGCCGCCACCACGCCGGCATTGCCCAGCAGCATGAGCGTCATCACGATCCGCCGCCGCACGGGATGCTTGACCACCAGCTCGGACTCGCTCGTGGTGAATCCGGCGCCGGTGAAAGCGGAGCGCGCCTGGAAGCGCGCCGCCTCTTTGGACAGGCCGGTCAGAGTCAGCGCGACGGTGGCCACGCGGGTGACCAGGAGCGAGAGCGCCAGCACTACGAGCAGGGTCGCGAGCGCGGTCATCGGCGGCCTACTCGAAGGTGATGGCCACCTTTCCCGCAGCGCCGCCGTCGGCAACCCGGTAGGCCTCAGCCGCCTGGGCGAGCGGGAACCGGTGAGTGACGATCGCCTCGGGATGGAGCCGCCAGCGCACCAGACGCTCGAGCAGCTCCTCCATGTGGCGCAGCGAAGTCACCCATGAGCCGTGAAGGGTGACCTGCCGATGTATGAGCAGCGGTGAGACGTCAAAGTCGACCCGGCCGCCTTCCCCGACGAAGACGCATCGGCCCCAATCACGCATCGATTGCAGCGCGAGCAGCCGTCCGGCCGCCGAGCCGGAGCAGTCAATGGCCACCTCGAAGCCGCCGGCTGACAGGTCGCGTAACGCGCTCTCGTCTGCGTCGCCGGCCGGCAGCGCCCGGTCGATCACTCCCAGCTGTCTGGCCAGGGCCAATCGCTCCGCCGCGATGTCCGTGCCAACGATGTTGGTTGCCCCGAGCGCGCGCCCAAGCATGCCCACGGCCAGGCCGACCGGGCCGAGGCCTGTGATCAGCAGCTGGTCGTTGCCACTTACGTCAGCACGCAGCAGCGCCCCATAGGCGGTGCCGAAGCCGCAGGCCACGCACGCTCCGTCGAGGAAGGTCAGCTCGTCGGGCAGGCGCAGGCAGGTGACCTCCTCGGCCAGCAGGTAGTCGGCGTGGCCACCGTCGCGCTGCCAGCCGTAGGCTGCGCGCGAGGGCTGATGACAGCCGATCATGTAGCCGTGACGGCATTCGTCACATGCCCCGCATCCGGCGATGTGATAAACGGCAACCCGATCACCCACCTGCAGCCGCCGGACTCCTGGGCCAACCTCAACGACCTCGCCGGCCGGCTCGTGCCCGGCGATGACGCCCTGGTAGGCCTCGGCGCCAACGCCGAGGTGCTCTCGGTAAATGGCCCGGATGTCGCTGCCACAGATGGTCGAGGCGCGCATCGCCAGCAGCACCTGGCCGGGGCCAGGCGTGGGACGGGCGAAGTCGCGCAGCTCAACCGTGCTGTTGCCCGGCAGGGTGGCTCCTCTCATCGCCCTGATGGTAGGTGCTGCGATGCAACAACACCGTCACACCGACCGGCTCGTTCGCTGCGCAGGCAGGTATCAGCTTTGGTCGACGATGCCGAGCCAGCAGCACGAGGCACGCGAATGAAGCTCGGATTGATCGTTCCCCAGGGTTGGACCGGCGAGTACGACGGCTGGGCCGCGGATGACGCCTGGCAGCGCACCCTGCACGTCGCCCAGCAGGCCGATGCCCAGGGCATCGAGTCGATCTGGCTCTTTGACCACTTTCATACGACGCCGGAGCCGACCGACGAGATCACCTTCGAGTCCTTCACCACGCTGACCGCCCTGGGGGTGGCTACCAGGCGGGTGCGCCTGGGCCACATCGTCTCGTGCGCCGGCTTCCGCAACCCTGCGCTGGTGGCAAAGATGATCACGACGATGGACGTGATCACCGGCGGCCGGATGGAGCTGGGCGTCGGCGCCGGCTGGAAGGAAGAGGAGTGGCGCGCCTACGGCTACGCCTTCCCGTCCGCCCGCGACCGGCTGCGCCAGCTCGAGGACGCGCTCGAGATTGCCCGGCGCATGTTCGGTCCCGGGCGGGCCAGCTACGGCGGCACCTTCTCGTCGGTTGACGGGGCGATCAATGAGCCGAAGCCGCTACAGCGCCCTCTGCCGATCATGGTCGGCGGCAATGGCCGCGAGGTGACCTGGCGCCTGGCCGCGCGCTACGCCGACGAGTTGAACGTCGACGCCATGAACCCGGCGGATCTGCGCGAAGCGCTGCCGGTGCTCGCCCAGCGCTGCGAAGAGATCGGCCGTGATCCGTCCACGTTGCGGGTCTCGGTCCACATCTGGCGCAAAGACCCGGAGCGCAATCAGCGGGAGCCGCTGCCCGAGCTGCTGGAGCAATATCGCGAGCTCGGGGTCAGTCGCGTGATGGCCCTGCTGCCCGGCATCGAGCGGGATGATCAGCCGCTGCACGAGTACGTCGAGGCCGGGCGAGCGGCGGGGGCGGTGGCCGCGTCCGCCGGCTGATCGGCTACTCTCGCGGGCCGTGCCAGGCCGCGCCCGCCGGCTGATCCGCTACTCGCGGGCCGTGCCAGGCCGCGCCGCGCGCAGGTGTTCCGCGGCGCTCTCCGGGGTGATGTCGCGCTGCAGCTCCGACAGCAGCTCGTAGCCGACCATGAACTTGCGCCTGTCGGCGGTCAGCAGCGGCGGGTAGATGTGCGCGTGAAGCTGCCAGTGGTCGCTGTCCGCGCCGTACGGCGCCTGGTGCCAGCCCATCGAGTAAGGGAACGGCATGTCGAAGAGGTCGTCGTAGCGGTTGAGCATCCCGATCAGCCGCTCGGTCAGTGCATCTCGCTGGCCGGTGTCGAGATCGGGCAGCCGCGACACCGGGCGACGCGGGATGAACAGCGTCTCGTATGGCCACGCGGCCCAGAACGGCACGACGATGAGCCACTCCTCGTCGGCCTCTACCTCACGCTCCCCACCGGCCTCCTGGCTGGCATAGTCGAGCAGCATCCGGCGACCGGCGTTCGCCAGGTATCGCCGCTGGGTTTCGTCCTCCCGCCCGGCTCGCGACGGCACCGAGCCGGCCGCCCAGATCTGGCCATGGGGATGTGGGTTGGAGGCGCCCATCGCAGCGCCGCGGTTCTCGAACACCTGCACCCAGGCGAAGCGCCGGCCGAGCTCGGTCGAGTGCTCGGCCCAGGTATCGACGATCCGGCGCACGTCCTCGACCGGCATGCGCGGCATGGTCAGGTCATGGCGCGGCGAGAAGCACAGCACGACGCAGGTTCCCTGCTCGCCCCTGGCGAGAAGCAGCCCGTCCTCGACCTGCCCGACCGCGGAGTCTGGCCGGAGCGCGGCAAAGTCATTGGTGAACGCGAACGTGGAGGTGTAGTCCGGGTTGCGCTCACCGCTGGCCCTGGTGTTGCCCGGGCACAGGTAGCAGTCGGGGTCGTATGCGGGGGGCTCGTCCAGTGACCGGCCCTCTCGCCGTCCGCTCCACGGCCGCTGAGTGCGGCCCGCCGAGACCAGCAGCCACTCGTCGGCCAGCGGGTCGTAGCGGCGGTGCGGCTGCTCGAGCAGCTCGACGCCCAGTCGCCCCGCATCCCGGGGAGATGACGTCACGCGGCTCCCGCGCGACGGTCGGCGTGGGTGCGGGACCGAGCCGAGGCGGGGTCGACCACGACCAGGTTGAGCACTCCCTCCAGGTGGGCGCAGGCGTCCGGCGCCAGTCCGCTGTCCGTGATCAACGTCTCGGCCTCGTCGAGTCGAGCAATGGCGCTGATTCCGATGACCGCCCACTTGGTGCTGTCGGCCAGCACGACCAGGCGCCGACCCGCTTCGATCAGTGCGCGGTTGGCCTCGGCCTCCATCAGGTTGGGGGTGGTGAAGCCTCGCGGGTACATCCCGTGAACGCCCATGAACACGATGTCCAGATGGAGCGACCGCAGGGCTGCAATGGCGAGCGGTCCCACCAGCGCGTCCGACGGAGTGCGGACGCCGCCGCTCAGGATGACCGTCTGCCCGCTCCGGCCGCGCTGATGGAGCACCTCCGCGACCGGGATGGAGTTGGTCACCACCGTCAGGCCGGGGATATCGACGAGGCGCTCGGCCAGCGCATAGGTTGTGGTGCCGGCAGACAGGCCGATTGCCGTGCCGGGCTCGACGATCTTGGCGGCGGCCTCGGCAATGGCCTCCTTGGCCTCGCGCATAAGCGTCGACTTGGCGCGGAAGCCCGGTTCGAACAGCGCACCGCCTTCCACGGCCGCGGCGCCACCGTGCATCTTCTCGACCAGGCCGCGCGCATGCAGCAGACCCAGGTCGCGACGGATGGTCATGTCCGACACGCCCAGGCGGTCGACGAGATCGGCGACACGTACGGCGCCGTCCTGCCGCACCCGGTCGAGGATGTAGGCCTGCCGCTGACGGGCCAGGGCGGGTCGGCGGCTGTCGCCAGTCCTGGCCGCGCGAGCCTGCGGCTCGTCCGGAGTCGGCTGCATGGGTCCTCTCATTGCCAATGGAGGTGGTTGCCAGCTGGAAGCGATATTGGGCGGGCCTTCAACAATAGTCAACATGATGGCCCGCGACTCGACCTGTAATGAACTATTTCCTTGACAGCGACAATTTGGCGGCCGGAGAATGCCGCGAACTAACTCGGTGCGATCGCATACCCCTGTGTGATCAAGAGGAGGAAAAATGAGGCGGACACCGTTCATCCAGCTGGTGCTGGTGGTGATCCTGGGCCTCGTGCTGGCCGCCTGTGGCGGTGGTACGGGCCAAACACCGGGCACGGGTCAGACCCCCGGGACGGGGCAGACCCCCGGCACCGGCGAGACCCCGGGCACCGGTGAAACTCCCGGCACGGGCCAGACGCCGGGCACCGGCGAGACCCCCGGTACGGGTGAGACCCCTGGTACGGGTGAGACCCCCGGGACCGGCGAGACACCCGGCACGGGCAATGGCGGCGTTGAGCCTCCCGGCGAAGCGGTCACGCTCGAGTTCTGGAACCCGTTCACCGGCCCGGACGGGGAGTACATGACCCAGCTCGTGCAGCGCTTCAACGAGGAAGCGGAGAACGTGCAGGTCAACGTTTCCAGCCATGGTGACTACTACACCGTCCTGCGCACCGCCGCCGAGGACAACACCCTCCCGCACATCGCGATCGTTCACGTCGATGCGGTTGCGGCCCACGCGCGCGACGGCATCCTCGTGCCGGTCGACGACTACGTTGACCAGGTCGGGCTGACCGGTGACGACTTCACCCAGGAGGCATGGGACGGCGGGGTCTACCAGGATCAGCGGTACGCCGTGCCGCTCGACATCCACACGCTGAGCTTCTACTGGAACAAGGAGCTGTTCCGCCAGGCTGGCCTCGATCCGGAGAGCCCGCCGACGGACCGCGAGTCGTTCCTCGAGGCCGCGCGCGCGATCACCGAACAGGTTGACGGCGCCTACGGCTACCACCAGATCTCGACCAACAACTTCCTCGCCGGCATCGTCTGGGCAACGCTCTTCTACCAGGGCGGCGGCCAGCTGACCAGCGAGGATGGGACCGAGGCGACCTACAACAGCCAGGCCGGCATCCAGGCCGCGGAGTTCATGCGCGACCTGATCGCCGAGGGCATCTCACCGGCCGACGTGGCCGGTGACGACGAGATCATCGCCTTCCAGCAGGGCCGCTCGGGCATGGTCTTCTCCGGCATCTGGGAGACCACCCGCTACGCCGATGCGCTTGGTGACGATCTCGGCGCCGGGCCCGTGCCGAACATCTTCGGCGAGGGCGTCTGGGCCGGCTCGCACCAGTTCGCGGTGACGCGCGCTGTCGAGCAGGACGAGAATGCCCGCCAGGGCGCCTACTACTTCATCGACTGGATGTCGCGCCACTCGCTCGATTGGGCCCAGGCCGGCCAGATCCCGGCCCGCATGTCCGCGCGCGAGGACCCCGGCTTCCAGGAGATCGAGCACATCAGCGACATCGCTCAGCAGGCCGATGCCGCTCGCTTCCCGCCGTCAATTCCGGCGATCTCGGACCTCATCTTCGGTGCCAACGGCGCCGGTGAGTCGGCGCTCCGCGTGGTTGCCGGCGAGGATCCGCAGCAGGTGTTCGACCAGTCAGTCCAGCAGTACACTCAGTTCCTGCAGGAGCAGCAGCAATAGGTGGCTGCGTCCTGAGGGACTGGTGACCTGAGGAGTCCATTCAGTGGCCGGAGCAGCATGATCTGCTCCGGCCACTGACGTAACACCAGCTAGCCGAGGGCAGATCGAAGATGGCCGTTGCCCCCCCGGTAGATCCGGGACCGTCACCTTCGCCAACGCAGCGGACGCCGCTGCCGGGCGCGCCCGCGTCAGGCACCAAGTACGTCGAGCGGCGGCGCCGGATCGGGGAGAAGTGGTACACCCCGTACCTGTTCCTGCTGCCGCACTTCTTCGTCTTCGCGCTGTTCGTCCTCTGGCCACTCGTGTTCGGCCTGTACATCAGCACGCAGCGCTTTGCCCTGGGCGCGGCGACGGGGCCAGTTTTCGTCGGGCTGGACAACTGGCAGCAGCTCTTCAACCCGGCGAGCTTCCAGTTCGAACGCTTCTGGATGACCGTCTGGAACACGGTCCTGTTCGTCTTCATGAGCACCCCCACCCTGATCATTGCCAGCGTTCTGCTCGCGGCGTTGCTGAACCAGCAGTTCGGCGGGCGTACGTTCTTCCGAACTGTCTTCTTCGCGCCGTGGACGCTGTCAGTCGCGGTCGTGGGACTGCTCTGGTGGTGGATGCTCAACCAGCAGGCCGGCCTGGTGAACCACCTCCTGGGCATCATCGGCATCAACGCGATCCCGTGGCTGACCGCCAACCCATGGGCATGGATGGCGATCCTTGTCGCCACGCTGTGGTGGACGGTCGGCTTCAACACGATCATCCTGCTGGCCGGCATGCAGAGCATTCCGAGCGACCTTTACGAGGCAGCGGCCATTGACGGCGCGTCCAAGCGGCAGCAGTTCCGCCACATCACCATTCCGATGCTTCGTCCGGTGCTGCTGCTGGTCGTGACGCTGCAGATCATCGCCTCGTTCAACCTGCTCGGCCAGCCGCAGATCATGACCGGCGGCGGCCCCGCTCCGGGTCAGACCACGCCTGTCCTCCTGCACATCTACAACACCGGCTTCACCGGCCGGTTCGACCTCGGACTCGCTGCCGCGATGGCGCTCGTCGTGGCCGTGATCATGGTCATCTTCAGCGTCTTCAACTTCCGCTTCTTCCAATCCGAGCGCGCATAGGTGCAGTGAGATGACTACCGCCACGCCTCCGGCAAACTACGAACGGCGCAGCTTCCTGCGGACGGCCCTCTCGCCCCAGAGGCTGCTGCTCTACTTCGTCCTCGTCATCATCGCGCTCTTCTTCATCCTGCCCCTCATCTGGATGCTGTCGACCTCGCTCAAGTTCGGCACGCAGGCGACGGTCGACCGTGGCTGGATACCGGCCCAACCGTCCCTGCAGAACTTCACCACGATCCTTCAGGCGGGTGGTCAGACTCCGGTCGCGCGCTGGTTCATGAACAGCACCATCGTTGCCACCGTCGGGACGACCCTGGCCGTCCTGCTCACCTCCCTCAGTGCCTACGCCTTCGCGCGCATCGACTTCCGCTTCAAGGGGGTCCTCTTCGGCATCCTCATCGCGACCCTGTTGCTGCCCAGCGTGATGTTCCTGGTGCCCCAGTTCATGCTCGTTCGTGACCTGCGCAACATGGGCGTCATCAACACCCAGATGGCGCTCTTTCTGCCCGGCGTGGCGGGGGTCTTCGGCGTCTTCTTCATGCGCCAGTTCTTCCTGAGCATTCCAGTGGAGATCGAGGAGGCGGCCTACGTCGACGGCGCCGGTCGGCTCCGGACGTTCTTTCAGGTGGTCCTGCCCCTGGCACGGCCGGCGTTGGCGACGCTGGCGGTCATCACCTTCCTCGCCTACTGGAACGACTACCTCTGGCCGTTGGTCATCGCCCGCGGCCCCGAGCAGACGCTCACCGCCGGACTCCGCCAGTTCCAGACGCAGTTCACCGTCAACTACGGCCTGCTGATGGCCGGCGCGGTCATAGCCGCCGTGCCGGTGCTGATCATCTATGCCCTGGCACAGCGCTGGATCGTGCAGGCAGTCACCTCGTCCGGGGTCAAGGGCTGATGCACATCCGCTCCCCGGGCGTGCGGCTGCCGGCGCTGCTGCTGGCCCTCGCGCTTGCCGCGTGTGGCGGCCCGTCTGCTTCGCCGGGCCCCGGCGACACGCCGGCGGCAACACCGGTCCAAGGCCAGACGCCGGCGATCACGCCGGCAGGCACAGCCGACCAGACGCCGGCCGGCACTCCCGCGCAGACGCCGACCGGGACACCGGACCAGACACCGGCCGGCACGCCGGACGCGACCGCCGCCGGCACCCCCGACGCCTCACCCGATGTGCCGGAGGGCCACTTTGTCAACCCGGTGCTGCCGGTCAACTTTCCGGATCCGCACGTGATCGAGGTCGATGGCACCTACTACGCCTACGCCACCCAGGGGCTCGGTTTCAAGATCCAGATGAGCTCATCGACCGACATGGTCACCTGGGAACGGCCGCGCGAAGCGCTGCCGCGGCTGCCACTTTGGTCGCCGGGTGATGTCTGGGCGCCGGAGGTGGCAGAGACGTCGGCTGGCTTCGTCATGTACTACACGCTGCGCGCGTCAGGCGTCCGGCGGCCGGACGGCATGAACAGCCAGTGCATCTCGTATGCGATCGCCGACGACCCGGCCGGCCCATTCGTGGATCCCAACGAGGAGCCCTTTGTATGCCAGCCGGACCTTGGCGGCTCGATCGATGCTCATCACTTCGTCGATGAGGACGGCACGCCCTACCTCGTCTGGAAGAACGACGGTAACTGCTGTTCGATCTCGACGCGGATGTGGATCCAGGAGCTGAGCGAGGACGGCACAGAGTTGCTGGGCGAGCCCGTCGACATGGGTGTCCGCAACGACAAGCCGTGGGAGGCGCACGTCATCGAGGCGCCGACCGTGCTGCTGGTTGACGGCACGTACTTCCTGTTCTATTCGGCCCACGACTACAACAGCGAGCATTACGCCGTCGGCTATGCCACGTCCGATACCGTCACCGGCCCCTACGCCGAGGCGGAGGAGAATCCGATCCTGACCAGTGACGGCTCAGCCGCGGGACCCGGCGGCCAAGCGGTCATCACCGACGCCAACGGTGACCTGTGGGTCTACTACCACGCCTGGGACGCCGGGCGGATCGGCGATCATCGGGGCGGGGCCCGCTCGATGTGGCTGGACGAGCTGATCATCGAGGACGGAAGGGCGATCATCGACGGCCCGGACGATGGGCCGCAGCCCGCGCCGCAGCCGGTCGGCGGCGACACCTGACCCTGGCGATCAGCAACGCGCCGGCATGACGCAGGCGCATGCCGCCCGTCGGCGGGCGATCGTGGGGCGCCTGGAGGGCATGGTCGGCAGCTCCATCCCGGAGCACAAGCTGCGGGTTGTGCGCGCACCGGGTCGGGTCAACCTGATCGGCGAGCACACCGACTACAACCTGGGCTTCGTGCTGCCGGTGGCGATCAGCCTCGAGACGTGGGTCGCGTCTGTTCCCGCCGACGATCTGGGGGTTGAGCTGCTCAGCCTCGAGGCCGGCGATCGCGCTTCGTTCGCCCTGCGTGAGCCGGGACCGGCCCGCGGTTCGTGGATCGACTATGTCGCGGGCGTGGCCTGGTCGCTGGCCGAGCAGGGCGTCACCATGCGCGGCCTGCGCGGAGTGATCGACTCCGAGATCCCGCTCGGATCGGGTCTTTCGTCGTCTGCTGCGCTGGAGGTGGCTGCCGCCTGGACACTTGCTGACGGGACGCCGCCGCTGCGGCCGATGGACCTGGCCCGTGCGGCCCAGCGGGCGGAAAATCTCTACGTCGGCGTGCAGTGTGGCCTGATGGACCAGTTCGCATCCACGCACGGCCGGGCCGGACACGCCCTGCTGCTCGACTGTCGGTCGCTGGAGCATCGCCCGGTGCCGCTTCCGGCTGGGCATTCCCTCGTTGCCATCGATACCCGCACGCCTCATCGCCTGGGCACATCCGAGTACAACGCTCGACGAGAGCAGTGCGAGCGCGGCGTCGCAGTCATCGCCCGCCGCCATCCCGCCGTCGAGTCACTGCGCGACGTCACGCCGGAAATGCTCGGGACCGCCGCCGACCTGCTCGAGGAGGAGACGATGCGCCGTTGCCGCCACGTGGTTACCGAGAACCAGCGTGTGCTGGCCGCGACCGATGCCCTCGAAGCAGGCGACCTGAATGAGGTCGGTCGCCTGCTGGCCGAATCCCACGCTTCACTCCGCGACGACTACGAGGTCAGCTCGGCCGAGCTCGATGCGCTGGTCGAGATCGCCTCTGCGGTGGACGGTGTGATCGGGGCGCGGATGACCGGTGCGGGATTCGGTGGCTGTACGGTCAACCTCGTTCGCGATGACGCCATCGATACGCTGCGCGTCGCAGTCGAGCGAGACTACTCCGCGCGCACCGGCCTGCAGGCAGGCTTCTACGTCGTGCGAGCGGTCGACGGTGCAGGGGAGGTCGTGTCGTGAGCAGGGTTGACAGTGGTCCGGTGGCGGAGCCCGGGGTCAGGGCCCGCCTGTTCGAGGAGCGGCTGGACGCCGTGCGCACGCTGCTCGGCGGGCGGGCGGGAGTACTCCTCGCGCGGCGGAAGGACTTCGCCTGGTTGACCGTTGGCGGGCAGAACCATGTCCTGACGGCCACCGAAGAGGGCGCGGCGCCGGTTCTGGTCACGCCGACCCGGGCGGTCGTGCTGGCGCCGGTCAACGAGGCCGACCGCATTGCCGACGAGGAGGTGGCCGGCCTGCCGCTCGAGGTCGAGCGCCTGCCGTGGTGGGAGCCGGAAGCAGCCAGCGACACTGCCCAGCGCATCTGTGGCGGCGAGGTCGCCACGGCGGAGGAGCTCGGCGACGGGCTGGACGAGCTGCGCACGATGCTCGCGCCGCTCGAGCACCAGCGGCTGGCCTGGCTCGGGCGCATGGCGCATGAGGCGCTGGTCGAAGCCGTGGGCGGCGCAGCGGAGGGTCAGTCAGAGGAAGAGGTGGGTGCGCAGCTGGCGCACCGCTTCGCCCTCGACGGCGTGCGGCTGCCTGTCCTGCTGGCGGCGGCCGACGAGCGCATCGAGCGCTATCGCCATCCCCTGCCGACGGCCAGGCGCTTGCGTCGGCGGCTGATGGTGGTGGTCGTGGTCGAGCGCTGGGGCGTGCACGCGGCCCAGACGATGTTCCGTGAGCTGGCTCCGCTGGACGAGACCCTGGAACGGCGGGCCGCTGCGCTGCGGCACATTCTTACGGCGATGCGAGAGGCCACGAGCGTGGGTGCAACGCTGGGCGATGTCCTCGCTGCAGCGCGGGAGGCATACGCCGGGCAGGGCATCGGTGACGAGTGGGAGCTCCATCACCAGGGGGGCACGATCGGCTACGCGTCGCGCGAGCGGATAGCAAAACCGGGTGACGAAACGGTCATCCGACCCGGTATGGCGTTCGCGTGGAACCCCTCTGCCCGGGGCTACAAGCTGGAAGAGACGTTCTATCTTGACGCCGATGGCCGACGTCACACGGTCGCGCCGCTGTCAGCTGACGGCTGAGCGTTCGTCCTGCCGGCCGCCGGAGGCGTCGGGCCGCGTGAGCGGCGGCTCGTCATCGACCCGGCGGGCGTCGTCTTCGGCGGTAACCGACGGGGTGTAGGCAAGCACCCGGCTCGCCGCCTGGGCCGCCGAGATGGCGTCACCGGGGATCGCCCGTGAGGGCCGGCTGGTGATGGCGCGCACGATCTCCGGATCAAGCTTGGGAGTTCGGTCCGCATGGAGCAGACCGTTCGTCTCCTGCTCCGTGTCGGCGAGCTGGGTGTAGCAGAAGCCCGCCAGCCCGGGGCTGTCCAGGACGGCCATCAGCAGATCCTCATAGCGCTCCAGGAAGGCGTCCTCGTTGGCCACCGAACCGTAGCCGAACCAGGGCACGCCGGGCTGCGGAGCGAAGGTGATGCCGCCGAACTCCGAGAGCACCACTGGCTGGCCCGCTCGGGCCGTTTCGTCAAGCACCGCGCGGTGGTACTGCGGACGACCCTGAAGGGCCTCGTCGAGCGCCTCGGGCGTGCCATAGCGGTTGCGGATCACGGTCCCGTCCAGCGCGTAATCATGGATCCCCCAGATGTCGCCGACCAGGTGCTCCCAGCCGTCGTTGGCGATGACAGGCCGGGTGGGATCGAGCGCCCTGGTCAGGTGATAGATGCCTCGCACGAAGTCGCGCTGGGCCTGGTCGCCGGGCAGGTCGGGAACGCCCCAGCTCTCGTTGAAGGGCACCCAGGTGACGATCGATGGATGGCTGTAATCGCGCCGGACCACCTGCATCCACTCATTCGTCAGGCGCTTGACGGCGTTCTCGGTGAAGGCGTAGGCATTGGCCATCTCGGCCCACACGAAGAGGCCCAGCCGGTCGCACCAGTAGAGGAAGCGCGGGTCCTCGACCTTCTGGTGGATCCGCACGCCGTTGAAGCCGAGTGCCTTGATCATCTCGACCTCGTGGCGAAGCGCCTCCACGCTGGGCGCGGCGAGGTGCGAATCCGGCCAATACCCCTGGGCCAGAACCAGCCGGAGGTAGGAGGGCTGGCCGTTGAGCAGGAACAGTCCGTCCGCCGCCTCGACGGAGCGCAGCCCGACGTAGCTCTGGATGACATCGATGACGCCGCCGTGGCGGTCCTGCAGCACGACCTCCGCGTCGACGAGGTTGGGGTGCTTCGGGGACCACAGCAGCCGATGCCGGTGCAGGTGGCCGGCAGCAGGCTCGAGCCTGATCTCGCGGCCGCTCTCCTGGTGCTGGACGAGATACGTGTCGTCGGCCAGCACCTGTCCCTCGATGGAAAGGCGCAGCCGCATGCGCATCTCGCGATCCGGCTCGCGGTTGAGCCGGACGGACACCCCCACCCGACCACGCCGCGTGTCCGGCGTCCAGGAGAGGTGCTCGACGTGGGTCGCCTCGACCGCTTCGAGCCAGACGGGCTGCCAGATACCGGTCGTGCGGTGGTACCAGATGTCGGCCGGGCGCGATTCCCAGTACTGCTTGCCGCGCGGCTGGGTCAGGTCGTGTGGCTGGTCTTCCGCACGGACTGTCAGCACCTGTTCGTCGCCGTCCTCCAGGGCGGCGGTGATGTCGACCGTGAACGAGCTGTGACCACCCTCGTGACGGGTGAGGAAGTGGCCGTTGACCCAGACGCAGGCCGAGTAGTCGACTGCGCCGAACTTCAGCAGCAGCTTCTTTCCGCGGCTGTATCCGGGCACCTCCGACAGCCGGAAGCCGCGCCGATACCAGACGACGGGGTGCTCGTCGGGGTCGTGGATGCCCGACAGCCGTGACTCCGGCGGGTAGGGCACCTCGATCACCCGGTCGAACGGATCCGCACGATCATTCCAGCCCTGCATGAGGCCGATGTCGCCGTCGTCGTGGGCGAAGCCCCACCGTCCGCTGAGATCCAGCCAGTCCTGGCGGCGGAGCTGTGGTGATGGATGCATGTCGCCCCCTAGCGGGCTGATGGGGGGTGAGCGCTCACTCCTCCACCCCCATGACCAGCCCTTCGATGTCATGGCGCTGGCTCAGCGGAGTCAGCTCGTCGACGACCTTGCAGAGCAGGTGGCGCTGGACCTCCGGGCTGAGGCTGGCGTAGAAGTGGCGGCTGATCTGGAGATCGTGCTCTTCGGGATTCGCCACGTCGGCCGCCACGACACCCAGGATGAGAACCGGGCGAGATGTCGCAGAGGCGTGCTCCGTGCCACGATGAACCGTCAGCGCGGTGCGGCAGGACACGTCGCCCATCTGCGGGAGCTTGCGAACAGCGAGGGACTGGAACCGTGGCCATTCCTCGCGCGGCGGAAACATGCCGTGGTTCCACTCCTGGCCCGCCTCCCAGTGCGTGCCCGGCGCGATCTCGAACGGGCCCATGTCGGGGGTCACGTCGACGCCCGTCACGTTGAAAGCCAGTGAGCTCAGCCGGCGATCGCGGTACGTCTCCACCGGCGATCGGAAGTCACGATGCCAGGGCTGGTTCGTCGCGCCCTGGAAGGGCACGTCAAAGCCGATCTCGACGAACTTGTAGTCTGGGCCCAGGACGGCGGCGCACATACCCTTGACCCAGGGATGGCTGACCAGATCCACGAAGCCGCGGATCTGCTCCGGGTGCACCTCCACGTACCACCGCTTCGGCCCGCGGCTGACTGCACCGCCCGGCCGATCGATGGCTGCATCGAAGGCGGCGAGCATGTCCTCGCGCAGGCGATCTACCCAGTCCCGCGGGAAGAGCCCCTTGGCGCCGATGATCCCGTCTCGATGGAGGGTCTCGACGTCCAGCGAAAGTTGATCCTGGCTCGCGACTGCCGCGTTGGCTGTCATGGCGATGAACCTCGACTAATCGCTTCCATCGGGGGAAATTTCGGGAAGCATAGACGGTCGCTCCGGAGCGGGTTGTGCCGTCGTGGTGGGGGCGGCGGTGAGCGGCCCCTCCTCCGTCCAGTCGAGCCGGTCGATGAACATCCGGCGCGCTGTCTGGGCGCTGTCCCAGGCGTGGTACACCAGGTAATCCTGACCGTCGGGCCCGACGACCACCGAGTTGTGGCCCGGCCCGAGAACCTGACCCGGCCGCGTCCGCAACAGGGCGGGGCCGTCTGTCAGCGGCTCGCTGAATGGGCCCAGCGGATGGTCAGCGACGGCCCAGGACACGCCGTAGCCGGCGCTGGTCCAGGCACCGCCTGAATACAGGCACCAGTACCGGCCCAGCCGCTTGACGACGAAGGGCCCCTCCAGGGTGTGCCAGTCGTAGACCTTGCCGTACATCTGTCGCTGCCGCCGATAGAGCTGCCAGTCGGCCGTTGCGCCCAGGACGGGCACCGGCTCGCCGGCGAGGCGGTCCATGCCAACCAGCCGGTCGACGACCAGCGACGTGCCCACTCGCTCGCCCTCGAGCCAGTCTCGCGCGTAGTACAGGTACCACTGCCCGTCGTCGTCACGAAAGGGACTGGCGTCTATGGCGAAGCGCTCGTGCGGCGTCAGGGACCCGCCCATGGTGCTGAAGGGCCCCTCCGGCCGATCAGCGACGGCAACGCGCAGGGCATGCTCGCGATCGTCCACACCGGCCGAGAAGTACATGTAGAAACGGCCTTCGTGCTCCGCCACCTCCGGCGCCCAGTGGTCGCAGGCGCGCAGCCCCTCGACCGCCGGCAGCGCTCGGCCGAGCGATGACCAGCTGACGAGATCGTCCGAGCGCAGAACCTCGAATGCGTGCGTGGCGTCAACCCTGTCGTTGGTCCCGTAGGCGTAGTAGCCCGTCCTGTGGCGCAGCACGAAGGGATCCGCGAAGTAGCCGTCGTAGACCGGGTTGATATAGGTCTTGCTGGTCACGCTCGCTGCTCCACCCGTGTCTCGAGTGCGAATCGGAGGGACATGCCGGGCACAGTGACAACTGCGCCACAGTATCGACCTCATGCTGGGATACTTGCCGGGTGTCTCGGAGATGCGCCAGGCGGTATTCACGCGCACCGGGTCGCCTGGCGGCCTGGCTGGCGGCCACGGCGCTGCTGCTGGCCGCCTGCGGACAGGCAGTCGATCCCGTCCTTACGCCGGCGACGGAGCCGGCCCCCACGGCCACGACCACCCTGGCTCCGGCCACCGCCGTCCCCCCCGCAGGCAGCCCGACGTTGGCTGCCGGGGGACAACCGACGACACGGCCCACCGCCGAGCCGGCGCCCACCGCCGGTTCCCCGACCCAGCCGCCCGCGCTGCCCCAGGACACGTGGCGAACGGCCGAGCTGCGCGACGTGCGTACCGGCGAGACCTTCACCCTCAACGACCTCGCTGGCCGGCTTGTGGTGGTCGAGCCGATGGCCATCTGGTGCACCAACTGCCGCGCACAGCAGGACGCGGCCCGCGAGGCGCTCGCTTCGCTCCAAAGCAATGAGATCGTCTACATCAGCCTGGACGTCGATCCGAATGAAAGCGAGGCTGACCTTGCGCGCTACGCCGACGAGCGCGGCTACCCGTGGCACTTCGTAGTGGCCTCGCGCGATGTTGCTCGGTCGCTGGCACAGTCCTTCGGCGATCAGATCCTGTCCCCGCCCTCCACGCCCGAGGTTCTGATCGCGCCCGACGGGTCCGTCGAGGCGAGCTTCGGATTTGCCTCGGCGGAGCAGCTCGCGGAGCGCTTCGCGGCCGGGCTGCCGTAGGCGTTCCGGTCGGCCGGCGGGTACCGACCCTTGTTCGAGACCCTCGCCAGCTCGTTCGTGCTCGGCTTTGCCAGCGCCGCAAGTCCGTGCCTGCTGCCGCTCTATCCGGCCTTCCTCGCGATGCTCGTGGCGCGCCAGGACGCGGCCGGCACTGCCCGCGCCCCCGCGCTGTACGGCCTGCTGGTCGTTCTCGGAGTGGTGACCGCAGTGATCCTCGTCGGCGCACTCGTCCTCGTGCTGTCCGTATCACTGGGCAGCCTTCTCGGCTACCTGGTGCCGTTGACGACGGTCGTGCTCGTGGGCCTTGGCCTGCTGATGGTGGCCGGCGTCAATCCCTTCGCCCGGCTGGTAAGCGTCAGGGTGCCGCTGGTGCGTCAGCCGCTGGCCCAGGCCTACGTCTATGGTCTCGCCTTCGGGCCGGTCGCCCTGCCGTGTGCCGGCCCGTTCGTGGTCGCCCTGCTGGCCATCTCGATCGGCGTGACGGAAGTGGCGACGCGGATGCTCGGCTTCGTCGTCTTCGGGATTGGCTTCGGGTTGCCGCTGATCGGGCTGTCGCTGGTCGGCGCGGCCTCCGCGCAGCGAGTTGCCCGTTGGCTTGCCCGTAACCACACGCGGCTGATGCGGATCGCCGGGGTGCTGGTCATCTTCGCTGCGTTCGCCGAGCCGGTGCGGCTGCTGGTAGGCGGCCAGCCGTTGCCATGAGGCCGGACGAGGCGCGCCGCGTCCAGCGCAACTTCGTAGCCGGCTGTAGCCGGACAGGGACGGGAGTGGACGCATGAAAGACCTCTGTGCGGTCTCCTGGGGCGAAGGCAGGCTCGACCTGTTCTGGGTCGGCCGCGATGGCGGTCTCTGGCACCGCTGGTGGTCGGATGGCGAATGGTCGGCAGCAGAGGCCCTGGGAGGGGCGCCCGCCTCGGGCCCGGCAGCCACCGCCTGGGACGTGAACGAGATGGAGGTGTTCGCCGTCTTCCCGGACGGGCAGCTGTGGAACCGCTATTGGGATGGCCGGGGCTGGCACGACTGGGAAAGCCTCGGCGGCGAGCTGGATCCGAGCCACCGCCCGGCCTGCTCGTCATGGGGCGCGGATCCCCTGGACGTCTTGGCGGTCGGGCGCGATGGTGCACTGTGGCATCGCTGGTGGAATGGCAGCGAATGGGTGCCCTGGCGACCGGCAACCACTGGGCTCGGAGCGGACGCCGGCTAGTCGCCGGGATCGACGCGGATGACCACGGCTTCGTCGGCCGAAAGGTCCACCTCCCCGACCACCAGCCGGTCCTCACGCCCAACGTGGGTCGACACCACCACCCGGCCGGAGCGGCCGACCTCGGTTCGCGCCGGGCTGCTGCCAAGGTTGAGCACGACGAGAAACGTGGTTTCCTCGAAGCTGCGCTCATAGGCCAGCACGTCGCCGTCCGCGCCGAGCGATTGGAAACGGCCGACATTGAGCGCGGGTTCGCGGCGACGGAGTTCGAGCAGGCTGCGGTGAAGGGTCAGCATCGAGCCGCGGTCTTCGCGCTGAGCCTCCACGTTGATCGTCGCGAGCGACGGGCCGATGGGAAGCCAGGGCGTCCCATCGGTGAAGCCGCCGGTCGCCGATCCGTCCCAGCGCATGGGCGTGCGCTGCGGGTCGCGACTGGCACCCCCGCGCAGACCCTGTGGATCGCGCTGGAGGTCGGCCGGAACCTCTGCGTCCACCATGCCGATCTCGTCACCGTAGTAGATCGTCGGCGTGCCGCGCAGGGTGAGCAGCATCACCGCCGCCACGCGTGCCTGGCGCGCGCCCACTCGTGAGGCGATGCGCGGCTTGTCGTGGTTGCCCAGCACCCAGTTTGGCCAGCCGGCCTGGGGCAGGAGCTCCTCGTAGCGGGCGATGATCGGCGACAGCGTCTGTGCGTCCCACGGCTGCTCGACCAGCTGGAAGTTGAACGGCAGCTGCAGACCCTCGCCGCGCGTGCCGTAGTAGGCCATCAGTCGCTCCGGCTCGAGGTAGAGCTCGCCGACCAGCAGGGCGTCGTCGAACTCGCCGGCCAGCGCCCGCAGCTCGGCGATGTATGCGTGCACGGCTGGCTGATCGCCGCCGATCCCGTCCTCCTGGGCGGGCTGGCCGGGCTCGAGTTCCACCCCCTTGGCCAGCAGCCAGATCACGTCGATCCGGAAGCCGGCGACTCCCCGCTGCAGCCAGAAGCGCAGCACGTCGTGCATCGCCGCGCGCACCTGTGGGTTGCGCCAGTCGAGGTCCGGCTGCTCCTTCAGGAATGCGTGGAAGTAGTACTGGCCGGTGTGCTCGTCCCACTCCCAGGCGCTGCCCTTGAACGCGCTCTGCCACTCGTTCGGTGGGCCGCCGTCGGGCGCCGGATCGCGCCAGATGTACCAATCGCGCCTCGGGTTGTCGCGCGACGAACGGGACTCGAGGAACCACGGATGCCGATCCGAGGTGTGGTTCGGAACCAGGTCCAGCAGCAGGCGCATGCCGCGCCGGTCGAGCTCCGCGATCAGCTCGTCGAGGTCGCCGAAGCTGCCGAACATTGGGTCGACGGCGTTGTAGTCGGCCACGTCGTAGCCGAAGTCGGCCATCGGCGAGGGGAAGATGGGCGACAGCCAGACTGCGTCGATGCCCAGCCACTGGAGGTGGTCGAGCCGACGGCGCAGGCCGGCCAGGTCGCCGATGCCGTCCCCGTCCGAATCCTGGAAGGAGCGCGGGTAGATCTGATAGATGACGCCGCGCCGCCACCAGGAGGCGCCTTCGTGCACATCGCTCACGCGCCTATACTCGCGCACGTGCTCCGACCCAACCCGCCGCGGATGGTCACCGTCGCCGCGGCCGTGGCCCTGACCGCGCTCGGCCTTGCGCTGGCCTACCTGCCTCTGGACCAAGTGCTCGACCTTGTCCGCGAGCTCGACCTGCCGCGTGGCATCGAGTCGACGATCATCGATCTGCTGCGCGAGGAGCTGGCCGCCTACGTCGCGCTGGCCCTCGCGCCGTTGCTGCTCATCGCCGGCTCGTACCTGAAGGGGCTGTGAGGGTGACGAGGCGTTTCGGCAGCCAGCGTGCCCCGCGCAACGCGACCGTGGCGGTCGCGCTGGTGCTGGTCGTGGTCGGCGTGCTGGGCACCTTCCTCGGGCTGATCCCCGCCGTGGCCGGCGTAAGCGGGGAGACGATCGGCATCCTCGCCTACGTTGCGGCGACAGTGGTCATGCTGCTCGGCATCTTCCTGCGCGGGCTCTAGCCAAAGAGCGTCAACGGCTCGGCTGCCGGCGGGGCGGCGTCCGTCGCGGGCAGGAGCAGGTCCGGACCTTCGTTGGCGACGTTGTTGAGTCGGGTCGAAACCGGAGTCAGCTCGAGCAGATCTTCATCCGCCGGCCGGAGCAGGTCGAGCAGCGGTCCCTCGTCGGGCAGATCCGGGTCGAGCCAAAGGTCTGTTGCCTGCTCGGCCAGCAGCACGGGCATCCGATCGTGCAGCCGGGCGACGGTTCGATTGGCCTGCGTTGTCACCACCGCCGCCGTCAGCAGCCAGTCCCCCGTGAGCGGGTCGCGCCAGGGAGACCAGATGCCTGCCATCGCCAGCGGCGCGCGGTCGGTCCGCGAGATGAGGTACGGCAAGCGCCGGCGCCCCTCCCGCCACCACTCGTAGAAGCCGTCGGCCGGCACGATGCAGCGCCGGCGCAGGAAGGACGGACGAAAGGCGCTGCTGCTGGCGATCGTCTCGGCGCGGGCGTTGATCATTCGCGAACCGACCGATACCGACTTGGCCCACGGCGGAACCAATCCCCAGCGGTGGCGCTCCACGTAGCGGCCATCCTCGCGCTGGGTGACCACGATCAGGGGCTGCGTCGGCGCGACGTTGTAACGGGGCCCCAGATCTCGCAGGCTGGCTGTGTCGACCTCGCGGATCTCGGCTACGAAAGCTTGAGCGACTTCGGCCGGATCGGTCTGCTGGGTCATTCGACCGCACATCGGGGGATGGTCGCACGGCCCCCACCGTGGCGCCGCCCGCCTATGATCCGGACCGTGTTCTACTGGCCGCTCTTTGGGCTGCGCATTCGGACCGAGCGGCTTGAGCTGCGATTGCCGACCGACCCTGACCTGTTCGAGCTTGTGGCCGTAGCGCTGGCTGGCGTCCACGACCCCGCGCAGATGCCATTTCTCGAGCCGTGGACGCAGACCCCCAGTCCCGGGTTCGAGCGTGGCTTCCTTCAATACCACTGGTCGACGCGGGCCAACTGGCGGCCTGAAAGCTGGCAGCTCGAGCTCGGCGTGTGGGCCGAGGGCCGAGCGGCCGGCGCGCAGGCCATCTCGGCCGGCGGGTTCGCCGAGCATCGGTCAGTCTCCACGGGTTCGTGGCTGGGCCTTCCCTTCCAGGGCCGGGGCTACGGGAAGGAGATGCGCTCGGCCGTGCTGGCCTTCGCCTTCGAGCATCTGGGTGCCGAGATGGTGACCACTTCGGCGTTCACCGATAACGCGGCGTCGATCGCGGTCAGCCGCTCGCTTGGCTACGAGGAGACCGGTGTCGAGCACGTCGAGACCCAGGGACAGCTGCGGGAGGCGATCGGCTTCCTTATGACTCGCGACCTCTGGCAGGCACGGGAACGGCCAGTGGTCCTCGTAGAGGGTTTGGAGGAGTGCCGCGAGTTCTTCGGTGTCTAGCGTGGGCGGCCGCGTTCAGCCGTCCTGATCGGGGCGCGCAAGCCCCTGCAGGGCTGTTGGCCGGCCCGCTGGTGCGTCGGCGATGACGCTGAAGGTGCCGTCCGTCTCGAGCACCACGGCGTGTACCTCGTCGACGCTGGACCGCCCCTTCGACCGGATGGCCTGGTGGACCTCCTCCGGCGAGACACGTTCGGTCTTCAGCGCCTCATCGAGCATGCGACCCTGGTAGAGCAGGAGCTTTGGCTCGTTCTTGACCAGTCTCAGCATGGCCCGCGAACGCACCGTCGCGAACGTCACCACGAACTGGAGCCCGAGCAAGAGGCCGAGGGCTAGCACGCCTTCGACAAACGAGACGTTGGGCTGGACGAAGATCGCTGCCAGCGTCGATCCCATCGCAACCGTGACGATGAAGTCGAAGGCGTTCATCTGGGCAAGCGTTCGCTTGCCAGTCAGCCGCAGCATCGCGACCAGCGCGGCATACGACCCGATGCCCACCACCACCGTACGCGCCAGGTTGTCAGGATCGGCCAGCAGCCAGTCAGGCAACATCGCTCGAACTCGCAGTCAGGCGGTCATCGGTCATTTGGGCATCGGTCAGGTGGTCATGGGGCCCTGGCCGTGCGCGTCAGTGGCGCGGGCCACGCGCCGGTCGAGCTCGTCATCCAGTCCTCGTGCCGCGCTGCGGTCGATCCGCTCGATCGCCGCCTCGATGGGTGGGCGTCGCTCGATGGGGGCGACCTCCAGCAGGCTCAGCAGCATCTGACGCATGCGACGGAGGACGTGCACCTGGCTTTCCGCGGTCAGCCGGATCTCCTCGACCGACAGCAGCACGTAGTCGGACCAGCCCGGCCGGCGCAGGTAGAGGATGGCCTTGCCCGTGGGGTCGCGCCGCAGCGGGGAGGGGATCCTGCGCTGGGCGATGCGGTACAGGATGTCGTGGATCCGGTCTATCGCCTGGACCGCGGTGGTCGGGTCGTTGATGCCAGGTGAGAGGGCTCGGAGGGCGATGTCGACCAGCTGCCGAATGCCGGCTCCCGCGTCCTTGTCGAGCGTTCGCTCCTGACCTATCTCGATGGATCCCTGAAGTCCCTTCAGCTCGTCTTCATCCCAGTCTCCCCACACCCGGAAGATCGTCGATCCCTCCGGCACGTAGTCGCCGATCAGGGGCACCATCTCGACGAACCGCTCCTGCGTCTCACCGTCCTGGCGCCCGACCGCCTTCAGCAGGCGCTTTTCGTCGACGGCCACAAGGACGCCCGACTTCGACGCCCGCACGTGATGGGTGGCCTCGCCGTCGGGGAGCGCAGCCTGCCTGTCGGACCCGTCGTCGGCAGCACCCAGCTTTTCGGCCTCATCGCCCTCTTCGGCCTCGCCCACAGGATCTGGAAACAGGTCCTCCAGCACCGTTCGCGTCTCTGCGGCGATGTTGTGGATGACCGTACTGGCGCGGATCGCGTGGGCCATGTGGTCGATGTAGTAGATGAACGCGCCGATGCTCGCCACCAGCAGCACGAACGAGGCGGCGATCGAGAGGCCCGGCACAAGGCCGCCCTCCCCGTTGTCGCCGTCCGACCGCGTATAGCGCAGGACGACCAGTGCGAACAGGAACGTCGCCACGAACATGCCGAGGACGACCTGATTGCTGCGGTCACGCAGGAAGGTTCGCAGGACCCTGGGCGACAGCTGGCTCGACGCCGCCTGCAGGACGAGCATCGTTATCGAGAAAACGAGGCCGGTGAAGGTGAGCATCGACATGGCGATGGTGGAAAGGACCTCGCGCGCACCGTCGACGCTGCCGGCGTAGATGAAGGGGATCTCCTGCCCGGTCTCCCCAAGGTGCGTGTCGACCAGCACCAGAAGGCCGGCGACGACCAGCGATGAGATGGCCAGGATGCCAGGGATGAACCACAGGCTTTCGCGCAGATAGCGCAGGATCTCGTCGACTCGAGGCACGGCAAGAGTCTCGACGCCGCGGCGCTGCCCGCGCAACCCGCTAGGTCCAGCGCGGGCTATCAATCTCCGCGAAAGCGTGACACGGAAGGTGGCACGGGGATGACCGACGATGCGCGCCATGGATAGCGCTTCTATTCGCTTCAGCGTTACGTCGGCGACGCCCGGATGGCCGGTCACCGTCAGCCTCCGGCGTGGCTCACACGGCTGGGTCGCCAAGCTCGATGGTGCCGGCTGGCCGGTCGGGATCGGGCCTACTGCGGGTGCCGCCGTCCGCGCCGCCCTGCGCCCGCTCGGAAAGCACGTGGTCACCGCTGTGCTGGCGGACATTGCGCTGCTGGAGCCCAGCCTGCGGGTCCTGGAAGCCGAGCGGCAGGCCGTCTAGCTCAGGGACGGAAGCGGTAGGTGAGCTCCACGTAATCGACCATGACGTACACCGGGCAGCGCGTGCAGTCGTCCGGCTCGAGGTTGGTGATGCTGACCGTGTTGTTGCGCCTGAGCAGGCTCGCCGGGAAGTCGATCGTGGCACTGCCCCAATTGCCGGGTTCCTCGCAGCACTGGTCGTTGGGCAGCGGGTTCCGGCCGCGATAGATCACTTCGCCATTGAGCGTCACGGCGATGCGGTTCTTGCCCGGGTTCTCGCCATCCATGCCTACGAGGGTCAGCGTCGCGCGCCTTGTCAGCTCGCCCTGCAGACGCAGCTTGAAGTTCGCCGTCATCGTGTGCCACTGCGTTCCCTGGCCATAGACCCATGACGCCGACCGGCCCAGGTAGCGGTTGCTTCGTCGGCCGCCGAATGCGCCGGCGAACTGCCCGTCGTCGATGCGCACGACAGCCTCCTGTGGCTCTGGCCGTGGCGTGGGCGCCGGGGTGGGCTTTGGCGTTGGCTCAGGAGTCGGTCGCGGGGTCGGCCGCGGGGTGGGTTCGGGCGTTGGCTTCGGCGTCGGCTCCGGCGATGGCGTTGCCGGCGGTAGCAGTGCAGGGGAGGCTGTCGGCGGCCGGGTCGGCGGTGCGGTCGGGGCCAAAGTCGGCTGCGTTGTGGGTGCCAGGGTCGGCGGCGGTGACAGGAGGGGGGCGGCGGCTACCTGTGTGGGCCGGGCCGTGGCCGCGGGCGAAGACGTGGGCAGCACGTTGCCTGCGCCAGTGTTGCTGTCGCGGGTGAGCGAGGGGGGCACGATGATGACCGCCCCGATGAGCACAAACAGTGCAAGCACGACGACCAGCGCGGCTTTCGGGGCTCCATCCTGCCGTTGGGGAGGTCGGCGCGACCGCGGCCCGCGTCCACGCGTCGCGACGCCCATCTCGAGCCCGCTCGCCGAGCGTGCCGGCGGATATGGTCGGGCCTGCGCGAGGCGCATCCCGGCCGGCGGAAAGCGTTCGGCTCCGCCCGGCGGCTGGTCCCTCTCTGGCGTGGCCGACATGCCCGTGCCACCACCCCCTTGCCTGACGCCCGCGCTCCACACGGCTGCGTAGAACGATTGTACGAATTCTGCAGACCAGTTTTTGGCCGCGCGCGTCACTTACGGCTTGCCGGCGCAGATGCCGCCTACCTCATGGACTTACCGGGGCCTCGAGCTCGGGCGCTGGACGGCGATCACGGTCGAAGGCGGTACTCGAGCTCCACGTAGTCGACCATGACGTAGGTCGGGCAGCGGGTGCAGTCGTTGGGCTCGAGGTTGCTGATGCTCAGCGTGTTGTCGCGGCGCAGCAGCTCGCCAGGGATCTCGAAGGTGACGGACCCCCAGTTGCCCGGCCCCGAAGGTCCGCAGCAGAAGTCATTGGGCAGTGGATTGGGCCCCTGGTAGATCGTCGTCCCGTTGAGCACGACCCGCGTCATGTTCTTGCGCTCGTTCTCGCCGTCCATGCCGACGATCGTCAATGAGGCGCGCCGTCCGATGTTGCCTTCCTCACTGAGCCGGAAGTCGGCCGTCATCGTGTGGTACGGCGTGCCAAGTCCGTACACCCAGGACGCGGTTCGGCCCTTGTATTGATTGCTCCCGCGGCCATCGAAGTCGCCCACGAAATCCTGGTCAGGGATGCGCACCGTGACCGTCCGGGCGGCCGCCGGCGGCGGCGTTGCTGGAGGCGGCTCCG
>DATLGJ010000041.1:0-25445 GCA_035540555.1 Candidatus Limnocylindrales bacterium | reverse complement strand
CTGTTCGGGGTGACCGTGACGGGCTTGGCAGTGATCGCGAAGTTGACCACGGGCGTCGACAGGCTGAGCTGGTAGTTCGTGCCGGCCGACAGCGTGCCCAGACCGATCGCGTAGTTGCCGACGTTCTCGCCGGAAGCGCGGCCCAGGGCGCCTGTGAAGCTGTTGCCGGCGATGAGCGCCTCACTGGCCGTGTAGGTCAGGGTCGGGTCAGCGGCGCCGAAGACCTTGCTCTGGCCGCTATTGGGAGTGATCGTGATTGGTCGCGGGGTGATCCCGAAGTTGACCGGGGTGCCCGACAGGACGAGCGTGTGGTTGGTGCTGGTCGTAGTCAGCGTGCCCAGATTGATGGCGTAGCTGCCGACATCGCTGCCGGCTGCGCGGGCCAGGGCCCCGGTGACGGCGACCGACTCGCTGAGCGAGTAGGTCAGGGTCGGATCGCTATCGCCATAGACCTTGCCCTGGCCACTGTTCGGGGTGACCGTGACCGACTTCTTGTTGACGGTAAGAGCTGATGTGTTCGTCGCTTCGCTATTCGAGTAGTTTGAGCTGCTCGAGGTGAAGACCGCCCGTACGCTGTACGCCGTTGTGCTGAAGTTCAGACCGTGGCTGTAGTTACTCAGTGTCGCCACGCCGGTCGAGCTGTCGTAACTGACTGTGCCGGCGGCCGCCGTGGTGCTGCCTGCGACGAAGAACGCCACGGTGCCGGGAACGTTGGCGGGCGACACCGTTGCTGACAGGTTGGTGGTTCCACCGAAGGTCGACGTGGATGCGGTAATGCTCCCGACCGACGTGGCCGTGACTGCCGGGGCTTGAACGTAATTGGCTGTGTAATCGTTAGTCCCGCTACCGGCAAACCCGGGAGCGCAAAGGGTCGTGTTCGTGCTGGAGAAATTGCTTGGCCCGCTCCAGCTGCTGAAGGTCCAGCTGCCGATGGTCCCCGGGGCCGTGATGCGGATCCATTCGCCGCTGTTCGCGCCGGCTGTCAAGGTGTTACCCGAGGAGTGTCGGACCGTGCCGCTGCCGCTCGTGGGAGTACTGCCTCCGACATTGCCCGTGGGACAGGACGAACTCGTGTGCTTGGTCCAGCTCGCCTCGAAGTTCGTCGAGCTGTTTGTCGTCAGAAAGCGCAGGTTGCCGTCCGTGAACGCCCAGGTCGCCACGCCGGACTGCTCGCCGGTGGCGATGACCTCGTAGGTGGCGACGAACCAGTTGGGCAGGTTGAATTGGTCGGTGATGTTGCCCTGATCGTCGGCGGTCCTGTAGACGGAGCGATACCAGGAGCTGCTCCAGTCGTCATTCACGTAGATCTGAACGCTCTCGCCAGCGTGCCAGTTGCCGCCGGTCAGGGTCACGGTCTCGCCGGGCGCGTAGTCGTCCTTGTCGCTGGCGATCCACGGCGCACCGCTGGGCGCGTAGGCAGGAGAGGAGGGAGAGGTCGGAGCTGAGGGAGCGTCTGTCGGCTCGTCGGTCGGGTCGGGCTGGGCCGGAGCGTCGGTCGGATCGGGTTCAGCCGGAGCGGCGGTCGGATCGGGATCCGCCGGCTCTTGCGTCGGCTCCGGATCAGGTTCCGGGGTCGGCTCCGAGGTCGGCTCCGCCGGCTGCTCGGTGGCAGGCGGCTGGGCAGATTCATCCGCCTCCTGGGCGCGCATGACCGCGGGGCCCATGGCCGACAGGATGAGCAGCATGACCTGGATGGCGACGATGAGTGAGCGCGCCATCGGCGCACGGCCACTCCAGACCGACGTGACTGACTGGGACATGAGCGGGACCCCCTCCTGGCGAGTAAACCCTCGAAAGACCTTGACCGGTTGAGGTGCGACCGTAGGACGCAAGTACTGGGCGGTCAAGACTCCTGGGCCATATGGCGTTGCTTCCGGTAAACGGACGCAAGCCGCCTACCCCTCGTGGCGCACTGTATCCGACCCGCAACCCCCGGTAGTGAGCAGAATTGCCCAAATCCATACCTGTCTCGCCCCACGTATGCCTGACCGTAGGCCTACGCACCGGCGTGGTGGCGATGCCGGTCAGAGGCCGTCGCGGTAGCGGCGCGCGGCGTCGGCTCGGTTCCGGGCGCCGAGCTTGTCGAGGATGCTCCCCACGTGGCGGCCGACCGTCCGCGGGGAGATGCCCAACGCCTCGCCCGCCTCGCGGTCGGTCAATCCATCGGCGATCAGCCGCAGCACGTCCACCTCTCGCGGCGAAAGGCCGCCTGTCCCCAGGTGCGTGGCAGGCGCCTTGATCAGCCGTTGGACCAGCTGGGCGGCCAGGCGGCGCGGCATGGGCAGGTCACCGCTCCTGACCCCGAGCACGGCACGGACCAGGGCGTCCGGAGGCAGGTCCTTGGTCAGGTAGCCGACTGCTCCGGCGCGCATGGCGGCCACGACGTCGTCACGATCGGCGGAGCCGCTGAGCATGACGATCTGGGTGTCCGGCAGGCGCGGAGCAAGCTCGCGCACCAGCTCGATCCCGTTCATGCCGGGAAGGTCAAGGTCGACCAGCATCACGTCCGGCCGGTGCTCCATGACCAGGTCCAGCGCCTCCTCCGCGGAGGACGCCTCGGCCACGACCTGCAGGCCCGGAGCCTGCAGGGTGCGGCTGATTGCGCTGCGCACCAGGCGGTGGTCCTCCACGAGCATCACCCGCACCGGCGGCTCTCCTGTCCGGTTCACGCGGGCTGCGCCTTCCGCCCTCCGACCGGCACGGTGACCGTCACACGGGTACCGTCCATGGGGACCGACTGCACCTCCAGCCGGCCTCCGACCTGCTCTGCGCGGTCGCGCATGGAGCTCAGGCCGAACCCGCGTCGGGCTTGACCGGGGTCGAAGCCGCTGCCGTTGTCCGCCACGATCAGGACCAGCTCATGGCCATCGCACGCCATCGTGACGCGGGTGAGTGTGGCGTCGGCGTGCTTGCGAACGTTGGCCAGCGCCTCCCGACAGATGCGCAGGAGCTCGGCCATGAGCCGGTCGGGGAGGGTGGCCGGCTCGCTCTCGATTGAGCAGACGACGTCGAGGTCCAGGCGCTCGGCGTAGTCCTCCACCACCCGGCAGAGCAGCGCGCCGACGCCTGCGTCGGGCCTGGCCTGCAGGGCGACCACAGCCTGCCGCGCCTCACCCAGCGCCTGCTCGAGGGCGGAGTCGACGCGATCGATCAGCGGTCCGGCGGCAGGGGGCATGTCTTCCAGCTCGCGCAATCGGCCATGGGTCAGTCGGGCAAGCCAGAGCTCCTGGACGAGGCCGTCGTGAATGTCCCTCGCCACGCGGGCTCGCTCCTCGAGTGCGATGCGCTCGTTGTCCAGCTCGCGCAACCGGGCCAGTGACCAGTTGGCATGCGAGAGGTCGATCAGGTCACGCCTGGTGCCCAACGCAAGGCCGACCAGGACCAGCCCGAAGAACGCCAGCCTCAGCACTTCCCCGGTGGTCAGCACGCCGCTGTAGGTGCCGGGCACGACGGCGTAGTGGATCTGCGTGAAGGCGGCCACCACCAGCGCGACGGCGAGCAGGGCGGTGTACTCGCGCGGACGGTGCGGGGCAGCCCGTCCCTCCGCCAGTCGCGCGTAGCCGATCGCGGCGGCCGCGTAGAGCGCGCCGATCGACAGCTGGGCGACCGCCATCGGCAGGGCGACGTTGCCCAGCCCGATGGTCGCGGTCGGCTGCAGCATCTCGCGGAGCTGCGCCGGCGGGATCAGCGCCGGCAGGTGGAGGGGCGCCGCGAGGATCACCAAGCCGACGGCACCGACTGCCAGCGCGGGTCCCAGCGCCAGGGCCACCGCGCGGCCCCCTTCCGGCGTCTTCAATCCACGGATGGCCGCGCTCGCGCCGATCAGCAGCAACGCGCCCGCGACCAGCCGCTGGAGGGTCCAGATGTACAGCGGCTCCTGGCCCGCGGTGGCCACCTCGTACGGCCTCTGGAGGTCGCTGTTCAGGGCCAGGGGCACGAGCTTCAGCAGCGCTGCGACCGCGAGGGTCAGGAAGGCCGCGGTCTGGAAGAGGCAGTCGGGCTCGCGGGTCTCGCCGAAGCGCAGCCAGGTCCGGCCGGCAATCGCGGCGGCAATGACCAACGCGGCGGTCTCGATGACCAGCTCGAGGCGCGGCGCCGCGACGACGTAGCTGAAGCCGGGAATAAGGAAACTGACCGCCGAGACGGCGGTCAGCAGGAGGGCAACAAGGATCAGCGACGGAGCGACGCGGCTGCCCGCGCGCTCCCGTCCAGCGTTGGCGCCCTGGGCGGTGGCCACGCCACCTCCCGGCTGACTCCCCACCTCGCGACCCTCCCTGGCGCGAAACCCCCCTCACCGGAATCGTCCCCCCGGCCGGCGAATTATACGCGCCTGTCCAGTGCTGCTTGACGGAGTCTGGTGATGAAAGGTGGAATGGCCAGGCAAAAGAGATCGGCCCGGGCGCTTGGCCCGGGCCGACTCAGGTGGCGATGGGTGCCCTCAGCCGGCTAGCGCCAGTCGCTGGCCGTCAGGTTCAGGTTGCCGATCACCGAGCGGTAATAGAGGCCCGGACGCCGCGGATCCATGATCGCGCGGCCGCTGGAGCGGGTGCCGGCGAACTGGATCCGGTACGCACCGACCTTGTGCGGTGCCGTCCAGAAGATCTCGGCCATCGTCCGGTTGGACCGGAGCAGGCCGGCCAGGATGTAGTTCGTCTTGCCCAGGCCATCGGCGAAGACGACGCTGGCCGGGCCGCGCAGGAAGCCGGCACCGTAGTTGTCGACTCGCTGCATGGCGACCGACTTGGTCGGGTTGGCCTTGCCCGGCTCGCTGTTGCCCGATGCGTAGCAGAGGCGCATCAGGATCACCGCCGCGCCGCGTGCGAGCGGCAGCTCGCTCGCCATGTAAGCCTCGCCGTAGTACTTGTGGTTGTTGTTCCCGCTGTTAAGGCGGGCGTTGACTCCGATCCCGTTCTTCGTCCGCGTCTGGAACGGCTTGTACGGGCTCGGCCAGCCGTTGCCATGGCCGAGGTAGATGAAGACGTGGGCACCCTGGGCGGCTGCCCTCACTCGTCCCCACGTGGCGTTCGGGCTGTAGACCTTGACCACCTGGGCGCCGTTGTTGCGTGCGGCGGCGGCGGTCTCATCGGCAACTCGCTTGAAGCTGGCGGTGCTCTTGCCCACCGGGCCGACCACGATGACGACCTTCTTCTGTGACGCCTCTGCAGGAGCTGCGTCAAACGCTGCACCGCCCACGGCGAGCGATGTGGCGAGCATGACCAGGCCCAGCGTGCGCTTCACGCGACCGGACGGCACCCCCGCGGTGCCACGTTGCTCATCCGGCAATTAGCTTGCCTCCTCTCTACCAGAACGCGACGCTGGGGCGGCGCGAACGGAAGGATGGGTCCCCCGTGGCGGGCGGTCTCTCGACCAATGCCCGTTCCCCTGTGCTATGGCGGGCGCGACACGGCATCGGCCGCCCTGCTTTGACGTCAGCTCAGTGCTGGGGCACGGCGCTGACTGTGACTGGCTCCGGTTGAGGCTCGCTCCGGTGCTGGGGCACCGGAGCTGGGACGGGTTCCACGGTGGACGGTGTTCTGTTGTTGGTCTTGGGCGCCCATCCGCCGGTGATGGCGGGCGGACATCTCAACCGGCACCAGGAGTATGACAAAGCCATGCAACCCCCCCGTGAATCCACGTTCAGGCGCAGGCGGGACCGTTGCCAGTCGGCAACTCCAACCGCTGGCGATGGAGGGCAGTACCAGAGTCAACTGTGAGGGCCCGGGTGCCGTGACTAGCCTCGTCTCGAGTTCGGCGGGCCACTCCATGCGCGGCCCCCGCAGATCTTTGGAGAGGGGATGGAGATGGTCCGATTGCGTGGGCGCGCGGCCGCCCTGATCGTGCTGGTGGCGCTGGTCCTCGGGGCCATGCCACTCAACGTGGCTGCCGCCGGTTCGGCGGCGCAGGTCCTGGAGGGCGTGCTCGAGCGGGTCAAGGGCGACGACTTCGCCCGTGGCAAGGCTGTCGGGCATGGTTATGTGCTCTCGGGCAGGGGTGGCGAGCTGACGGAGCTGGCATTCGCTCGGCAGCCCGCTGACAAGCTGGTCGGCAAGAAGGTCCGTCTGAAGGGCCGGCAGAACGGGCAGACCTTCAACGTCGCCGCCGACGGCACCCAGGTCGTGGCCAGCACCTCCACGAGCGGCACCAGCGGCACCAGCGCGACCAAGCGCGTGGCGGTGATCCTGTTCAACTTCGCCAACGATCAGACCCAGCCGTACACGACCGCCTTTGCGGCGGGCATCGCGTTCAACAACGCCGACTCCGTCGCTGCTTACTACTCAGAGAACTCGCTGGGCAAATGGGGCATGACCGGGCAGGTGTTCGGCTGGTACACGATCGCGAGCTCGAACAGCTCGTGCAGCTATTCGACCTGGGCCAACGAGGCGCGCGCGCTCGCCGCCGTCGACGGCTATGCCGACAGCCAGTTCGACAACGTGGTCTACGGCTTCCCGCGGACGTCGGCCTGCTCGTGGAACGGCCTGGCCAACCTGCCCGGCCGCAACTCCTGGCTCAATGGCACCGGGGGCATGACACTGCGCGTGATGGCGCACGAGCTGGGGCACAACTTTGGCACCCACCATGCCCAGACACTCTCCTGCACGGAGGGCGGGGTGCGAGTGGCGCTGGTGTCGGACATCTCGAAGTGCACCGTCTCTGAGTACGGCGACCCGTTCACGGTCATGGGCGCCGCCCAGCGCCACCACATGACGAACTTCAGCCGGGGGAACTTTGGCTGGCTGTCCAATGGCAACACGGCCGACGTCAGCAAGACCGGCGAGTACCTGCTGGCACCGCTCGGTGTGGGTTCGGGCGTGGTCGGCGTGCGCATCGCACGCACCTCCAACAGCTGGCTGCTGCTCGAGTACCGGCGTCCGTACGGCACGCTGTTTGAGACGTACTCGTCCTCATCGGCGGTGGCCAACGGCGTGAGCGTACGCATCGTGCCGGCATACTCGAGCCGAACGCAGTCCAAGCTGGTCGATACGACGCCGTCAACGACGTCGTTCTCCGATGCTGCCCTGGCCTCCGGCGGGACGTTCACCGATCCCCTCACCAACGTGTCGATCACGACGGTCAGCGTGGCCAGCTCCGGCGCGGTGGTGCGCGTGCAGTTCGGCGGGTCAGGCGGCACCTCGCCCAGTCCGTCACCGACGCCCAGCCCGACGCCGTCGGCGAGCCCGTCACCGACCCCTTCACCCTCGCCCTCGACGAATCCGACACCGACTCTGCCGCCTGACACCGAGCCTCCGACCGCGCCCACCGACCTGACCGTTGCACCGGCAGCCAAGGGCAACAAGGTGGTGGTCTCCTGGAAGGCCTCAACGGACAACATCGGCGTGGCCGGCTACCGGGTCTTCCGCAACGGAACCCAGGTCGCCAGCGTGACTCACACCAGCTATAGCGACTCGCTGCCCAAGAAGACGACGTCACCCACGTATTACGTGGTTGCGTTCGACGCCGCCGGCAATGTCAGCGTGCCAGCAGATCCGGTGGCGTTCCGCAAGTAGCGCTGTTCCGCAGGCATAGGAAAAAGGCCCCGCCTTTCGGCGGGGCCCTTTCGATTTCGGCGTGTGATCTGCTACGGAGCCGGCTCGAGTCGGAAGACGTCGAGGTGGATCGCGTAGCACGCGGTGTTGGCAAGGCCGCTCACCGTGATGCTCTGGTCGATGACGTTCGCCGTGGCCGTCCGCTTAACGGTGAACGCCCCAGGCTGCACGTAATTCTGGTTATTCGTGCAACTCATGGGCTGGATCTTGACGTTGTGCGCAACATTGGCAAAGTACGCATTGGCGTTAAGGTCGATGACCAAAGTCGTCGCATTCGCGCCGGAGCCGCGTGTCCCCGTGATACGTCCAATCACATGGTGCTGACCTGCGACAATGTCAACTCCCGTGGTGCTGATCTGCGACCACTCGCTGTACATGAACCAGGTAGACGGCGCCTTCTTCGTGGCACTCCACGGGAGCCCGCGTCCGGTCGCCGTCTCGCCGATGCCGCACTGGAAGTTGACGCTAACGCTCTCGCTGTCGCTATCCAATACAGTGGTGCCGGACCTGACATCGGCCGTGTTGTTGTACACCAAGTCTTGGCAGTTCGCGACACCCGGATGGTTGAACGTCTTCGGGTATGGCCCGAAGGTGTGAGTATCACCCTCGTCGAAGCCGGAAGCACTCAGCGTGCCGAGCTTAGTGCCGGAGCCGCCCTGCGGCGTGTCGTACACATCGACGCTCGCATTGACCTGGGTAGTCGGAGCGCCGAAGGTGAACGGAGCATCGGCGTCGAAGTCCACGGGATCTTCGACATCGACGAACGTGGCGGTGACCACAACTTCGTTGGTACCGTCGTCACCGTAGGCGACGTCGTAGTCGCACTCGAGAGTGTGGCCCTTTGGCAGAGTAATCGGAAGGTCGTCGTCGCAGTCAGTGGCGACAGGATCGCCATCGATCTCGTCCACGATGTCCGTGATCGTAGCGTCAAGATCGCCGTCGTTCTTGATCGTGATCGTTCCGCTGACACGATGATCAGAGTCGGTGTAACCGTCGTACGTCACCTCGACTTCGTAGTACACCGTCTCGCTGCCGCCGACCGGCACCCACAGTGAGTTGCGGTCTACGGACTTGTCGATCGACCAGTCATGGGTTCGCTTGAACGAGGCGACCGCGGTCTTGCTGACATCGAGGTGCGCCTCGGGGCCCGGTTCGTCACTGCCGAAGCAAAGCTCGAGAAGGTGTGCGTACGCGCCCACGCGGTCAACGTTCCACTTCGGTCCATCCCAGTTCTTGCCTGGATAGGTGCCCGAGTTCCCATCAGGGTTACCGAAGTAGGACCAGTCGAAGGACGGAATGATGTCGTCCCAGTCGTTCTGTGCGCTCGGGTTGACGAGGTCCCAGAAGGTGCGTTCAGGCCGGAGCACCGTGCCGTTCGGTGACTTGTTGTGATGGAGATCATGGCCGCGCTTGATGATGGCAGCCGGATCGATCGTGATGAGTACATACGGGTTGGTTGTCGAATGGGTCGCGTGACAAAGCGACACCTTGTTAGTGTTCGCGTGCCTGTTCGGCAACGCCAGCACGGTCGCTGCAGCGATGACCATCAGCGACGCCAACATCGCGACGGTCATGCCGACCACAGTCAAGCGTGCTCTCAATGAACTGCTCACTGGCTCTACTAGCCTCCTTCGTGCGCAATTGGCGCCTGGCATGGCGCACAAGCGTGGACCCCCCCTGCAGCTCCACAGATCCCCCTGGCAGCACCTCCCCTGGGCACCAGTGCTACGAGCGGCTCCCCTAGACCGCGCGGCCGAGACTGGGGTCGACCGTACCGGCCATCGTACGGAGCACTGGCGTAAAGCGACACTCGCAGGACTACTCAGGCGGCATACCCAATACGAGTGCGTATCCGGACAGATACGTATTGACCGGGTAAGAGAAGGCCCCTCCGGTAAGGGAGGGGCCTGTCCGCTCGGACCAGTCGAGCTGTTACTGGCAGAGCACGTCGTGCAGCGAGCGGAGCGCGCCGGCGGCGCCGGTGGCGGCCGTCTGCCGCGTGGCCGGGTTGGCCATCGCGGCCTCGAGCTGGTCAAGCGCGGTGCTCGCCGCGTCGCGGGCGGTCTGCTCGGCGCCGGTGACCTGCAGGTCGTTCAAGGGCTGGCGAACCTGGTCGGCGAGCTCGCGGACCTGCGCCTCATCGGTGTCCTGGTTCACCCCGAGCAGGCCGGTGGCCGTGTTCTGCAGGCTGTTCGGGCCGGTGCCGCACAGCTGGGCGCGAGCCTCCTCGCCCCCCGGTACGCCCGGGGTCTGCCCGTTGCCAGGGGTCGCGGGCGCGCCAGCGCATGCACCGAGGGTCAGCGAGCCGGCCAGCGCCAGAGCGGCCAGCACGTAGCTTCGAGTCGATCGTGTCATCTGTTCCTCCATCACGGGGGTCGGAGCCCCGGCGGCAGGTTGGCAGAGCTGACGTCTGATCGGCCATCACCGGCACAGGTGGGCCGGGTTGCGACTGCCTGCCAATCCGTTTCGGATGACCGATATCACGCTTGTAGTTCGGCTAGGATGCGGCCGGAGAGGGGCCCGCGGGATCATGCCGTCGGTCGCCAGTTGGTGCACAGGAGGGGAGTTGTGCCTGCCGAGGGAAGCCGCCGCTCGCGCCGGGTGATTGCCGCCCTGGTGCTCGGCTCGTTGCTGGCTGCCTGTTCCCCGGTGGCGGTCCCGCCGACGGCCCAGCCAACCGAGCCGACCCAGCCGAGCCAGCCGTCGCCCGCCGGAGCCGCGTCCCCCGGGGCGACCTCGACGAGCGCCCCGACGGTCCTGCTGCAAGCCGAAGTGCCGCCGCCGCCGACGCCCATGCCGCCACCGTCGGGCGACCTCCAGCAGCGGGCGGCTGCCTTCGCCGCTGCCATCGCGCCGGAGGGTGAGGGGCGTTTGGCGGCCTGGCTTGCCCTTTACGAGGCTCTCGGGATCCCGGTTTTGGACGACTCCGGAGCGGCGCTGGGCAGCACCGACGACGATCCCATCGGGCCGCGCTACTGGCGCGTCTGGTACACGGCCGAGCTGACCCAGTCCAAGATGGGGTTCTCGCTTGCCGACTACGTCGGCCTCTTCGGGCTGCAGGAGGATGGCCTCGACGTCGACTCGGCGGCCGAAGCCCTTCTGGCGGACCTGCGCGCCGGCCTGTCGGCGGAGGACGAGCGGGCCGGGCTTTTCGCTCACGTAATCGCCGAGGTGGTCGCCGACGGGCCGCGGCCGGCCGACCTCGCCGACGAGTCGCTGACGGCGAAGGAAATCCACCTCCCCGTCCACGGTGCCGAGCTGCTGACCTGGTCGATCGTGCGCGACCTGGTCCTGGCGCTGGCCCCGACCGAAGACAGCTGGGCCGGCCTGCCCACGACCGGCGTCCGACTGGCCGCCTCCCGCCCCGCCGACCTGCCCGGCATCGCATTGCCCCCATCCATGCCCAAGGAGAAGTGCTCAGAGGCCGCCGGCAGCGACGAGCTCACGTTCTGGCTCAACTGGGTCCTGAACAAGATGGGCGGAGGACTGAGCCTCGGGCCGATCTCCACCAAGGGCTTTGTCGAGATCGTCCAGGAGCACCTGGGCACATCAGAAAGCAAGATCAAAAAGACGCAGAAGGCGACCAGCGTGGTCAACTCGGTGACCAGCCTGATCACGCTGCTGATGCAGCTCGAAGCGATGAAGCTGACCGCGACAATGTCACCCGATCCGGTCGAGCGCGAGCGACAGGCCAACCGCGAAGGCAAGGAGGCCACGATCACCTTCGAGCTGCGCTCTGACCCGGGGGAGGTCGATGGTGACCAGACCTGGGCCTGCCTGACATCGTTCGTGCTCAACGCATTCGGCGTCGGCCTGGGCCTGCCGCCCAAGGAGCCGATCAGCGGCGCCGGCATTCGGCCGGAGGGCCGACGCGGGTTCGGGGACTACGTGCTGTTCCGCGACGCGAGCCATCGCCAGCTATACACCGACGGCAACGGGCGGGCGCAGGTCGTCGTGACCGGCAAGGCGCGGACGAAGGAAGTTGAGCGCAACGCGAAGCCCAAGCTGCGCGAGTTCAGCATCCACGTTGAGGCGCAGCCGGGCGCGGTCGGCGGCAGGAACCTGTTCGAGACCTTCTTCGCCGGCTTCGGGTTCGGGCTCGGCGGTAGTAGAGGGGGCGATCTGGTGTCGGGCGCGATCGAGGTCGCCAAGACGATGCACTGGTCGATGGGCGAGCACTCCTTCGTCATGCGCGACTGGGACCTCGGCGCGTACCAGTTCGACTTCACCGGCCGCGAGACATTCACGTCGCCGCTCGGTCCGGGCTGGATCCGCTACCACTACCAGGGGCTGCTCTGTCCCGGCGAGGAGCGCTGGCGGATCTGGGAGACGATCGATGGCGAGGAGCTGTCCACGTATCAGACTCAGGTTGCTCCCCACTGGCCCCAGTTGGCGACCTTCAACTCGGCCGGTCACCTGCGCGACGTGGAGTGGGGCCTCAACTACCCGAACACGATCTACGGCACCTGGCTGAAGCTCGTTCCGGGCGATGATCCGCGCGAGATCGTTGCCCACATCCCGGTCGGCAAGACCGGCGACCAGGAGATCGTCGTCACGGCACCGATCTTCGAGGCAGACGGCACGCTCGACACCTGCGAGTAGCCCCGCCGCTGGCTTGGCCCCGCGGCTGGGCTTGGCCGGGCGCGCGGGACGGCCGGGAGGGCAGGCGGACGCTTTGGCGTACCCTTGGCCGGTGCCCCGATCGGGCGGTCCCCAGCCGCCATCCCATTCGATCATCTGTTCTATAGTCGTGGCGTGCCCCCGATGACCCAGGACATGCTCGTCGTGCGCGGCGCGCGCGAGCACAACCTCAAGAACATCACCGTCGAGCTGCCGCGCGACCGGCTGATCGTGATCACCGGCCTGTCGGGCAGCGGCAAGTCGAGCCTTGCCTTCGACACCATCTACGCCGAGGGCCAGCGACGCTACGTCGAGAGCCTGTCGGCCTACGCGCGCCAGTTCCTCGGCCAGATGGAGAAGCCCGACGTCGACCAGATCGACGGCCTGAGCCCGGCCATCTCGATCGACCAGAAGGGCGCGTCGCGCAATCCGCGCTCGACTGTCGGCACCGTGACCGAGGTCTACGACCACCTCCGCCTGCTGTTCGCGCGCGTCGGTCACCCGCACTGTCCGACATGCGGCCGCGAGATCGCCCGCCAAACGGTGCCCCAGATCGTCGACCGCATCCTGCAGCTGCCCGATGGCGCCCGGCTGCTGGTGCTCGGGCCGCTCGTGCGCGACCGGAAGACCGAGGGCGATCGGGTATTCGAGGCGGCTCGTCGTCAGGGGTTCACGCGCGTGCGCGTGGACGGGGAGCAGTACGACCTGGAGGAGGCGCCCAAGCTCGACAAGTACAAGCGCCACACGATCGAGGTCGTGGTCGACCGGCTGGTCGTCCGCCACGGCGATGAGGACGGCCGACCGTACGGCCCGGACAACCCCAACCCGGAGCAGGCCCGCTTCGCCGACTCGGTCGAGACCGCGCTGCGCCTCGGCGAGGGTGTGATGGTCATCGCGCCGGCCGACCCGGGGGCCTTCGACGAGCAGCGCTACAGCGAGCGCTACTCGTGCCCGTTCGACGGCACGACGATCGACGAGCTGGAGCCGCGCTCGTTCTCCTTCAACTCTCCCCATGGCGCCTGTTCCGACTGCACGGGCTTGGGCGTGCGGATGGAGTTCGACGCCGAGCGGGTGCTCAACCGCGACCTCTCGATCGACGAGGGCGCGCTGGTGCCGTGGGCGAGGATGGCGATGACCGACTCGTGGTACGGGCGGGTTGTCCGCGGCGTCGCCCGAATGCGTGGCTTCCGCACGGACGTGCCGCTGCGCGAGCTTCCGCCGGAGGCGATCGACTACCTGCTTCACACGCCGCGCGGCGAGAAGGTGCGCATCAGCTACCGCCATCACGGCCGGAGCAGCTCGTACGACGCGACCTTCGAGGGCATCCTGCCCAACCTCCAGCGGCGCTACCGGGAAACCGACTCGGAGTGGGTCAAGTCGGAGCTGGAGAGGTACATGGTCGCCCGGCCATGCCCGACCTGCGCCGGGACGCGGCTCAAGCCGGCCGCGCTGGCGGTGACCGTGGACGGTCGGACCATCGCCGACGTGTCGGGCCTGTCGATCACCAATGCGCTGGCCTGGGCGCAGGTCCTGCCCGATCGGCTGACCGACCGCGAGCGCCAGATCGCGCGCCAGATCCTGAAGGAGATCATCGCCCGGCTGGGGTTCCTGGTCGATGTCGGCCTTGACTACCTGACCATCGACCGCACCTCCTCGACGCTCTCCGGCGGCGAGGCCCAGCGCATCCGGCTGGCGACCCAGATCGGCTCGTCGCTGATGGGCGTGCTTTACATCCTCGACGAGCCGACCATCGGCCTGCACCAGAAGGACAACGCCAAGCTGATCGCGACGCTGGTCCGGCTGCGCGACCTGGGCAACACGCTGATCGTGGTCGAGCACGACGAGGAGACGATCCGAACGGCCGACTGGGTGCTCGACATCGGGCCCGGCGCGGGCGAGCACGGCGGCGAGGTGATCGTCTCCGGCCCGCTGGAGTCGGTGCTGGCCGAGCCGCGCTCGCTGACCGGCGCCTACCTGCGCGGCGAGCAGATGGTCGCCGTACCGGCCGAGCGCCGGAAGGGCAGCGGCAAGGCGCTGGTGGTCCGGGGAGCGCGTGCGTTCAACCTGAAGAACATCGACGTGAGGTTTCCGCTCGGGACGCTGACCTGCGTCACCGGGGTGTCCGGCTCGGGCAAGTCGACGCTGGTCACCGAGATCCTCTACCGGGCGCTGGCCCGGCAGGTGTCGCGGGCACGCGAGGAGCCGGCCGCCCACGAGGCACTGGAGGGAGTCGAGGCGGTCGACAAGGTGATCGAGATCGATCAGTCGCCGATCGGTCGGACACCGAGGTCGAACCCGGCGACGTACGTCGGGCTGTTCACGCCGATCCGGGAGCTGTTCGCCGGCGTGCCCGAGGCGCGCGTGCGCGGCTACGCGCCGGGCCGGTTCTCGTTCAACGTCAAGGGCGGTCGGTGCGAGAACTGCAAGGGCGACGGGATCATCAAGATCGAGATGCAGTTCCTGCCCGACGTCTACGTGCCCTGCGAGGTGTGTGGCGGCAAGCGCTACAACCGGGAGGCGCTCGAGATCCACTACAAGGGTCGGTCGATCGCCGACGTGCTCGAGATGACGATCGAGGAGGCACATGAGTTCTTCTACGCCGTGCCGCAGATCCGCAACAAGCTGGGCACCCTGGTCGACGTGGGGCTCGGCTACATGCGGCTCGGGCAGCCGGCGACGACGCTTTCGGGTGGCGAGGCGCAGCGGGTCAAGCTGGCGACCGAGCTGTCCAAGCGCGCCACCGGCAAGACCGTCTACCTGCTCGATGAGCCGACGACCGGTCTGCACTTCGCCGATGTCGAGAAGCTCCTCCACGTGTTGCACCGGCTGGTCGACGCGGGCAACACGGTCATCGTCATCGAGCACAACCTCGACGTGATCAAGACCGCCGACTGGATCGTCGACCTGGGACCGGAGGGTGGCGAGCGGGGAGGAAAGCTGGTCGTTGCGGGCACTCCCGAGCAGGTGGCCGCGGCCGCGTCGCGCGGCTCTGCCACCGGCGAGTACCTGGCCCGGGTGCTGCGCGGCGAGCCGCTGGTGCCGTTGAGCGACGTCTCGTTCGCCCAGGCCGCCGGGCGGGCAGAGAGCGGCAACGGGCGAGGTGGCAACGGGCGCAGTGGCCCCGGCCGTGCGGCGCAGGCCACCAAGAAGGTCGTCACCGCCCCGCGCTAAGGCCCGGCTGCGGGCGCAAAGAGACGCCGGGGCTCTTGGTGAACCCCGGCGCCGCCTAGAGGAGTAGTACCGCCGCTCAGGTCACGGCACGGACGCGCGGTCGTCCAGGCCGGTGTAGAAGTAGCCGGGGTTGGCGCGGTTGATCGGCCGGGCCTTCATGCAGACGTGATCGTTCCGGTTCAGGTCGATCATGTCCCATTGCGCACCGATGATGAATTCGTACAGGGCCTGGCCACTGGCAAAGCCGTGGCTCGCGGCGAGCGAGTTGAACGCGGCCGTGAAGTTGCCGGACGAATCGTAGACCGTCACTCCCGCTCGGCCGAAGCCGGCGACCGACTCCTGCCACCAGCCAGCCCGGTCAACGCGCATGAAGCCAGACGCTTCCGCCGGGCAGGTGTAGCCCGGCTTGGCCGCCATGGCCGGTGCGACGGTGGCGCCAATCAGCAAGGCGACGCCGAGTGGCAGCCACGCCCATCGCTTGAGCGCTTGGAAGGCCTGATGCTTCCAGCTGGATTCCGGTGCTCCTTCCAGACCTGATCGCTCCTCGCCTCGGTGCGTTCTAGCGGTATCGGGTAGGGCCATCGCTCAACGCCCCTGGACCCGGTCGTCGATGCCGCCGACGGAAACTATGAACAAGCGATGCATGATCGCTCCCTCCCTCTCGCTGCGTTCTGGGCGCGCAGCGTCCGGGCATGGTGGTACTAAAGGACCAGTCAGTCAAGTACCTGTTGTCATGACGCATCACTTTTCGGGGACCCGCCGCGTGGGGTCCATCCGGCGAGCGGCATAAACTGTGTGCGTGCCGGACATCGAGTACGCATTTCTCGCCGACGCCGCGGACGCAAGGCCGGGTCACAAGTTCGCCGTCATCGGCGGCGGCGTTTCGAGGCTCGGTGGACCGCAATTCCCGCTGAGGCACCCGCACCTGGCCCTCGTCTGTGGGCTGCTGGTCACTACGCCCGAGCTCGGGACGGAGCACGAGCTCCAGTTCGTCCTGCTCACGCCTGACGGCAAGCGGCTGTCCAACGCCACGGCCAAGATCGTCGCGGGCGGCGCCACCGACGGGCGCGACACCGTGCTCACCTTCAGCCTCGACATGTGGAACCTTGCCTTCCCCGCGCCGGGCGACTATTCGATCCGCATCCTCGTAGACGGCTCGGAGCGCAAGCGGCTGCCGCTGGTCGTCGAGCAGCGCACGGCACCACCCGCCGGGCAGCAGCCGGGGCAGGAGCCGCCCAAGCCGCCTTTCCCGCCGCAGACCGGACAGGCCTGAGCGGCGGCGCCGGGATCCCGCATCGATGACCGCCGACCCCCTCCAGTTCCCGACCCGCGAACAGTCGTGGGCCCTGCTCTGCGAGTGGACGCAGTCGGATGCCCTGCGCAAGCACGGGCGGGCCGTCGAGGGCGCAGTCGCCTGGTACGGCCAGCATCACTTCGGCGTGGCCGAGCCGGAGCTCGAGGCATGGCGTGCGGCCGGCCTGCTGCACGACTTCGACTACGAGCGCTACCTGGAGACCCATCCCATCCGCGGGGCCGAGGAGCTGCGCCGGCTGGGATACCCCGAGAACGTGGTCGAAGCGGTGCTCGGCCACGGCGACCACACCGGCATGCCGCGTACGAGCTCGCTGGCACGCACCGTCTATGCCTGCGACGAGATGAGCGGCTTCGTCGTTGCCGTCGCGCTGGTTCGACCGAACCGCAGCCTGGACGAGGTGGACGTCCGCGCGGTGACCAAGAAGATGAAGGACAAGGGGTTCGCCCGGCAGGTGCCGCGCGATCAGCTGACCAAGGGCGCCGACGAGCTGGGCGTGCCATTTGACCAGCACGTCGAGAACGTGATCGAAGGACTGAAAACCGTACGCGAGGACCTAGGACTATGAGCCCGACACGCAGCGAGCCGGCCGCCGGCGGTCTGACCGAGGCGCACGTCGCCATCCCCGACCCGGTCCGGACGGTCCACATGCGCAAGCGGGTCGATGCCCCACCGTATCGGGTCTATCGAGCCTGGACGTCGCCCGAGGCCCTGTCGGAGTGGTTTCCGGATTCGGTCGAGGGGTCGCTCACGCCCGGCACGCGCAGCATGCTGGTGTTCCCTGACCAGCGCGTATGGTGGGAGATGCTCGAGGCCGAGCCGTACAGCCGCGTCCGCTTCCGCTGGCCGTGGCTGCCCAACGACGGCTGGCTGACCGAGGTGCTGGTGCGCATCGAGCCGCGCGGCTACGGCAGCCTGGTCACACTCGAGGACGGCCCGTTCGACCTGACCGTGCCCGGTGTCCTGGAAGCCTACGCGGAGTGCCTCGAGGGCTGGGGCGAGGCGCTCGCCCACATGCGTGCGGTGGTGGACTACTCGGTGGACCTGCGCCGCTACCGGTGACGGCACGCCGCCCATGCCGGCCCGCAGCATCGCCCCCTGCCCGTCCGCTGACACGCCGCTGACACCCTCCGCAGGTCACGAGTTGGGCGCGTACTAGTACTTGCGTAGCACGCTCACCGCAGCGGACACGCCCAGAGTCCGTTCCGAGTGGAGCGCGAATTGCCCGAAGAGCTGCCCGTCGACATCCTGCACTGGTCGGCGGCACTGCTGCCCATCATCGTCCTGCTGGTGCTGCTGGCTGGCCTGCGCTGGAAAGCGCCGGAGGCCGGGCCGGTCGGCATGTTCCTGGCCGGCATCATCGCGCTGGTGCTGTTCCAGGCCCCGCTCGAGATGCTGGCAGTGGCGACCGGCAAGGGTGTCTGGGACGCCATCTTCATCCTCTTTGTCATCTGGCCGGCGCTGCTGCTCTACAAGGTCGCCGACCAGGCCGGTGCCTTCGAGGCGCTGCGGGTAGGCATCAGCCGCTTCTCCAAGAGCGACCTGTTCCTCGTCCTGGCCTTCGGCTGGGTGTTCGCATCCTTCCTGCAGGGCATCGCCGGCTTCGGCGTCCCGATCGCGGTCGTCGCGCCGCTGCTAATCGGCCTGGGCGTAAAACCCATCTACGCGGTCGTCATTCCCCTGATCGGCCATGTCTGGGCAAACATGTTCGGCACGCTGGCCGTCGGCTGGCTGGCCACGATGCAGGTCGTCAACCTGGAGAACCCGACCGAGACGGCCTTCCAGACGGCGCTGATGCTGATCATCCCGAACGCGCTGTCGGGCGTGGTCATCGCCTGGCTGTTCGGGCGAATGAAGGCGGTCATCCATGCCCTGCCGATGCTCGTGATCATCGTCGCCATCCACGGCGGCGTGCAGGCCGGCCTGGTGCTGATCAACCCGGTCATCTCGGCCTTCATCGCCTCCGCGGTGGCGCTCGTGGCCCTGTACCCGCTCTCGCGCTGGAGCCGCTATGGCGAGCGCACGGAGCACATCGAGCATCGCCACGTGATGGAGAGCCAGGAACCACGCAAGGACGAGGGCCCGGAGCCGGTCATGGGCCTGGGCATGGCCCTGATGCCGTACGCCGTGCTGACCGTGCTGACCATCGCCATCTTCGTGCCACCGGCGGTAGAGGACTTCCTCGGCCAGTTCGAGATCGGTCCTTCGTTCCCGGCCGTCGAGACGGGCTATGGCCTCCAGGCCGAGGCGGAGGAGCCCTTCTCGCCATTCGCACCGCTCGCCCATCCGGGCACACCCCTGCTGCTGGCCGCGATCGCCGCGTTCCTGCTATACCGGGCGCGCGGCTACTACCAGGCCTGGGCGCGGCGCCATGAGGGAACCCGCGCCGGGCTCGGCGGAATCCTGCGCGGCGTGCTCGAGAACGCGCTGCCGGCGTCGGTCGCCGTGCTGGCCTTCCTGGTCATGAGCAATTTGATGAGCGACTCAGGCCAGACGGACGTTTTGGCTGTAGGCATCTCCGAGGTCGCGCCAGCGCCCGTCTATGCCTTCATTGCCAACTTCATCGGCATCGTCGGCGCCTTCATGACGTCCAGCAACACCGCCTCGAACATCCTCTTTGCCCCGCTGCAGCAGGAAGCCGCAGGCGCGCTGGGGATCCAGGAGGCAACGATCATCGGTGCCCAGAGCACGGGCGGTGCGATCGGCAACGCCATCGCTCCGGCCAACGTGGTTCTGGGGACGGGCACGGCCGGCATCGTCGGCAAGGAGGGTGACGTGCTGCGCTTCACGCTGCCCTACGCCGGCGCCGCGGCGATCCTCGTCGGCGCGCTGACCCTGCTGCTCATGAACATGGAGTTCGGCTTCTGACATGACGAACATGCTCAACACCACCACTCTCCAGGCCGTCTCCTTCCTGCTCTTCCTGGCCGCCCTGCCGTTGGTCAGCTTCGGCACGATGGAGGACCAGGAGCTGCTGTGGTACGCCGGACTGGTGCTGATCGTGGCGGCCGGGATACTGCCGCCCCTGGGCCGTTTCCTTGTCTCCGATGACGACGGCGATGAGGAGGCCGACGGAGCCGACGGGCACGAAGGCGACCAGGCCGACGAGGGCGACCCGGCCAACGACGACGCCGTGGCTGATGACGCCGCGGACGCAGAAAGCGACGGTGCAGGCGAGGTCACGACCGACGCTCCCCACTCTGCCGGCCCGATCGGCCGGGGTGCCGGCTCGGCCGGCCGCGAGCCGCACCGACAACGCGTACAGGAACAGGAGGAGCACAGCTCCTCCCAGGAGGACGATCGATGAGCAGCCCCAACGGACCCCGCACCGGCCGGCCGCCCACCCGCGCGCCGCTGGCGATGGTCTCCACCTCCCACTACCTGGCCACGGCGAGCGGACTGCGCATGCTCCAGAACGGGGGCAGCGCGGTGGACGCGCTGATCGCGGCCAACGCGGTGCTGTGCGTCGCCTACCCGCACATGGCCGGTCTGGGCGGTGACGGTTTCTGGCTCATCCATGACCCGCGCGACAAGAAGGTACGGGCACTGGATGCCAGCGGGCCGGCGGCCGCAATGGCCACCCGCAGCTGGTACAGCGGCCGCGCCGAGGACGGCGAGATCCCTTCGCGTGGTGGTCTCGCTGCCCTGACAGTGCCGGGGGCGGTCGACGGCTGGCGCGAGGCGCACGAGGCATACGGCCGGCTGTCGTGGCGCGAGCTGTTCGATGATGCGATCCGCTACGCCAGCCAGGGCGTGCCCGTCAGCCGTTCGCTGGCCGACTGGCTCACCAAGGACGTGCCCGTGTTGAAGCAGGACGACGACGCGGCCGGCATCTTCCTGCACCAGGGCCACGCCCGCAGGGAAGGGGAGCGTCTTATCCAGGACGGCCTCGCCCGGTCGCTCGACGTCATTGCCCGAGATGGCGCCCGAGCGGGGTTCTACGACGGTGGCCTGGCCGAGGAGCTCTGTGGTGCGCTCGAGAGCAAGGGCTCGCCGCTGCGGACCGAGGACCTGGCCGCGTACCGCGCCGAGTGGGTCGAACCGATCGAGACCACCTACCGCGACCACCGGGTGCTCGAGTTCCCGCCGGCTACCCAGGGGTTCGCCGCCCTGCAGGTGCTCAACCTGATCGAGGACTGGGACCTCGTCAGCTGGGGCGACGGCTCGGCCGACTACTTCCACCACATGGCCGAAGCGGTGAAGGTCGCCTTCGCCGACCGCGACGCATGGCTGACCGACCCGCGCTTCGTCGACATCCCCCTCGACAAGCTCATCAGCAAGGACTATGCAAGGGAGCGGCGCGACCTGATCAAGGCCGACACAGCCCTCGAGATGACCGAGGTGGAGCCGGGCATCGAGTGGGACTCCGAGCGGCGTCGCGAGGAGGCGGGAGCCGGCGCAGGCCGGGGCGCCCGCCGCAGGTCGCCCGACGGCGACACGGTCTACTTCTGCGCGGTCGACGCGGACGGCCTGGTCGTATCCGCCATCCAGTCCGTTTATCACGACTTCGGTGCGGGCATCGTGGCTGGCGAGACGGGCATCATCCCGCAGAACCGAGGCTCGTTCTTCTCCCTCGACGATGACCACCCCAACAGGCTCGAGCCGGGCAAGCGGACCTTCCACACGATCATCCCGGCGATGCTGCTCGACGGCGATGAGCCCCGGATGGCGTTCGGGTCGATGGGCGGCGAGGGCCAGCCGCAGACACATGCCGCACTGCTGACCCGCGTGCTTGACTTCGGCTACGACGTCCAGCAGGCGATCGAGGCCCCCCGCTGGCTGATGGGCCGCACCTGGGGCGTGGAGTCGCGCGACCTCTCGCTCGAGGGTCGCGTCGCGGACGAGGTCCTGCGCGAGCTCGAGCGGCGCGGACAGCCGGTCAAGGTGCTGGCCAATTGGGACGACAACATGGGCCATGCTGCGGCCATCCGGCTCGATCCGGAGTCGGGCTTCCTCGAGGGCGGAGCAGACCCACGGGGCGACGGCGCCGCGGCCGGATACTGACAGGCGGTTTCCTCTCGCCCGGGCCGCGTTGGCGACCACGTGACCCCTGTGACTGCGTGACTCCGTGAACGAGCTGCCGGTCGAGCCGCTCCAGTGGGGCCTCGCGCTGGTGCCGCTCGTGCTGCTGCTGGTGCTGTTGGCCGGCCTGCACTGGAAGGCGCCCGAGGCGGGCCCGATCGGCCTGTTCGTAGCGGCCGGCATCGCGCTGCTCGCCTTCGAAGCGCCGCTGGAGGTCCTCGCGGTCGCGTCCGGCAAGGGCATCTGGGACGCGATCTTCATCCTGTATGTCATCTGGCCGGCGCTGCTGCTCTACCGGGTGGTGGACCGCGCCGGTGCGTTCGAGGCGTTGCACGCAGGGATCGAGCAGTTCAGTCGCAACCAGCTGTTCCTGGTGCTGGCCTTTGGCTGGGTGTTCGCGTCATTCCTGCAGGGCATCACCGGCTTCGGCGTCCCGATCGCGGTGGTTGCGCCACTGCTCATCGGGCTGGGCGTGCGGCCGCTCTACGCGGTCGTCATCCCGCTCATCGGGCATGCCTGGGCGAACCTGTTCGGGACGCTGGCCGTGGCGTGGCTGGCCACTGAGCGGGTGGCTACGCTGGAGAACGAGCTGGCCACAATGGTCCAGACGGGGCTGTTGCTGTGGATCCCCAACCTGCTGGCCGGACTGGCCATCTGCTGGCTGTTCGGCCGCATGACCAGTGTCGCGCACGGCCTGCCGATGGTGCTGCTGATCAGCGCGATCCATGGCGGCGTCCAGCTTGGGCTGGTCTTCGTCAACCCCGTGCTGTCCGCCTTCGTCGCCGGAACCGTGGCGCTGGTGGCGCTCTACCCGCTATCGCGTTGGAGCCGATACCGGGACCCGCACGAGGAGGCCGACCCCCAGGTCCTCGACGAGGATCGCTTCGCCGAGGAGCAGGCCCCCGAGCCGGTGATGGGCCTGCCCATGGCGCTGATGCCGTACGCCGTCCTGACGGTGCTGACGATCGCGGTGATCCTGCCCGCGCCGGTGGAGGCCTTCCTCGAGCAGCTCGAGGTGGGACCGTCATTCCCGGCCGTGGAGGCGGGCTTCGGCCAGCAGGTCGAGGCGGAGCAGCCGTACTCGCCGTTCGCGCCGCTGACGCATCCGGGTACGTTCCTGCTGATATCGGCCGGGATCGCCTGGCTGATCTACCGCTGGCGCGGCGCCTACCGCAGCTGGGCGGAGCGGGCGGAACCGACCCCGATCGTCCAAGGCGTCATCGGCGACGGGGTGCCCGCGTCCGTCGCGGTGGCCTCCTTTCTGGTGATGAGCACCATCATGGCCGACAGCGGCCAGACCGACGTGCTCGCATTGGGCATCTCGGAGGTCGCACCGCCGTTGGTGTTCGCCCTGCTCGCGCCAATGATCGGGATGATCGGCTCGTTCATGACGTCGTCCAACACCGCCTCGAACATCCTGTTCGTGCCGCTGCAGGAGCAGGCGGCCGGTGCGCTGGACCTCCAGCAATCGACCATCGTCGCCGGGCAGAACGCCGGCGGTGCGGTGGGCAACTCCGTCTCGCCGGCCAACGTGGTGCTGGGTACTGGCACTGCCGGCATCATCGGCTCGGAGGGCAAGGTATTGCGGATGGTCCTGCCCTGGGCCGGCATTGCCGTGCTGCTGATCGGCGCAGGTGTGGTCGGATTGGAGCTGTTCTTCCCTGGAGGCGGCGAGTAGCCCGCGACGCGCGGGTCAGCTGCACGCACGCGCCAAGTGGCCCCCAGGCGAGTCGATAGGATCGATCGGCGCCTGTCGGCATCGCGGCGACTTCAGGGGGCTGCCCGTAGCTCCGCCACGCTGAACGCCTCGCGCAGGAATAGCGATGGCGCCGCTGGGTCGTAGACCAGCACCAGCGAGCGGCGGGCCCGAGTCCAGGCGACGTAGGCGAGGCGGCGTTCTTCTTCCAGCGCGCGGACGGGATCCTCGTGCTCCTCGATCGTGCGTCGCGACGGGAAGACGTTGTCGTCCATGCCGATGACTGCAACGTGGTCGAACTCGAGGCCCTTGGTGCCGTGGGCAGTCGCAAGGACCAGTTGGGCGTCGTCACGGCGCAGCTCGGCCCGGCGGGCGCGCGTCTCGCCGACGGCCAGGCGCAGGTCGGCGGCGGTGGAGTAGGGCAGCGACCAGCCGATCAGCGAGGGAGCCAGCCGGCTGCGCCTGCCCGATCGGGCCAACGCCACGGAGGGGCGCACGTCGTTGGGCAGCTCTGCGAGCAGGTCATCCAGACTTGGCTCGTCGAGGAGCAGGCCGTCGTCCGCGGCGCGGTAGGAAATGCCAACCTCCAGGGCGAGCGCCGCGAAGGGCGCGAGCTCGGCATTGGTCCGGGCCAGGACCGCGTATGTGCCGGTGTCGCCGTCACGCAGGTACCACTCGGCCAGCAGGCGCCGCGCCCGTGACAGCTCGTCGCCCGAGTCGGGCAGCAGGAACAGCTCGCCGTCGGCCAGCGGGCCGGCCTGGATGGTCTTGGCGAAGCGCTCGGCGTTGCGCTCGATGAGTCGCACCGCCCGATCGACCACCTGCCGCGGGCAGCGGTAGTTGGTGACCAGGTCGACCCGGCGCAGGCCCGGCAGAGAGGCGGCCAGGTCAAGGACCCGCCGCACGTCAGCCAGGCGCCAGGCATAGATGGTCTGGTCGTCGTCGCCAACGAGGAAGACGTTGCGCTGGTCGCCGGCCAGCAGGACCGCCAGCTCGAGCTGGCTGCGATCCACGTCCTGCACCTCGTCCACCAGCAGGGAAGCGCAGCGCCGGCGCCATGCGGCCAAGGTCGCTGGCTGCTCCCTCAGCACCGCAAGGGCACGCCGGACGAGGTCGTCAAAGTCGAGCGCGTCGTTGTCGGCAAGCCAGCGCTCGTACTCCACGAATGCGGCCACGGCCTGGGTGTCGAGGCCTGGAGTCGTCCCGGCGTGCGCCAGCGCTGACCCGGCATCAGCGCCAAGATCCAGCTTCAGCCGCGAGAACGCATCGTCGAGCCGACGGAGCATCGACGGTGGCAGTGCCTGGTCCCGGTTGAGTCGGCGCAGTACCTGTGAGCGATCTACGAGGTTGCGGACCGGCACTCCGGCTTCAGCCAGGATCTCGCGGCCGAGCGCGTGGAACGTCTTGACCCGCGGCGCCGCGCTTTTCTCGCCGAGCGGCTCGAGCGCTGTCCTGAGGCGATCGCCGAGCTCGTCGGCGGCCCGCTTGTTGAAGGTCACGGCCGTGATCGCCGATGGATCCGCACCGGTCGCAACCAACCAGCACACCCTGGCGACCAGCGTCGTCGTCTTGCCCGAGCCGGCGGGTGCGACGCACAACACCGGGCCGGGCGGCGAGGTGGCTGCCGCGCGCTGATCTGGGGCCAGGCGCGACAGCCGCTCCTCGACAGCCGGATGCAGGGCAACGGCGGCGACGGTCATCTAGCGAAAGGCGAAGTCGGCGCGGGCGGTCGTGCCATCGGTCAGCCGGAGGGTCAGCTGCCGGCACGAGCCCGCCCACGCCCGGTCGGTTTTCCAGACAAATGTGTATATGTCGCTGTTGGCGTCGTAACTGAGTCCGCTTCGGCCGGCCGAGGCTGCGATCTCGTTTGCCTCGCTCGTGTCGCTGGCGCACGCACGGCGGGCCGAGGCGGGATACCCCTCGGCAAGCACGTCCAAGCCGTGGTACCCGCCGAGGGTGAAATGGAGGACCACGGCTGAGCCGGCCTTGACCGAGTTGATTGACGGTTGGTTGGCGACTGGAGCGAGCAGCCCGCTGAAGTGGAAAGTCGCCGGGGTCTGCTCGGGCTCGGGGGTTGGCG